>JBGAHE010000014.1:0-88932 GCA_044226365.1 Bryobacteraceae bacterium
TGGCGGTATACGAAGAGACTGCCGCTTCCCCCGACTGGGGTGACCGCGTCGACATGCTCGTGCTGCGGGCCATCAAGGACAAGAAACTCCTGCCGATCGCCGAGTTGGAGCGTGGCTTTGTGCGCCCCAGTTACAACGGCCAAGTCGTGGTGAGTTACTTCCAGGCCGGCCGGGTCTGCAATTACATCGAAGAGAACTGGGGCCACGACAAACTGCTGGCGTTGATGAAAGAATTCTCCACCGCCACGCCGACCGAGGCCGTGGTTCAGAAGGTGCTGGGGATTGACGCCGCCGAGTTCGATAAGCGTTTTCTGGCGTACATCGAGAAGGACTTCAAGCCGCTTGCGGACAGTCTGGAGGATTGGACCAAGAAGCTGCGGGCGCTCAACGTCGCCGCCCAGCGTAAGGATTGGGACACGGTGCTCGCCGACGGCCCCGCCTTGCGCGACCGCTATCCCGACTATGTCGAAACCGGAAGTCCTTACGAACTCCTGGCCGACGCTCATGAAGCCAAAGGCAACAAGACGGCGGCCATCGCCGAGTTGAAGAAGTACTCCGATACCGGCGGACGCATGCCGGAGACGCTGAAGAAACTTGCCGCCTGGCAAACCGCGGCCGGATTAAAGAAAGACGCCGCGGTGACGCTGGACCGCATCAACCTAATCTCGCCCGTGTTGGACGAAGAGATGCACCTCCGGCTTGGCAACCTGCTCTACGATGAGCGCAACTTCAACGGCGCCATTCGGGAGTATCGGGCGGTGATCGCTTCGAAGCCCTCGGACCCGGCGCAGGCCCGCTACAACCTGGCCAAAGCGCTTGAATCCGTAGGCCGGATCGATGACGCCACCGACGAAGTGATGGCGGCTCTCGAAGCCGCTCCGGGCTTTAAGCCGGCCCAGAAGTTACTGTTAGAATTAACGGCTAAACAAGAGGCCAGTCCCGGTCGACCAGCCCCCCAGAAGAAGAACTGAAGGATCCACCAGCCTGAATGTCAACCACTACTCCACCGAGCATCGATGCCGAGGATCTGCGAGCGCGCATTGCGCGTTTTCAGGAGGTCCGCGAGAAAATCGTCACGCAAGTCCGGCGCGTGATCGTCGGGCAGGACGAGGTGATCGAGCAGGTGCTGATCAGCCTCTTTGTCGGCGGCCACTGCCTGCTGACCGGTTTGCCCGGCACGGCGAAAACGCTGTTGGTGCGCACGATGGCCGAAACTCTCGGCCTGGTCTTTAAGCGCATTCAGTTCACGCCTGACCTGATGCCATCGGACATCACCGGCACCGACATCATCGAAGAAGATCAGACGACGGGTCGCCGCTCCTGGACGTTCGTCGAAGGGCCGATCTTCGCCAATGTCCTGCTGGCGGACGAAGTGAACCGGACTCCGCCCAAGACGCAGTCGGCGCTGCTCGAATCGATGCAGGAGAAGACGTGTACGGTGCGCGGCAATCACTACAAGCTGCCTGCGCCGTTCTTCGTCTTGGCCACGCAGAACCCGATCGAACTCGAAGGCACCTATCCGCTACCCGAAGCGCAGCTCGATCGCTTTCTGTTCAACACGATCCTCGACTATCTGAGTGTTGACGACGAGTTGAAGGTGATCAGCCTCACCACCACAACGGCGCAAGCGACTCCTGAGCCCGTCACCACCGCGGCTGAAATTCTCGAGTTTCAGAAGCTGGTGCGCATGGTACCGATCGCCGAGCCTGTCGCTCGCCACGCGGTGGAATTGATTCGCGCGACGCGCACCACCGACGAATCGGCGCCCGACTTTATCAAGAAGTATGTGAACTTCGGCTGCTCCGTCCGCGGCATTCAGAACCTGGTGCTGGCCGCTAAGGCGCGGGCCCTGATGCATGGCCGCCATCATGTTTCTTACGACGACGTTCGCGCCCTGGCCGTCCCGATCATGCGCCATCGGATCCTGGTGAACTTCCAGGCGGAGAGCGATAAGTTGACCTCCGACGACATCATCCGCAAGTTACTGGACGCCAAGCCTGTACCCAAGGCCTAATGCAGCAGCGCTATCTTGATCCCGCAACCTTGGCCGGCTTGTCCGGCTTGGACCTCGTGGCCAAAACCGTGGTGGAGGGCTTCGTCTCGGGCCTCCATCGGTCACCAGACTTCGGCTTCAGCCAGGAGTTCGCCGAGTATCGCATGTACACGCCGGGCGACGACCTGCGGCATGTCGATTGGAACGTCTATGCGCGGACCGAGCGCTGCTATCTGAAACGCTATCGCGGCGAAACCAATACCGCGCTGACCTTACTGATCGACGCCAGCGCCTCAATGTCGTACTCCACGCTGCCCGTCAACAAGCTCGATTACGCCAAGTTTCTCGCTTCGTCGCTCGCCTACCTCGCGAACCAGCAACGCGACTCCTCGGGCTTGATCGTCTTTGACGACGAAGTGCGGCAATTTGTCGCGCCTTCGGGGCGGCAGGGGCATCTGCACCGCGTGCTGCATGCCATCGAGAAAGCTGTGCCGGGAAAGCGGACCGACTACGCGAAGCCCTTCTTCCATTTCCAGCAGTTCCTCACCCGGCGCGGCATCGTGGCCGTGATGTCCGACTTCTGGGAGGATCCGGAACTGGTCGCCAAGACCATTGCCCCGCTGCGTTGGAAGGGCAACGAAGTGGTGCTGTTCCACTTACTCGATCCGGCCGAAGTGCGGCCCAAGCTGACTGCTCCGGTGGTGATGATCGACATTGAAACCGACGATGAGCTGGAAGTGGCGCCCGAATACGCGCACAAGGAATATCGCGAGAAGATCGACGCCCACATTGCGGCGATGAAGAGTGCGGCCCAGGGTGCCGGCCTCGACTATCTGATGGTGCAAACCGACCAGCCGCTCGATGCGGCCTTGCGCGAGTATCTTTCGCGCCGTCAGGGGAGAATGTAAGTGGGCTTTCTTGCACCATGGTTTCTGGCCGGCCTGGCAGCGTTAAGCTTGCCCGTCTGGCTGCATTTACTCAAGCAGCATCGCAACGAGCCCATCAAGTTCAGTTCCCTTAAGCTCTTCGAACGGCGGCCGCAAAGCTCGGTGAAGCATCGTCGGCTGAAGTATCTGCTGCTGCTCGCGCTGCGCTTGGCCGTGCTGGCGCTGTTGGCGCTCGCGTTCGCGAATCCCTTCATCCGCCGGTCGCCGGCCGCGATTGCCTCGGGCACCAAGTTGGTAATCGTCGCCGTGGACCGCTCCTTCTCCATGCGCGCGGGCGATGCGCTGGAGCGGGCCAAGAGCGGGGCGCGCACCGTGATCAACTCGCTCGGCGCGAGTGACCGCGGGCAAGTCATCGCTCTTTCCGGCCGCACGGAGTTACTGACGCAGGCGCTGCAGGAGAAGCCCGAGTTACTGGGCGCGATCGCCGCCATCGAACCCGGCGATGGTCGTGGTTCTCTGGGCGAACTATCGCGTACGCTGCGCTCGCTGGCCGAAGCCGCCAAGCGACCGGTGGAAGTGCATTTCTTCAGCGACCTGCAGAAGTCCGCGTTGCCGCCCGGCTTCAATGACTTGAAGCTCGGCCCGCAAACGAACCTCGTCATTCATGAGATCGCGCCGTCGCGTACGGCGAACTGGGCCGTGGAAAGTGTGAAGTCGCCGCGTACGGTGGGTGACCCTAAGCTGGCCCGCATTCTGGTGACCGTGAGCGGTTACGAAACGGCCTCCGCCAAGAAGCCGGTCTCGCTCTGGCTGAACGGACGGCAGCAGGCGGCGAAGCTCGCCGACGTCGCCGCCAACGGTCGGGCGACGGTGGAGTTTATCGGGCTCGAAGTTCCCTATGGGTGGTCGCGCGGCGAAGTGCGCATCGAAGGCGGCGACGCGCTGGCCGCCGATGACGTCTTCCGTTTTGCGATCGAGCGCGCCGATTCGCGTCGCATTCTTTTTGTGCGCGAGTCGCGCCAGGCACGGAGCGCTCTTTACTTCAAGAGCGCGCTCGAGGCGACGGGCACGGCCAACTTCGCCGTCGATGAAGTGACGCCCGATCAAACCGGCGGCGTCGACCCCGGCAAGTTTGCCTTCGTCGTCCTGAACGATCCGGCCTTCCTGCCGGAAGCGTTTGTCGATGCCCTGAAGCGCCATGTCACGGCCGGTGGCCGCCTGCTGATCACGGCCGGGCCAGGCATCGCGGGTCAGGAAAAGGTCCCGGTGCTCGAGGCGAAAGTCGAGCAGTCCAAATACGCCTCGCGGTCTGGCGAGCGTTTCCTGACTGTGGTGAAGCCCGATGCCACGCACCCGGCGATCGCCCGCGCGGATCGGCTGGAGGGTGTGAAGTTCTACCAGGCCGTGCGGATCGATCCCACGAACCTGCGCCTTCTGGCTCGGCTGAACGAAGGAACGCCGCTGCTGGCTGAGCGAACAATGGGCGAAGGGCGCATCCTCTATTTCGGCAGTAGCTTCGATAACATCGCCAACGATTTTCCCCTCAACCCTTCTTTCGTCCCGTTCGTCGAACAAACATCGCTCTATCTGAGCAACGCCGACGAGCGGCCGTCTTCAGCGGTGGTCGATTCGTTTCTCGAGTTACGCGCACCCGGCGAAGCCAAGTCCGCCCGGCAGGTAAGCGTGGAAGTTTTGGATCCCAGCGGCAAGCGCGCGCTGACGCTGGAGGAATCGGTGAAAGCCCAGACGTTAACTCTTTCGAGTGAAGGCTTCTGGGAAGTAGGCCGCCAGAGCGGCCGCGAATTGGTGGCAGTGAATGCGGATCGACGCGAAAGCGACCTGGCGGTGTTGCCCAAAGAGACGGTCGCCATCTGGCAGAAGATGGGCACCGACACGGGAACGGAAACGGCAGGCGGTTCCGAAGAATCCAAGCCTTGGAGCTTCTGGTGGTGGTTGGCCCTGCTGTTACTCGGGGTAACCGTGGCGGAGAGTCTGTTCGCGCACCAGTACTTAAAGACGGAACGGCCCGGCGCTTAACAGAGTAAGCTGGTTAGATCAAGAGGAGGTCCGCATGCGGCCATTGGACGAACTGGAGCGATACCTAAGACGGATCGAGCAACGGTTACTGGTCTCGGCCCTCGCGCGCGGCGCGGCGATTGCCGGCGTCTCCGCCCTGGTGGCCACGGTCGCCCTGGTGTGGATCGCGAACTCATTCCAATTCGCGGCTCCCGCCCTTTCCTGGTCCCGCTTCTTCCTCTTCCTCTCGGTCGCCTTCGCCGTCACCTTCGGCGTCATCCTCCCGCTGATTGCCTTAAATCGGCGTCGCGCGGCACAGCGCGTAGAACAGAAGTTCCCCGAATTTCAAGAGAAGCTGATCACGTGCGTCGATCAGCGCGAAAGCGGCAATCCGTTCATCGACCTGGTGGCGTCGGACGCGATGAAGGTCGCCGAGCATGCCTCGCCTTCGGAAATCTCGCGCACTCCGTGGATCGCCGCGCTCGGCTCGGCCGGCGTAGCCGCGGTGGGCGTGCTGATGTGGCTGATCAGCGCCGGTCCGGGTTACCTCGGCTATGGCGCCGCCCTGCTGTGGGGCGCGACCCCGCGCGGCGATACGAAGCCTTTTTACGAAATCATTGTGACGCCCGGCGACCAGTTGGTGCGCCGCAAGTCGGACCAGACGGTGACGGCGCGTCTGCTGGGCTTTACGGCGAATGAAGTGAAGCTCCATGCCCGTTACAAAGGCTCCACCAAGTGGGAATCCGCGCCGATGATCAATCAGGCGCAGATGGGCGGCTATGAGTTCCTGTTCGCCAATCTGCCTGAGTCGGTCGATTACTTTGTGGAAGCGTCGGGCATGCGCTCGAAGCAGTTCAAGTTCACCGTCGTCGACCTGCCCGCCGTCAAGAAGTTGCGCGTCGCCTATCGCTATCCCTCCTGGACCGGCCTGCCCGCATCGGTGGACGAGACCAGCGGCGACCTGCGCGCCGTCGCCGGTACCGAAGCCGAAGTGCAGGTGCAGACCGACAAGCCGCTCAAGAACGGTGTCCTGGTGATGCAGGACGGCAAGCGGATGGACCTGGTGGATAACGGCAAGGGCTGGCTCACCGCCAAGGTCACCATCGAACGCGAAGGCATGTACTATGTGGCCGCGATCGAGCAGGGCCAAGCCGTCCGCCTCACGGAAGATTACTTTATCGAAGCCAAAGCCGAATTGCCGCCCACCATCCGTCTGGTGCGGCCCGGGCGCGACGCGAAAGCCAATCCGCTCGAAGAAGTACCGATCGAATTGACCGCCGAAGATGACTTCGGCCTCCAGGCCGTGGAACTGCATTACGCCGTGAACGGCGGCGAAGAGAAGACCTTGAACCTGCTGAACGCCAAGGGCGCCAAAACGGTGGCCGGCAAGCACCTGATGACGCTGGAAGACTTCAAGCTCATCCCGGGCGACATCGTCTCCTTGTACGCTGTCGCGAAGGACGCCCGTTCGTCCGCGCAGACCGACATGTACTTCATCGAAGCCCAGCCGTTCGAACGCAACTACACGCAGTCGCAGCAGGCGGGCGGTGGTGGCGGCGGGGGCGAACAGGAACAGGACGATGAGATCTCGCGCCGCCAGAAGGAAATCATCGCGGCGACCTGGAACGAAGTCCGCACCAAGGACAAGTCGCTGCAGGATGAAAACGCGAAGTTCCTCTCGGACATGCAGAGCAAGCTGCAGGCCCAGGCCGCCAGTCTTGCCCGTCGCATGAAGAGCCGTGAACTCACCGGCGCGGGCGAAGCGTTTGCCGCCCTGGTGAAGGAGATGGAATCGGCCGCCTCAGAGATGGGCTCGGCTTCAGACAAGTTGAAAGTGAAGGGCTTCAAAGATGCCCTGCCCCACGAGCAGAAGGCGCTGCAATATCTGATGCGCGCCGAAGCTCGCCGTCGCGACATTCAGGTGTCGTTCGGGCGGCAAGGTGGCGGTGGGGGTGGCGGCGGTAGCGGTCGTGATCTCGAGAACCTCTTCGACCTCGAACTCGACACGGAAAAGAATCAGTACGAGACCGGGCAGCAATCGGCGTCCGGCGGCCAGAAGCAGAAGGCCGTCGACGAAGCGTTGCAGCGCCTGGAACAGCTCGCCCGCCGTCAGCAGGAGTTGGCCCAGCAGGCGCAGCGCAACCAGCTGACACCACAGCAGCGTTGGCAGCAGGAAATGCTGCGGCGCGAGGCGGAGCAGTTGCAGCGGCAGATGGAGCAGCTCTCGCGCGGCCAGCAGCAACAGAGCCAGTCGCAGCAGGGCCAGCAAGGTCAACAAGGACAGCAAGGTCAGCAGGGCCAACAGGGTCAAGCTGGGCAGTCCGGCCAGGCGGGCCAATCCGGTCAGCAGTCGGGCCAGCAGTCCGCCCAGCAGCGCATGCAACAGATGCAGCAACAGCAGCAGGCGCGGATGAACGGCCAGCGGGATCAGGTGGATCCTCGCGTCCGGCAGGCGCTCGACCGTCTCTCTCGAGCCACCGAGGACATGCGCCGCGGCGGCGAGTCCAGTGCGGACTCCCGGCGCGCGGCCGAACGTCTCGGCGAAGCGCGCGACATGCTGCGCGGCATGCGTCAGCAGGACGCCTCTTCGCAGCTCGACCAGCTCTCGCAGCGTTCGCAGGAACTCTCGGACCGCCAGCGTGACTTCGCCAATCGCATGAACCAGACTTACGGCATGCAGGGCCGTCAGGGAGCCAACGCCACTCGTTCCACGCCGATCGACGGCGAAAAGAACGAGCAGATGGCGCAGGAAAAACTCAAGCTGATGGAAGAGTACAACCGCCTGGAGCGCGACCTGAAGGATGCCTCTCGCGAACTGGCGTCCACCAAAAAGGGCGCGTCGAACAAGCTACGGCAGGCGCTCGGCGAACTCGACGCCGAGGACGTGTCGCTCAAGATGAAGTACATGAGCGAGTATCTGCGCCGCGGCTACGGCAATCAGCCCGGCACGCGCGAGCAGATGTGGCTGCGCGAGCAGCCCGTCACGCGGGCGCTCGAGCAACTGCGCGACAAGGTGAAGGAAGCCGCCGCGGCCGGCGCGGGCAATGACAAGGATGGCCAAGGCAAAGACGGCATCGAGAGCGCGCTGAATCGCCTCGAAGACGTCCGGACGCGCATGGAACAGATGGCGCGTCAGGGCCAGGGCCAGCCAGGTCAAGGTCAGCAGCCGGGCCAGCGTGGCCAGGGGCAACAGCCTGGTCAGGGTCAACAAGCCGGCCAACGCGGACAGGGTCAACAGGGCCAGCAAGGACAGCAGGGTCAGGGCCAGGCGCAGGGCCAAGGACAAGGTCAGCAGGGCCAGCAGGGACAAGGCCAAGCCCAGGGTCAGGGGCAGCAAGGCCAGGGTGGCCAGGGTCGCGGCGGTCAGCAAATGGGCCAGGGCGGCGGACTTGGCGGTCCGCGTGACTTCGGCGGCGGCGGTGGTGACCGTCGCGGCGAATTCGGCGCCATGAACAGCGGCGACCGGCAGGGGCAGTTGCCGAACGGCGCGCCGGGGCTCAACGGGCTGGAGCGCACCTACCGCGAAGGTGTGCGTGACTTGCAGCAGTTGCGCCAGGCGATCGGCCAGCAGGGTGCCCAGCCCGGCAATCAGGAACTCACCAAGGACGTGGAAGCGCTCATCCGCCAGATGCAGCAGATCGACCCGTCGAAGTTCCCCGGCAATCCCGAACTCGTCGAACGCATCCGCACGCAAGTGCTCCCGGCCATGGAGCAGCTCGAAACGCAGCTGCGCCGTCAGGTGGAAGAGCAGAACACCGGCCAGGTGAAGACCGGCACCAGCGGCAAGATTCCGCAAGGCTATAGCGAAGCCGTCGCGGAATACTATCGCCGTCTCGGCAAAGTGAAGTAGCTAGAGTTTGAGCGCGGTCACCGTGATCGCGCCACCGAAACAACCCGCCACGTCTGTGCCCTCCAGGCGCGGCCGCTCGTGATAATTGCCGCCGTAGCGATAGGCGCCCTCTTCCCGGTGATAGCGCACCTGCATCGCCGAAGGATCGAGCGGACAATCGAGGATTGGCACTTCGCCTTCCACGTGCGGCAGGTTTACGTTCCAATAGCGGCCCGGATCGGGCTGACCGGCCAGCAGCCGGGCCAACACCGCCTCGGACCGTGCTTCCGCCAGGGCCCAATCCACCGGCTTTCCCCGCTTCACGTAATGCGACAGCGCCACGGCACTCCGGCCCAGTAAAGCCGCCTCGCGCGCCGCCGCCACCGTCCCCGACATGTAAACATCGGCGCCCAGATTGCCGCCCTGGTTGATGCCCGAAAGCAGCCACGCCGCGTCCGGCACCAACTCCACCAGCGCCAATCGCGCGCAGTCTGCCGGCGTACCGTGCACGCGATACCGTGTCCGGCTCAATTGCTCCACCGTGATCGGCGCACCCACCGTCACCCGATGGCCGCCCGCCGAGTGCTCCTCGGCGGGCGCCACCACATACACTTCCGCAAAATGCTCGGCGACTTCCAAAAGCGAAGCCAACCCGGGAGCATCGATCCCATCGTCGTTCGTCACGACTATCTTCATCATTCTGAGAATGCCAGAATGAGAGGCGTGCGCGGGGTGATTTGTCAGCTCAACATCTCAAAAGGCGGGATGCCGAAGACGCCCATTCTGCAGGGCGAGGCGACCGCCGCAGGGTTGGCCGGCGACGTTCAACGCAATCGCCGCTATCATGGCGGGCCGGAGAAGGCGCTGCTGCTGGTCACCCAGGGGTCGCTCGACGAACTCGTCGCGCTCGGCTACCCGGTGTATCCGGGAGCGATGGGCGAGAACCTCACCGTCACTGGTCTCGATCGCCGCGAGTTGCGCTCCGGGCAGCGTTTCCGCGCCGGGGACGCCGTCATCGAGCTCACGACGCTGCGCCAGCCCTGCCGCCATCTGGACGTCTACGGGCCCGGGATCCAGCGCGCGGTGTATCAGAAAAACGGGAGTCCTGGTACGGGACCGTGGGCGATGGCCGGGTTTTACTGCCGGGTTTCTCATCCGGGATTCATCAGTACCGGCGATATAATTGAGTTAATTGACCACGCCGTCTAATTCCGCCGAGGCGCTGATCCTTGGCCATTCCACCACAGGAAGCTCGCCCTCGTTGCGTTTGCGGCAGGCGTTGCCGGCTTCCGTGTTTGAACGGCTGGATAGCTTCGTCCAGGCGTCGGCCAACCCGTCCCTCGCCCTGCACAAGCTCGATCGCCTGCTGATGGAGCAGGAAGAATCCTTCCATCGTCTGGCTCACACTCCCTTCGCCTTACAGACGCTGGTGACCTTGTTCACCCAGAGCAACTTCCTCGGCGACGAAGTGCTGCGCTCCCCCGTGATGCTCGAGCAGATGCTCGCCGATGGCGACCTCGCCCGCGGCCGCACTACCGAAGACTTCGCGGACCGTCTCGAAGTCCTGCTGGCGTCACAGCCCGGCGTCCCCATCAGTCACCATTTGGCCAATTTCCGGCGACGCGAATTGCTCCGCATCCTGCTGCGCGATGTGCAAGGCACGGCCACCCTGGGCGAGACTACCGGCGAGATCTCGGCTCTGGCCGATGCCATTCTCGACGTCGCCTACCGGCAGGTGAAGGCCGGCCTCATCATCCGGCACGGCATCCCGCGCCTCACCGACGGCACGCCCGCCGGCTTCTCCGTGATTGCCCTCGGCAAACTCGGTGGCCGTGAACTGAACTACTCGTCGGACATCGACCTCAGCTTTCTGCACTCCGGCGCCGGCGAAACCGACGGTCCCGATCGGCTCAGTAACCAGGAGTTCTTCGCCAAGCTCGCCCGCGACCTGACGCAGTTACTGTCGGACTACACCCCGGCCGGGGTCTGCTACCGCGTCGACCTGCGCTTGCGGCCGGAAGGGCGCCACGGTGAGGTGGTCATCTCGCTCGAAGGCGCACAAGCCTACTACGGCCGCCGTGCGCGCGACTGGGAACTGCAGATGCTCATCAAAGCGCGCATCGCCGCCGGCGAGCCCGAACCCGCCCGCGCGCTCCTCGACTTCGTCGAACCCATGATCTATCGCACCACGCTCGACTTCGCCAGCGTCGAAGCCGTGGCCGAATCGCGCGCCCGCATCGCCGAACGCAACCGCGCCCGCCAACGCACCGGGCTCGACATCAAGCTCGAACGCGGCGGCATCCGCGACATCGAGTTCCTGGTCCAGTGTCTGCAGCGCCTGCATGGCGGCCGCGAACTGTGGGTCCGCCACGGCGGCACGCTGCTGGCGCTCTCGCGCCTGCGCGACAAGGAACTGATCTCCGTGCCGGAGTACTCGGTGCTTTCCGGCGCCTACCAGTTCTTCCGCACACTCGAACATCGCCTGCAGTTCGCCGAAGACGCGCAGACGCACACGCTCCCCACCAGCGAACGCGAACTCGACCTGCTCGCACGCCGCATGCCGCCGCCGCAGGCCGGCACCGTCTTCACCGCGAAGCTGCTGCTGGACCGTGTGGAGCAGCATCTCGCTGAAGTACAGTCACTCTACGACCGCATTATTCACGCGCAACGTCCGCGCGCCTTCGCGCAAGCGCCGACGCCCCTCAGCCGCACGCTCCCTGACCCGCTTCCCCCTCCGCCCGAAGCGCCGCCCGTTTCGCCGAACCTGCTTCATCTGCTCGATTCGGCGGCTCCGGACTTCGCCCGCACTCTTCGCCAAGGCCGGCCGCGCCGCAATCTCCTCAGCTTCGAGATCTTCCTCGAAGCCGCTGCCGCCAACCCGGATTGGCTCGGCTGGCTGAACGCCGACCCCGTCTTTGTCAGCCACCTGCTCGACCTCTTCGAGAACTCGCCGTTCCTCGGCGAACACCTCACGCGGACTCCCGCCTGGCTGGTGGACGTGCGAGATATCCGCTTCCTCGCCGCGCGCAAAGTGGCCGAAGAGTATCGCGAAACCGCCGCTGAACTGGCCACGCCCACGGACCTGCGCCAGTTCTTCCATCGCGAAATGTTCCGCCTCCAGGTGGCCAGCCTCACGCTTGCCGTGCCGGTCTTCAAGACCCTGGAGCAGACCTCGCAACTCGCTGACGCCGTCATCCGCGCCGCCTATCACATGGCCATCTGGCAGGTGGCCGGGACGCATCCGCCGTCGGACCCGTCCTACATGCCGCTCGACCAGTTGCTGGTCATCGCGCTCGGCCGGCTCGGCGTGAAAGAGTTTGACCTCGGCTCGGACGCCGATTTGGTCTTTGTCCTGCCTGACTTGGACGCCGGCGAAAGCGTCTTCTGGACCCGTGTCGCCGAGCGTTTGATCGAACTGCTTGCCTCCTACACGGGCGGCGGCAAGGTGCTTTCGGTCGACACGCGCCTGCGTCCGGATGGCGAAAGCGGACCGCTGGTGCAGTCCACTTCGGCGATCAAGGAATACTTCGAGTACCGTTCGGAAGCCTGGGAAGGCATCGCCTACATGAAGGCGCGCGCCGTCGCCGGCAATGCCGAGGACGCCATGATCTTCCTCAATGAGGTTCAGGAACTCGACTTCCGCCGTTACGGCCAAAGCGTCCGCTCCCGTGCGCTGCTCAAGCAGATGCGACTGCGCATCGAGCGCGAGCAGGGCGGCGAGAACCCGTTAAAGGCCGGCCGCGGCGGCTACTATGACATTGACTTTTCGCTGATGTACCTCCGCCTCAAGGGTGCGGGAATTTTCTTCAAAACCTTGAATACGCCCGAACGAATCGATATCGTCGAAAAGATGGGCCACCTGGAACGCGCCGACGCCCGGTTCCTGCTCGACGCCGCCACCCTCTATCGCGCCGTCGACCATGGCTTGCGCCTGCTCGACGGTCAGGCGGCCGGTAGCCTTCCCACCGCGCCCATCGCAGGTCAACAACTCGCTATCATGGTTGCGCGCTGGACGCCGGATCATCTCCACGACCAGCCGTTGGCTGTGGAACTGACTCAAATCGAATCGCGGACTCGGGACTACTTTGACCGTCTTTTTGGTTAGCCTCTTTCTGTTGCTGACGATTCCGTTAGCCTGGAGCCAATCTTCGGCGCGGATCTCGGGCCCGCGCACGAATCCAATTGTTAAATCCGCTCTCAGCCGCATGTACAACGTCGACTTCGCCGGCGCCAATCGCATCCTCGACGGCTACGTCCACGAAAATCCCACTGACCCGATGGGCCACACCTTTCGCGCCTCCTCGGATCTTTTCTTCGAGCTCGACCGCCTGAAAGTCCTCGAAGGTGAGTTCTTCGCCGACGATAAGCGCATCGCCGACAAGCGCGGTCTGAAACCGGATCCGAACTTGCGCAACTCCTTCTTCGCCGCCATGGATCGCGCCAAACAGGCCGCCAATCAGCGCCTCAAGCAGAACCCCACCGATTCGGACGCCCTCTTCGCTCTCGCCATCAACTCCGGCATGGCCATGGACTACACGGCACTCATCGAGAAGCGCCAAATCTCGAGCCTTACCATGGCCAAGGAAGCGCAGCGTCTGGCGCTGCAGGTCCTCAAAGTCGATCCCGGCTACACCGATGCCTACCTCACCACTGGCAGCACCGAGTACCTGCTGGGCAGCTTACCGTTCTTCGTGAAATGGTTCGTCAAGTTCGACGATGCCCAGGGGGACAAACTGCTCGCCGTCAAGAAACTGGAACGCGTCGTCGATGGTGGCCGGTACCTCGGTCCCTTTGCCAAGATTCTTTTGAGCCTCATTCATCTCCGCGAGAAGCGGCTGCCGCAAACCGTTCGCCTGCTCGATGAACTCACCCGCGAGTTCCCCGAAAATCCTCTCTTCAAGAAAGAACTGGTGCGCGTCAAGCAACTCCACGCTGAAGGAAAGTAAACCGCAACCCCTCATGCTGTACCGTCTGTTTCCGGCTGCCTGCGTCCTGGCAACCGTCTTCCTCCCCGCGGCGTTCTCCGCCTCACCGGTCGATGCCGCCTTCGAGCGCATCTACAGCTTCGATTTCGCCGCCGCGCGCGAACTGGCCGAAGCGTCGATTCATCAGGATCCTGACGATCCGCTGGCCCACACCGCGCTCGCCGGCACCGAACTGTTCGGTGAACTCGCCCGTCTCAAACTGCTCAGCACCGAGATCGGCGGCGGCAAAATGCAAGGCCGCCCGGATCCCGCCGTGTGGACCCGTCTCCAGGACGCTGCGCAAAAGACCACTCGCCGCGCCCAGGCTCGCCTCGCGCGCGACCCGCACGATGGCCGCGCTCTGCTCTCGCTCATGATCATCCACGGCATGGAGCGCGACTATCTGGCGCTCGTCGAAAAGAGCTATCGCCAAAGCTGGACTTCCGCCAAGCTCGCCCAGCAATACGCCCTGGAACTCACCCGACGCCACCCCCAACTCGCCGACGCTTGGTTCACCATCGGCTTCAACGACTACCTGGTCTCCAGCGTGCCGTTCTTCCTCAAGCCCTTCATGCGCATGGAAGCGGCCGAAGGCAATCGCGACGCGGCCATCGCCAACTTGCGCAAGGCGGCCCTGGGTGGCAACTACCTGAAGGGGTTCGCCCAGTTGATTCTCACGCAGGTCTACCGGCAATCGCGACGCTCCGCCGAATCGCAGGAGATGCTGCGTCGCCTGGCCGCCGACTATCCGGACAACCCGCTCTCGCAGCGCCCACCCGCCGAATAGTTCATTCGCCGGAAAGCGCCTCCAGGCGACGGACCACGGTCATCGCCTGACGTACTTCGCGCGCCCCGATCTCGGTTTCTACCTTCGTCTCGAGCGCGTTGAAGTGCTTCATCAGCCGCATCGCCGCGCGCCGGCCTTCCGGCCGAATCAGGATGCGCAGCACGCGCGCGTCCTCGGCATCCACCTGCCGTTTCACCAGTCCTCGCGCTTCGAGCGCGCTCAAACTATGGCTGATGTTCCCGCGCGTGGTGGAGAAGCTCGCAGCCAGTTGCGACGGGCTCACCAGACCGTCCGCCTCAAAGAACACCGCTACCAGCAGCAGGCCCGGGAAGAAGCTCAGTCCCTCCTCGCGCAGGGTCCGGTTGAGGTTGGCCTCCATCTGCCGCGCCGCCTTCACCACCGCAAAGACCGGACTTTCCACCAGGAATTTATCGATTTTCATTGAGTCATTCAATTATTTCATGTCGGACTAAAGCCTGGTTGCCGCTCCCGCTCCCGCAATGGGACCATCGCCTTCAGATGGTCTCGCTGATCCTGCTCGCCCTCGCCCAGGAGGTCGTGGTGACGGGCAACTACGTCCCCCTCCCTTTAGAAGAAGCCGAACGCAACGTCCGCGCGATTGCCGTGGAGCCGCTCCGTCTCACCTCCAACACCATTGCCGACCTGATCAAGCTTGACCCGTCAGTCGACCTGCGCCAGCGCGCCGGCAACGCCGTTCAGGGCGACCTCGCCATCCGCGGCGCCACCTTCGGCCAGTCACTCGTGCTGCTGAACGGCCTGCGCCTCAACGACGCGCAAAGCGGCCACCATAACTTCGACCTGCCCTTGCCACTCGAGTCTCTCGCCCAGGTCGAAGTGCTGAAAGGCTCCGGCTCCACCCTTTACGGCTCGGACGCCGTCGGCGGCGTCGTCAATTTCATTCCCGCCACGCCCGAAGCCACCGAGGTGCGCCTGCGTGCAGCCGCCGGCAACTTCGGCGTCAATCAGGAACGCGCGCTCATCAACCTGCGGCCCGATCGCTTCTCGCAGCAGGTCGCCGCCTCGCGCGACTTCTCCACCGGCTTCCAGCCCGGCCGCGACTATCGCAATCTCTCGCTCGCCAGCATCTCGCGTTTGGCCGGCACCACCATCACGCTCGCCCACAACGACCGGCCCTTCGGTGCCGACCAGTTCTACGGCAACGCCAATTCCTGGGAGCGCACCAAAACCTGGTTCGCCGCCGCCCAGCAGAACTTCGGCGAGAACACCCAAGCCGCCTTCTCTTACCGCCGCCATACCGACCTGTTCGTCTTTCAGCGCTACCTGAGTCCGAATAGCGCCAATCGGCACGCCGTCGAGAGCTTCCAAGGGCTCATCCGCCATGCCGACAATCTCGCGCCGAACGTCCGTCTGCATTATGGCGGCGAAGGTTTCGGCGACACCATCGACAGCAATAATCTGGGACGTCATTCGCGCGCCCGGGCCGCGGGCTATGCCGCGCTCGACGTTCGCGCCCTGCGCCGCTTCTCGTTCACTGCCGGCCTCCGCGATGAGCTCTGGGGCAGTGGCAATCATGAGTTCGTTCCCAGCATCGCCGGTGGTTACTGGCTCGCGGAGCGGATCAAGCTGCGCGCCAGTGCCAGCCGCGCCTTTCGCCTGCCTACCTACACCGAACTCTTCTACAGCGATCCCTTCACGCGCGGCACGCCCACCTTGCGCCCGGAGCGCGCCTGGAGCTTTGAAGGCGGCCTCGATTGGATTCCGGCTGACGCCTGGCGCGCCGAGTTCACCGTCTTCCAGCGCCGGGAGCGCAACGGCATCGACTTCATTCGCCGCGACGCCACGGAACCCTGGCGCGCCGCCAATCTGGCCCGGCTCGAGTTCACTGGCGTGGAAGCTCTGCTGCGCGCCAAAGTCCGCCGGCAGCACGAGCTCACGCTGGCCTATACGGGCCTGCATGGCGCACGCGACGCGCTCGCTGGCTTCGAATCGCGTTATGTCTTCAACTACGCGCAGCATCAGGCCGTGGCCGGCTGGCAGGCTTCCTGGAAGCAACTCGCCTTTCGTACGCGGCTGGGCGCGCTTGAACGTCTGGGCCGTGATCCGTACGCCGTCTGGGATGTCTACTTTGCGCGCACGGCCGGGCGCCTGCGTCCGTTCGTCCAATTCACCAACCTGACGTCCGCTCGCTATCAGGAGATCCCTGGAGTGAACATGCCGGGCCGCGCCGCCGTCGGCGGGCTCGAGTGGATCGTTTACCGGTAACTCGCGAGCGCCAGGGCGCCAATTACGCCGGCCCGGTCGCCTAACTCCGGCGCCGTGATCGCCGGCAATGGCGCATACCCCGCATTCAATTCGCGCATGCGTTTGGCGATCTTCGTCCGTAGTTTCGGCGTCTTCATCACGCCCCCGCCCAGGATGATGCGCAGTGGCGAATACGAGTAACTCAACGCGAGCAAACCCATCGCCAGATACTCCGCCGCGTACTCATGCTCGTTCGTCTTGCGCCGCGCCGCAATCGCCACACCGCTGGCCATTCCTTCGAGACAATCCGCGTGCGACGGACAAAGCCCCGGAAACGTATCGCCCGGCGCCCGGCGCAAGAGTAAGTGGCCCATTTCCGGATGCATCTTGCCATGCAGCAGGCGGCCGTTCACCACCCCGCCGCCGCCGATGCCCGTCCCCACAGTGAGGTAGAGGAACGGATCGGGCGCGCCGCCGAACCGGTACTCGCCCCAGGCCGCTCCGTTCACGTCCGTGTCGATCACCGCGGGAGCGCCCAGGCCGTCTTCCACCGCCTGACGCAACGGAAACCCGCGCCATTCCAGCTTCGGCGTCGTCCGGCGGATGCGACCCGCCTCCAGATCCACTGGCCCGAACGACGCAATCCCCACACCCTCGAGCCGATACGGCTTGAAAAATGCCAGCACTTCCTGCATCGTTTCGCGCGGCGTCCCGGTGCGGATCGGCTCCCCCACCACCAAGTCATCCGGCCCCGTACCCACGGCACAAATAAATTTGGTGCCGCCGGCTTCAATCGCCCCGAACATCTACGGTTTCACACCAACCCGGCCCAACGTCCGACGGATGCTCGCGAGTAACATGTCTTCCATCTCCGGCGCGAACGGACCCGGCATGCCGTAATAAATCATGCTCTCAGAAGCCTCATATCCGCCTTCCTGCAAAATCCGGCGATTCGGGATGTAACACATCACATCGTTCGAGTAACCCGCCACCACGATGCGCTCCTTGGGAAAGGCCGCCTTCGTCTTGAGCACATAGTCGACCACTAACTCGCCGCCCAGCGGCACGTAAGTCACCGTCTTGCCCAAGCGGACCGCCTGCACCGGATAAGCCACCTTGCGCACCGGTGTGCCCCGGTCATACGACTTCAGCACATCACGCGCGCGGCGCACCTTGTACTTATTCGGGTCATTCAGTTCCTTCTCGAAGTCCTCCCGCGCATGCGCCACCAGCGGCAGTTCCACCATCTGGAACGCGACGCGCAGGTCGCCTTCCACCGGCACGCCCGGCTTCGCCATCGCGTCTTCGGTCGCCTTGAACAGCGCCTGGCCGTGCTGGACGGCCAACTCGTTCTTCGAGCGCGGCATCGGGTTCTGATCGCCGCCGCCCAGCATCAGGAACATGCCCACCGAGCCCGGATGCGCCCGTTCGAACTCCGCCTGTGCAAAGCCCGCATAGTCGCCGGCGATCTTGTAG
The DNA here is from genome assembly GCA_044226365.1 of Bryobacteraceae bacterium. Classification (GTDB taxonomy): domain Bacteria; phylum Acidobacteriota; class Terriglobia; order Bryobacterales; family Bryobacteraceae; genus JALHNI01. Next base: position 18,176 of record JBGAHE010000014.1, read on the forward strand.
AACTCGGCGGTCAGCGTCGTGTTGTGGCAGGAATAGCCGAACATGGCGCCGATCAGTTTGCCGTTCAGGTCGGTCACCTTCAGCACCGGCACGCTATGATCGATCGGCCCCGTCGGATTGTGCCCGATCGTCACGCCCTTAGGCGAAATCTGCCGCCGGTTCACCGCGAACGTCGCCTGGCCTTCGTGATAGGTGATCTTCGCCGGAGCGAGCCGCCCAAGCGACATGCCGATGATGCTGACCATGGTCTCCACCACCTTCTGCCCGTAGCGATCGATCCGCGCCCATTCCTCGGCCGGCAGATCGTACATCGTCTCGAGGTTCGGACGCACCACCGGGCCACTATGCGTATGCGACGAGTTGAACACGATCTGCGCGCGGTCCAGGCCATACTGCTTGGCCGCTTGGGCCGCCACCGCGTCAGTCATGCGGCGCGGAAAGCCGATCAGGTCGCTGGTGATGAACACGACCTTGTGACCCTTCGGGTCCTCCAGCGCCAGCGCCTTCACCCAAATGTCCTGCAGCACTCCGTCGGAAGGATGCGTACGCGCCGCATAGCCCGACATCCAGATCGGTCCGTCGGGAGTGATGTTGCCGGGCGCCATCCCGGCCTTCCACTCCGCCGCCGACAGCGCGGAAACCAGCAAGCAGAACCCGAGATACTTCATCGCACCACCAACGGCTTCACGCGGATGTTGCGGTACTCCACGCGAGTGTTGTGACCCAGGAAGCCGATATAGCCGCTCTTGCGCGCCAAACCCGGATGCTTCTTCAGCACTTCCGCTTCCTTCACGTTGTCCAGGTTCGTGTCCAGCGTCACCACGCCGTTCAGCGTGATCTTCACGCGCCGGCCTTCCACGTGAATCTCTTCCTCATTCCATTCGCCGGCCGGCTTCTGATAGCCCGTGCGCGCGGGGAATACGTCGTAGATCGAACCGGTATGCTGCTCCGGCCGGATCTTGCCTTTGTACTGCGCGTGCTGATCGTCCAGCACCTGGATCTCCATGCCGAGGTAGGCGGCATCGCCATTGAGCGGCGTGCGGATGCCGATCCCGTTATTGCCCCCGGGCGACACCTTGTACTCCAGGCGCAGGATGAAATTGTCGTACTCCCGATCCGTCAGCAGATTGCCGCCACCGTCGGCGGGGCACACGATGCTTCCGCCCTCCACCACGTACCCGGAGCCATGCCCGTTCACCAGTTGCCAACCCTTTAACGTCTTCCCGTCGAATAGCGGCGTAAAGCCTGTCTCGTCCGCCATCGTGAACAACAACGTGAGCATCGTCAACATGGGAGTATTGTAACCTCCACCCGGCAGCGTACACTGAAATCTCGCCACTTTATGAACGATTGGCTCTCGACCGAATTCATCCTCGCCGCGCTGAACATTGTTTTCATCGATATTTTGCTCGCCGGGGACAACGCCGTGCTGATCGCCCTGGCCGTCCGCCAACTCACCCCGCGGGACCGCCGCATCGGCATTATCACCGGGGCCGGCTGTGCCGTCGTCCTGCGCATCGTCCTCACCTTCTTCGCCACCAAGATGCTCGCCATCCCCCTGCTTAAGCTGGGCGGCGGCTTGCTGATTCTCTGGATTGCCGTCAAGTTGTTGATTCAGGATTCCGAGCAGCATGGCGGCGGCAAGCCCGCCGCGTCGCTGCTGCAAGCCATGTGGATGATCCTCGTCGCCGACCTCACCATGTCGCTCGACAACATCCTGGCCATCGCCGGTGCGTCCAAAGGCCATCTCGAGCTCGTGGTCTTCGGCTTGGCGCTTTCCATTCCCTTCGTCGTCTTCGCCAGCAACTGGCTCTCCGGCCTGATGGAGCGCTACCCGATCATCGTGCTGATCGGCGCGGCCATCCTCGGCAAAGTGGGCGCGGAGATGATCCTCACCGACCCCTGGCTTGCCTCCCAAGTCCACCTCGACCATTGGGTGGAATACGCCATTCAGGCCGCCACCGCCCTCGGCGTCGTGTTCGTCGGCAAGTGGATGAGCCGCCGCCCGGCCTAATTGGCAGCGCGTCTAGAAGTCGTAGCGCAGCGAAAACTGCATCACGCGCGACGGCTGCAACGTCCCCAGATAACGTCCAAACGTCGTCCGGTTCCCCAGCGTGAGGTTGATATTGCGCGGATCGAAGCGCGTCGTGTTGGTGACGTTGAAGACCTCCCAACGGAACTGCACCCGATGCTGCTCGTTGTAGGGCATCGCGAAGTTCTTGGCGAGGCTCATATCCAGATTCGCCACGCCGTCCCCACGGATGTTGTTGCGATTGCCGATCCCGCCCGGCAACGTGAAGCCGAACGAATCAAGCGCCGCCGCCGGATTCTGGAAGACGTTCGGCCCGGTCGATTGCCCCGCCACCGAGGGAGGCGCGTTCTTATTCGTTCCATCCGCGGCCGGCGCCACCTGCGTCGCCCAACCGGTGATGTTGTAGTTGGTGGGCCACGTCCGATTGTGGCCCACGCTCACGTTCAGGCCCGTGGTGAGCCGCATCAGCCCGGCCAATTGCCACCCGCCCAGGAAAGCATCCACTAGCCGACTGCTGTTGCCCAGGAAGTGCCGTCCCTTGCCCACCGGCAGGTTGTAAACGTAGTTCGCATTCCAATTGTGTCGCTGATCGAAGTCCGACGACGCTCGCATCTGCGCCCGGTTGTACGGACTGATGATGATGCCGCGATTCTCCGACGAAGCGTCATTCTCGGTCACGGATCCCATATCGAACGAATGCGACCACGTCCAGTTGAAGTCCAACTGATCGCCGTTGCGGAAGCTCTTGCGCGCCCCGAACTGCATCGAGTGATAGCTCGACGACCCCACCGAACGCAGCGCCCGCAGGTAGGAGAACTGCGGGCTATAGAAGGCGTACTGACCCAGCCTGCTCGCCGTCGGCGATTGCAGCCGGTCCGTCAGTTCCAGCACGTAGGTCGAGTCCGGAAAGTTCTGCTCGAACAACCGCAGCGCGCCTTGCGTCGCCGTCAGGCCGTTGCGCGCCAGCCCCGGGAACATGTTCTCGAAGAACGGCACCGGGCGAATGCCACTGAGCTCGGCAGCCGTCAGGTTCCGTTGGATCTCCTTCCGGCCGTTGATGGCCATCTGATTGATCACCGCCGCCGCACCGGTGTACCAGTCCTGACCCGATTGCGGATCGCGAATGTTCAACGGCGTCGCCAGGTCTTCGCTGGTCAACGTCCGCCGACCCTCGCTCGCCACGTATGCCAAGCTCACCGTCCAGCCGCCACGAAACTCCCGCGAGGTCGAAAGATTCCAGCGCATCACATACGGAGCCCGCAAGCGATCGTCCAGCGAATTGGTGATGGCGAAGTTATTCGGCTGCAGCACCGGGAACGTCGCCGGCGGCGGCTCCGTCACCAGACTCTGCGGCAAATCGTTCAAACCCGTGAAGCGCGGCGCCTCCGCCAGCGTCAACCGGCCGGATGAGTTATTCAAGCTGGTGGAGAGTCCCAGCGCCGACGCGTCGAACGACCGCACCAGGCCCGCGCCAAACACGTCGTAGTACATGCCCCAACCGGCCCGAATCACGCTCTTCCCCGGACCGCCAAAGAAGAACTTACTCAAGCCGCTGTTCCCCTGCGGCGAATATGCCACGGCCAGGCGGGGCGACCAGTTGTGCAAGTTGTCATACAACGGACGCCCGCCCGAGGCGCTCGCCAGGTTGTAGCCAATCGGCGCCATGCCCGTCTGCCCGCCCAACCCCGCATTGGCATTCGCCACGCGCCGGTCAAACCATTCGCTCAACGGCATCGTCGGGCTCGTCTGCACGCCATTCACTTCGTAGATCGCCGGCCAGTACATGTACCGGAGACCGCCCGTGATCGTCAGCCCACGCGACACCTTCCACGTGTCCTGCAAATAGATCTCAGACTCTTCGCCCCGGAACTTACGCGGATTCGGCGCCCCCGGCGCCAGCGCCGTTACCTTGCCGTCCTGGGGCAGGTAGTTGTAATTCGAGGTCACCTGCGTCACCAGACCCAGCACCGCCGCCACCGCGTCATTGAATTGCGTACGTCCCGCCGTGCTGATGCCCACCGCCGCATTATCCGCATCCAGGAAGGGCGCGCTTAGAATTCCACCGCTGGCCGACATCCACGACGAGTTCACCTGGCTCGCAAAGTAAGAGTTTGCGTAACTCAAGCGATCATTCGTGAAGCGGCGATAGCTCCCGCCGAAAGCCACCGAGTGTGAGCCTTTTGTCCAAGTAAAATCCTGCGTCAGATTGTAAGTCGGACTAATTCTCCGGAAGCTACGTGTCAGGCCGACGGGATTGTCGAGCGTCCGGAACGTCACCAGCGCATACTGACCGATCCCCGCGTCCTCCAGCGATTGCCGCGTCAGGCCGAAGCGAGTCGTCGAAATCAACGTCGGCCGCAGCACCGCGTTCCAACCCAGCGCCGCCCCCTTGCTATTCGTCAGCGACTGCACGTTCGGGGCCGCCCCCGGAAACTGCGGCGTCCCATTCTCCACATCGTCCTGCAGTTGCCCGCGCAGAAAGAACGTATGCTTGTCGTTCAGCACATAGTCGAAGCGCGCGACGAACGTATCGAACTTATTCTTCACCGGCGCATTGAAACGAAAACCGGAACTGTTGATGCCGTCGCCCGCGGTCGTATCATTCGGTACCGGATAGTATCGAGCGAACATCGCCAGCACGTTTTGATTCACGCCCGGCGCATAGCCCAATCGACTCGCCAACTCCGCCGGACTCACACTCACCACGTTCCCGCCGCGCGCCACGTAGCGAGTAATCCCCTGCCGCAGCGTCAGCGACGGCACCGTCCGGATCACGCTCTGCTCCAGCGCATCGCGCCGTCCCTCGTAGTTGCCGAAGTAAAACAGCTTCTTCTTCGTATTTGGAATCGCCCCGCCCAGACTGCCGCCGAAAATATTGCGATTCAACTTCGGCGTCGGCACACCCGCCAGATTATTGAAGAAAGTATTCGCGTTCGCCGCCTTATTCCGTAGATAGTGATAGAGCGACCCGTGCATTTCGTTCGTCCCGCTCTTGGTCACCAGCGTCACCTGCGCGCCCGACCCGCGCGAGGAATCCGCGTTCGCATTGCTGGTCGTCACCCGGAACTCCTGCACCGAATCAAGCGTCATCCGCAGCACGCTCGAGAACGCGCCGCGCGTCTGCTGATCGTTCACATCCACGCCATCGAGCGTGATATTGCTTTGGTCGCTGCGCCCGCCATTGACGACGCCACCACGGTCAGTCGCCGTATTCACCCCGCCGTTTACCGAATCGGTATCGCCCACCCAGGACACGCCTGCTTGCAGCGAAAGGATCTTCGCCACATTACGTCCTTCAAAAGGCAATTGCAGAATCGGCTTGGTTCCGAAGGACTTGCCCAGCGTCGCATCCACTGTATTCAGCAGCACCGCATCGGCGGCCACCTCCACCGTCGTCGCCACCGCGCCCACGGCTTCAAACGCCACGTTAATCGTTGCCGGCGTACTCACCAGCAGCCGAATATCCTGAATCGAAACGGTGGAGAAACCCGTCTTCACCGCCTTCAATTGATACGTGCCCGGCGTCAAACCCGGAAACTGATATCGTCCCGCATCGTCGGAAACCGCCCCGCGCTGAGCATTGGTTTCCTTGCTGGTTAAGGTGAGCGTCGTCCCAGGAACCGACGCGCCGGTCGGATCGGTCACTAACCCCGTCAACGACGTGACCGACTGGGCCACCAGACAATGAAGAGACAAAACGGCCGTAACACCAAGGCAGAGTAACGTTCGCATGATTTCCCCAAAACTGAATGGGGCGGCTGTGGCCAGCCGCCCTGGATTTGTCTCAGTTCACCAAGTTTTATTGGAGGGGTCAAATCAACAAAAGTTATCGATATCGATAACTTCTGTCTATTTAGCGCTCAAACTTACCACAACCCGTCGCATTTCCGCCGCCGGATCCGCCGCCCGCGTAATCTGCCGTCCCATCACCAGATAGTCCGCCCCGTCGGCGATCGCCTGTTCCGGAGTCGCCACCCGTTTCTGATCGCCCGCATCCGCCCCGGCTGACCGCACCCCCGGCGTCACCAGAATTGCGTCCGGCCCGGCAATGCCGCGCACCCGCGCCACCTCCAGCGGCGAGCACACGATCCCGTCCGCGCCGCACTCCCGCGCGTTCGCCACCCGCCGCGCCACCAACTCCGCCACCGTCCCGCCATGGCCATCCACTGCCAAATCGGCTTCCGTCCAACTCGTCAGCACCGTCACCGCCAGGATCTGCAACGCCGACCCGCCCTTCCCCTCATGCGCCGCCCGCACCACTGACGGATGCGCATGCACTGTCAAAAAACGAATCCCCTCCACCTTGGCCACCTGCGCCACCGCCCGCTTCACGGTCTCGCCAATATCGTAGAACTTCAGGTCGAGAAACACCTGCTTTCCCGCCCCCAGCAGTTCGCGCACGAACTCCATCCCCGCCGCGGCATAAAGCTCCATCCCCACTTTGTAGAAGCCGGCCTCGTCGCCCAGCCGCTGCACCATCTCCCGCGCCTGCGCGGCCGTTTCCACGTCCAGCGCCACAATGATCGGATTTACTTCACGCAAATCGAATGTTCTCCTCTGGGCAGTACCCGCCCGATGCGCCGGCCAATCGGAAATCTCGCCGCATCTTTCTCCGGCATCGAAATCAGCAGCCCCCCGCTGGTTTGCGGGTCATAGAGAAGATGGGCGATTTCCTCGGGCACATCTTCCGCCATCGTCACCGTGCACTCGGCGAAGTCGCGATTGTTCTTGAGGCCCCCCGAGAGCGCCCCCGCCTTCGCATACTCGATCGCCCCCGGCAGAAACTCCAGTGCCCGCCACTCGATCTCCAGCGTCACCCCGCTCCCCTTCGCCATCTCCCGCCCATGACCCATCAACCCGAACCCGGTCACGTCCGTCACCCCATGCGCGTCCACCGTCTGCAGCGCCTCGGCCGCCGCCCGGTTCAGCGTCAGCATGCTGCGGATCGCCGCGTCGACATGCTCGTCCTTCGCGATACCCCGCTTCAGCGCTGTGGTGATCACCCCCGTGCCGAGAGCCTTGGTAAACACGAGCGCGTCGCCCACCTGCGCCCCGGCATTCGCCTTCACCTTCGCCGGATGGATGGTGCCGGTGATCGCGTAGCCGAACTTCACCTCTTCGTCGCGCACGCTGTGGCCCCCCAGCAGCACGCACCCCGCCTCCTGCAGCTTCTCGCCGCCCCCGCGCAGAATCCCCTCGAGATCGTCGAGGCTGCCCTTCTCCGGATAGGCGAGAATCGAAAGCGCCGAAAGCGGCGTCCCCCCCATCGCCCAGACGTCCGACAGCGCATTCGCCGCCGCGATTGCCCCAAAGGTATAAGGGTCATCCACGATAGGAGTAAAAAAATCCACCGTCTGCACCAGCGCCAACTCCGGCGTCAGTTGGTACACCCCCGCGTCATCGGAGGTATCGAACCCTACCAGCACGTTCTCATTGGCGAGCCGGGGAATGCGGCTCAGCACCTGGTTCAATACGCCCGGCGCGAGCTTGCTGGCACAGCCCCCAGCCTTGGCAAGCGAGGTCAGCTTCATGGTCTTCTCAAGTGTACGACGCAGGCCGCCAAACCGAAGTTCAATCCCTGATTTGATCGACTTAGCCTCCCCCGACTAAAGTCCCGGTCTGAGGCGACCGATTACCCCGTGTCGGTTCGTTCTACATCGGTTCCTGTCTACATGGCCCTGCTCGAAAACCGTTGGTTTGCCTATCTCGCCGGTGCACTCTTCGTGTGCCTGGCGTTCATCCTGGCTGCCACCAAAGCTCCCTGGTGCGATGAGGGCTGGTTTGCCAATGCTGCCTATAACTTGGCCAATCACGGCCACATGGGATCGAGCCTTCAGGAGCCGTCTGGCCACTACCTGAACGCCTACCTCCGCGGCATCCAGGAGCGCACCTATATCGTCCCCCCGGTCTACCTCGTCACTCTCGCCGGCTGGCTCAAAGTCTTCGGCAACAGCCTCGCCGCCATGCGTTCTTACGCCACCCTCTGGGGACTCGCCGGACTGGCCGTTGGCGCCTGGTTGGTCCTCCAACTCACTCACGACCGTCGCCTCACCCTCCTGTTTACCGGACTGATGGCCATCGACTTTACCTTCCTGTTCGCCTCCACTGACGTCCGCATGGAGACCATGGTGATCGCCCTGTCGCTCCTCAGTTGGACCGTCTATCTGGCGTGGCGCGAGCAGCATTTCGCCCAGGCCATTCTCGCCAGCCACACCCTGCTCGCCCTGGCCTGCTTCTGTCATCCCAACGCCGCGTTGATGGGCGTGGGCTGGATCTATCTTTTTTGCCGGCTGGACCGGCATCGTTTCCGCTGGTCATTGCTGGCCCTCTCCATTGTTCCCTACCTCTTGCTCGCCGCGGCTTGGGGCTTGTACATCCAGGAAAGCCCCGTCGACTTCCGCGCTCAGTTCTTCGCGAACGCCGGCGAGGCCAGCCGGTTCAAATTCCTCTTTCAGCCCTGGATGAACCTCGGTCTGGAACTCGGCCTGCGCTATTGGGGCCACTACGGCGGCTATCCGATCTGGGCCTATCCGATGCCCTTGTTCATGCTGCTGATCCCGGCCTTCTACTTCGCGGCCCTCCTCGGGTGCTTCCGCCATCGTCATCTCCGCAATCATCTGGGCGAGTTGTGGCCGCTCGCACTTTCCGTGATCGGCCTGCTGACCTTCGCCATGTCCTTCAAGGCCCAGAACTATCTGATCTACACGATCCCCTTCTGGAACCTGCTGCTCGCGGTATGGCTGCTCTATGGTCTCGATCGGCGCCGGGCGACGCTCTATCTCGCCGCCTTCGCGGCCCTGCAGTTGGGCGGCGTCGTTCATCGCGTGGTGCGGAATCCCCTCCACGAGTATGCCCAGGCCGCCGAAGTGATGCGCCACCAGATTCGCGAGGGCCATTCCATCATCGCCCCTTCGTCGATGGCCTTTGGAGCGGGCTTCGCCGGCTTCATCGATGATGCCCGGCTCGGCCGCTGGAGCGGTCAACGCGCCGACGTCCTCGTTGTCGATCGCTGGTACCGGCTTTTCCACGAAGCTTACGGGAACCGCGAACCCGCCTCCAGCCGCTACGTCAAGCACCTGCTCAGCGACGAGTACACCGAATTTCGCCGCTTCGGCGACTACACCATCTACACGCGCCAACACCTGAGCGCGCATCAGGAGACTCCATGACGATCGCCCAGCCGTTAACCCAGAAGCCCTCCACCACGCCCGGCGCCATGACCGTCACGGCCATCCTACCCGTGGTCGACGAAGTCCAGATGCTGCATGAAACCATGCGCATCCTCCTCGCCGAGAATCAGCTCGACGAAATCCTGATCATCACCGGCAGAGTGACCCTGCCTGAGTCGCGCCGTGCGGTCGAAGAGATCGTTCGTGCCTACCCCGGGCTGGTCACCCACTATGAGCAAAAGCGTCCCTTCCTCGGCGGCGCCATGCAGGATGCCTTCGAGTGGGCGCGCGGCACGCACGTGATCATGATGGCCTCGGACCTCGAAACCGACCCGCACTGCGTCAAAGACATGATCGCCAAAGCCCGGGAAGGCTGGGACATCGTCACCACCACCCGCTGGCATGACGCGCGCGACTGGGAAGGCTACAACCCCATCAAGTTCGTCTGCAACTGGGTCTTCCAGCGCACCATGTCCGCCCTCTTTGGCACCCACCTCACCGACATGACCTTCGGCTTCCGCATCTTTAAGCGTGAGTGGTGCACTCGCATCAAGTGGGAAGAGCTCCGCCACCCCTTCCTGCTCGAAACCATGATCAAGCCCTTGCGGCTCGGCGCCCGTGCCTGCGAAATCCCCACCGTCTGGAAAGCGCGTACCGAAGGCGTCTCGCACAATCCTTTCTGGCGTAACTTTCTGTATTTCCGCATCGCCCTGCGCGTGCGTTTTGGATCCACCTCGGCGCTTTTGCGTCAACCGGAGTAACTCATGAAGACGACGATCGTCACGACTACCATCAACGTCCCCGTCATGCTGGCCAAGTACGCGCGCAACGCTCGCGACTACGGCCACACCGACGTCAATTTCATCGTCATCGGCGATCGCAAAACGCCCACCGGGGCTCGCGACTGCTGCGACGATGTCACTCGTCAATACTTACCCTGCGAGTATCTCGACTTAGCCGAACAGAAAAGCTATCTCGCCGAGTTACCCGAGCTATGGGAGCACTTACCCGTCGACTCCATCCAGCGCCGCAACGTGGGCTTGATCAAAGCCTGGGCCGACGGCGCCGACCTCATCATCACCATCGACGACGATAATTTCCTCTCGAACCAGGACTTCGTCGGCGCCCACGCCCTCGCCGGCACGCGCGCTACCTTGCCGCTGGTCGAATCCACGTCCGGCTGGTACAACGTCTGCGCCGGCTTGAGCGAACAGTCCGGCGCCCCCTTCTATCACCGTGGCTATCCGATGGAACAGCGCTGGAACGAGCACCAGGACTTCACCACCACCGCCGTCCGCGAAACGCGCGTCGCCGTCAACGCCGGCTTCTGGCTCGACGATCCCGATATTGACGCCCTCACGCGCATGTACCGTCAGCCGGTCGTCACCGGCCGCAAACCGGGCTTCCCCAAGCGCTTTGGCCTCGAGCCCGGCACCTGGTCGCCTTTCAACTCGCAGAACACCGCCCTCGCCCGCGACGTGATGCCGGCTTACTTCCTGAGCCCCTACGTCGGCCGCTATGACGACATCTGGCCTTCCTACCTCGTCGTGCGCATCGCTGAACATCTTCACGAAGTCGTCGCTTACGGCGACCCCATCGTGCGGCAGAAGCGCAACGCGCACAACCTCTGGCGCGACCTCGACAACGAACGCTTCGGCATGCAGGAAACCACCAACCTCTGCCAGGCCCTGCGCAGCATTACGCTCACCGGCACCACCTATCACGAATGCTATGGCCAACTCGCCACGGCTCTGCCCGGTGCTTGGCAGGAAGGTCCGAAGTGGACGCCCGAAATGCGCGCCTCCCGGGAGCGCTTCCTCGAAGGTCTGCGCATCTGGCACCTCAGCTTCGATCGGCTTGGCGTCTCCAGCGTCAACGCGCTCGCGCGTCAAACGCAGTCCTCCGTCGTCCCCGTGACGGACACTGCCCTTACGCGTTAGTCCCGCATTCATCACGGCCCGCTCGGCGCTTCAAAGCCGGCGGGCCGTTTTTCGTCTATTTACATTGACAGTCTGTCGCCGACGTTCTAGCATGTCCTAACGATTCTTCATGAGGTCTAACATGCGCCTACTTCTCCTGTGCACCACGTTGTTGTCCCTCGCCGCACAAGACTTCCGTTCCACCCTCACCGGCACCATCACCGACCCCGCCGGCGCCGCCATTGCCGGCGCCAAAGTAAAAGCGGTCAATACCCAAACCAACGCCGCCACCGAAGTCGCTTCCAACGAAAGCGGACGTTACTCCATTTCTTTCCTGATTCCCGGTAAGTACGTCGTCACCGTCGAAGCCACCGGCTTTAAGCAACACGTCCGTCAGGATGTCGAACTGCAAATTAGCAGCAGCGTCGGGCTCGATATCCACCTGGAACTCGGCAACCTCAGCGACAAAGTCACCGTCACCGGCCAGATGTCGCAATTAGAAACAGAAACGGCCTCGCGAGGCGGTATTGTCGACAATGAGCTCGTCGCTGGCGTACCAAATGCCGGTCGCAGCGTCTTTAATTTGGCTTTTGCGATGCCCGGTGTCCACAAGCCTTCCACCGCGCAGGCCACCGAGATCGGCCTCGACGGCCTCGCCAACTCTCGCACCGCCATCAACGGCGCCGCCAGCGGCGTCGCCGGCACGGACTCCAACACCGACATCCTCATTGATGGCACCAGCGCCACCAAGGGCGATCGCCAGGTCATCATGATCCCCGCGCTCGAATCTATCCAGGAGTTCCGCGTCCTCACCAACATCTTCGACGCCCAGTACGGCCGCACCGGCGGCGGCATCATCACCACCACCACCAAGTCCGGCACCAACTCCTTCCACGGCGCCGTCTTCGATCGTTACTTTGACCAGCGTCTGGGCGCCAACAGTTGGGCCAACAACCGCAACGGCATCGCGCGGCCGGACAACACGTATCACAACTACGGTTTCCAGGCCAACGGACCCATCTGGATCCCCAAGCTCTTCGATGGCCGCAACAAGTTCTTCTTCATGCTGAGCTACGACGCCAGCCCCACCAATAGCCTCTACACCACCCAATGGACCACCCCTCTCGCCGAAATGAAGACCGGCGACTTCTCCAACCTCCTCGCCGCCAACGGCCAGCGTGTCACCATCTATGACCCGCTTTCCACCCGCGCCGGCACCGGCGGCGCCTTCACCCGCACTCCCTTCCCCGGCAACCAGATCCCCGCCAACCAGATCAATCCCGTCGGCTCCAAAATCGTCAGCTACTATCCCAACCCCACCGGACCCGGCGACGGCCCCGGCCGCATCAACAACTTCCTCCTTGCCACCCCCAACAGCGGCCAGCTCTGGCAATGGACCGGCCGGCAGGACATCCGCCTCGGCAACAAAGACGCCTTCTTCGGCCGCTACGGCGAAACCAACATGACCCGCTGCTGTGACCAGCGCTACCCCACCAATAACCCCGCCGAAATCAGCACCATCCTCCCCCGCGGTCGCCGCGGCCGCACGCTCACCCTCGATTGGACCCGCACCGTCAACGCCTCCACCACCTTCAACGTCCGCGCCGGCTTCTCCCGCCTCGAAAACCTCGCCGGCAACGACCAGACCACCAGCTTTGACCCCACCTCGCTCGGTCTGCCCGCCTCCCTGGTCTCGCAGTTCGCCCGGCCGCAGTATCCCAACATCACCATGGGCACCTACCAGTCCCAGGGCGCGCAGCCCTTCGTCCAGGGCGACGACACCTACACGCTCGCCGGACACATGGGCAAAGTCATCGCCAACCATGTCATGAAGTTCGGCGGCGAAGCGCGCGACTTCCGCACCACCAACCTCGCCTTCGGCGCCGCCGGCGGTACCTTCGCCTTCACGAAGCTCTGGACCCAGGCCAACCCCAATCAGGCCGACGCCCTCTCCGGCAACGAAATCGCTAGCGCCCTCCTGGGCTATCCCACCACCGGCTCGCTCACCCTACCCATCACCCCCGCCTACCGAGCGAAATACTATTCGTTCTTCTTCCAGGACGATTGGAAGATCACGCGCAAGCTCACGCTCAACCTTGGCGTCCGCTGGGACTACGAGAGCCCCGTCTACGAGCGCTACAACCAACTCACCCGCGGCTTCGCGTTCGGGCAGCCGAGCCCCCTGGCCACCCAGGTCGCCGGCAAACCTGGCATTGAGAACTGCCCCGCTTGCCGCAGCCTCACCGGCGGCTTGCTCTTCGCCGGTGCCGAAGGCGACGCCCGTTACGCCTTCCAGCCCGATCGCAACAACTTCCAGCCCCGCATCGGCGCCGCCTACGCTCTCAACTCCAAGACCGTTCTGCGCGGCGGCTTTGGCACTTACACGCTCGGCCAATGGGCCCTCGGCACCTCCACCGGCTTCAGCCGCACCACGCCGATGATCACCACTGTCGATAACCTCACGCCCACCGGCTCGCTCAGCAACCCCTTCCCCACCGGCATTCTTCGCCCCGTCGGCTCCAGCCTCGGCACCTCCACGGACCTCGGCCTCGGCATGGCCTTCGCTTACACCAACCGGCCCATCCCGCTCTCTAAGCAAGTCGCCGTCGGCCTCCAGCGCGAACTCCCCTGGGGCATCGTCCTGGACGCTTCCTACATCGGCAACTTCACCAACGGCCTCCCCATCAGCGGCAACCTCAACTCCATCCCGATCTCCGAACTCGGCAAAGCCGCCAATTACTACACGGACCGCGTCACCAACCCCTTCGCCGGACTCCTGCCCAATAACTCCGCCCTCAACGGCGCCACCATCCCCCGCCAGTCCCTCCTGGTCGCCTTCCCCCAATACTCCGCCGTCAACGTCACCGACGTTCCCGCCGGCTCCACCAACTACAACTCCCTGCAAGTCACCGCCAAGAAGCGCTTCGCTCAAGGCCTCAACCTGCAGGTCAACTACTTCAAGGGCAAAACGCTCGAGCAATTACTCCCGCTCAATCCGCAGGACCTGAATGCCGCCGACATCCTGAACCCCGTCCTCGAGAAGCGCCTTACGATCTTCGACGTCTCGCAGAAGCTGGCCGTCCTCGGCACCTACGAACTCCCCTTCGGCAAGGGCCGTTCGCTCCTGAATCAGATGCACCCCGTCGCCAACGCCTTCCTCGGCAACTGGCGGCTCGGCTGGAACGCTACGCTGCAGTCCGGCTTCCCCATCGACTTCCCCAACGCCGCGCCGCTCGAAGCCCGCAGCGCCAAGCTCTCCTCTGATCAGCGCTCGCTCACCCGCTGGTTCGATACGTCGCTCTTCCCCCGCACCGCCGGCCCAGCCCCGTTCACCCTGCGCAACTTCCCCACGCGCTTCCCCGATGTCCGCTTCATGGGCGTCGCCAACTACGACTTCTCCCTCTCGAAGGACTTCGTCATCAAGGAACGCGTCAAAACCCAGGTCCGCGCCGACTTCATCAACGCCTTCAATCGCCCCTACTTCACCCAGTTGAACGGCGGCGCCCCCAACGTCACCAGCGCCAACTTCGGGCAGATCGCGCCCTCGCAGAACAACTCGCCGCGCGTCGTCTACCTCGAGTTCCGCCTCACGTTCTAAGCCAGCAGACGCCGGTTCTGCCCTCGCAGCGGAATCGGCGTCGCATTCACCACCGCGCAGGACTCGCGAATCACCAGGTGCGGCGTGAACACCTCATGCCGAGCGGCCATCGCCGGCCCCGCGTCGATCCGTTCGAACAGCAACTCCGCCGCCCGCCGGCCCATCTCCTGCTTCGGCTGGTCGATCGTCGTCAGCGGCACCGGCAGATACTGCACAAACCGCAGATTGTCGAACCCCACCACCGACACATCGCCCGGCACCGCCAGGCCCAGCGCCCCCAGATACTTCGTCAGAAGCTGCGCCACGTTGTCGTTCCCGGCTAAGAACGCCGTCGGACCTTCTGGCTGCTGTAATACCGCCGCGAGCTCAGCTTCGGCCACCGCCGCCTCCACGTCCACCAGATTCACCACCCTCGCCGCCCCGCCCGTCCGCCGCATGAAGTCCCGATAGTGCAGTTCGCGCGGATGCGGACGCTCATCCGCCAACGGCCGGCAAAACCCGATCTGCCGATGCCCAAGCGATTGCAGGTACCGCAACGCCTGATCCACGCCCTCGCGATCGTTCAACTCCACGCTGTCGCACTCGGCCTCCTGCGGACTGCTGAACATCAGCACCGTCGGAATCTCCGCTTGCCGCAGCTTCGCAAATGCCGCCGGAATCTCCTGGTTCGGATCGTGCGCCACAATCACGCCATCCACCTTCCGCTCGACGAACTGGCGAATGTGAAACTCCTCGAGCCGCGGCTGATGACGCGAGTTGCACAACAGAATCTGATAGCCGCGCTGCAACGCCGCGTACTCTATGGCCTCGGCCACTTCACTGAAGAAGCGATTGGTGATGTCCGGCAGCAGCAGCGCGATAATCTTCCAGCCCAGCTTCAGCCCGTCATCGTCGGGCACCAGCGTTCCCCGCCCCGCCTGCGCCTCCAGCACCCCTTCGTTCACCAGTGCTTCCACCGCCCGGCGTAACGTCGGCCGCGACACGCCCAGATCGGCCGCCATCACCCGCTCCGACGGCAGCAGCGCCCCGCGCGGGTAAGTGCCTGCGGCGATCAGGTCTTTGATTTTTCCGGCAATATGATCCTTTTTCACCGCGTCCCTGATTCTAGCAAATCTTTACCAATGGTCAACATTCGAGTTGACAAGTGGTTCATGCGCGCATATGCTGAGACTCGATCTTCATCTTCAGGAGTGATCCATGCAGTATCTCTCACGCCTTGTCGCGACCCTGGCCCAAGCCACCCTCTTGGCCTCGCTGACCTTCGCCCAGACCTTCACCGGCACCATCCTCGGCACCGTCTCTGATTCCACCGGCGCCGTGGTGCCCAACGTCAAAGTCGTGGCCATTTCCGCGGAAACCAACGTCACCCGCACCACCAACACCAACGACCAGGGCTATTTCGAAATCTCGTCCCTGCCCCCGGGCCTGTACCGCCTCGAAGCCGAAATGACCGGCTTCAAACGCTTCACCCGCTCCAACCTCAAACTCGACACCAGCCAGAAAATGGAAGTGCCCGTCGCCCTCCAGGCCGGCGCCGTCACCGAATCCGTCGAAGTCAAAGCAGACTCGCCCCTACTCCAAACGGCCACCTCCTCCGTCAGCCAGCTGATCGAGAACAAGCAGGTCGTCGACCTGCCGTCCTCCAACCGCAACCTCTTCCAGATCGCCACCCTCACCGCCGGCGTCAATGACTTCGGCGCCAGCGCCGCTCCCGCCACCTCCGGCTCGGTCGGCTTCGGACGCTGGTCCTCCAACGGCGGCCAAACCAACACCAACGAATTCATGATCGACGGCGCTACCGCGCTCACCGCCAACATGGGCGCCGCCACCGTCATCCCCAGCATCGATGCCATCCAGGAATTCAAGATCGAAACCAACGCCCTCGCCGCCGAGTTCGGCCGTACCGGTGGCGCCGTGTTGAACGCCATCTATAAGTCCGGCACCAACGACTTCCACGGCACCGTCTACGACTTCTGGAAGAACCGCGTCCTCAACTCCAACTCCTGGATCAACAACCGCAACGGCCGCACGCGCGACTTCCTAAACGTCCACACCTTCGGCTACTCCGCCGGCGGCCCCGTCTGGATCCCCAAAATCTACAACGGCCGCAACAAGCTCTTCTTCTTCACCAACTACGAAGGCTACCGGGACGTGCTCCCCAGCCGCTTGCAGCTCACCGTTCCCACCGCGCTCGAACGCACCGGTGACTTCTCCCAACGCCGCACCAACACCGGCGCCCTGGTTCAGGTCTACGACCCCTACTCCACTGTCCCCGTCCCCGGCGCCGCCAACACTTACACGCGCACCCCCTTCCCCAACAACCTCATCCCCGCCAGCCGGCTCGACCCCGTGTCCCGCAACATGGTGAACTACTACCCCGCCCCCAACGCCACCCCCAGCGACCCGTTCACCAACTCCAATAACTACCTCGTGAACGCCAACGGCAAGAACGCCCAGAACACCTGGACCATCAAGACCGACTACGCCATCAAAGACGGCCAACGCCTCTTCGTCCGCTACACCGAAAGCTCGCAAGGCGGCGGCGCCGCCAACCTCTTCGGCCCCGATCCCTCCTGCGGCAGTTGCCTGATCACCAACAACCCCGCCGGCGCTTACTCCGCCCGTGGCGGCGGCTCCAACCTCTACGTCTACCCGAAAAACGCCGTCGTCGGTTACACCAACACCATCACCCCCACCTCGATCCTCGACTTGCGCTACTCGCTGAACCGCCAGTTGCTCAGCCGCCTGCCCCAATCGAGCGGCTTCGATCTCACCACGCTCGGCTTCCCCTCCTCACTGGCCAATTCCGTCTTCTATAAGACCTTCCCGCCCACTTCCATCGAAAACTACGAAGGCTTGGGCACTCGCTCCAACGGCGACCTGCTCCGCCGCGGTGACCTCTCGCACTCCCTGCAAGGCTCCATCACCAAAGTCACCGGTCGTCACACCATCAAATTCGGTGGCGACTTCCGCATGTATCGCTACGCCGACATCCAGGCGTCGGACGTCACTCCGTCCTTCGCCTTCAATCGCGTCTGGACCCAGCAGAATCCCTTCGCCACCAGTCCCACCGCCGGCTGGGGCCTCGCCTCCTTCCTGCTCGGCACCCCGGCCAGCGGCAACAACCGCATCCCTGGCTCCATCGCCGTGCAGTACTTCTACGGCGCCGGCTACATCCAGGACGATTGGCGCGTCAACAGCCGCCTCACCATCAACGCCGGCTTCCGTTACGACATCGAAACGCCCTTCACCGAACGCTACAACCGCAACACCAGCTTTGACCTTGACGCCACTCAAGCCGCCACGGCTCGCCTCGCCTCCGCCAAAGGCGGCCTGCAATATATGGCCAAAGACATCGCCTCGCGCTACCGCAATCCCGTCGATAGCAACAACTTTGGCCCCCGTCTCGGCCTGGCTTACAAGATCTCGCAGCGCACGGTCTTCCGCGCCGCTTACGGCATCTTCTATCAACCCTCGGTCAGCACCGGCTTCGGCGCCTCCACCTTCGGAGCCCTCGGCTACGACGGCGACACGCCCTTCCTCACCTCCACCGATGGCAACCTCACCCCCGCACGCCGCATCAGCAACCCCTTCCCCGATGGCTTCAATCAGCCCACCGGCAACGCGCTCGGCGCCAACACCCTGATCGGCCAGTCGATCACGAACCAACTGCGCAACGTCGTGGTCCCTTATACGCAGCAATTCAACGCCGGCTTCCAGCATCAATTCGGCGGCTGGCTCGCGGATGTCAGCTACGTCGGTTCGCGCGGTATCAACCAGTACATCAACGTGCAGGGCAACCAGCTCGATCCGTCGCTCTACTCGCGCGGCGCGGCGCTCAACGCCCAAGTCCCCAACCCTTTTCTGGGCCTGGTGGAACGCGGCACCTTCGCCAACCCCACGCTCAGTGCCGGCCAGTTGCTCCGCCCCTTCCCGCAATTCACGGACGTGCAGTACAACACGGTCTCCGCCGGCCAGATCTCCTACAACTCGCTCCAAACCAAGCTGGAGCGCCGTTTTGCCAATGGCTTCTCTACGCTCGTCTCCTACACCTGGTCGAAGAACATCGGCAACGTCGGCGAACGTTACTGGCGCAGCACGGGCATCCAGAACCAATACAACCTGGCCATCGAACGCTCCATCTCGGTCATCGACATTCCGCACCGCCTCACCGTCGCCGGCCTCTATGACCTCCCCATCGGCAAGGGCCGCCGCTTCCTGAACTCCGCCCCCGGCTTCGTCAACCTGTTCGTCGGCGGCTGGCAGGCCAACGGCATCTTCACCCTCCAAAGTGGCCTCCCGCTCTCGATCACCGTACCGGTCAACAACATCGGCTTCGGCGCGGGTCAGCGTCCCAACAACAATGGCCGCTCCGCCCTGCTGCCCGAAGATCAGCGCACCCCGCTGCGCTGGTTCGATACCAGCGTCTTCTCGCAGCCGGCCCCGTTCACCTTCGGCAACACCGGCCCGCAATCCCCGGACCTTCGCGGCCAGGGCGTCAACAACTGGACCGTCTCTTTCTTCAAGAACACGGTCATCCGCGAACGCTTCAACCTTCAGTTCCGCGCCGAGTTCTTTAACTTCCTGAACCACCCGCTCTGGGCGAGCCCCGGCACCACCGTCGACACACCCACCTTCGGACAGGTCACCCAGAAGACCGGCAACCGCACGGGCCAACTCGCCCTCAAGTTCATCTTCTAAGGACCAGGCTGATGTATTTCCGACTCCTTCTCACCGCCCTCGCGGCGGCCGCGCTCTCCTGCGCCCAAATGAGGATTGTGAGCGTCGAGCCCACCGTCCTGTTTCCGCGAGCCACGCCCCTGCGTCAGATCTCCTTCGTCACCGTGCTGAACGATGGAGCCGCCACGGAAGCGAACTTCGTCGCCCAAGTGGTCGGCGGTGAGAAAGGGCCGGACCTCAAAGCCCAACTACCTCCCGGGCTCTCCAGGCACCGCGTCCTGGTTCCCGATCTCGCTCGCGAATCCACCGTTGAAATCACGCTCAAAGGCCCGCAAACCGTCACTTGGCGCGGCCCCTGGCAGCCGCAGCGCAAGTGGAAAGTCCACGTCGTCAAGTCCTCCCACGAGGACCTCGGCTACGAAGGTTTCATCTTCCACAAGCAGCACGACATCGCCAACTTCATCGACCTCGCCCGCGAACTCAGTGCCTCGCGCGAAAATGTCACCGACCTGGAGCGCACCACCGATTCGCGCTATCACTACACCCTCGAGACCCTGCTCTTCCAGCGCAATTACATCGAAGAGCGCGGCGAACGCGCCTGGCGCGACATCGTCGACAAGGACCTCAAGACCGGCCACATGCACCTCATGGGCGCGCCCTCCGGCGTCCACTCCCACTGGATGGACTACGAAGAACTCGCCCGTCACACCTATCCCGCCCGCCGCGAGACCCTTGATCGTTATGGCCTCGATCTCAAGACCTACATGATCGTCGACAACCCCAGCCTCTCCTGGGCCGGCTCCCAGGCGCTCGCCGAAGCCGGCTTCAAGTATGTCGCCCGCTGGGGCCAGAGCTGGCGCACCGAAGGCCGCAATAACTGGGCCTCCACCAAACTCCCCGCCCTCTTCTGGTGGAACTCCCCCAATGGCCGCGACCGCCTTCTCTACGGCTGGCGCTCGCACTATGGCCTAAGCTTCTGGTACGGCCAGACCGGCGGCGGCTACGGCAACCTCATCGATCTCGCCAGTGAGAACGTCTCCACACAGCTCAAGCGCATCGAAGGCGGCAACGAGCTCGGACCCTATCCCTACGACGCGCTCATCAACCCCGAATACATCGACCACGACACGCCCCGCTTCGACACGCGCGTCCTGCCGGTGTGGAACGAACGCTACGCCTATCCCGACATCCGCATCTCGAGCCCCACGCAGTTCTTCACTTACGTCGAGCGCCAATACGGCGCCCAACTCCCCGAACTCACCGGCGACCTGAATAATTACTCTGCCGACTACGCCACCATCGACCCTGAGTCTCAAGGCTGGAAGCGCCGCGCCGCCCGCCTGCTTCCCGTCGTCGAGGGCTTGGCCGCCCTGGCCTCCTCGCTCAACCCCACTTACTTACTCAAACCCAGCTTCGTCAGCCGCACTTACACGCGTTTCTTCGATTACGACGAACACAGCTGGCCCACCCAGCCCCTCGCCAGCGACGTGCAGCTCTTCAATGCCGCCTGGGTGAAAAAGCACGAAGCCCGCCGCGCCCTGGACGCCACCGAAGGCGCCTTCCGCGAAGCCTCCACGGCTTTCGGCCAACACATCCGCACCGGCCCCGGTGCAACCCTCGCCGTCTTCAACCCGCTCGTCCATCAGCGCACCGGCATCGTCAAAACCAAAGGCGACTTCCCCGCCGTCGTTGACCCCGCCGGCCGCCGCATCCCTTGCCAGCCCACCGCCGACGGCCAAGTCGAGTTCCTCGCCACCGACGTGCCGGCCTACGGCTACAAGCTCTACCGTATCGATCGCACCAAGGCCGCGCCGCAACCCACCGGCCTCTTGAGCACCGCCACCTCGCTCTCGAATCAGCACTACACCGTTCGCTTCGACGCCACCACCGGCTCGGTCGTCAGCATCCTCGAAAAGTCCAGCGGTCGCGAGTTACTTGACCCGCAGGCTCCCCATCGCGGCAATCAGATGGTCTACGTCCACAAGAACGCCCGCGAAAGTAAGGAAGGCTTCAACTACACGCCCGTCCGCGCCCGCAAGCTCGAAGCTACCCTGGGACCCGTCCGCGGCGAGTTCAACGTCTGGATCGACGACGAGAAAACCGGCGGCGCCATCCGTCAGACTGTCATCCTCTACGACCAGGTCAAGCGCATCGACTTCGTCAATCACCTCGAACACGTCAAAGCCCTCTACACCGACAAATACGAGGAGCGCTACCGCGACAACATCTATTACTCGTTCCCCTTCGCCGTCAATCAAGGCCAGTTTCGTGCCGAGACTGCCGGCGCCGTCATCCGACCCTACCTCGACCAGCTCCGCTGGGGCACCCACGACTATATTCACGCCAACCGCTGGGTCGATATCTCGAACGCCCGCCACGGCATCACCGTCGCCCCGTGGAACGCCGCCACCTTCTCCTTCGGCGAGATCCGCTACAACCAGTTCTCCAACGACTATCAACCCAAAACACCCTGGCTCTATGGCTACGCCTGGTCCAATCGCATGGCCGGCTTACTCGTCCTGAGCCCCGATGAAACCAACGCCACGCTCGGCTACTCCCTCACCTCGCACGATGGCGACTGGAATTCCGGCCAGGCCACGGCCTTCGGCTGGACCATCTCCAGCCCGCTCGAAGCCATTCCCCTTACCGCCAATCCCACCGGCCGCTTCACCACGCCCGCCAAGAGCTTCCTCTCCGCCGATGCGCCCAACGTCCACCTCAGCGTCCTCAAGACCTCCGAACAGCCCGGCCGTGGCTGGATCGCCCGCTTCGTCGAAACCGAAGGCCGCGCCACCGAGTTCACCGTCGATGCCTCCGCCCTGTCCGCCGCTCAGGCCTATCTCTGCGACTTGGTCGAGAACGATCAGTCTTCGCTCACCATCGACCACGGCAGGATCAAAGTCCGCATCCTACCCTACGCCCACGCCACGGTTCGCTTCACTTCCGGCACCGCTCCCTCAACGTCTCCGGTGCTTCAAGCCACCCCTGTCTCCGACGATTCCGTGCGCCTCACCTGGACCGGCCCCGGCCACTTCAACCTCTACCGCTCCGTCGACCCACAGGACCCTCCCACCTCGCAAACCCTCGTCGCCCGCGTCTCCGGCGGCGCCTATCTTGATCGCGGCCTCCACTATCAAACCCGCTATTACTACCGCCTCGCCCCCGTCACGGCCACGAATCTCCAGGGCCCCGTCTCGGCCGCGGTGAATGCCGAAACTGCCGGCCGCAACCTTGCCCCGCCCGCGCCCGTCTCCGAGTTCGGCGTCGTGCGGCGGTCCAAAAACAAACTCATGGTTTACTGGCGCAGTAACCAGGAACCGGACATCGCCCGCTATCATCTCTACCGCGGCGATACCCCTGACTTCTCCATCGCCGGCCGCCAGCCGCTCGCCGTCCTCGATCACGCCCACTACTTCCTGCAGATGCACATCGACGATCGCCTTGAGCCGGGCCGCCGTTATTACTACAAGGTCTTCGCCGAGGACCGTGCCGGCAATCGCCAAACGCAATCCAGCACCGCCACGGCAGTCACTCCGAACTAACTTACTATGCCCCTACGAATCGCATTCGCCGGCTGTGGTGGTGTTGTCCGCCGCTATCGCCGAACTTACTCGAATCTACCCGGCGTCTCCGTCGTCGCCGCCGTTGATGCCAACCTCGCCGAGGCCCAACAAGCCGCTGCCGAGTTAGGCGCGTCCCGCTCCTCCACGGATTTCGCCGACGTCCTGCGCGACGATGTCGACGCCGTCGTCATCTCCACGCCGAACCACCTCCACCGCGACCATGCCGTCGCCGCCCTGGATGCCGGCAAGCACGTCCTCTTACAAAAGCCCATGGCTCGCACCACCGAAGAATGCGACGCCATCCTCGCTGCGCGCCAACGCTCCGGCGCCACGCTCGGCGTCTACATGAACCTCCTGGACCATCCCTTGTTTCGCGACTTACGCCGCATGGTGCAGGAAGGCCACCTCGGTAAGCCGGTCCTCTACAGCGCTCGCCTCGCCCACCGCGGTGGCCTCGCCTGGGGCGGCGTCGATCAGAACTGGCGAGCCTCCCGCACGCGCACCGGGGGCGGCTCCTTCATCCAGCTCGGCGTCCACTATCAGCACCTCATGCGCTGGCTCACCGGCGAACGCGTCACCGGCGTTCAAGCGATGAACGCCAACGTCGCCTGCCCCCAACTCGAAGGCGACGACCTCATGCTCGCGCAATACCGTCTCTCCGGCGGCGGCCTCGGCGAAATTCAAACCTCCTGGTGCTGCCTCGAAGAGCACGTTTCTCTTCTCGGTACCAAAGCCTCCTTCCACTACCGCGACAACCTGCGTATCGAGTTCACCGGCGACGGCGGACCATTCGAGGGCGAAGTCCTCAAATTCAAAGGCGATGGCTCGCTCGAAACTGCGGAAAGTATTCCGCCCGATTGGGACGACGCGCAGAACCCCTACAATCAGCACCGCCGCTTCTGCGAAGCCCTGCTCGCCGGCACCCCGCCCGAAGTCAGCGGTGAAGAAGCGCGCGAAGACGTTCGTCTCGCCCAAGCTTGTTACCAGGCCGCGGAGGCATCAGCATGAGTAAAGTAGCCATCATCACCGGCGCCGCGCGCGGCATCGGCAAAGCCACCGCCCTGCGGCTCGCCCAGGACGGTTACGCCCTCGTCCTCAACGGCCGCTCCGCCGACGCTCTTCAGGAAGTCGCCGCCGCCCTGCCCCAGGCCATCGCCGTTGCCGCCGACGTCCGCGAGCCCGGCACCGCCGACTTACTCGTCCGCACGGCCCTCGACACTTACGGCCGCCTGGATGCGCTAGTCAACTCCGCGGGCGTCGCCAAGATGGCCCCGCTCCTTGACATCGACTTAGCCACCTGGCAAGGCTTCTTTGACTTACACGTCACCGGCACCTTCCTCTGCTGTCAAGCCGCGGCCAAGGCGATGCTCTCCGAAGGCGGCAGCATCGTTAATATCTCTTCCATTGCCGCCTCCATGGCGATGTACGGCACCGGTGCCTACGCCGCGGCCAAAGGCGCCGTCTCCTCCTTCACCCGCGTCCTCGCGGTCGAACTGGCGTCGCATCGCATCCGCGTCAACGCCGTTGCCCCCGGCCCCGTCGCCACCGAGCAATTGCGTAAGGTCTACGCCGGACCCATGTATGCCGAGCGCAGCCGCAGCATTCCCCTGAACCGCCTGGCCGAACCCGCCGAAGTCGCCGAGATGATCGCGTTCCTCGTCTCACCCGCGTCCGCCTACCTCACCGGCCAGATTCTCACCGTCGATGGCGGTGCCTCCGCCGTCGGCTGCTATAGTTACGAGACTTACAAGCGCCAGGAGCCCCAATGAACTTACCCATCGCGATCGAACGCGAGTGCGACGTCCTGGTCTGCGGCGGCGGCACCGCCGGAGTCACTGCCGCCATTGCCGCGGCCCGCAACGGCGCTCGCACCATCCTCCTCGAACGGGACGGCTTCTGCGGCGGCATCTGCGTCGGCGCTCTCGTCCACACCCTCGACGGACTTCGCAGCTGTCAGGATTACAGCCGCTTCGTCGTCGGCGGCGTGGGCCGCGAGTTAGTCGACCGCATGTTTGCCACCGGCGGACAAGCTACGGCCGACAATCCACCCGAATGCACGAACTTCAACCCTGAAGGCTTCAAGCTCACCGCGGACCTCATGCTCGAAGAGGCCGGCGTGGAGATCCTCTATCACTTGCCCGCCGCCGCCATTGAACGCGACGGCGCCCGCTTGATCTCGGTCGTGGCCGCCGGCAAAGAGGGTCTCTGGCGCATCCGTGCCAAGCAGTACGTCGATTGCTCCGGTGACGGCGACCTCGCCGCCTTCGCTGGCGCTCCTTACGAGAAGCACTCCCTGCTCCAAACCATGTCCATGCACTTCCGCCTCGGCGGTGTCAAGAAGGGCGTCAACTGGCAAGAGCTCGAGGAGTCCGCCCGCCGCGCCATGACAGCCGCGCATCAAGCCGGCCGGGCCCCCAAGTACGGTGGTCCGTGGGTAATCCGCATTCACGACAACGAAGCCACCCTGAACTGCACGCGCCTCTACGGCGACGGCACCAAGACCGAAACCCTCTCCCTCGCCGAGCGCCAGGGCCGCCGCGATATGATGTCCATCCTGATGCTGCTCAAAGAGGCTGCGCCCGAGTACGCCGATGCCTATTTGCTCGCTGCCGCCTCTCAGATCGGCGTGCGAGAAACCCGCCGCATCTTGGGCGACTATCAGATCACCGCGCACGACGTCCTCACCTGCCAACCCTGTGACGACTCCATCGCGCTCGGCTCCTGGCCCATCGACATTCACCCCGCGGACGGCCGCGTCGGAGTGCATCCGCACAAAGATGATCCGCCCGCGCCCTACCCCATCCCTGCGCGCTGCCTCACCGTCCAAGGACTCGATAACCTTGTCACCGCTGGACGCTGCATCTCCGCCACCCACGAAGCCCACGGCTCCACCCGCGTCAGCGGCACCGCCATGGCCTTGGGCCAGGCCGCCGGCACCATGGCGGCGTTGTCCCTCGAAATCGCGGGCATCCCTCGTGCCTTACCCACCGTCACGCTCCAGGCTCGCCTCACCCAACAAGGCGCGCTTTTGCATCCATGACTTACTCGCGCGTCCGATGGCTGATTGTCGCCCTGCTGGCCGCCGCCACCACCATTAACTACATTGACCGGCAAACCCTGTCGATCCTCAGCCCTCAGTTACGCGCTGAGTTACATCTCACCGAGCATGACTACGCCAACATCGTCACCGCGTTCCTGATCCCTTACACCATCATGTACGCCGTCGGCGGACGCCTCATGGACTTACTCGGCGTCCGCCTCGGCCTCACCCTCAGTCTTGCCTGGTGGTCCCTCGCCACCATGCTCACCGGCTTCGCCCGTGGCGCGGTCTCACTCGGGCTGTTCCGCGCCCTTCTCGGCATTGGCGAACCCTGCGTTTATCCCGCTGGTGTCAAAGTCTGCGGCGAGTGGTTCCCGCCGACCCTGCGTGGGGTCGCCACCGGTATCTTCTCTTCCGGCAGCGCCCTCGGCGCCATCCTCGCCCCGCCGGTCGTGGCCTGGCTCACGCTGCAGTTCGGCTGGCGTTACGCTTTCATCGTGCCGGGCGCGCTCGGGCTCGTCTGGCTGCCCCTGTGGTGGTGGCTCTATCGACCTCTCTCCGAGCATCCCGCCGTCACCCCCGCGGAACGTCTCCAGATCCTGCAAGCCGAGCCGCCCCCCGCCCCCGTCAACTGGCGCGAACTCGCCACCAACCCCACCGTTTGGGGACTTTGCTTGCCTCGTCTCTTCAGTGACCCCGTCTGGTACTTCTACTTATTCTGGTTACCCGGCTACTTACAAACCGAACGCGGACTTAGCCTCAAAGAGGTTGGCCTCTACGGCTGGATTCCCTTTCTCTTCGCCGACCTCGGTAACATCGGTGGCGGCGCCATCTCTGACGCGCTCATTCGCCGCGGCCTCGCCCCCACTCGCGCCCGCATTTACACACTGCTCGGTGTCGGTTGCCTCGCCCCTCTCGGTGCCCTCGCCGGTCTCGCTCCCTCCGTCGTCACCGTCATCGCGATCACTTGCCTGGTCGCCTTCCTCACGCAATGCTGGTCCACCAACACCGCCGCCCTCGCCTCGGACATTCTCCCCCATCGCCTCACGGGAACCGTCTTTGGCCTGATGGGCATGTGCGGCAGCCTGGCCGGTGCCTTTTTCGCCCAGATCCTCGCCATCGTCATCGGCGAGTTCGGCTATAGCGCCGCCTTCGCCCTCGCCGCTGTCTTGCATCCCTGCGCCGCTGCCATTCTCTATTTCTCGCTCCGAAAAGTACCCGCCAAATCCCTATGACTCCTTACCGCCAAACTCTCCAGGATGCCCGCGACCTCTTCGCCGCCCTGGACGCCCTGGAACCCCAGCTCAACGCCGCCGCGCAAACCTGCCTCACCGCCCTCCGTCACGGCCATAAGTTACTCGTCTGCGGCAACGGCGGCAGCGCCTGCGAAGCCCAACACTTAGTTGGCGAGTTAGTCGGCCGCTATAAGAAGAACCGCCGCGCCCTGCCGGCCATTGCTCTCACCGCCGACGGCGCCACCCTCAGCTGCATCGGCAACGACTATCGCTTCGAAGAAGTCTTCTCCCGCCAACTCGAAGCGCTCGGCCAACCCGGTGATGTCCTCATCGTCTTCAGCAGCAGCGGACAATCACCCAATATCGTCGAAGCCCTCAAGACGGCCAGGCAACAGGGACTACCCTCCGTCGCCTTCCTCGGTAAAGATGGCGGCCCCGCCCTCCCGCTTGCCGACCATGTCTGCCTGGTGCCCCACCCCGCCACCGCGCGCGTCCAGGAAGCGCACCAGTTCCTCCTGCACACCCTGATGGACGCCATCGAAGCCGGCCTCGGTCTCGGGTGATAGCATTCGGCTATGCCCCTCTCCCGCCGCCGCTTCGTGGCTGCCGGCGCCGCCGCGCCGTTTGATACTGCGCGCCCCAACATTCTCTTCCTCATGCCGGACCAGCATCGCTATCACGCCGTGCGCTGCCTCGGCAATCCGGACGTCCACACGCCCCACCTCGACCAGCTCGCCGCCGAAGGCATGATTCTGGATCACGTCTTCGCCAACACGCCCGTCTGCTGTCCCGCCCGCTCCGTCCTACTCACCGGCCAGTACTGCCACCGCAACGGCATGATCGCCAATGACCTTCGCCTCCGCGAAGGCTCCGTCAGCTTCGCTCAAACCCTCAAGGACGCCGGCTACCGCACCGGCTTCGTCGGCAAGTGGCATCTCGATGGCGGCCCCCGCGAACCCGGCTTCGTCCCGCCCGGTCCGCGCCGCCACGGCTACGAGTTCTGGGCCGCCCACCAATGTAGCCACCGCCACTTCGACAACCATTACTTCCGCGACACCAACCAACCCACCAAGCTCGGTAAGTTCGAAGCCGAAGGCTGGGCCGACTTAGGCCTCGAGTTTCTCGAGCAATCCCGTACCGACCAGCGCCCCTTCTACCTCACCATCCAATGGGGCCCGCCTCACGATCCGTACAAAGCCCCCGCCACTTACACCCAACGTTACGACCCCGCCAAGCTCACCATGCGCGTCAATTACTCCGCGCCCGCCAACCAACCCAAGCCCCAGGACATCGCCGAGTACTACGGCATGGTCACCGCCCTCGATGACCAAGTCGGCCGACTCATGGCCAAGCTCGATGAACTCGGCCTCCGCGAGAACACCATCGTCCTCTACTCGAGTGACCACGGCGACATGCTCGGCTCCCAAGGTGAGCGCCTCAAACGCAAGCCATGGGAGGAGTCCATCCGCGTCCCCGGCATCCTCCGCTGGCCCGGCCGCGTTAAACCCGGCACCCGCAGCGATGTCTTCTTCACCCACGTCGACTTCGCCCCCACCCTCCTTGGCCTCGCCGGCCTCAAGCCCCCGCCCGCCATGCAGGGCCGCGACCTCTCCGGCCCGCTCGCCTTGGGCAAAGGCCGCGGACCGGACTCGGCCTTCTTCCAGATCTTCGGACCCTATGCCGGCGATGGCACCGCCGCCGGTTGGCGCGGCGTCCGGACCGCCACCCACATGTACGCCCGCTACCAGGACCGGCCCTGGGTCCTCTACGACCTGCAGAAAGACCCCCACCAACTCCACAACCTCGTCGGCGACCCCGCCTCCTCTGCTCTCCAAGCCAAGCTCGATCGCCGTCTCGCCCGCTGGATGCGCGACACCGGCGACTCCTGGACCTACAACTGGACCCACCCCGTGGAAGACGCCGGGCGCCTCTACAAACACCGCACCTTCTACACCATCGCCGAGTACCTCGCCTGGGCTCGTCAGCACCCCGAACTCGATTCTCCCGGGTGATAAAATCGGGGCGATGCCCTCCCGTCGCTCGCTCCTCCAGTCTGCTTTGGCTACGCCCCTCGCGCTGGCGGCCGCCCCGGCCGACACTCCCCGCGGCGTCCCCGAATTGAAGCTGGGCATCGCCAGCTATTCCTTCCGCGAGTTCCAGCGCGGCGCCATGATTCGCGGTGTCAAGCAACTCGGCGTCCGGTATCTCAGCGTCAAAGAGATGCACCTGCCCTTCAAGAGCACCTCCGAAGAGCGCGAGAAAGCCAGCCAGCAGTTCAAAGCGGCTGGCCTCGAAGTCACCAGCGGCGGCGTCATTTATCTCTTGAAGGAAGACGAAGCCGACATTCGCTTCCATTTCCAGTACGCCAAAGAAGCGGGCATGCCGATGATCATCATCGGCCCTTCGCTCAAAACTCTGCCCATCATCGAGCGCTTCGTGAAGGAGTACAACATCAAGGCCGCCATTCACAATCACGGCCCCGAAGATAAACATTTCCCCAGTTGCCGCGACGCTCTCCAAGCCATCAAGAACATGGATCCCCGCCTCGGCGTCTGCATCGACATCGGCCACGAAGTCCGCACCGGCCACGACCTCGTCGAGTCCGTTGCCCTCTCCGGCTCCCGCCTCCTCGACTTCCACATCAAGGACCTCAAAGTCGCCACCGACCGCAACAGCCAATGCGCCGTCGGTGATGGCATCCTCCCCATCGCCGGCATGCTCCGTCAGATGAAGAAAATGAACTACCAGGGCAACGTCATGCTCGAATACGAGATCAACGCCGATGAGCCGCTGCCCGGCATGCACAAGTCGCTCGCCTTTCTTCGAGGAGTCCTCGCGGGATTGAACGCATGATTGCTGCTCTGCTCCTGCTGACTTCCGTTGCTCAGGACGACGTCGCCGCCGCTGCCGCCCGCGTCATTCAGAAGAATTGCACCGGCTGCCACGGCCAGTCCGCCATGTCCGGCCTCGACCTTCGCAGCCGTGACGCCGCGATGAAAGGCGGTCGCCGTGGTGCGGCGCTCGTACCCGGTCAAAGCACTCAAAGCCTTCTCTATGGCGTCATCTCCGGCGCGCAGAAGCCGCTCATGCCGCCCTCCGGCAACCTCAGTGCCGAGGACGTCACCGCCGTCAAACGCTGGATCGATGCCGGCGCCCCGGATCTCGCGCTCGCCAAACAACCGGCCCCCAAGTACTGGGCCTTCGTTCCGCCTGTCCATAAGAACTACGGTGGCAACGCCATTGATGTCTTCTTCACCTCGAAGAAGCCTGCCGACAAACGCACCCTCGTGCGTCGCGCCTATCTCGACTTACTCGGCCTGCCTCCCACCCCTGATCAAGTCGAACGCTTCGTCAACGACACCCGCGCCGACGCCTGGCCCAAGCTCATCGACGAGTTACTCGCCTCGCCTCACTACGGCGAACGCTGGGCTCGCCACTGGCTGGACTTAGTCCGGTACGCGGATTCCGCCGGCTACGAGTTTGACCGCGACCGTCCCACCGCCTGGCGCTTCCGCGACTACGTCGTCAGATCCTTGAACGACGACAAGCCGTACACCCAATTCATTCGTGAACAACTCGCCGGCGACGAGTTCCCTCAGCCCACCGCCGACCAGTTGATCGCCACCGGCTATTTGCGCCACGGCGTCGAAGCCAATATCCGCACGGAACAAACTCGCCTGGATGAGCTCGACGATCTCATCTCCACCACCAGCGGCGCCTTCCTCGGTCTCACTGTCGGCTGTGCCCGCTGCCACGACCATAAATTCGACCCCATCCCGCAGAAGGACTACCTGCAACTGCAGGCCGTCTTCTACAACACCGAATACGCCAACCACCCGCTCGCCGACGCGGAGACCATTGCGAAGAACGTTGCCGAAAACAAGCGGCTCGACGAAATCCAGAAGCCGCTCAAGCAAGCTGTCCTCGACTTTCTTAAGCCCACGCGCGACCGCCTTACGGAAGAGAAACGACGCAATCTTCCGGAGTACATGCAACTCGCCCTGCGCACGCCGCCCGAGCAACGTACCGAGGGCCAGGTCCTCAGTGCCAAGCAGGTCGAAGTCACCTTGAAGATCTCCGACGAGGACGTCCTCAAGCAGCTCTCGCCCGCCGAAAAAGCGAAGCACAAAGAGTTGGTCGCGGCCGTCGAAGCCATTGATAAGCAGCGACCGCCGGATTACGCCGCGGCCCTCGGCATCAAGAACGGCAAAAAGTATTCGCCGAATTATCAGCCCGGCGTCATCGGCGCCGCCGCGCTCCAGCCGGTCGCTTTCGAGAAAACGAATCTCCGCTCCACGCTCGCCGCTTGGATCGCCTCTCCGGAGAACCCGCTCACCGCGCGCGTCTTCGTCAATCGCATCTTCCTCCAGCACTTCGGCGAAGCCTTCGTCGACACGCCGAGTAACTTCGGCAAGAGTGGCAGCGGCGTCAGAAAACAGGAGTTACTCGATTGGCTTGCCACTGAGTTCATGCAAAACGGCTGGAGCCTCAAGAACCTTCACCGCACCATCATGACTTCGCGCTACTACCAGAGCGAGTTGCGCCCCCGTCGCCTCGAAGCCGAAATCGTCCGCGACTCAATCCTCGCCACCGCCGGCACGCTCGATCCTACGCTGGGCGGCCCCGGCATGTACCCCTACATTGATCCCGCCCTCTGGCAAGGTAGCTCCGGTCGTAAGTGGCCCGGCAAGTCCGATAGCGATCCTTCCACTTGGCGCCGCGGCATCTACGTCTTCACCAAGCGCACCATCCCGGTGCCCATGCTCGACGTCTACGACAAGCCCGACACCGTCGCCTCCTGCTCTCGCCGCAATCGCTCCACCACCTCCATCCAGGCCCTCATCATGATGAATGGCTCATTCATGGACGTCCAGTCCCGTAAGTTCGCCGAACGGCTCGAACGCGAAGCCGGTTCGGACCCGGCCGCACAAGTCAGGCGCGCCTTTCAACTCGCGCTCGGTCGCAACCCTTCGCCCAAGGAAGCCGACACCGCTCTCAGCTTCATGCGCAACAACCCCACCGGCTTGGTGGATTTCTGCCAAACCGTCTTCAATCTGAACGAATTCGCTTACATCCCCTAACCTATGGCACGTTACTGGTCTCGTCGGGAACTCTTTCAACGCTGCGGCGGCGGCATCGGTTCGCTGGCGCTGGCCAACTTACTCCAGGCGGAGAATAACCCGCTCGCGCTCCGTCAGCCGCACTTCCCCGCCAAGATCAAAAGCATCATCTCGATCTTTTGCTATGGCGGCGTCAGCCACATCGACACCTTTGACCCCAAGCCCCTGCTCCAGCAGCGTCAAGGCGAAGCGCTCCCCGATAAAGACCTCAAGCCTTCGCAAGGCACTCCCGGCGCCATCATGGGCTCGCCGTGGACCTTCAAAAAGTACGGGCAAAGCGGCATGGACGTCTCCACGCTCTTCCCCCACGTCGCCCAGCACGTCGATAGCCTCGCCTTCATCCGTTCGATGTACACCACCTCGAACGATCACGCCCCCGCCCTGTTCCAGATGAACACCGGCTCCATCTTACTCGGCCACCCCTCCATGGGCTCCTGGCTCACTTACGGCTTAGGCACCGAAAATCAGAACCTGCCCGCCTTCATCGTCTTCACGGACCATCGCGGTGGCCCCATCGGCGGCGCCCCCAATTGGAACAACGGCTACATGCCCGCCGCTTACCAGGGCACCCAGTTCCGCTCCACCGGCGACCCCATCGTCGACCTCAAGCCCCGCGGCGACACTTCGCGCGAGCGTCAGCGCCGCTGGCTCGACTTACTCGGCAAACTCAATCAGGAACACCTCTCGCACTATCCCGAAGAGAACGAGCTTTCCGCCCGTATCAACACTTACGAACTCGCCTATCGCATGCAGGTCAGCGCCCCCGAAGCTGTCGACCTAGGCAGTGAGTCGGCGGCCACCCGTAAACTCTACGGCGTCGACGGACATCCCACGCAATACTTCGGTCGCCAGTGCCTCATGGCCCGCCGCCTGGTCGAACGCGGCGTTCGCTTCGTCCAACTCTATTCCGGTGGCGGCAACTTCCAGGAAAGCTGGGACGCGCACTGGGACATCAAGGCCAATCACGAAATGCACTGCGGCGAGACCGACCTCCCCATCGCCGGCCTGATCACCGACCTCAAATCGCGCGGCCTCTGGGACTCCACCCTCGTCATCTGGCACGGTGAGTTCGGCCGCCTGCCAATCTCCCAGCGCCTCGACGGGCGCGACCACAACCCCTACGGTTTCACCCTTTGGCTCGGCGGTGGTGGCATCAAAGGTGGCACCACCGTCGGCGCCACCGATGAGTTCGGCCTCCGTGCCGTGGAGAATCGCAAGTCCATCAACGACCTGCACGCCACCATCCTCCACCTCTCCGGACTGGATCACACCAAGCTCACTTACTACTACAACGGCCGCAACATGCGACTCACCGACGTTTCCGGCGAAGTCATCCGGGAGATTCTCGCTTAGCGCTTGCCCACTTGCACGGCTTCACTGCCCAGCGGATCCTCCGGCCACGAGTGCCGCGGATACCGCCGCGATAACTCGCGCCGGATCTCCGGATAATGCCGCACCCAAAAGCCCGCTAAGTCCTGCGTCACCTGTACGGGCCGCTGATTCGGCGCGAGTAAGTGCACCACTAAGTTCGTTTGCCCCACCCGCGGCGTCTCGCGCAATCCGAAGAAGTCCTGCAGGCGCGATGCCACCCACGGCGTCTGCCCGGCCACATAGCGGATCTTCGCCTGCCGCCCGGTCGGCAGCGTCACCCGCGTGGGCGCCGCCCGCTCCAGTCGACTAGCATCCGGCACCATCGCCCGCACCAGACCGCCCTCGCGCGTCATCGCTTCCAACTCCCCAAAGCTCACTAACCCTTGCGCCAACTCCGCAATCGCCTCTTCCACCGGTCGCGCTTCCATCCCCGCAAACGCCAACCGCGCCTGTAACTCCGCTAAGTCATCCGGATCGATAAAGCGATGTAACTGCTCCTTCGCCTTCGCCGCGAGCAACTTCGCCGCCGCTTCCCCATCCGCCGGCCGCCCGCGCGTCTCATCGATCACCAACGGCCCATAACGCAGCTGCGTCACCGCCTCGATGCGCCCTGCGTCACGCTGCCACAACAACTCACTGCGCTCTTCGATCTCCGGCAGGTCCAGCAACCAATCAGGTTCCAGGTGCACCCACTCCCGCACGATCGGCAACCCCTGCTCCCGCCGCTCTTCGATATCGACGCACACCATCCACTTCGGAATCTGCTTCCCTCGCGCCACGCGCGCAGACCCGCCCCCCACCAGCTTCACTTCCTCATCCCGATGATGCTTGGCCACCCGATCCGGAAACGCCGCTAAGATGGCCTTATCCAGTCCATCCTCATCGCGCGGCCCGTTTTTCGCCGTCAGCGACCGCTCGATCTGCCGGCTCACCTGCCGCGCCAAACCCGACATCTCGCCGCTCTCGCCCACCGAGAGTTGCGCCGCCCGCTCACAAGCTTCCCGCCGTACTCCGCGCGCCGCTCCCTCCAGCACCATCCGCGCCAACCGCGGATGCAACGGCAGCGCCGACATCTCCTTCGCCCGCTTACCCGTCGCCCCCAGCCGATGCAGCAACGCCCTTGCGGCCGTCACTGCCGCCGCCGGCGGAGCATCCAGCCACGGTAAGGCCGCCGGCTCTTCGATTCCCATTGCCACTAAGTCCAGCACTAACTGACTAAGTTCCCGTCGCAGTAACTCCGGCGCGTCCTGACCCGGCCGCCGATGGAAGTCATCCGGCGGATACAGCCGCACCACCACCCCCGGACCCGTCCTCGCCGCCCGTCCCGCGCGTTGCACCGCCGACGCCTGGCTCACCCGTTTCACCGTCAGCGACGGCAACCCCGTCCACGGCGAATCCTCCGCCACGCGCGCCAGCCCCGAGTCCACCACCACCCGGACGCCCTCGATCGTCACCGAGCTCTCAGCGATATTGGTCGAAAAGATCACCCTCGGCTTCGGCCCCGGCGTCACCGCCCGGTCCTGTTCCTCCGGGCTCAAATCGCCAAACAAGGGCAACGCCACCATGCCCCGCCCCTCGAGCCACGCCCCGCACGTCTCCATGCTCCGCCGAATTTCGCGCGCCCCCGGCAGAAACACCAGCACATCGCCTGGCAGACCTTCACCCACTAACTTCTGTAACGCCGCGAAGACCTGCTGCTCAAGCGGCGCATTCGACAGCGGCGAGTATCGTAAGTCCGTCTCGAATAACTTGCCTGGCGAACGCACAATCGGGCAGCCACCCAGATGCTCCGCGATCGCCCCCGCGTCCAGTGTCGCCGACATCACCAACAGCTTTAGATCCGGCCGCACGGTGCGCTGCAGCCGCAACAGCAGAGCCAGCGCCAGATCCCCGTCCAGATGCCGCTCATGAAACTCATCGAGCACCACCGCGCTCACGCTGCGCAGCGCCGGGTCCGACAGCAACCGGCGAGTCAGGATGCCTTCCGTGACAAAGCGCAAGCGCGTCCGCTCGCTCGCCGTCTCGTCGAAACGAACCTGATACCCCACCGTTTCGCCGATCCGTTCGCCCAACTCCTGCGCCACGCGCCGCGCCGCCAACCGCGCCGCTAAACGCCGGGGCTCGAGCACGAGCACCTCGCCGAACTCGAGCAACGCCGGAGGCACGCGCGTTGTCTTGCCCGCTCCCGGCGGTGCCTCCAGCACCAATGAATTGTGCGCCCTCATCAGGCGCACAATTTCAGGAACTACTTCATCAACCGGAAGCCGCACTAATCCTCGAGCAGTTTCATGTCCTTCAAAGCAGTCGGCGGCAGTAAGCCGGCTTTCGAATAGACAAATAACTTACTCCGCGAATCAGCGATATCCAGATTCCGCATCGTCAACTGACCAATGCGATCCAGCGGCCCGAACGCGCCTTCGCCCTTCTCCATCGTCAGCCGCTCCGGATGATACGTCAGGTTCGGACTCGTCGTGTCCAGCAACGAGTAATCATTGCCGCGCCGCAACTCGACCGTTACTTCGCCCGTAATCGCCTTCGCCACCCAACGCTGCAACGTCTCGCGCAGCATCAGCGCCTGCGGATCGAACCAGCGGCCCTCATACAGCAAGCGGCCCAGCCGCCGGCCCATATCCCGATACTGCTCGATCGTGCCCTCGTTGTGAATACCCGTCACCAGCCGCTCATAGCCGATGTAGAGCAGCGCCATCGCCGGCCCTTCGTAAATCCCGCGGCTCTTCGCCTCGATGATGCGATTCTCGATCTGGTCGGACATGCCCAGCCCATGCCGCCCGCCGATGCGGTTCGCCTCCATCACCAGTTCCACCGGGTCCGCATAGTTCGTCCCGTTGATCGCCACCGGCAACCCTCGGTCAAACGTCAGCGTCACCGTCTCGGGCTCAATCTCCACGTCCTTCTTCCAGAACGCCACGCCCATGATCGGTTCCACGATCTTGATGCCCGTGTTCAGTTGCTCCAGGTCCTTCGCTTCGTGCGTCGCGCCCCAGATGTTCGAATCGGTCGAGTAGGCCTTCTCCTTCGGCATGCGGAAAGGCAGATCGGCGCCTTCCAGCAACTCGGACATCTCCTTGCGCCCGCCCAGTTCCTTGATGAACTGCTCATCGAGCCACGGCTTATAGATCTTCAGATCCGGGTTCACCATCAACCCGTAGCGATAGAACCGCTCGATGTCGTTGCCCTTGTACGTGCTGCCGTCGCCCCAGATGTCCACGCCGTCTTCGCGCATCGCCGCCACCAGCTTCGTGCCGGTCACCGCGCGCCCCAGCGGCGTCGTGTTGAAGTAAGGCACCCCCGCCGTCGTGATGTGGAACGCGCCGCACTGCAGCGCATTCAGCCCTTCGCGTACCAGTTCCTCCCGGCAATCGATCAGGCGCGCCTTCTCCGACCCGTACATCAACGCCCGCTTCGGAATGTCGTCATAATCCGGCTCGTCCGGCTGCCCCAGGTGCGCCGTGTAGCAGTACGGAATCGCGCCCTTCTGCCGCATCCAATAAATGGCCGCGCTCGTATCGAGCCCGCCGGAAAAAGCAATGCCGACCCGCTGGCCGACCGGAAGTGAGGTGAGGATGTTGCCCATTTGCTGAATCTTCAGTTTAGCGTTTGCGCGTGTTAATGTTGATCCGTCGATGAACTCCTTCCTTCGCCACACGGTCGCCACCCTTGCCTTCCGCTTCCGCAAAGCCATTCAGGATGCCCCGCCCGGCTTCGCCGACACCCGCGCCACCCCGGACTCCCGCTCCGCCCTCGAAACCCTCGCCCACATGGGCGACCTCTTTGATTGGGCCCTCAAGCACGCCGACGGCGTTCACGAATGGCACGACTCCGCGCCCCTCTCCTGGGACGCCGAAGTCGAACGCTTCCTCGGCCTCCTCGCCCGCTTCGACGAGCGCCTCCAATCCCAAATCCTCTGCTCCGCCGAACGACTCTTCCAGGGCCCGGTCGCCGACGCCCTCACCCACGTCGGCCAACTCGGCACCCTCCGTCGCGTCGCCGGCTCTCCCGCCAAACCCCGCAACTACTTCAAAGCCGACATCGCCGCCGGCGCCCTTTAGCGCCTCACCGCCTCACGCCGCCGGTATTCGCGCGGCGTAAACCCCGTCAGCTTCTTGAAGTCCTTGCTGAAAAAGAAGCGGTCGTGATACCCCACCTCCTGCGCAATCCACTGAATCGCGTCCTGCGTCTCCACCAACCGCCGCTTCGCCTGGCTGATCCGCTCGCGCCGCAGCCAATCAATCGGACTCGTCCCGAATGTCGCCTTGAACACCCGCGCGAAATGCGACGCGCTCATCCCCACCAACGCCGCCAACTCGCCCACCGTCTGCGGCTCGAAGTAGAACAACCGCATCCGTTCCACCGCCTTGCGCAACGGCGCCGGCACCGCCGCCTCCGCCGGGCTCCCCTGCCGCGCACAACACGCCACCGCGAGGAGCCGCGCCGCCGCCGCGTGAATCAACGGCGCCGATTCCGGCGCATCGCTGCTCATCTGGGCGAAGATCTCGCGAAACACCGGCTCCACTTCCGCCCGTCCCACGCCGTTCAGCACCGGCCACGCCTGCACCGAGAGCATTGTACACATTTGCTCCAACCGCGGACCCTCCATCCGCACCCAGTACACCTCCCATGGATCCTCCGCCACCGCCCCATGCTCATGCGGATGATGGCAATTGATCCACACCAACTCCCCCGCCCCCACCCGATGCGTCACTCCCGCCACGCGCACATAACCATGCCCGGATAGGCAGTAAATCAGCTCATGCCCCGGAAAATGCTCCCGCTTCACCCGATGATCCGCCCCGCCCACCATGTGCCCGGCGCGCGGCACCGTGTAGAACACCTCCTGATGCGCGGGATTCGCCGTCGCATACAGCGAAACCGGAAAATACGTGCGCGCCGCCATGATTGCATCCTACAACTTCTAGAGTCTCTTCACCCATTGCGGGAGGCGGAGAGATGGCGCACCCTAAAGGAAGATGGCGTATCCCCGCTACCTTTGCGCGCTCGTTCTCTCGCTGCCCGCCTGGGCCGCCGCCCCGGTCAACTTCAGCCGGGAGATTCTCCCCCTGCTCTCCGACAAATGCTTCAGTTGCCACGGTCAAGACCCCAGCGGCCGCATGGCCGGCCTCCGGCTCGACCTTCGCGAAGAAGCCACCGCCGTCAAGCGCGGCCGCGCCGCCATCGTCCCCGGCGACCCCGCGCAGAGCCGCATCATGGCCCGTATTGCCCCCGCCAATCCCCGGCAAGTGATGCCGCCGCCCTCCTCGCACAAGGCGCCGCTCACTCCAACCGAAGTGGCCACCGTCAAAGCCTGGATCGAACAGGGCGCGCCCTGGGGCAAACACTGGTCCTTTGAAAAGCCCGTGCGTGCTCCCGGCGGCAACATTGATTCGTTCATCGACGCCCGGCTCGCCCAAGCCGGGGTAAAAGCCAACCCCGAAGCCGCGCGCCACACTCTCGCCCGCCGTCTCTCCTTCGATCTCACCGGCCTGCCGCCCACTCCCGAAACGGCCGCCGCCTTCGTCAACGATCGTTCTCCCGACGCCTACGCCCGCTTCGTTGATCGTCTCCTCGCCAGCGATCACTTCGGCGAACGCCTGGCCATGTGGTGGCTCGATGGCGCCCGCTACGCCGACACCGACGGCTTCCAGGCCGACGAAACCCGCACCAATTGGCCCTGGCGCGATTGGGTCGTCCAGGCCTTCAACCGCAATCAGCCCTTCGATCAATTCACCATCGAGCAGTTCGCCGGCGACTTACTCCCCAACGCCACGCTCGAGCAGAAGATCGCCACCGCCTTCCACCGCAACCACATGACCAACGGCGAGGGCGGCCGCGACAAAGAAGAGTCCCGCATCGATTACGTCCTCGATCGCGTCAACACCACCGGCACCGTTTGGCTCGGCCTCACGCTCGGCTGTACCCAGTGCCACTCGCATAAATTCGATCCCATCGCCCACCGCGATTACTATTCGCTCTCGGCCTTCTTCAACAGCATCGATGAAGACGGCGCCGCCGGCCGCAAAGCCAAGCCTTACGCGACCTACCAGTCCGCCCACGCCGAACGCGCCATCGCTGAAGCCCAGGCCTTGGTCGACGCCCGCCTCCCGCGCGAGGCGCAAGCCCGCCGTGATGCCGAAGCGCCCTTCGCCAAGTGGCTCAACGCTCGCACCGCGGAAGTCAAAGGCGGCTTCCAGGCCTGGCAACCGCTCGCCGCCACTTCACTCAACGCCGTCGAAGGCACCGTCCTCCGGCAGGATGCCTCGCGCACCATCGAAGCCACCGGCCCCAATCCCCGTCAGGACGACTACCGCATCGGCTCCCGCCCGCGCCTCAAGCGCATCGCCGGCCTCAAGCTGGAGGTCTTCTTGAATTCGCGCGGCCGTCTCTCGCGCGGTCAGTCCGGTGACTTCCTGCTGACGGACGTCAAGTTACAAGTCCGCCAGGAAGGCAACACCCAGTTACGCGACATCCTCATCCGCACGGCCATCGCTGATTACTCCGCGGATAAGAAAAAGAACGATAACTACGGAGAAATCAAAGATACTCTCGACGATGATCCGCGCAACGGCTGGACCACCAAAGACTTCGACGGCTGGAAGCCCCACACCGCCATCTTCGAATTAGCCGAGCCGCTCACCCTGGCCGCCGACGAAGAGCTGATCTTCGAGATGCGCCATCGCTCCACCTTGGGCGACGCGAACCTCGAGCGCTTCCGCCTCTCCGCCACCGATCAGCGTGGGCCCGCCGTGCAGTCGCTGGAACCCGCCCCGCTCGAGCAACTCGCCACCAGTGGCCTCACGCCGCCGCTGCGCGATCGACTCTTCGCCCAGTTCCTCACCGACCACGAGCCCTATCTGCTTGCCAAATCCGCGCTGGAGCGCGCGCAGCGCCAACTGGAAGAAGTTCAGAAAGCACGCTCGGTCGACGTGATGGTCCTTGCCGAGCGTCCCCAGCCCCGCGAAACGCACATCCTCTTGCGCGGCGTTTGGGATAAGAAAGGCGAAGTGGTCACGCCCGAGGTGCTCCCGGCCATCGCGCCGCTCAAACCCGGCGAACCCAGGAATCGTCTTGGCCTCGCCCGCTGGCTGGTGTCCCCGGACAACCCACTCACCGCTCGCGTCGTCGTCAACCAACTCTGGCAACTCATGTTTGGTGCGGGCTTAGTCCGTACGCCCGACGACTTCGGCTTACAAGGCGAACAGCCGACCCACCCTGAGTTACTCGACTGGCTCGCCGTCGAATTCATGGAGAGTCACTGGGACGTCAAGCACATGCTCCGCCTGATGGCGAACAGCGCCGTCTATCGCCGTGACTCTTCCGTCTCCCCGGACTTACTCACGCGCGATCCACAGAATCGGCTCCTCGCCCGTGGCTCGCGCTTCCGGCTCCCCAGTTGGATGCTGCGCGATGCCGCTCTCGGCTATGCCCAACTCTTGAACCCCGCCCTCGGCGGCCCTCCCGTCCGGCCTTATCAGCCCGATGGCGTCTGGGAAGAACTCTTCATGGGCCGTTTCAATTACGAACCGAGCGAAGGATCTGCGCAATACCGCCGCACGCTCTACGCCTTCTGGCGCCGCACCATCGCCCCCACCTTCCTCTTCGATAACGCGCAACGCCGTTCCTGCGAAGTGCGCACCGCCCGCACCAACACGCCGCTCCAGGCGCTCACCTTGTTGAACGACGAGACCTATCTCGAAGCCTCCCGCACGCTCGCGAAAGGCGCTCTCGGCCAACCATCGGCCATCTTCGCTCGCGTGCTCTCGCGTCAGCCGGATGCCACCGAAGCCGCCGTCCTGAACCGCGAATATCGCCAGGCACTCGCTCACTATCGCCAACGCCCGCAGGATGCCACGAAGTTCGCCGGCGCCGCCCGGCCCGAACTCGCCGCCACCATGTTCGTCGCCAGCCTGATCCTGAATCTCGACGAGGCCATCACCCATGAGTAACCTCTCCCGCCGCGCCCTGCTGGGCTCGCTCTCCTTCGGGAGCGTCGCGTTGCAATCGCTCCTGCAAAGCGCCGAAACCCAACCGGGCCTTCCGCATTTCGCACCGCGCGCCAAGCGCGTCATCTTCCTCACTCAATCCGGCGGCCCCTCGCAACTCGAACTCTTTGACCACAAGCCGGACTTACTCAAGTGGGCCGGCAAAGAGCTACCGGACTCCATCCGCCAAGGTCAGCGCGTCACCACCATGACCGCCAACCAAAAGCAGCTCGTCATGCCCGGCGTCACCAGGTTCACCCGCTACGGCCAAAGCGGCACCGCGCTCGGCGAGTGGCTGCCCCACCTCGGCAAAATCACCGACGAGATCTGTCTGATCAAGTCCATGCACACCGACCAGATCAACCACGCGCCGGCGATGACTCAGTTCCTCACCGGCAATCAGTTACCCGGCCGTCCCAGCATGGGCTCCTGGTTTAGTTACGGCTTGGGCAGCACCAACCGCAACTTACCCGACTACTTAGTCATGCTCTCGAAGATGCAGCGCCCCAGCGATCAGCCCCTCTACGATCACTACTGGGGCAGCGGCTTTCTGCCTTCCCGCTATCAGGGCGTGAAGTTGCGCAACGCCAAGGATCCCGTGCTCTATCTGCGCGACCCCGAGGGCCTTCCCCGCCCGCTGCGCCGCACCATGCTCGATGGCCTGGCTGAACTCAACCAGCGCCGGCTCAACCAGACCGGCGACCCCGAAATCACCACGCGCATCCGCCAGTACGAAATGGCCTATCGCATGCAATCGAGTGTGCCCGAGCTTACCGACTTCCGCGATGAGCCCGAAGAGGTCTTCGAGCTCTACGGGCCGGACTCGCGCCGTCCCGGCAGCTACGCCGCCAACTGCATCATGGCCCGCCGCCTCGCCGAACGCGGCGTCCGCTTCATCCAGCTCTTCCATCCCGATTGGGACCACCACAGCCGCCTGCCCTCCTGGTGCACCGCGCGCTGCCGCGATACGGATCAGGCCAGCGCCGCCCTCGTCATCGATCTCAAGCGCCGCGGTCTCCTCGATGACACCCTCGTCATCTGGGGCGGCGAGTTCGGGCGCAGTGTCGCCGGCCAGGGTCAGTGGGACAGCATCGAAGCCGGCCGCGACCATCACCCTCGTTGCTTCTCGCTCTGGATGGCGGGCGCCGGCGTCAGGCCCGGTATCAGCTACGGCGCCACCGACGACTTCAGCTTCAATGTCGCCGAGAACCCCGTGCACGTGCGCGACTTACACGCCACCGTCATGCATCTGATGGGCATCGATCATTCGCGCTTCACTTACCGCTTCCAGGGTCTCGACTTCCGTCTCACCGGCGTCGAACCCGCTCACGTCGTCAAAGACATCCTGGTCTAACTGACAAAGCGCAGCGAGTAAACATCGGCGTCTTTCATCGCCAACCGCAACCGCACGGTTTGCCCCGCCGGTAGCTTACTCCGCCAGGCCACCGTGCGCGCAATGCGGTCGCCGATTAACTCCGGCGCGTCCGTCAGCGCACAACCCGCCACCGGCGCGCCCTCCACCGTTTGTAACTCCGCCCTGACATAGCCGGCCGCCGAGGTTGCATAGTTCAACTCCAAGCGCTCTCCGGTAAAGCGGAATGGCTTGGTCACCATCTCGCCGCCTTGGTAACCGGCGTGCAACGACGCGAAGCCATCCAACCGCAGGCTGAAGCGCGCCAGGTAAGCCGACGGCTGCCCGTAGCGACGGTTCACATAGAACGACATCTCGCTCGGTCCGCTCTGCACCACGTTCAGCGCCGGGTAGTTATCGCGCGACACCCAATGCTCGATCCCCACGCCGGGCCGCAAAAAGCCTTCCATGAATGTGCGGTCATACCGCAACCCGCCGCGCGTCGTCAGCAGCACGCCATCCGCGCAGTCGTTGAAGTATTGCGGATGCACGCCGATCTCTTTCGCCTCTTCCGCCGTAATGGCCTGCCGGCCCGGCATGAAGCGCGCGGCAATCGAAACCGCCAGGTGTGGCGCGCGGAAGTAAGGGCTCGTCTGGTTCGTGTAGATGTGCTCGGGCGGCGCGTCGCCAAAGTTCATCTCCTCACCCGGCGTCCAGTTCAGAAAGTCCTTGCTGGTCGCCCGCGACACCCAACGCACCTTGTTCTTGAACGTGCGGTAGTAGCACAGATACTGCTGTTCAGCCTCACTCCAGAACACCAGGTTCTGCGAATCATAGACGGAGGCGGTCTTCGAGGCCGGCAGCAGCGGCTCTTCCCGCAGCTTGCGCCAATGCACGCCGTCGCCGCTCGCAAATCCGGCTAGCCCCACCTCGCGCGTGCCCGCAATGGCCTTGAAGCGCTCGTTCAGCGGCACGCCTGGCCGCCGGTCCAGGAAGGGGCAGAAGTTATGCGAGTAAGGCGCCATCCCCGCGAGGATCACATTGTTCTGCCTGGTGCCGTGGACCTCGTGCAGCCCCAGATCGGGCCGCGTAAAGCGGCGTCCATCGCTCGATTGCGCGTAGCAGGTCGTTTCGCTCGGCTGGCCGTCGCGACCCGCCGAAGGGCTCCCGCGATAGTACAGATGATAGTTCGCCCCATCCTGCAACACCGTAAAATAGCCTGAAAATGAGCCTTCCCACGGCCGGTCCAACGTCAGCACCGTCTCGCGCTCGAGCGGCGTCTGTAAGCGCAGTTCGGTGCCCGTCATCCGGTCAATCAGCCAGCGGTCGACAAACAACTCGCGCCGGCTGCCGACGTCGAGCACTGGTGCCTGTCCCCAACTGCTCATCGCGAGCCCGCTGCCCGCCAGAAAAATTCGCCTCTGCATTGCTTCAATCCTAACTACAATTAAGCCTTGCAGCCGAAGTGGATCATCGTCGCCGTCCTGTTCCTCGTCAACGCCATCAACTACGCGGACCGCACCAGCATCACCGCTGTCTATGCGCTGCTTAAAGTCGACCTCGGGCTTTCCGACGTCGCTCTCGGCGCCATGGGTTCGCTCTTCCTCTGGAGCTATGCCTTCGCTTCCCCCCTCGGTGGCTACTGCGGCGACCGTCTCTCGCGGGGACGCATCATCGTCTGGAGCCTCGTCGGCTGGAGCCTGGTGACGCTGCTCTGTGGGCTCGCCGTCAACACACCTCAACTACTCACGCTGCGCGTTCTGCTGGGCCTGGTGGAAGCGCTCTACCTCCCCGCCGCCTTCGCTCTGGTGGCCGAGCA
The DNA here is from genome assembly GCA_044226365.1 of Bryobacteraceae bacterium. Taxonomy (GTDB): domain Bacteria; phylum Acidobacteriota; class Terriglobia; order Bryobacterales; family Bryobacteraceae; genus JALHNI01. Next base: position 63,070 of record JBGAHE010000014.1, read on the forward strand.
TCATGAGCCCGACACGCGCGGCACCGCCATCAGCATTCTCGCTCTCGGCAACCTGGCCGGCATGGTGGGCGGCGGGGCCTTGGCGGGCTACCTCGGCCAGCAGTACGGCTGGCAATCGCCGCTGCTGGTGCTGGGTGCGTTCGGTCTGGTGCTGGCGGTGGTGTGCCGGTTCACGCTGCCGCAAGCGGCGCCAGTTCTAGCCGCAACCGACACCCAAGCGCCGTTCTTCGAGACCGTTCGCTCGTTGAGCCGCGTCCCCACGGTCCTGATTCTAACGGCGGCTGGCCTGCTGGCCTCTATCGGCAGTTGGATCTTCATCAACTGGCTGCCGCTCTATTTTCATGAGGCGTTCGCGATGTCGGTGGCGCGCGCCGGGCTGATCGGGTCTTCGGTGCAGAACGTGGCCGGCTCGGCGGCGCTCGCGGTGGGCGGCGTCTTGTCGGACCGCATGGCGGCGGGTGGGCGGCATCGCCGCATGTGGATGCACGCGGTGCTGATCACTTGCGCGGCTCCGGTGCCACTGGTCTTCCTGGTGACCAAAGAACTGAACGCCGTGCTGGTGGCGCTGGTGCTTTATGCGATCCTGCGCACGGCCGCGGATCTGAACATCATCCCGGTACTCTGCGACCTGGTGCAGCCGCGGGAGCGCTCCACGGTGATCGGACTCACCAATATGCTGAATACGATGGCCGGCGGGGCGGGGATTTTCGTGGCGGGAACGCTTAAGGAGAACGTCGGGCTGGCGGGCATCTTCGCCAGTCTCTCGGGGATCCTGGCGTTGGACGCAGCCTTGTTGTTCCTCGGCTGCGTCCTCTATCTCAAACGCGATTTGGCAGCGGCTAAGACTTAATCTCGAAGATCGCTTCCACTTCCACGGCGGCGCCCACCGGCAGGGAGGCGAAGCCCAGAGCGCTGCGCGCGTGGAAGCCGTCATCGCCTTCGAAAACCTTGTGCAACAGGTCGGAGGCGCCGTTGATCACCAGGTGTTGCTCGATGAACTCGGGAGCCGAGTTCACGCAACCCAGCACCTTCAGCACGCGCAAACCATCCAGGGTGCCGTGCGTGTTCCACACCGAATTCAAAATCTTCTCCATGCAGTTGCGGGCCGCGGCGTAGCCGTCTTCGGTGCTCACGCCGGCGCCGAGTTTGCCCTTCAGGTCGCTCACGTGGCCGGAGGTGATCAGCTGATTGCCGGATCGGATGCACAAATTCAAATAACCGCGCGTCTGCTTCTCGAACTTGACGCCGAGTTGCGTCGCTATCTCTTGGGGAGTCATCTTTTCTATCCTAACTAAATGCTCCACTCGCTCTGTCTCGGTCTCACGCTCGCCGCCGACCCCAGTGTCTTCGACTCCCGCTTCACCAAGGCGGAGCCGACGCTCGAGGCTAAGGTCTGGAAGAAGGCGCCGCTGGTGGTGGCCGCGCAGGACCGGTTCGGCAAGCCGCTGCCGGAGCACCGCACCGAGATCCGTAGCCTTTGGACACCCACGCATCTCTACTTCCTCTTTACGGCGAACTACCAGTCGATGTACCTGCGGCCCACGCCGCAGCTCGACAAAGAGACGCACGGGCTGTGGGACTACGACGTGGTGGAGGTCTTCATCGGGCATGACCTGGAGAAGATCAACCTCTATAAGGAGTTCGAAGTCTCACCTCGCGGCGAATGGGTGGACCTCGACATCGACCACGGCACACCCAATCGCGACGCCTGGTTGTGGAACTCGAACTTTGAGTTCAAGACCAAGATCGACGAGCCCGCCAAGGTGTGGCGTTGCCTGATTAAGATTCCCTGGAAGTCGATTGCGCCGGCAGAGCCCAAGGCGGGCCAGCAGTTCCGGTTGAACCTTTACCGGATCGAAGGCGGCCCGGACCCGCGTACGTACATCACGTGGCAGGCGGTGCAATCCCCGTCGTTCCATACGCCGGAGAAGTTTGGGCGATTACGACTCGCGCGTTAGCTTACGGGCCTTCATCGGGACGAGCGTGGCGCGGACGATGAACCGCTGCGGGGCAGAGCCGACGAAGTCGAACGGATAGCAGGTGACGAGCGTCACGGCGTCGCGTCGCGTGGGCGCGAGGACGTCGGTCTCTGACGGGTCGACGATACGGGTGCCTTCGACGCGGAAGGTGCGTTCACCGGCGGTCGTGAGCAACGTAAGCTCGTCGCCGATGCGGATGTCCTGCAACTCGCGGAAGAACGTATCGCGGTGAGCGGCGATGCCGACGTTCCCGGAACGTCCGGGTAAGGCCGTGCCGGGAATCCAACCCGCGCCTTCGGCGAGCGTGGCATGGTTGGCGCCGGGCCGAATCAGGACTTCCACTCCCAGGCGCTTGATGCGCAGCACACCGAGGGCAATAGGCGGTTGGGGCTTCTCGTAAGCCGAGGCGGGCGGAGCCGGAGCGGAGAGCTGGCGTACGAACTCCAGGCGGTCTTCACGCTCGCGGTAGTTGCCCCACAGCCATTGGGTGCTCGCGGCGGCAAGCAACGCCACGCCGGCTCCGGCCAACAGCACGGACGGCGAGAATCTAAAACGGAGGCGCATGATCATTTTCCAGTAGCCGCAATATAGAAGGATTCGCGAGTGCGGACGCGCAAGTGGCGCCCGTTCGGGCCGGTAGCGAAAACGCGCACGCGGCGAGTTTCACCGTTGTCGCCGTCGGGTTCAGAAGTCAGAAAGCCCAGCACGTAGCGGGCACGAAGCTCGGTCAGGATGCGATCGAACTCGCCACCGAGCTTCTCAAGGCGGGGCTCAAAGATCGCGCGGCCACCAGTGAGTTCGGCAAAGCCAGAGAGCGTGCCAGAGTCCGTATCAGGTTCCCCCGGCTTGAACAGGCCGACAGCGTAGAAGAGGACATTGGCCTCCATGAGTCCGCGAGCGGCCGCTTCCCGCTTTACTTGACTAGCCGTGTCTTTGCCATCGCTCAGCACCACCATGGCGCGACGCGCGTGGACGCTGGATTTGAGGCCGTCGGCACCTTGCACGACGGCATCGAAAAGAGCGGTTTGGCCGTCGGGCTTTTCGCGATAAAGCAAGGGGGCCCAGGCCGTGTTGACTACGCCCATTTTGGCTGGCTCAATCACGCGCCGAACCTTTTCGTTGAAGGCCAGCACGAAGGCTTCGTCCTCGGGAGCCAGGCGTCGCCGGAACTGTTCGACAGCTTGCACGACGCGGGCCTGCGCGTGGATCATGCTGCGGCTGTAATCGAGAACCACGGCGAGGCTGAGGTTGGTGACGCCGGTCGTGAGCCGGTCCAACGCAACAAACTTGTTTCTCTCTTTAATCCGGAAGTTCTCCTGGAGTAAGCCAGGGACGGGGGTACCGGACTCGTCAGTTACTAAGACGTCGAGCAGGACCAAGTTAACCGAAGACCGAAAAGAAGGAGCCTGAGCCGCGCGAAGCGGACTCAGGCTCGAAGTCATCCAACCGCAGCCGCTAGTGGCGAGCAAATCGCGGCGGGAAATCATGAGTGTAACCTCCTACTTAGTTTGGTACTGAGTTACGAACGAACCGTCCGGTTGCGGAGCAGCGCCGCAACACCCAGGAGAACGGCACCCGTGAGACCCATGAGGGGCAGCGGGCTAGCGGTCTGGGGAAGCTGGTCAGCGGGCATCGGAGCGGGGTCAGCCGCGGGGGCGGGTTCCGGAGTGCGATTCTGGGCCGTTACGACCGGCTGGGGAGCAGGTTCAGGAGCTACAGGAGCAGGGGCCGGAGCCGGCGTCGGTTCAGGCTGCGCCGCAGCCTGCGTTACCGGTTCCGGAGCGGGCGTGGGAGCCGGCGCGGGAGCAGGGGTGCTGTTCGCAGCGACTTCCGGAGCATTGTGCACTTCGGTGGACTTGAAGTTATCGGCCGTCGTATTCTGACCGGCGCCTTCGTAGTACATCACCTTGGCGTTGTTATTCATGCGCGAGATTTCATCGGCCATGTTTTTCGGATAGGCAAACTCCTGGCCGAAGTTATCGCCGGGGTAGAACCAGGCGCGGAGGGCGGGCGGCACACCGGCCGGGGTTTCCCAATATTGCAGAGTGGTGTCACCGGTGGGCTGCAAGCGGGAGTTGGGGATGGCCAGGATGGTGGCTTCGAGCTTGGACTGGTCTTCGTTGTAGATCATCACGATGTGACGATTCGACTGCGAGTCCATCAGTTTCATGACGTACTTACCGGGGGGTAACTGCTTACCCGGGATGAGGATGGTTTCCTTCACGTCTAACTTCGTGAGCTTATCCCATTGTCCGGCGGACAGCGGGGCAGCGACGGCCAAGCTGAGCGCGGCCGTGAGTTGAAGCAGATTTTTTCGCACTTGTTTCTTCTCCTTTTCAAGATCGCGTTAGCGTCTCGTCTGGTGTCTTGTACTGCAAGAGTCGTGCCAAACCCGCAAGTAGCTTAGAATCAAGGATCTTCACTGGACACTCAGCAAGAACTGCAGTGGGGACGCGCAGAAAACGACATGGAGAGCCGTTCCGGTAGCCGGAATGCGTTCAGTGAACGGAAGCGGAAGGGGTCGGGAGGGAATCGCTCCGGAGCGTGGCGGCCGCTGGTGGAAGCAGGGGGTGACGAAAGGGGGGGATGGTGAGCGCGGAAGGAATCGAACCTTCAACCTACTGATTAAGAGTCAGTTGCTCTGCCAATTGAGCTACGCGCCCCGCTAGAACCCAGCCAGGAGCAGGGCTTCGTCAACCGGTAGGATAGCATGGAGAGTCCACTGGAGGAAACATGCTCAGTCGACGTTCTTTGTTGTGCGCGGCAGCGGCCGGGGTCGGGCAGACGCAAGGGTCCGGAGATGCGGTGGAAGCGCACCTGCACCTTTTTGAGCCGGCGAAGTTCCCTTATCACCCGAGTGCGACGTACAAGCCGCCGGCCGAGCCACTGGGGGCCTATCTGGATTTCGCAGCGGCGCATCGCATCCGGCATGCGGTGATCGTGCATCCGGAGCCGTATCAGGACGATCACCGGTACCTGGAACACTGCTTCGAGAATGAACGGCCGGCGGGGCTCTTCAAGGGCACGTGCCTGTTCGATCCGATTGACCCGGCGACGCCAGGGCGGATCAGGGAACTGCTGAAGCGCTGGCCGAAGCGAATTGTGGCCCTGCGCGTTCATGCGGTGAACGGGCCGAAGGAAGCATTCCTGAAGAGCGGGCCGATCAAGAACCGGGATCTGGCCGATCCGCAGATGAAGAAGACGTGGGCGGCTTGCGCCGATTTGGGGATCGCGATTCAGATGCATTTTGTACCGCATCATGCGCCGGCCATTGCGGCGCTGGCCAAGCAGGTGCCGGTGCGAGTGATTCTGGATCACCTGGGGCGCGGCGGCGTGGAGCCGGGCGGTTGGGAACAGATTGAGCGGCTGGCGGAAGTGCGGCGGGCGACGCTGAAGTTTTCGGGGCTAGGGTATTCGTCGAAGCAGAAGTCGCCGCACCGGGATTTGGCGGAGCCGCTGGGGCGGCTGATAAGGGCGTTTGGTCCAGCGCGGATGGTGCAGGGCGGCCAGGGACCGTCGGAGCAACTGTATCGGGAAGCGATGGAGCAACTCGAGCTGTTTGTGCCGGAGCGGGATCGGGCAGCGGTGCGGTATGGGAATGCGATGAAGCTGTATGGGTGGGGGTGAGTTCGGGGCCTGACGAAACGAAGCCAATTTCGGGCTGGAGGAGCTTGGCGCGTTCGAGCGAGCGGAGAGCGCGGTGGAAGTCGGTCTCGACGAGGGTGCGGTAGCGGAAGAAGTTCTTGTGCAGGAGATCCTGGGGGTCCTGGGGTCGGACGTTGAGCATGCAGAGGGCGAGGCCCTGGGCAGGATCGGGCTGGGCTTTGGGGCGCACGGCACCGTGGGTGCCTTCGGCGAGCTGGTTCTCGTAGAGAAGCTGCATCAGACCGCGCTCGGCGCGGGCGACCCGGAGCGAGAGCCAGTGTTTGTGGACGAAGCGCTCGACGAGGATCTGCTGGGTGGTGGAGCGGGGCTGGAGATCCTGAAGCACGTCGTCGCGCAGGGTTTCGAAGTCAGCGGCGGATTCGAAGGGAAGTACGACGGTTTGCGCGGTGAGCCCGTGTTTGAGGGGGTTGAGCCGGGCGCGCGCTTTGCCGGCGGTGGTCTTAGGGCCGGTGGATTTTTGCGCGTTGCGGCGATTGGCGTCGATTTGTCTTTGCGTGGCCATGGGTCCTCTGTATTTAGGGTGACAGGCGGGAGGAAATTTCCGGGGGCGGCGGCGGGCCGTTGAGGGGCGGAGGTGGTTGAGGGAAAGGGGGTTAGGGAATTTTCGATTTCGGTGTTACTGGGGGCGGTAAAGACGGACGAAAGGGCGGCGGGGGGACGTTTGGAGGAGGAGATGGTGGGGTGGTGGTTCGGGTTGGGGGTCGCCGAAGACGATGACGTAATCGATTTTGACGGGGAGGGACGTGGCGAAGGTGGCGAGGTTGGCGTAGCCGGAGTCCGCGGCAGTTTCGAAGCCCCAGAGCTGGCTTTGTTGCTGGTCGCTGAACTGGGGGCGGTAGATGACGGGAAAGATCTGGTTGGGCGCCTGATAGTCCGAGAGGTTGACGCAGCGGCAGCGGGCGGCAAGGTAGGAATCGACATGATAGAGCGGCTCGCGACCGATGCCGAAGAAGCCGTATTGGGAGGCGAGGTCCGGTGCGGGGAACTTGAGGCGGACGAAGGTGGAGCCGGGCGGGATGGCGGAAGCGACAGCGAGATAGTCCTCCACGGCGTCGCTGTAATGGCGGACGGCGGTGAAGGTGACGGCAAGGTTGGCGAGGAGGCCAGCGAAGAAGAAGAGGGCGACGGGCAGGCGGAGCGAGTCCGGCGTGGGGAGCGCGGCGAGGAGTAGGGAGCCGATGAGGAAGACGCCCCAGGCGAGACGGGATTTGGCGTCCGACCCGCCCCAGCCGGCATCGGGCGCGGCGAAATAGAGCGCGAAGGAGAGGAGGGTGGAAACGGCGAGTGCGCCGGGGAGGCGACGCCAGGCATCGCGCGAGAGATTGGCGATGGCAAAGACGAGGAGGCCGAGGGCGGCGAGCCAGAGGAGCTTTTGAGAGCCGAAGAGGCCGTCGGCGGTGATGAAGACTTTCTTGGGGAAGTCGCCGAAGCCAGCGCCGGCGGCGGCGTCGAAGTGAACGGGGTCGAGCGAGGAGCGGGCGAAGCGGCGAATCAGGAGAAGGGTGGGGACTGTGGCGGCGAGGACGAGGGCGACGGGACGCCAAGCACGACGGGTCCAGAAGGCGAGAACCGGCAGGAGCAGCAAGGCGAGCGCGGTGGGGACGAGGTGAGTGAAGTAGAGGGCGGCGAGGGCGAGGGAGAGGACGGCGGCCCGAGCGGGCGTGAAGGCGTCGCGATGGCGGAGGAAGTAGCCGAGGACGAGCATCAGTCCGACCATGCCGAGATAGAAGCTGTGATAGCCGAGCCAGAGGAAGAGCGTCTGGAGGAGGAAATTGGCGAGCGGGTGGTAGGGGCTGGCCGTGGGGTTCACGGCGCGGAAGGCGTAAGCGAGGGCGAAGAAGCCAAAGAGGTAGGCGAGGCTGACGAGGAGCTTTTCGGCGTGGGTGGGGCCAACCGCGGCGGTGGCGGCGGCGAAGGCGAGGGTGCCGCCCCAGTTGGGGACGGGACGCGGGTTGAGACGGTAGAGGGAGGCGTAGGCGGAGTCCGGTTCGGTGAGGACGGCGCGGGTGACCTGGGCGGTGTAGAGATGCGAGGGTCCGTCCTGGGTGACGAAGTGCGGGACGGTCCAGGGGAGGAGCATCTGGAGCGCCAGGAGAATGAAGGCGAGGATGGCGGGGAGTTGGCGGGGGGCGTTCAAAGGGGAGGTATGACTAGCGCGCGAGCTTCAAGTCATTGTCCTTTCGCACGACGAGTTCGTAGGAGCGGCCGCGCTGGGCGCACCAGCCGCTGACCTTCAGTTGCTTGCCGGCGGTGAGGGATTCGAGTTTGATGAAGTTGGGGAGATAGACGGCGGCTTCGGCGGAGCCATCGCGGAGGGTGAAGCGAGAGCCGCCGGTGTCGCGCACGGGCGCGCTGGCGATTTCACCGGTGAGCTGAACGATGCGGCCTTCGGTGGACTCGTTCAGTTCGGTGAGCTTGATGGGCTCCGGACGGACAAGGCTGCGTCCTTTGGCGAGGCGGATTTCGCGGGCACGGAGGACGAGGAGGCCGTGATGGTCGGCGAGGACGCCGCGGACTTCGAGGGCGGTGCCGAGGGAGTGGTAGCCGCCTTTGTCGGTGGTGACGTAGAGGCCGGTGGCGGCGTTGCCCAGGACGAAGCCGTTGTCGCCCAGGATGTCGTTGTAGACGCCGGACTGGACGGTGACATAGCCTTCCACGGTGACGGTGGAGCCGAGTTCACGGCTGCGCGCGGTGTGCGGCGACATGGCGAGCAGCAAGAGGGCGGTGAGGGTGAGCATTAGTCGATGAAGGCGAATTCGTTCGAACCAAGTAAGACCTGGGCGTAAGCCGTCCAGGTGGATTGGGCGAGGAACTCCTGGGCGAGCGTGGTTTCGCCCGGAGCGGGTTCCCGCTGGTAGAGCAAGCGATAGGCGTAGGCGATGCGGCCATCGGGAGGCGCTTCGGCTTCGACGCGTTGGGCGAGGGCCGCGGATTGTTGGAGAATGAAGCCGCTGTTTAAGAAGAAGAGGCGCTGCAAGGGGACGTTGGTGACGGCGCGTTGTTCGGCGGTGACGCTGGAGCTGGGGAAGTCAAAGAGCGAGAGGGTTTCGTCCTGACGGAAACGGCCGACGCGGGCGTAAACGGTGCGGCGGCAGTGGGCGTCGTCGAGGGGAGCGGACTCGCCGCCGAGGCGGTCCTCGAGTTTGGCGGAGACGGCGAGGATGGAGTCACGGAGGCCTTCGGCGTCGAGACGGCGGCGGTTGGCGCGCCAGAAGAGGCGGTTGTCGGGATCGATTTTGACGTTGGCGGCGATCGGGAGGCTGGAGGCCTGATAGGCGTTCGAGAGGACGATTTCGCGAATGAGCTTTTTCATGGACCAGCTGTTCTGTTTGAAGCTGACGGCGAGGTAATCGAGGAGAGCGGGGTTGGCGGGACGTTCGCCCATGACGCCGAAGTTCGAAGGCGTGCGGACGACGCCCGCGCCGAACAGGTGCTGCCAAAGTCGATTGGCCATGACGCGCGCGGCGAGGGGATGGCCGAGGATGGCTTCGGCGAGTTCGAGGCGGCCGCTGCCGGTGCGGAGGGACTGGCCGCCGAGGATTTCGGGGAAGTGGCGAGGGACGAGGTCGCCTAAGTCTTCGGGATTGCCGCGGACGTTGAGGTGGAGGTCAATGGGCTGTTCGTGCTCGGCCAGGCCGTGGTGGTAAGGATAGGCGGGAGGCGCGTCTTTCTTGAGGCCGGCGAGCTTGGCGCGGAGGCGCTCGAGGTGGCTTTTCCATTCGCCGGAGAGGAAGCGTTCGATTTCGTCGCCTTCCATGACGAGGTGGGCTTTGCCCATTTTGAAGAGGCCGTGCCAGAGGACGTAGCGGTCGCGGGGGAGCGAGTCCGAGGCAAGGTCGGCGCCGGGGTTGAAGTCGGCTTCGGAGTCGTAGTTGAAGGGGAGGATGACTTTGCGAACCGGGAGATGCGCGCGCGCGGCTTTGGCTTGAGCGACGGCGGCGGCATTCTTCTGGTCCAGGGCCTTTTTCTCTTCGATGATCTGGAAGACGAGGGCCTGGTATTCGTCGGCGAGGCGGCGGAGTTCGGGTTCGGGGGCGTTGTTTTTGAGGGCTTCGTGCCAGGACTTGAGGAAGGGGTGGTTCTCTTCTGGCTTGGCGAGATAAGCAGTCCAGTGTTCGTAGAGCTTGACGTCGAAGCCGGAGGGATCTTTGCGGGCGACGGCCATGAGGAGGTCGGCGAGGCGGCCGGCGAAGATGAGAGCGAGTTGGTCGCGCTGGGATTCGAGGAAGGCGTTGATCTCGGTTTCGACGGCCTTGATCTGCTTCTGATGGGTCTGGTAGCGGGAGACGGTGGCGGCGTCGGTGAGCGGGTATTCCTGATACTTGGCGCTGGCGAAGACGCCGGCGAGGGCGTAATAGTCTTGGGCTTTGATGGGGTCGTATTTATGGTCGTGGCAGCGGGCGCAGGCGACGGTGAGGCCGAGGAAGCCGCGGCCGATCATGTCGACGCGGTCATGACGTTCGTCGGCGCGGGCCTGGGGCGGCTGGGAGATGCCGTAATACCAGGGGCCGAGTCCGAAGAGGCCGAGGCCGCCGAGGAGCTTTTCGTTGTTGGGGAGAAGGTCCGCGGCAATTTGGGCTTTGACGAACTGGTCGTAGGGAAGGTCGCGGTTGAAGGCTTCGATGACCCAATCGCGGTAGCGCCAGGCGTTGGGGTAGGGCTTGGGTTCGGTGCCGGTGTAATCGTCTTCGCCGTAGCGGGCGACGTCGAGCCAGTGGCGGGCCCAGCGCTCGCCGAAGTGGGGTGAGGCGAGGAGGCGATCGACGAGGGCTTCGGTGGTGACGCGGCCGGCGACGAAGTCGGCCACTTCGGCGGGGGTGGGCGGGAGACCGGCGAGGTCGAAGGAGAGGCGGCGGATGAGGGTGCGGCGATCGGCGGGGGGACTGGGGAGGAGTCCTTTGGTTTGGAGTCCGCGGGCGACGGCATCGTCGATGGAGGTGGCCGTGGAGGAGAGGGGTTGGAGCGACCAGAGGGACTGGCCGCGGGAGGCGGCGGGAGGCGTGGGGAAGACGGCGCCGTCGCGGACCCAGCGTTCGAGGATGGCGACTTCGGCGGAAGGGAGGGGAGCGCCCGGGGGCATGGCGGTGACGCCGGCGGTGCGGCGGACGGCGCGGATCAGGAGGCTCGAGTCGGGGTCGCGGGGGGTGACGGCGGGGCCGTGCTGGCCGCCTTTGGCGAAGGTGTCGGGACGATCGAGGCGAAGGCCGCCGGAGGCGGATTGGGCGTGGCAGGAGTAGCAGCGAGAGGCCAGGAGGGGGCGGACCTGGTTTTCGAAGAAGTCGTCAGCGGCGAGGGGAAGGGCGACAAGGAAGAGGAGGCGGGTCACGCGGCCTTTTTCCTTTTCTTCGCGACGCGAAGGTTGAGCATTTCGACAAAGACGGAGAAAGCCATCGCGAAATAAACATACCCCTTCGGGATGTGGAAATGCCAGCCCTCGGCCATGAGGTTGACGCCGATGAGGATGAGGAAGGCGAGGGCGAGCATTTTGACGGTGGGGTGGCGCTGGACGAAGTCGCCAACGGGGCCGGCGGCGAACATCATGATGGCGACCGAGACGATGACGGCGGCGATCATGACGCCGACGTCGTCGGCCATGCCGACGGCGGTGATGACGGAGTCGAGGGAGAAGACGATGTCGAGGAGCATGATCTGGAGGATGACACTGGAGAAGCTGACGGCGGCGGCGGGGGTGTCGTGGTCCTCTTCGTCGCCTTCGACTTTCTCGTGGATTTCGCGGGTGGCTTTCCAGACGAGGAACATGCCGCCGATCAGGAGGATGAGGTCGCGGCCACTCAAGGCATTGCCGAGGACGGTGAACAGAGGCTCGGTGAGGCCCATGATCCAACTGATGGAGAGGAGCAGGAGGATGCGGGTGAGCATGGCGGCACCGAGGCCGAGACGCCGGGCGCGCTGCTGCTGCGCGGGGGGCAGTTTGCCGGCGAGGATCGTGATGAAGACGATGTTGTCGATGCCGAGGACGATTTCCAGGGCGGTGAGGGTGAGCAGGGCGATCCAGGCGTGAGGGTCAGTGATCCAGTGCATGCAGCTAGCTTCATTTTGTAGCAAGCGCGCCCCAGTATGATGAAAGGCAACCGGGAAATGTTTTTCCGGCGATAAGGGATTGATGAGCTGAGCTTCCGGTTTCTGCAACCGGGACGAGTGGTACGCGTCCAAAGGTTTGAGGCTTATCGGTCGATGGTAACCATGGCTGTGCAAACAATCGAGACTCTATCGGCGGCTCCCAACTGGGTGAGCCTGCGTGTTCCGTGCCAGCTCGGCAATGTGGACACGGTGCTGGCGATGCTGGAGCGGCGGGATACGCAGCTGGACGCGAAGAAGCACGAAGAGATGTGCATGGCGGTGCGCGAGATCCTGATGAACGCGATTGAGCACGGAGGGAAGGGTGACCCGACGCGGACGGTGGACGTGACGTGCATCAAGACCCACGATGCGGTGATGGTTTTGATTCGGGACCCGGGGCCGGGATTTCGGGCGTCAGAGATGAAGCACGCGGCGATCGGCAATCCGCCGGACGGGACGAATCTGGAGCACGCGGAGGTGCGGGAGGCGGCGGGGATGCGTCCGGGGGGTTTTGGCATTTTTATGGCGCGGGAGATGGTGGATGATTTGGTTTATAACGAAGCCGGCAACGAGGTGTTGCTGGTGAAGTCGGTGAAGTAGGCGCAGAGTGCGTCGAGCCCTCGCGTCGCTGTTCTTTGTTGCGTTCGCCGCCAGCGCCGCTGGTGAAAGGCAAATCGAGCAGCACGGTTGTCGCCTGAAGGACGCAATTGCCGTCTACCCAACGTCGGCCGTAGAACACCTCATCCAAGGTACGGTCTCGACGGAGTTCACGCTGGACGAGGCCGATGTTCCCACCGAATTTTCGTCCCAGGGTCATCCGGTGCTCTCAATCGGAGCGGAAGCCGTGCTGCGCACGGCCAAGTTCGAAGGAGCGTGCCAAGGAAGACGCTTGGTAGCCAAGGTGACGTTTCGCCTGGAAAGCGAGTTGCCTGAAGGCTCACCGATCGCGGGATATAGCATCGGGCCTCTCAGCTATGAGGTTGTCTCAGCAGTGAAGCCGGTGACGATCGTGATTGCTTGCCCACCGGTGGAAGGCGGTAGGGCGTCGCTTTGGCGCCGATCGACGAAGTGGTTGACGAAACTGCGCTTCTAGCTGCGCTTTCTATTCAGAGACGCCGCGCACGATGGCTTTCCAGTAAGCGACGATCCTGGAAAGCAGAGTCGGCGGAGAGTACGCGAAGTTCGGAGCGTGGCCGGATCCAACCATGAAGGTTTGAGGCAAGGCAGGCGTGGGTAGCGCGAAATCAGTTGCGGCGAGACGGTCACAGTAGTCTGGCCCGAGGCGAGCGATGACGGCGGGATCATCGCCAGCGTAACGATAGCAGGCAACTTCCGAGGCGTCAAAAGCAGCGAAGGCCTGGGCGAGTTCCTCTGCCGTTTCCGGTTGCTTCTTCCAAATGCAGTGGCGTTGTGAGGCATCACTCCAGCCGATCAGGTCTGGAGCGACGGCGTGGGGAGCTCCGCAAGCAACGCACTCGTTGTTGATCACGTAGAAGTCGCCCGGCGCGGATTGAGGATCGGCTTGAAACCTTCGCATCGTGTCCATGGGAGTATTTGCGCTCAGGGTAGCAGGGAGCCTACCGGGCGGTGACGATGAGGGTGGCTCCGGCGATCATGATGAGGCAGGCGAAGCGGCGGCGCGGGAGGCCGCAGTAGGTGAGGTGTTTCCGGCGACCATGACGAGCGCGAAGGTGAACATCTAGCGCGGGAGTTCGCGGGGGGCGAGGTAGCGGAGGGAGCGCCAGATGCCGAGGGCCCAGTCGGTGTCGGTGGCGGAGGGGAAGGTGATGGTGAGGGTGGCGAATTGGCCGAGGACGGAGGTGAGTCCGTGGAGGTGGAAGGGGTCGCCGATGGATTCGGGCTCTTTCAGGTAGGCGCGGGAGGAGAGTTCGGGAGATTCTTCGCGGTAGGTCCAGGGGAGGTCCGAGCCTTCGAAGGCGAAGGACTGGTTGGCGGGCTCGCCATCGTCGTCGGTGCAGCGGAATAAGGAGACATGGACGGCGCGCTGACCGTCTTCGGCGCGCCAGGCGTCGTCGTCGGAACGGACGAGGAACTCGCCGGGGAGGCGGATGGACCAGCCGGCGAGCAGGCGATGGACGATGTCGTGGCGACGGTAGCCGAGGAGAGGGCGGCTGTCGGGAATCTGTTGGGCTTCCGCGGCGATGTGGTCGTCGAGGTGGTTGTGGATGCCGGCGTGGGAGCGGAGTTCCTGCCATTCGCGCCAGGGCCATTCGAGGGAAGGGTCGAGGGTGAAGGCGCGCTCGAGAGCCTGATCGATGCGGGAGAAGAGATGACGTTCGCGGTCGCCGGCGGCGGGTCGCCAGACGGCCTGGGTCCAGATGAGGACGAGGGCGCGGCGGTACCAATAGTCGGCGTCGTTGCCTTCGCGGGGCCAAGGGAAGAAAGCGGAGGCGAGGCGGGAGTCGCCTTCGAGGACTTCGGAGGCGACCTGGCGGATCCAGTCGCGGGAGCGGGGGCCGACGGGGGTGTTGGCGAAGTCGAGCTGGGTGAAGCCCATCTGCAGGGGCATGCCGAGGGAGAAGGAGCGGTCGCCGTCGTCGGCGCGTTCGAGGATGAGTTGGGCGATGGTGGCGAGCCAGCGGTCCATGTGGAGGTAGACTTCGCCGGCGCCAGCGCCGAAGAAGAAGCCGGTGTCGTCATAGCTGGCGTCGGCGTTCTCGTCGTCGGAGGGGGGCAGCCAGTCGATGCGGTGTTCCTGGCCGAGTTTCTTGAGGAGGCGCGTGACGTAGAAGTGATAGCCGGGGCCGGCGGGAGTGGTGCGGGCGGAGACTTCGAGTTCGCCTTCGGGGAGGGCGACGATCTCGACGCTTTCGGCGGCGGGATGGAGCCAGACGAGGAGGCGGGGTTCGCCGTCTTCACCGTCAAGGGAGGGCTTGGTGTCCTGGTCGAGGGCTTCGATCTCGTCGGCGCATTCACGGCGCAGCCAGTCGGCGAGAGACGAGAGATCGATCCGCCCGCGACTCACCCAGCCGGGACGGGAGCGGCCACGCAACATCAGGTCGATGCCCATCTATTGCTCCCGATTGTATGCGAGACGGTGGGGCTTAGTTGGACCACGGCGGGCGGACGCCGCAGAGGCGGGCGTAGGTGATGAGTTGGCCCAGATGCTCGGCGGCGTGAGCGTCCAAGTGGGCGAGAACGGTGCGCTGGTTGACGGCTTGTCCGAAGAAGGTGACGTCGCGGGCGAGGGTGCCGGGGCGGGCGGCTTCGAGCTCTTTCCGGACTTTGGCGAAGGTTTCTACCAGACGAGCGCGGATGGCGGCCTTAGTGGTGACCGCTTTCTCCAGGGCAGCGTGGGCGGCGATTTGTTTTTGCAAGGCGTCGCCGGTGAGCGAACCGGTGGAAATGGCGAGCATCAGTTCGTTGCCGTTGGCTAGGTGGACGAGGGTTTCGGCGAAGGAACGGACATCGGGCGTGGGTCGGAAGGTGAGTTGGGCGGCGGGGAGGGCGTCGAGGAGGGCCAGGACTTTTCGCTCGGCGTCGTTGAGGGGCGCGAGGAGGTCGGCGGCGGGGAGGACGTCGGGCACGGTACGGACGGCGAGGAGCTCGACGTCGAAGATGAGCTCGGCTTTGGGGGGAATCGGTCCCCTGCCCTTCTCGCCGTAGGCCAGTTGATAAGGGACGAAGAGACGCCGCTTGCCGCCGACGCGCATGCCTTCAAAGCCAGCTTCCCAGCCGGCGATGACGAGGCGGCGGCCTTGGACGAACTTGAAGGGCTCGGAACGGTCGACGGAGGAATCGAACTTTTTGCCGTCGGTGAGCCAGCCGGTGTAGTGGACGGTGTATTCCTGGGCGGGCTCAGCGGCGGGTCCAGTGCCGGGCTGGATTTCGAGGATGCGCAGGCGGACCTGGTCAGTGGGAGTGCCGGGGACGGGAGGGATTTGGGCGGCGAGGGGGAGCACGGAAAGCCAGAGCAGAAATCGGGCAACCATTACGAAAGTATAAGCGCGGCGGATGAACCGTCCCGCTACACTAGGCTTATGTCCCAGGCCACGAACGCGTTCGTCGAGCAGCATCGCGAACGGCTGTTAAACGAACTGAAAGACTTCATCCGGATTCCGAGCGTTTCCACTTTGCCGGAGCATCAGGGTGACGTGGCGCGGTGCGCGCAGTTTGTGGCAGAGGCGTTGACCAAGGCCGGGCTGGAGAACGTGGAGATCATTCCGACGGCGGGGCATCCGCTGGTGTATGCCGATTGGCTGCATGCGGAGGGAGCGCCGACGGTGCTCTGCTACGGACACTACGACGTGCAGCCGCCGGATCCGCTGGAGTTGTGGGAGACGCCGCCGTTTGAACCGACCGAGCGCAATGGCAATCTTTATGCGCGCGGGGCGGTGGATGACAAAGGGCAGATGTACATGCACATCAAAGCCATCGAGGCTTTGTTTGCGGTGCATGGCAAGCTGCCGGTGAATGTGAAGTTCCTGATCGAGGGCGAGGAAGAGATCGGGGGCAAGGCGATTGCGAAGTATGTGGCGGAGAACGGCGCGAAGCTGAAGGCGGACGTGGCGCTGGTGTCCGATACGGCGCTCTATGCGGCAGGCATCCCGACGCTGTGCATCGGGTTGCGGGGACTGGTTTATACGGAGATCGAAGCGACGGGTCCGGCACGGGATCTGCATTCGGGGTTGTACGGCGGGGCGGCGCCGAACGCGGTGTTCGGGCTGGTGGAGTTGCTGGCGAAGCTGAAGAATGCCGAGGGCGTGATTCAGGTGCCGGGTCTTTATGACGATGTCGCGGCGCCGGCCGACGCCGAACGCGCGAGTTGGCTGCAGTTGCCTTTCTCGGAGAGCGAAATGCTGGCGAACGAAGTGGGTTCGACGGCGCTAACGGGGGAGCCGGGGTTTTCGGTATTGGAGCGGGTGTGGGCGCGGCCGACGCTCGAGGTGCATGGCATTGCGGGCGGCTTTACGGGCGCGGGCGCGAAGACGGTGATTCCGGCGACGGCGACGGCGAAGGTGAGCTTGCGGCTGGTGCCGCATCAGGATCCGGACAAAGTGGTGGCGGCGTTCCGGGAAGCGGTGGCGGCGGCGACGCCGAAGGGCATTGAGACGCGGGTGAAGGTGCTGAGCCAGAGTCCGGGGCTGATGGTGAATCCGGACCACCCGGCGATTCGGGTGGCGGCGCAGGCGTTTGAAGAGGCGATGGGGCGCGAGACGGTATTCACGCGTTCGGGCGGGTCGATTCCGATTGTGGGCGACTTCCACCATCACCTGGGCATTCCCACGATTCTGATGGGCTTTGGGCTGCCGGATGACGGTTTGCATTCGCCGAATGAGAAGTTTTCGATCGCCAACTACTATCTGGGCATCCGCACAGTGGCGTTGTTTCTGGAGCAATATGGGGCGGGAACGAGTTGAAGCCTGTGACTGAAGCGGAGGTGCCGGCGGGCGCCAAGGCGGGTCCGCAGGCGGCGGAGAGCATGTTTCGCTCCGCGGGCGTAACGTCGTTTGCGGTGTTCCTGAGCCGGATCACGGGGCTGGTGCGCGAGATTCTGATGGCGCGGCTGTTCGGCGCCTCGATGGTCTACGACGCGTTCACGCTGGGCTTTCGCATTCCAAATCTGACGCGCGATCTGTTTGCCGAGGGCGCGCTATCGAGCGCGTTTGTGCCGGTATTCACGCAGCGGCTGGAACAGGACACGCGCGAGAGCGCGATGCGGCTGGTGAACCTGGTGGCGACGACGCTGGCCCTGGTGGTGGGCGGGTTGTGCCTGTTGGGGATTCTGTTGGCGTCGCCGATGGTGGATGCGCTGGCGGATGGGTTCCGCACGGTGGAAGGCAAGCACGAGTTGGCCGTGAGGCTGACGCGCATCATGTTTCCGTTTCTGCTGGTGGTGGCGCTGGCGGCGCAGGCGATGGGCGTGCTGAATGCGCTGGGCCAGTTTGCGGTACCGGCGCTGTCGTCGACGCTGTTCAACCTGGGTTCGGTGGCGGCGGGCGTGTTGCTGGGCGTGGTGTTTGGCGATGCGCTGGGGATCTCGCGCATCGAGGGGATGGCGTGGGGCGTGGTGTTCGGGGGAATTTTGCAACTGGCGTGGCAGATGCCGAGTTTGTACCGGGCGGGTTATCGCTTCCGGCCGGAGCTCGACTTCACGGATCCGGGCGTGCAGCGGATCATGCGGCTGATGGGGCCCGCGATTCTGGGCAACGCGGCGGTGCAGATCAACGTGATGGTGAATACGCACTTCGCGTCGTCGATTCTGGATCCGGTGCGCGGAGCGGACGGGCCGGTGAGTTGGCTGAGCTATGCGTTCCGGTTCATGCAACTGCCGCTGGGCTTGTTCGGAGTGGCGATTGCGTCGGCGACGCTGCCGACGATTAGCCGGCATGCGATTGCGACGGATTTCGACGATTTGCGGCGGACACTGTCACGGTCGGTGGGGATGGTGTTTCTGCTGACAATTCCGTCGTCGGTGGGCTTGTCGCTGTTGGGCGAGAGCATGATCGGGACGATTTATCAGGGCGGTCGCTTCGATGCGTACGATACGCAGCAGGCGGGTCTGGCGCTTTCTTATTTTTCGATTGGCCTGGCGGGCTATTCGGCTTTGAAGATTCTGACGCCCGCGTTCTATGCGCTGGGCGATTCGCGGACGCCGATGATCGTGAGCTTGTTGAGCATTGCGATCAATTTCGGCGTGGTGTCGTTTTTGGTGCAGCAGCCGGGGTTTGGGCATGCGGCACTGGCAATGTCGACATCAGTGGTGGCGCTATTCGGGTTTCTGGTGCAGTTCTTCGTGCTGCGGCGGCGGATGGGCGGGATCTATGGGCGGAATCTGTTGACCAGCACGCTGCGGATTCTGACGGCATCGATGGTGATGGGCGGGGTGGTGGCGGCGAGCAGTCATGTGGTGGGGAGTTGGCTGGGACCGTCGAAGCTGGGGTATTTGACGGATCTGGCAGTGTCGATTCCGCTGGGGGCGGTGACGTTCTATGGGGCGTGCCGGATGCTGCGGATTGACGAATTGGAGCTGGCGATGGCGGCGATGGCGGGTCCGCTGAAGAGGCGGTTGGGGCGGCGGGGTTAGGCGCGTCGGATCAGCCGATCGTAATCGGCGTGGTTGCCGAGCCAGAACCAGTGCAGAAGGTCACCGTCGCGCAACGCAAGGGCTCGGTCTTCGCGATTAATGCGGACTGACCAGTAAGGACCGATTGGCTTGAAATGCAGCGAGGGGTGTTGGGGATCCATTGTGAAGAGTTCGTACTGTTTAACCGCCAGGTCCTGAATTTGCAGGGGCAGGCGCGAGAAGCAATCCCAGAAGGGTGGGATGGTGAGGGAGCGAAAACGATTCACCGGCGCGACTTCTTGACGTCGCTCAGGAATTGCTCAAGCGGCTTAGTGTCGCCGGCGTCTATGTAGGTTTGAAGCTCGGTCCGGAGAAAGTCACCGGGACCATTGGGGGCGAAATCGGTAGCCATCTGGCGATCCCAAGCGTCCTGTTCAAGGTCACTCAACCAATCCAGGAGTTGGCGGCGCTCGGCCTCAGGGAGATCGACAATTGCGTTTTTGATGGAGTCAACTGTCATGTTTTCAATATATCGCGAGGAAGCGACGGGCGCGGAACGGGGGTGAACTTCATGGGGTTGCCACAAAGCTATGTCCTTGTGGTACCATTTGGGGGACGATAAAGTGAGATTAAGGATAGACGAGAGGTTCCTGTTTTCGCATGGCTTTGGCGACTGACGTTAAGAAATCGACGATCACGAAGTACCGGATCAACAAGACTGACACCGGCTCGCCAGAGGTGCAGGTGGCTCTGCTCAGTGGGCGGATTCTCCAGTTGACGGAACACTTCAAGACACATAAGAAGGACCACGGGTCCCGCCGCGGGCTGCTGACGTTGGTGTCACAGCGCCGCAAGCTTCTTTCGTACCTGAAAGAGCATAGTCCCGAACGCTACAAGAAGCTCATTTCGAGCCTCGGTTTGCGCCACTAACCCACCTTCGCATTGGTCGCGAGGCAGGTCCTGATTTCGCCGGGTGATCCGGAGAAAGAGCAGGACGGCTCGCCCCTTCCCATCATCTCCTTCATCGATCGCGGACTGCCCCGTTGGGCAGTCTGATTCGATTGCCGTGCGAGGACGTACTCGGACGGCCAAGGAGGCTAGTTTGAGTATTCATACCGTATCGGTCGATCTATTCGGCCGCACCATTACCTTCGAAACCGGTAAGCTGGCGAAACAGGCCAATGGTTCGGTGGTCGTTCGCATGGGCGATCTGTTCGTCCTGAACACTGCCTGCGGCACCACGAAGCCGCGAGAGGGTGCGGACTTTTTCCCCCTCACTGTCGATTATCGCGAGTACACCTACTCCGCGGGACGTTATCCGGGAGGCTTCATCAAGCGTGAAGGCCGTCCGTCGGAAAAGGAAGTGATCAACTGCCGGTTGACCGACCGTCCGATCCGCCCGTTGTTCCCGGAAGGTTATAAGAACGAAGTTCAGATTGCCGGACTGGTGATGTCGGCCGATGCCGAGAACGATCCGGGTCCGCTGGCGATCATGGGCGCCGCGGCGGCGCTGGCGATCTCCGATATTCCCTTCCATCATGTTCTGCAAGGCCTGCGCGTGGCGCTGGTGGATGGAGAACTGGTGGCGTTACCGACCTACGCGCAGATCAAGAAGGCGGCGTTCCACATTGTGGTGGCGGCGACCAAAGACGGCGTGGTGATGGTGGAAGCGGGCGGCAAGGGCGCGGTGGAAGCCGATGTGCTGAAGTGCATCGAATTCGGGCACGAGTGCTGCAAGAAGCTGATTGCGGGCGTGGAAGAACTGGTGAAGGTGGCCGGCAAGCCGAAGTGGGAGTTCACTTCCCCGGCGCCGAACGCCGCGATCGCCAAGAAGATCGCCGATACGCTGACCGAAGAACTGACCGACGCGCTGAACACCGAGAAGTACAGCAAGCTGGACAGCTACGCTCGCGTGGACGCGGCGAAGAAGAAGGCCAAGGAACTCTTCACGGAGCCCGAAGAGCAGAAGGAAGCCGGCGAGTTGTTCGGCGCCCTGAAGGAACGGATCTTCCGCGACGAGATGCTGCTGAAGCGGCGCCGTCCGGATGGCCGCGCGTTCGACCAGATCCGCAAGATCGACATCGAAGTGAGTCTATTGCCGCGCGTGCACGGTTCGGCGCTGTTCACCCGCGGTGAAACGCAGGCGATGGTGACGACGACGCTGGGCACCAAGGACGACGAACAGCGGATCGAACTGCTGGATCGCGAAGTGGTGTCGAAGCGCTTCATGCTGCACTACAACTTCCCGCCGTTCTCGGTGGGCGAAGTGGGCCGCATGGGTTCGCCGGGCCGCCGCGAAATCGGCCACGGCTTGCTGGCGGAACGCGCGCTGTCGGCGGTGCTGCCGGATGCGGCTTCGTTCCCCTACACGGTGCGCATTGTGAGCGACACGCTCGAGAGCAACGGTTCGAGCTCGATGGCGGCGATCTGCGGCGGTTGTCTGTCGATGATGGATGCCGGCGTGAAGATCGAAGCTCCGGTGGCGGGTATCGCGATGGGTTTGGTGACCGAAGGCGAGAAGTACGCCATCCTCACCGACATCGCCGGCGCCGAAGACCACTACGGCGACATGGACTTCAAGGTGGCCGGCACGCGTAAGCACGTGACGGCGCTGCAGATGGACCTGAAGGTGGTGGGCGTTTCCACCAACATTCTGACCGAAGCTCTGGCGCAGGCCCGCAAGGCGCGTCTCGAGATTCTGGACAAGATGGAAGCCGTGCTGGCGACGCCGCGCGCGGAACTGTCGCAGCATGCACCGCGCATCTTCTCGATGACCGTGCCGGTGGACAAGATCCGCGAGGTGATTGGGCCGGGCGGCAAGGTGATCCGCGGGATTACCGAAGCCACGGGCACCAAGATCGACATCAACGACGACGGCCAGATCAACATCTTCGCGACCGACGGCGTGTCGGCGCAGAAGGCGTTGCAGATGATCGGCGATATCTGCGCGGTAGCCGAGGTGGGCAAGACCTACCTGGGTACGGTGTCGCGCATTGCCGATTTCGGCGCGTTCGTGGAGATCTTCCCGGGCACCGATGGCTTGCTGCATATCAGCGAGATTTCGGAGAGCCGCGTGAAGTCGGTGCGGGACGAGTTGAACGAAGGCGACCAGATCCTGGTGAAGGTGCTGGCGCTCGAAGGCAACAAGATCAAGCTGTCCCGCAAGGCGATCCTGCAGGAGCAGCGCAACAAGCTGAAGGGCGGCGAATAAGCCGTTCGTTCTTTGTGAAGAAAGCCCCGTCCTGACGGACGGGGCTTTTGCTTTTACTGGTGCCATTCGTCGGCACTGGGCCCATAGAGCGCCGGGACCTTGGCTTCATTGAGGCGCAGATATACGGTGAGTTGTCCGCGGTGATGGGCGAGGTGGCCGAAAGTGCCGTCGGCGATGTTGATGTAGCGAGGGCCTTCGGTGAGGGTGCGGCCGTTCATGACGAGCTTCCAGGGGCGCTGCAGATGCTCTTCGGTGGTGTGGGCGAGGGAGACGCGGGATTTGGCCAAGCCTTCATCGAGGAGGCGGAGGAGTTCGGCGCGGGATTCGACGACAGGGGTGCGGAAGGTGCGGCCGACGGGACCGTCGAGGTCGACTTCGTCGAAGTCGATCATCATGGCGACCCAGCCGGGCATGGTGGCGACCAGAGCGGCGAGTTCGCCGAGGGCCATGGAGCGCTCGTGCGGTTTCCAGGCGTTCTGGCCTTCGGGGACGCGTTCGATGGCCTTGCGGGTGGCGGCGGTTTCACGTTCGAGTTGTTCCATAAAGTGCGTTTTGAGGTCCATGAGGAGAGGGTACGGCGGCATATATGACACCTACTGTCATATTCTGAGAAAGATACTCGAAACATGAAGGCCGACCGGTTGCTGACGGAGTTGTTGTTGCTGCAAGCGCACGGGCAGATGTCAGCGCGCGAGATTGCCGAGCGGCTGGAGATTTCGCCGCGGACGGCGCAGCGCGATATGGAGGCGTTGTGCCTGGCCGGGGTACCGCTGGTGGCGCTGCGAGGGGCTGAAGGGGGCTGGGGGCTCGATCCGAACTGGCGGACGCAGGTGCCGGCGATGGACGAGGAAGAGTTGCGGGCCATGCTGATGGCGCAACCGAGTTCGCTGGGTGATCCGCAATTGGCGGCAGCGGCGGAGCGGGCGTTCGGCAAGCTGATGGCCGCGATGCCGGTGCCGCTGCAGGCGCAGGCGCAGAGTCTGCGGGCGCGGTTACACATCGATCCGAGCGGTTGGCGGCCGTTCAACGAGGATTTGCGCATGCTGCCGGTGGTGCAGGAGGCCGTGCAGCAGGATCGCAAATTGGCGTTCCGCTATCCGAAGGCGTCGGGGCCGGAGGGGCGAACGGTGGATCCGCTGGGACTGGTGTCGAAGCAGGGCGTATGGTATCTGGTGGCGCGGACGCCGAACGGGATGCGGACGTATCGGGTGTCGCGGATGACGGAGGCGCAAGTTCTACCGATGGGGGCGCAGCGGCCGGCGGAGTTTGATTTGGCGGAGTATTGGCGTGAGGCAGCGGCACGGTTTGTGCGGGAGCGGGAGCCGTTTACGGCGTCGCTGGAGTTGTCGGAGGGGGCGGTGAAGTCGGTGGGCGGGTGGTGTCCCCTGCGGCGGGTGCGGGAGGGTGTGTTCGAGTTGGAGTTCGAGAGCCGGAGTCATGCGAGGTTTGTGGTGTTGGGATTGGGAAGCGAGGCGCGGGTGGTGGGTCCGGCGGATTTTGCGCGGGAGGTGGCGGAGGAGGTGGGTCGGATGGCGGGGAGATAATGAATGGATGGAACAGGATCGTGAGCGGCGCGAGACGGCATGGCGGAAGACGAGGGGCGATGATCCGTTGCGGAAGTTCCTCGAACGGCATTGGGAGACACTGCCGAAGAACGTGACACGGCCCAGCCGCAAGGAAGAGGACGAGATCCTCGGCTATGGTCCGAACGGGTATTGATCGGCGGATCTAAGGGGCGAGGACGGTGAGGGTGAGGGAGGCGACGGGGCGGCGGAAGAAGTTCCAATCGCCCTGGTAGATGGGGCCGATCATGGTGGCGGTGTGGGCCTCCTGGGTGAGGCCGTCGGCGCCGCGGCCGAGAATGCGGAGGGGATGGACGCCCGGGGTGGCGGGGGCGGGGATTTCGAGGGTGAGTTCGGGGATGAGCATGTCGGCGCCGTCGGCGCCGGGCTCGAAGAGCTGGTCTGCGCGGAAGCGGCCTTTGACGCTGGTGCCTTCGACCCAGATGTCGACTTCGCCGGCGAAGCCCTGTTCGCGGACCAGATGGACCTTCAGGTTGGCAGTACCGCCGGGACGGGCGGTGGGATTTTCGGGCGTGGTGAAGAGCTGAAAGCCGGGGCGGCGTTGATCGGACTTGAGCCGGTAGGCGAAGCCGGGTCCGCCGCGATCGAGACGGTCGCGGACTTCAAGGGTGAGGGTGGCATCGGCGGTGGGCAGGTAGAACAGACTGCTATCAGGGTTGCCGAGTAAGCCGCCGTAGCCGGCGACGACGTCATCGTTCTGGGCGAGCTTCTTCCCGGCGGCGTCCCGGAGGGTCAGGACGGTGTCGAGCGAGGAGCCAAGTTGGGCGCTCAGGGTCCAGAAGTGGAGGGGCTGGCCGGCGCGCGCGGTGACGGGGTAGCGATCGCACTGGCGGGGGGTGAGGAGTGTGGCGTCGCGGGTGTTGGGCGCGGTATCGAGTTCGAGGTTCGGTCCTTCGGTCCAGCCGGAGGGCGAGCCGAGCCAAAGGCGCCAAAGGCCGGGCGGCGCAGTGGCCGGCAGGTCAAAGACCAGGGTGGCGGCGTCGGGTTTAGCGGTGACGCGAGCGGATATTTTCGGGGGTTGGGGCAAGTCGGGGCGGAAGTGGATCGGCATGGTGTAGGGGTAAGTCATGCGCGAGTATTCGGCGAGGCGGACGGGGGTGAGGTAGGCACGGTCGACGCGGGCGAGACCCGTGCCGGAGGCGGAGAAGGTGGCGCGGGTACCGGGGCGGGCGCCGAGCGGAGTGACCCAATGGAGGCGCGGCAGGTTCGAGATACGGAGGATGTAGGCGTTGTTCTTGCCGAAGGTGAAGCCGCGCGGGCCGCGGTATTGGTCGAGCTTGACGGAGTAGACGCCGGCGGTGGCGAAGGTGTGTTCGAGGAGCGGGTTTTCGTCGTAATGGTCGCGGTCGTCGTTGAAGGCGACTCGCTCGCCGCGCTGATTGAAGAGGGCGAGCCGGGCTTCGACGGCGGAGCCATGCTCCATGGCTTGGAGGTCGAAGAGCCAGCGCTCGCCGGCTTGCACGGAGAACCAGTATTGGTCGAGGTCGGGTGCGCCGTCGAGCCGGCCGTAGATTTCGACGGGCAGTTGGGGGATGGTGCGCTGTTCACCTTCGACGAAGGACGGGAACTGGCCGACGTTGAAGAGGAGACCGGTGGAGGGTCCGGCGGCAGTTTGGACGCGGAGCAGGTGCGCACCGAGAGGCGCGCCGGAGGCCACGGTGACGACACCTTTGATGCGTCCGGGCTCACGCAGGGTGGTGTGTTGCCAGGTGAGTGACGGGTGATCGAAGTGGACGCCCGAAGCCGTTTCCAACTGCGAGCCGAGGATCTCGACTTCGACGGCCGTGCCGGCGCGAGCGCCGAGCGGATGGAGGCGGACAAGTTCGGGACCGGCGGCGAGCAGGAGCAGCAGCGACCACATCACGCGAAGAGTTCGCGCACCACCGCGCCGTCCTTATTGATGCGAATGGGGCGACCGTTGGCGTGATACTCGTGGCGCGAGTCGATGCCGAGGGCATGATAGACGGTGGCGCCGAGATCCTCGATGGTGACCGGGCGCTCGGTGGGCTCGGCGGCGTGGGCATCGGTGCGGCCGAGGACGACGCCGCCCTGGATGCCAGCACCGGCGAGAGCAACGGAGAAGGCGCGGGGCCAATGGTCGCGGCCGCCGGAGAAGTTGAGGCGGGGGGTGCGGCCGAAGTCGCCGATGACGAGGACGAGAGTGGACTGGAGAAGGCCGCGTTGGGCGAGGTCCTCAAGGAGGGTGGGAAAGGCTTGGTCAAAGTCCTGCGCGAGGCGCTTGGCGCCTTTCTCGTGCTCGCGGTGGGTGTCGTAGCCACCGTGGAAGACGGTGGCGAGGCGGGTGCCGGATTCGAT
>JBGAHE010000015.1:0-87085 GCA_044226365.1 Bryobacteraceae bacterium
ATCTCCACCTCCGGCGTGACCGCTCCCAGGCCGAAGCCGTAGAGCGTCACGGCCTCGCCGGCCTTCACCGGATTGCGCGCGTCGGCCATCCGCGGCGTGCCATCGCTCACGCCGAACACCAGGCCCTGGCCCTCGCCGCTGTCATCGGCTGTGAGGATCGCCGGCTGCGCGTCCACCACGGTGATCGCTTCCGGCAGGGAATACACGCCGCCGCGTTGCACCACCACCTGATGCGTCGTGCGGGCCGGCAAGCCGAAGGGCAATAGCGCGCGGACCTGCTTTTCCGCCACGCTGTTTAAGGGGATGGTGCGCCCGCCCACCAGCACCCGGCTGGATTCGAGCACCGCCGGGAAGGCGCCGGCCGGGGCTTCACTCGCCCGGTCCGCCAGCCGCTCGCCGGTGATGCCGGCAAAGGTGCCCGGCGCCAGCGGCGCGCGTTCCAAGGTCCGCATCGCATTGGTCACGCCGCCCGAGGAGATCTGCGGCGGCTGCAGATTGGCCACCACGCTGCCCACCAGCCGCAACGTGCCTTGAATCGGCGGCACGCTGGTGCGCGCCAGAAAGTCGATCGACATCGAAGCGCGCGCGCCATGGCTATTCCAACTGCCCACCCAGCGGCCCAAGCCCGCATGCTTCAGTTCCACTTTGTCTTCGCCGGAGCCGAAGGCCGCCAGGACCACTCCTTGTTCGAGCGGCTGCCCGCAGTCATCCAGCACCAGCACTTCGATCCACGCGGGCCAGCCTGCCGCGATGCGGAAGCCTTGCTCCAACTGGCTCGAGGTCAGGATGTACCTGGTAGGCGCGCACGCGCTCCCCGCCGCCCGGACCTTGGCTCCCGCCGGAGCCGCGGCCGCCGGAGCCACAATCAACCCCAACGCGACCCGCGACAGCGGACCGTTCTCGCGCGACGCAATTACCAGTTCGCCCCGATAGGTGCCGCGGGGCAGGCCGGCCCGCAGCGGCTGCCGCAGAAAGCTCTGCAGTTGCAGACTCGCCGTTTGCCCGGCCGCGATGCGCAGCGTCCCGTTGGAGATGCTCAGCCACCGCGCCTCACCTTCCAGCAGCGCATCCACCAGCAGTTCGAGCGGACGTTCCGTCGGATTCGTGATCCGCAATGTTTGCGCCGCGGGATTAGCGCCCTCTTCGGTGCCCGCGAACAGGAAGCCGGTCTGGCTGAGCTTCAGGCGCGGCGGTTGGCCGGCCGCCTGCACTTCCAGCACCACCACCACATACTTCACGATGCCCGCCGGACGGCTAAAGGTCACTTCCACCAAGCCGTAATAAACGCCGGCCGCCAGATTGCGCGCATCAGCCCGAATCGGGACGCGGGTGGCTCCGTCAGCAGCAGTGGTCCCGCTGGCCGCCCCCAAGGTGAGCCAGGTGGCGCCGGGAACGCTCTGCGTGGCCCGCGCCGTCCAAGAGGCATCCGCCGGCGTCCGGTTCATCACCTCGAGCACTTGCTCCAGCGGGCCCACACCCACCGCCTGCGTGAAGCGCATCGAGGAGTGCGACAGGAAGACCTCGTAAGCCTGGTCGGCCACGGAGGCGAAAACAGGTATGTCGAGCGTCGGCCCGGACGCCGCCTTCAAGTGGACGGTACCCCGATAGTTGCTGGCCGGGAAGCCGCGCAAATCGGTAACGATCTCGAGCGCTGTCGGCTGAGCCCCGATTGTGTTGCCGCCCAGCCGCGCCGTCAGCCAAGGCTTGGACGTGCTTTGCGAGGTAGTCACCGTCGCTTGCAATTCCCCGAGCCCCAGATTGCGCAGGGGCACCGTCGTGGTCCCGGTAGGGTTGGCCGAGTTCAACAGCACGGGGACATAGCTCGAGCCGCTATCGAAGGCCGGAGGTCCTGTGGGCAGCACGTCGAACCGGATCGGGATCGCGCGTGTCGCCGGCTGCGTGCCCGGCGTCGTCACGTCCACCGTCGCTTCGTAGGTCCCCGGCACCAAGCCGGACGTATCGGCATTCACCGTCAAGGTGACCGGCAACGTGCCGGAAGCGGGCGAAACCGTTAGCCCACTCAGCCCGCGAGCCTGCGCGGTGTAAGCGGCGTTCGGCTGATCGGAAGTCACCGGAATCGTCATCGACGCGTTGCCCGGTGCCGTCGGCGCCAGCGACACCGGCTGCGTCGGGGTAAAGACCGATGCCGACGCGCGCACGTCGT
This sequence comes from Bryobacteraceae bacterium, assembly GCA_044226365.1. Taxonomy (GTDB): domain Bacteria; phylum Acidobacteriota; class Terriglobia; order Bryobacterales; family Bryobacteraceae; genus JALHNI01. The sequence continues at coordinate 2,165 of JBGAHE010000015.1, forward strand.
ATTGCACGGGAATCAGCAGGTCACTGAACCCGGGGCCCGAAATGCGCAGCGTCGTCGAATAGAAGCCGGGAGGAACGCCAACGGGATTGATGCGCACCGTCAACGAGCCAGGCAGCGTGAGTCGGCTGGGCGAGAACGTCAAGCCGGGAACCACCGGCGTCAGCGTGACTTCCACTTCCTGACCAGGGGTCGAAGTCGTCAGCGCAATCGATTGCTGACTCGTCACACTGGGCGGCACCGTCATCGACACGCTCGGTAAGCTGGGCGTCACCACCGGTGCCGGGGGCGGCGTCACCGGACCAGGAGTCGGCGGCGCGGCCGTCGCCCCAGCTTGGGTGATGTTGGTCGAGTTTCCGCCAATGAATACACTCGCCGTGCGTGGCGTTGCGGTTGCGTTCGCCGCGATGCTTGCTTGCACGGTGCCTGGCCCAGTGCCGGAAACGCCGCTGACGGGCGTAATCCAAGTCGGCAGCCCAGCCAGATTCCAGGTGCAGCCCGCCGGCGTGGCCACGCTGAAAGTGGCGGTGTGGGCCGTCGCCACTAACTGGGTCGACGTGAGGTTGTAAGTGCAGTAAGTCAGCTTGCGGATCCGGTCATTCCCCGCAATGTAGACCTCTCCATTGGCGCCCAACTCAATCGCCTCGGGAATCATGCCGGCGAGCAGCGCCGCGCCGCCGTCACCCGTCGGAGCCGCGGTCCCGTTGCCGGCGACCGTAAAGATGGATCCGCCGTCCACCACGCGGATCCGCCGGTTCCCCAACTCTGCGAGGAACAGGCGGCTTTGGGCGTCACGCCGCACCGAAGACGGATAGAACAACTGCGCGGCCGTGGCGAGTCCGCCGTCACCGCTGAAGCCGGCTGACCCATTGCCGACCAGGGTCGTGATGATGCCCGACGGCGCAATCTGACGGATGCGATGGTTGTCCGAGTCCGCGAAGATCACGTTCCCCGCCGCGTCCACGTCGATGCCGCGGGGGACGTTGATCTCGGCGGAGGTCGCCGGTCCGCCATCGCCGCTAAAGCCGCGGTTACCATTGCCGGCGAACACGGACACCGCGCCGCCGGGCGTAATCTTGCGAATCACGGACTGGTCGGGAATCGTCGCATAGAGGTTCCCGGAAGCGTCCATGGCAATCGCCTCCACCGTGCCCAGCCCGGCCGCCATGGTGGTCAGCGTGCCCGACGCAGAGATCCTGGCGACGCGATCGGCATGGGCCACGAAGGTGTTGCCAGCAGCGTCACTGAGCGCGGCTGTGGGAAACCAGATGTCCGTGGAGAGCGCCGGCCCATCGGGCCCCACGCCGTAGAGAGACGTGCCGCCGATGATGCGGATGATGCCCGAAGCATCGATCTTCCGCACCGTATAGTTGCGGAACTCGGTCAACGTGAGTTCGCCGTTTCGGTAGGACAGATACCGCGGCTGAGTGAGGCGCGAGGTCACCGCCGCCCCACCATCGCCCACCGTGCGGGAGACACCGGCCACCGAACTGATCACCCCGTTCGGCGCCACCTTGCGGATACGTGAGCCGGACTCTTCCACGATGTACATGTTGCCGGCTGTATCGGCAGTCAGCGCCTCGGGTAGATACAACGTGGCATTCGCCGCTGGGCCGCCATCACCATCCGAGCCGCGAGCGCCAGTGCCGGCAAACCGACTGATGATTCCCGCCGGAGTGATGCGGCGCACCACGTTGCCGAGAATGCACGCCACGTACAGATCGCCGTTCGAAGCCAGGTAGAGCCCGTCGGGACCCGCCAGGCGAGCGTTCACCGCCGGCCCGCCATCGCCGCTATTGCCTTCCACGCCATCGCCGGCGATGGTGGAGATGATGCCGGCCGGGGTGATGCGGCGAATGCGCTGATTGTTGTTGTCAGAGAAGTAGACGTTGCCCGTGCTATCGATGGCCACGCCTCGCGGATAGTTGATCTGCGCACTCGTTGCCGCGCCGCCGTCGCCACTGAAGCCCGCCACCCCCGTCCCGGCTATTGTCGAGATGATGCCCGCCGGCGTCACTTTGCGAATACGGTGCCCATCGGCATCGGCCAGATACAGGTTGCCGCTGGCATCGAACGCGTGCCGCGGCACCGAGAACAGTTGGGCCGACGTCGCCGGGCCGCCATCACCCAGCGTCGAACCACCGCCGGCAATCCCGCTCAGTTGGCCCGACGGCGTGCGCCGAATGATGCGCTGCGCGCCGCCCCCCGCATCGTTCCACACCAGATTGCCGGCCGGGTCCCGACTAATCCCGCACGGTCCGACCGGGAGAATGGGCTGCCCCAGGTGATCGGTCAGCGTATTGATGATGCCGTTGGGCGCAATCCGGCTGATCCGGTTGCCGATCCACTCCGTCACAATCAGGCTCCCGTCGTTGTCGATCGCGATGCCGCAAGGGTTCCGGAAGACTGCTTGCGTCGCGGGACCGCCGTCGCCCAGCGGATATCCGCCCGCCACCAGCGTAATCTGATACGGCGAAGGCGCCGTCGGCACCACCACTGTGCCCGCCTGCTGAAACTGAATCGGAACATTGCCTACTTGAATCGTCGCGGACCTCGGCGTGGGCGACGGATTGCCCGCCACGTTCAGCACCACCGAGCCCGGCCCCACCCCGGAGCCTCCGCCCATGATCCAGAGCGGAAGGCCCGTCACCGTCCAGGGACAGCCCGCGTCCGTCGTCACCGTGGCGTTGATGAGTCCGCCCGCCGCTGGCGCCGTCGTGGGAGAAAGCGAGTAAGGACACGGCGCCGGGGCAGCTTGGTTGACGGTGAACACTTGCCCCGCAATCCAAATGCTGCCCGAACGTGGCGCGCCGGCGTTGCTGGCCACCGTATAACTAATCGTGCGGTTACCCACTCCGCCTGCGGCTCCCGAAACGGTGATCCAGGAGTCGTTGCTGACGGCTACCGACTGACAATCGGTATCGCTGGTGGTGAGCGTCACCGAAGCAGGGCCGCCGCCGGCGGCGGCGTTGACACTGCCCGCCCCCAGGTTGTAGACGCACGGAGCAAACAGCGGTGAGGTCACGCGCACTCGCCGGTTCTGCGTGTCGGCAATGAAAACGCGTCCGCTGGTTGCGACGGCGGTTCCTTGCGGATAGTGAAATTCGGCGAGCAACGGTGAGCTCCCGTCGCCGCTATGACCAGTGGAGCCGGCTCCCACCACCGTGGTGATGATCCCCGACGCCGACACTCGCCGAATCCGATTCCCGCTGGGGGTCGCACAACAGCCGCCCTGATCGGTGATGTAGAGGCGGCCACGCCCATCCACCGCCAGTTGGCCGGGCGAGTCCAGGTCAGCCGAAGTGGCTGGCCCGCCGTCATTGCGATACCCGCGATTGCCCGTCCCCGCGAACGTCGAAATCACTCCCGCGGCATTCACCATCCGAATGCGCTGATTGTAGCGGTCACTGATGTAGACGTTGCCCAACACGTCAAAGGCGATACCTTCCGGGCTGTAGAGCGTTGCAGCCGTCGCCGGTCCGCCGTCACCGCTGAACCCCTGGCTTCCCGTACCGGCGAACGCCTGGATAATGCCGGCCGCGTTTACCTTGCGGACGCGGTTTCCCTCCACGATGAACAGATTCCCGAACGGGTCGACCCCGATGCTGGCGACGCTCCCCAGGCTGGCGGCCGTCGCCAGCGACCCATCACCCCCGGCGCCGCCCCCGGCGACCGTCGTGATCGTCCCATCGAGCGCCACTCGACGAATCCGTGCGTTCCAGCGATCCCCGATGTACACGGCGCCGAACCGATCCACCGCCACCGCGATCGGGCAACTGAAGCGCGCCGCCGTCGCCGGACCGCCATCGCCGCTAAAGCCACTCACCCCGGTACCGGCGAGCGTCGTCACCACCCCCGTCGCGCTCACCTTCAAGACCCGCTCAAAACGGCACTGAGGAATATAAGTGTTGCCCGCATCGTCCACTGCAATTTGCGACGGATACGAGAGTGTAGTGCCACTCCCCGGCCCGCCCTCGCCGGCATACGTACCAGGACCGGCCACCGTGTTGATGTTCCCGGACGCGTCCACCACCTTCACCTTCTGATTCCACCCATCGGCCACATAGACGACATCCGCAGGGCCGACGGCCACCCCATGCGTATAGCCCAGATACGCTGCAGCCGCCGGGGTGCCGTCGGCGCTATCCCCGAGGAAGCCGTCCTGACCGGTGAAGGTGCTGATGATCCCCGCCGAAGTCAGCTTGCGAATCAGCGTTCCGTTGTCGGAGAAGTAAACGTTCCCGCCGCTATCGACCGCAATGCCTTCCGGCAAACTGAGTTGGGCGGAGAAGCCCGGCCCCCCATCGCCACTGTAACCCGACGAACCGTTCCCGGCGAGCGTGACAATCGTTCCGCCGCTCACCCGGCGAATGCGGTGCCCCAAGGACTCAGCAATATACATCCGGCCTAGGCTGTCAAAGGCAATCCCGACCGGAGCATACAAGCCTACCGACGTGGCCAGTGCGCCTTCATCGGGAGGAAAGTAGAGAGGAAGACCATTACCGGCCACCGTACTGATCACGCCTCCGGCGCTTACCTTCCGCACGCGATTGTTCTCGCGGTCGCCAATATGGAGCTCGCCTGCGGGGCTGACCGCAAGTCCCACGAAGCCGGAGATCTGAGCCAACGTCGCCGGTCCGCCGTCGCCGGAGTAGCCTCGCTGCCCAGTGCCTGCGTAGGTGCTGATGATGCCTCCGGGAGTGATCCGGCGAATGCGGTAGCGATCGGCGACGTAGACATTTCCGGACGAGTCGACGGCAAGCGCCCCCACCTGGTCGAAACGGGCGGCAGTGGCCAGTCCCCCGTCGCCGCTAAAGCCCGAATAGCCATCTCCGGCCACGGTGGTGATGATTCCCGCAGGAGTTACTTTGCGCACCCGATAGGCACCGGAGTCTGCAATATACAGATTGCCCGCCGCATCGACCGCGATTCGCGACGAATCGTACATCGCCGCCTGCAACGCCTGGCCACCATCGCCCATGTAGCCGCCGGCGAGCGTGGTGATGGTTTCATCACCGGCCTGATTCACGGCGAAGCGAATTCCGGCAATCAGCAGGCTCCCGTTCCGGAAGGTTGGGTTCGGATTCGCCGCAATTGTGTAGAAAACTGTCGAACTGCCGGTTCCGGAAACGGCCGAAGTGATCGAGATCCAGGAGTCCGCTGTCGTCACCGTCCACGCGCAACCACTTTGGGTGTTCAGCGCGAAACTCAGCGCCGCTCCGGATTTAGCCACGCCCTGAAAGTTCGTTCCGAGGAAATAGGTGCACTGCGCGGCGAGAGGAAGGGAAAGGAAAAAGGCGAGGAAAACACGAACAGACAGGATACAACTCACATAGAAGGAGGCGCGAAAAAGAAGAAGATTGCCAAAACAAAATGGGGACCGGCCGGGAAGCCGATCCCCGTGCGGATTACCGGCTGCCGAGCGGCAACCGGCGCTCGATATATTTGCCGTTGACAATGGCGAAAGCGTACATGTTGTCGTCGTTCGGGTTCGGGCTCACGTTCTGCGGAATCAGCCCCGGAGCGTTGACGTTGTTGAACTGGAAGCGCACCCGGCCATTCACGATCCAGCCCACCGAAGTCAGCGTCCCCGCATAGTCGACGAAGGTCACGAGCAGTTCGCCGCGTGACGACCGGTCGGTGTAGCCGAAGCTCTGTAGCAATACTGGACACTGAGCGAGCGGCAGGGTCACCACCACGCAGGAACTGCGAGTGGAGATCAGGCGGCCGCCCGTATTCGACCCGGTAACCACCTCCCAGAAGCCCTCTTCCGGGACGTTGGTATAGAAGCGGAACATGGCGCTGCTCGGAGTGGCAGCGGCGAACTTCACGCCCTTGCCCGAAGCCGCGCTGACGATGGGATAACTCTCGTGCGTCTGCGTGTCGCCGACGCGCGCCGTGACGTGCAGTACGCCATCCTCTTCGCCCGCCAGCACGGGAATCTCGGCGGGCAGCGTCAGCTTCTCTTCGTGAAAAACTTCGCGCCCATTCAACACCACGGTGGCTTCGTCCACAGCGCCGTCGCCTTCCAGGCGCAGCAGCAAGGGTGTACCCGCCTGGGCCGTCTTGGTGAGGGTGAGAATGCGGCGATGGTCCGCACAGGCCGGGCCGGCATCGGCACAGCCCCGCACGCCTTCCAGCGTCGCGTCGACCTCGGCATCCCGAACGATCTCGGCCAAGCCGGCCGGACGCGTTTCGAAGGCCCGGATCGAGAGGCGGTCAGCCGCCTGGAGGGTAGCCAGGCTAAGGGCGGAAGCGGCGATCAGTTTGACGAAATTCATTGTATTTCTCCTTGAACTTGCCGGCTCAAGGCCGGGCTAAACACTGCGGCGACAGTCCGAGAGAAAAATGCGCAAGAAATTTCGTTGATCTTTTGGGTCCTACTTCAGCTTGTGGGCGAGGCGCTTCCTGGCGGCCGGCGCGGCAGTTGCTTGCGCCCGTCGATAAGCCTCTTTGGCCTGCGGCCGGTGTCCGGCGGCGGCGAGCGCGTCGCCCCACTCTTCGAGTAAGCCGGCGTCATCGGGCGCTAGCGCGACGGCTCGTGCGAATTCGGCGGGGTCGCCAAGAGCGCGGGCGAGCGCGATGCGCGCCGTCAGATAGTCCGGCCGCTGCGCAAGCACCGTCCGCCACTCCTTAACGGCTTCCGCCGATTGACCATCTCGCAGCAGCGTTTCCGCCAGCGACAAACGCGAAGGCAGATACCCGGGATTCCGCGCCAGAATCCCTCGGAACTGCGCGATCGCCTGAGCCCGCCGCGGACCGGCCGCCAGCAGCAACGCCAGATTGTGCCGCGTTGGCCAGTCCTCCGGCTGCCGCACCAAAGCTTCGCGATACAAACGCTCAGCCGCCTCGGCGTGGCCCGCCTCAGCCTGCAGATAGCCCAGCGCGTTCAGCGGCGCCGCCAACGTCGGCTGCGCCTGCGCGGCAGCCCGAAAGCTCCGCTCTGCCTCACGCGTCCGGCCCAGGTCCGCCTGGAGCAAGCCGCGCTGGTAAAGCAACCACCCTTCGCCCGGCGCTTCGTTCAAAGCCTGCGCGTAGACCTCGAGCGCCGCACGCCGCTGGCCAGCCTGAGCGAGAGCCAGTGCCAGATTGTGTCGTGGATAGAGCCAATGCACGGCAAGACGGGTGGCGTCGCGAAACGCGGCGGCGGCCTGCTCATAACTTGCCTGTTCGAGCGCGGCAATCCCCAACGCGTTCCAATGATAGGCCGCGTCCGGATCCAGCCGCACCGCGCGCTCCAACAGTTCCTGCGCCTCCGGATAGCGGCGTTCGAAAATCAATGCGCGACCTTCGCAGAACAGCGCACGCCCTTCCACCGCGAGCGCTTCCGGGTCGATTTGCAAGGCGGCTCGATAGGCGGCCGCGGCTTGCACAAAGTCCTCGCGCACCTGCGGCTCCCGGTCCCCACGCAGATAGCGCAAGATGGTTTGCTGCCCGCGATCCAGGAGCGCCACGTAGAGGCGATTCTCCCAATAGACGATGTTGGCCGGTTGCCCCTGCCGGCGAATCCGGTCGAGCCAGAAGAAGGCCGAGTCAGCGTCGGTGGGCAGCAATCGTCCCCCGCCGAGGGCCGCCTCCAGCCGCTGCTCCAACTCATCCTCGGGTGTGGTGGGCCCGGGCGCCCCCAGCGGAGCTCGGGTCGTCTCTCCCACCTGACGCCGCGCAAAAATGTCGGCCGGCGTCCAGTCGGCCAGGGCAATCCCGCGCTTCTGCGTGTCGGTCACCAACACCGCCTCGGGCCCCAGCGTACCCACGATGCGCGGATGCTGCTTATACGTGGTCGCTTCGCGGACCTTGCCGCGCACGTAATCGTAAAGCTCCTCCGCCTGCACACTGCGGCTCGAGTTCTGGTCCGCCTCGCCATTCAAACCGCGCAACAGGAAGTACGAGAATGCTCCGTGGCCTCCGCCGAAGCGTTCGCTCTCGATCGAGTTCTCGCCCGGCGCCGTCGCCAGCAATCCGTAAGTCTCCGCACCTTGCAGAAACGTACTTAACACCTGATTCAGGCTCTTATCGCGGATTGTCCCGATCTTGCCCGCCCGGCAGACGTCAATGTAGATCGCCACTCGGCCGATCTCGCTTTTGTTGGCGGTCAGGAGTCGTTGCACGGTCAGCATCGGCACCGCCGTCGTCGCCAAGTCCTCGGGATCGCTGTCGTGGGCGACCAGAAACGCGCCGCGCTGGTCCACAATGCCGTGCGCCGCAAAGAAGAGGATGACGGTGTCCTGCGGCCCGGCTTGCGCGCTCAGAAAAGTGGCGATGTTGGTTTCGATGGCGGCCTTGGTCGCCGTCCGGTTGGTGAGCAAGCGGATCTGCCGCTCCGGCAATGCCCCGCCCTTCTCGCTGCGCAGGAACGCCGCAAACGCTTCGGCATCCTTGTCGGCAAAATGAAGCTGCTCCGCCGCGGAGAGCTGAGGATAGTTGCTGATGCCCACCACCAGTGCATACGTCTTGCCGGGCAACGCCGTGTTCGGCGCGACGACGGGCTGCAGTTCACGCTCGCGGCTCTCTTCGAGATGCACCAGGGCGCGAGGCCAGTCGACGGCGGGGAAAGCGGCGGCTGCCTGGCGAAACTCCGCGGCGGCCGCAGCGTGGTGTCCTTCCCTTGCCAAAACGCTCCCGCGCACCACGTGTTCGGCTGGCTCGCCGGCGCCCGCCTCGGGTAGCGACACCGCGCGCGACCGGGTGAGACGCGAACCCGTCGTGGCCGAGACTGGGATCGATGCGGGAAGCTGACAAACCGGAAGCGGGGTAACGGACGGCATCGTTCCCCGGCGCAGATCCAAGCCCGACGCCCGCAACTCCACTTCGGCCGACGCCGTGAACCGCCATTCCTCCCTTCCCGGACAGAACCACAGCACCGTCCCCGGACCCGCCACGAAACGGTCGCCCACCGCCAGCAAATCCCCATCGCGCAGGCGCAAGTCGCTTTGCGCCGCCGCGCGCCGCCACGTGCCGTCGGCGGCCTTCACCACCAGCCCCACGGTGATTGGAGTCACGGGTGCCTGCGGCCACAGCGGGAGTGCGCAGAGAATCAACCAGCCGAGCCGCATGTCAGAAGTACACCTGCAGCATCAGTTGAAAGCGGCGTCCGGTCTCGCGGAACGGCAGTAACGCCGGAAAGCCGGAAGCGCCATCGCGTCCGTAGCGCGCGGCGCCGAAGTCGAAAGAGTTGAAGTCATTGATCGGCGCCTGGAGATTGCTGTGATTGAGCGCATTGAAAGCATCGGCGCGAACGACCAACCGTTGCGAGTCCGTCCGTAACCGGAATGACCGGCTGAGCGACAGGTCCAGATTGAAGAGTCCCGGCCCAGCCAGCGCGTTCCGGCCCAGCGTCCCCTGCTGGCCGGCTGCGGGCTCGGCAAAAGCGAAAGGATTGAGCAGTTGTCGTCCTCCGCCGATCGGCTGATTCATGGCCGGATCGGGTAGCAATAGATCCGCGCGGCGGTTGATCAACGACGTCTCGCGGGCAGGTACGTACACCGTGTAAGGAAAGCCGGACCGAGCCGCCGCCAGCGCCGCGATTTGCAGCCGCGCCGGCAGCGAGGCCACCACCCATCCGGCGACGTTGTGCCGCTGGTCGAAGTCCGCCCTGCCACGGTCGCCGGCGGGGTTTCCGGCTTCAGAGAATGCCGCGGTGCGCGGAGTGTTGCTGCGGTCCGTTCGAATGAAACTCGGGTCAAAAAAGTCACCCGCCAGCACGTCGCTCTGCACATCGATGGCCTGGCTCCACGTATAAGAAACTTGCGTCGAGAAACGCTCGCCCCGATGGCTGGCCACCAGCGCCAGCGCGTGATAGCTGGACGTCCCCTGGTTGGCCCGCCAGTTGATGGGCGGCAGTTCGGCCAGCGTCTTCACCCCCGGGCGATTCAGTTTGTCATTGGTCAGGAGTTGGCGGCCCAAGGCTCCGCGCCCGATCGCCTCGAACTGCCAGCCCCCCACCGCCTGCCGCAGGCTGAGTGAGTAGCTATGCGCGTAAGGCGTCCGCAGCTTCTCGCTGAAACTGAGGACTTCCGGAAAGTCCTGATTGAACGCACCCGGCCGAGCGAGATAAGTGCCGGGCGCGCTCAAGGCCGGCGACACGCCAAACCCGGGCGCGAGCCGAATCGACCGCATCACCAGCGAGTTCAGCGTCAGATTCTGCCAAAGATTGTCGTAGAGCCGATCGTAGAACACGCCGTAGGAAGCACGCAGAAACGTCTGCCCCCGCTGATTCACTCGCCACGAAACGCCCACGCGAGGTGCGAAATTATTGCCATCGGCCGGCAGCAACCTGGCCGCAGACTTCCACTGCCCGCCGTCGAGCAAACGGATCATCGGCCCGGCCGCCTGCCGGGGTGCCGCGAAGTACTCATAACGCACGCCCAGATGCAGCATCACGCGGGACGACACCCGCCAACTGTCCTGAAGAAACACGTTGCCCGAATTCTGCCGGAAATGATGAGCCTCCACCAGTGGCTCTAACGCGGGCAACGCGGCGCGCTCCACCAGCAGATCTACCGCGGTCGGCTCGCCGCGTCCGAAGTCGCCGACAAAGGAACTAAAGCGAAGGCGCCCATCGCGGCCCGGTCCGAAGACGTTCTGGAAACGCCGCCACATCAGGCTCCCGCCTGCCTTCCATTGATGGGCGCCCGCGGCCCAGCTCATCAGTTGGTTCGTCTCGAAGCGCTGCTGCCGATAGTCGAACGCGTAGAACGCCGGGCTCCCCGGCAGCACCGTCCCGTCATCGGCAGTCAGGGTCGGAATCTCCGCCCCCGGTCGATCCCAACCCAAGCGCTGCCCGCTCCAACCGAACCTTGCGTCATGCGCCAGACCGGGACGCAGTTGCGATGTGAACGCCGCCAGCACTGCTTGATTCGGTTGGCGCAACGTCGAGCGAAAGTCGGGGTACGGGGACCAAACAAAGTTGGGCCGCTCATAGTGCGCCTCCGACCAGCGCAGGAACTGGCGATAGCGGCCGTCGGCGGGCGCGTGATCCACGCGCCCGAGTAGAAAGCGACGCGACGGCTCCGTATTGGGCGTCAGCGTGACGTAGCCATTCGGGAAGTCACTGGCGGGGAACGGCGCGGGAAAGCGATCCAGCAACGCTCGCCCCGCGCCGTTCGCCGGTAACTGTACCGTTCGGCTCGGCAGCAGCACCTCCACGGGCGCCTCCTCCGTCCGCCGGTGGCTGATCTCGCCGGCCGTCGTGGCAAACCAGCTTCGCGTCAGCGGGCCCCCGAAGCTCCAACCGGGCTGCCACTCCCGATCCTCCGCTCGACCCAGACCTTCGGCGTTACGGCGAAAGCTGTTGGCGTTGAGCGACTCATGACTCGCGTAAAAATACCCGAGCCCATGCCACACCGCCTGCGGACCCCGCCCGATCGCGTTCGCCAGAATCCCGCTGGTGCCCCCATACTCAGCGGTGAAGATGCCCGTCGACAAGCGGTATTCGGCCAGCGCCTCCGGCGGCAGCCCCGTCAGCGGACCCGTCAGCAGATCCTGATTGTTGTCCAGGCCATCGAGCCGAAACGACGACGAGGCGGGCCGTTGCCCATTGGCCGATACGCCGAGTCCCCGCGCGGTGCCGGCATCGGCGGTCACGCCGGCCGCGGCCACCACGAGCGTGTAAGCGTCGCGCCCCGCCAGCGGTAAGGCGCGGAGCAGATCGGTGGTGATCACGTCCGACGCCGACGGTTCGAAGCCACCTTCCCTGGCTCGGGTCGATAAGGGCCGAGAGAGGCGCGAAGCGTCAAGGTCGGGCCCGAAGAACGCGAGCACCGCGCGGGAACCATGCGGCAGCACCGAGCGCGCAAGTCCTGCCTCCCAAACGTCGTTCAGCGGCCGCAGCGTCAAGTTCAAATCCACCAGACCCGCTACCGGCAGATCAATCTCTTCGAGCTCGAAGGTCTGATAGCCGCCGGCCGTTAGTTCCAGCCGGTATCGCCCCGGCGAGAGCGCCCCGTGTACATACCAGCCATACCGATTGGTCGCCACCGTCGCGCGGCTGCCGTCCTGCGCGGAGATCACCTGCACCTGGACGCCAGCCACGGCGTGTCCGCGAACCCGGTCCGTGATGCGACCCGAGAGAGTCGCCTGAGTGGATTGGCTCCAGAGCAACGCCGGAGCCAAAGCAAGCGTAATGGTGAGGAAGGCTCGCAACGGTCACTCAGCCAAACGGAGCTGGATCGGCACCAGGATGGGCTGGTCCGCCGGACGCTCGATGCGGAACAAAGTCTGCGGCGCCGGATCCTGCGGAGACAGTAAACTGCCCGTGGCCGCCGCCGTCTTTTCCGCCGGGGTCCAAAGGCCACTCGACCGGCTTTCGAGGACTCGGGTGGGCCCGCCCCACTGCTGCCGCCAGCGTTCCACCTCCGCCGCATCCAGCGCCAGGGGTTGGCTCTCCACCAGGTAACGCCCGGGCAGCGACTGCGGAGCCACCAGCACAATCACCTCTTCGAACGCATGATCGGGCCGGGAGCGGCGCAGCGTGAGATACGGCCGGCGATTGGTGGGCTCCGGAATCTCCACGATTCTTCCCGGCTCCACCGCATGCTGACCGCCCAGAATGCGCTTCGATGGGAAGATCAGATACGGCACGCCCACCGAACCATCGCGGTACCGTTCGCGCGAGATCACGTACAAATAGCCCCGCCGCGCGCTCTCGATCGTCAGCCGCAGACGATCGTTGGGAAACAGCGTGGTGCTGGTGCGAATGCGCTCGGGCGTCATCTCGCGGTTCGTATCGTCTTCGTGCACCAGAATGCGCGCCTGATCGGATGCCTGGCTCGGGCGCAGGCGCCACAAAGTGATCCCCACCAGACCGCTCGAGGGGCGGGCCGCCGTTGCCGGACGAGCCACCGCGGCCGGCTTTGCCGCCGCCGGACGGGCCTGCCGCATCTCCGAACTCCACGCACCGCGCTCGTGGTCCACGGACTGCGCCACTAGCGCCAGCAGCGCACACGTCGCCAGCCCCATCATCGATTCGCCTCGGTCGCGAGTAAGTTTTCAAAGGAACGCATGAGCCCTCATATACTACGGCGCAAAAAGACCGGCCCTCTGCTCAAATTTTGTAGAATTATGGATCAAGATGGCGCCAGACGCAGAGGATAGCCGCGAGCACGGCCGCGTGACCGAGTTACTCCGGGCCGTGCGGAGCGGGCAGCGCGAGCACGAAGCCGAGCTATTCTCCTTGATTTACCAGCAGATGCGGCGCATGGCGCAGAAGCACATGCACGGCGAACGTGCCGGCCATACCCTGCAGGCGACAGCGCTGGTCCACGAAGTCTACTTACGCATCTTTGGCCGCGAGAATGTGGACTGGCGCAGCCGCTCCCACTTTCTTTCGATCGCCAGCCGCGAATTTCGCCGCGCCCTGGTGGAGCATGCGCGCGCCGTGAAGGCCAACAAGCGCGGAGGCGACTCACCGAAAGTCTCCATCGAGAGTCTGAACCAGGATCAGCCCGGCGTCGCACCGGTCGATGTCGACGTAATCCATCTCCACAATCTCCTGGAGGAATTGCAGCAGATGGATCCCGAAGCCGGCCGCGTGGTGGAACTGCGCTTCTTCTCCGGCCTCACGGACCAGGAGATCGCCGACGAAACCGGCTTCAGCTTCGCCAAGGTCCGCCGCGACTGGACGTTTGCCCGATCCTGGCTGGCGGCCCGGCTCGAGACGGGCACGGTCTAGCTCGAGCGCATGGACGCCGACCGTTACCGCCAACTGCGGCAGCTCTTCGATGAACTCGAGCCACTCGCCCCCCAGCAGCGCCGGCAGCGGCTCGACGAAGCCTGTCCCGTACAGGACGAACTGCGCCGCGAGCTCGAAATCCTGCTGGATGCCGCCGACCTCTTCTCCGACGATGCCAGCGCCGAGTTGGCGCCCGGCACCGTTCTCGGCGAAGCCTATCGCATCGAACGCAAGCTCGGTAGTGGCGGCTTCGCCGACACCTACCTGGCCAGCAGCCTGCGCCTGCACGATAAGGCCGTGGTCATCAAGCGCCCGCGTCAGTTGCGCGGCGCCGATGGCGTCTGGCTCGACCGGCATATTCGCGACGAAGTGCGCGCCCTCGCCAGCCTCAACCACCCCGGGATCGTGGCCGTCCTCGATTCCGCCACGGACTCCGTCGTCGGCAGCTTCTTCGTTCTCCAACTCATCGAAGGCCCCACCCTTCGTCAGGAGCTCACCAAAGGCAAGCTCGCCCCCGCGCGTGCCGCCCGCCTGCTCATTGCCCTGGCCCAAGCGCTCGAAGTCGCCCACGCCGCAGGGGTCATTCACCGGGACTTGAAGCCCGAGAACATCCTGCTGCGCGCCGCGGGAACACCGGAAGAAGCCCCCGTCCTCATCGACTTCGGCATCGCCTCGCTCACTGAGAACAGCGGCAGCACCACCCGCATCGTGGGCTCACCGGATTATCTGGCGCCCGAGCAAGCCCTGGGCAAGCCCACCACGCGCTCGGACCTCTATGCGCTGGGCTGCATCGCCATCGAGATGCTCACCGGCGAAGTCCTGCACACACGCCTCGACGGGCGCGCGCCCCAAGTCGCCGCGGCCGAGATCCTGGGTCCGGGCCATCCGCTGCTGCCCTTGGTCGAGCTCGACCAGCAGTCGCGCCCCGCTTCCGCCGCGGCCACGATCCCCCTCTTCGAAAAACTGGTGCCCGTGCCGGCCCTCCCGCGGCGGCGGGGTCCGCTGGTCGCCTTGGCGTTCGCCGGGTCGATCGCTCTGGCGGCTTTGCTGGCCCTGCGCCCGAACCCGTTGACGATCCTCACAATCCGCGCCACGAACGGCGGCTCCCTGTTCCCGCTGCAGAACGCCATCGTGCGCGCGGGCGATCGCCCCGCTCTGCATGCGACGGCCAGTGCGCCGGTCCGGCTCTGGGTGTGGCTCCGGCAGCCCTCGGGTGTCGCGCTGGTCTATCCGAAGCTCCCCCTCACCAATGCCGCCCAGGACTTCCCCGTGCCCGGCGAACTCCAGTTCGACAACAGCGAGGAGCAACTCGAACTGCTGGTCTGTGCCAGTTCTCAAGCCTGGCCCGAACTCGAGCAACTCGCCGCCCAAGCCCGCCTGGCTCCGGACGGCTTGCTGTCGCAAGCCTCGCTCACCGCGGCCACCGTCCCCTTCGCCGCCGGCCAGGCGGCGGGCAAGCTCCCCTTCTGCGGCAGCACGCAACTTCGGCACCAGAAGAAATAACGAAAAAATCTCGCGCATTTTTGGCGAACCCTTGCGCCGTCTGCGTTGAGCCCCCCACACGGGCTACAACAAAGACCGCTTCAAGGAGAAATTCGCCATGTCCCTGCGCAACACTTCTCAGACACTTGTCGCCACGCTTGTCACCCTCGCCAGCCTGTCTACGGCCGGCTACGCGCAAAAGATTCCCGAAGGCACGCGCCTGCGGGTGAAGCTCAACGAACCACTCGTCTCCGGCGAAACCGCCAAAGGACGCGTGATCGAATTCCTGGTGGTGGACGGCTTCACGACGCCCGACGGCGTAGGCATTGCCGAGGGCGCGCGCGCCACCGGCCAGGTGATCGTGTCCGAAAGCAAGGCGCGCATGGGCCGCGGCGGCAAGCTGGACTTCACGATCGACCGCGTGATGGCCGCCGACGGCGCTTGGGTGCCGCTCCGCTACACGCCTTACGGCTCGCAAGGCAAGGGCTCGAAAGGCACCATGATCGCGATGATGGCCGGCCTGGCGGTGGTGAGTCCGGTGGCCGCGCCGGTCGCCCTGCTCAAGAAAGGCAAAGACATCCGACTGGAGCGCGGCGCCAGCTACGACGTCTACACTGACATGAAGCACGAGCTCGCCACGACGGCGAAGCCTGCGCCCAAGGCCGAAGTCGCCACCGCCAGCGCGAATCCGGCGCGCGTCGCCGTCCTCTCGAACGAGCCCGCTGCTGAAATCTGGATCAACGGCAACTTCATGGGCAACGCGCCCCTGCGCGTGAACCTGAAGCCCGGCACCTATCAGTTCAAAGCGGTCGCGGGCCGGCAGACCTGGGAACGCAGCCTCACCGTGGAGGCCGGCGCGGAGTTGACGCTCCACGCGAACCCAACTCCCGGCACCGTCCTCAGCAAGATGGTCCAGTAAGTCGAGACGAGGCACAGGAGAACCGCCATGAAGCACTTACTGGGAACCTTGCTCGCCGTCGCCAGTCTCGCCGTGGGGCAGGAGGTGCAATACCTCCCGCCCCAGGCGCCTTACCTTCTCGATGTCAGTCCCCTCGAACCGCCGAACCGCTACCTGAACTCGTCCACGGGCGTCATGGACGGCAATCGCGTCCTGTATTCGTGCGGCGGCAGCATGTATCCGTCGCACCTGAATGGCGACCACATCATGCGTAGCGAAGTCAGCCCCACGCCGCAGATCGAAGGCAGCGCCATGACGGCACCCGTCGCGGTCATGGGCCCCAGCCTGTGGCGCGCCTGGTACGGAGCCAACTGGCAAAGCCTGCGCACCTTCGACTCGGGCGGCGCGTGCGATCCCGACGTCATTCGGATTGGCTCCGAGTGGTACATGTATTTCGGCGGCCTCAATCCCACCGGACGAGTGGCCACCTCGATCGGCGTCGCCAAAAGCTATGACGGCCGCAACTGGACCGTGTGGCATCCCACCCGCTGGCGCAACGAACAGGCGCGTGAAGGCGCCGGCGCCGCCATCCTCCGGTCACCGGACCCGGCCCCCGGCACGCCCCAACGCTACGGCAGCGGCTATCCCTCCGCCGTCTGGCTCGATGGCTACGTCTACCTGTTCTACACGGACTCGCAAGGCGGCTATTACAACCAGGGCGCTGCGTTCCATCCGAACAACGCCGGCATCTTTGTGCTGCGTTCCACCGATCCCACCTTTCAGACCAACGTCGAGACGCTCTCGGCTAACGGCTTTGTCCGCCTGGCGGGTGACGTCAACTCGCCGGCCAATCATCGCCTGCGGACCGCCTATCCGCTGCAGTACAACTACGGTGGCCAAATCCGAGCCTTGGAAGTCAGCATCGCCGCCGTGCAGTACAGCGACATGCTGGGCGCGTTCGTCGTGGCGAGTCCGGGCACGCAAGGCGATCGCGGCGTGGCCTACCTGCTCGCCTACCCCGATCTGTCCAGGCCGCCCACGATCGTCCATACCCGCCTCAATCCACCGGATGCTTACTGGGAAGGGGGGCTGGGCTTTGTCCGGCGGCCGGATGGTCACAGTCTTCCCTCGATCGCCTGTGGGCACGTCCCGCTGGAAGTGCTGGGCAACTGGATCAATGGGGCCGGAGTGCGCACGGCGCGATACTGGGCCGATCGCGGCATGGTGCCGGCGAACCCGCAGGTCTTCGCCAGCCGCCTCGCAGGAGTCTCCACCGAAATGCGCTTAACGATGGCTTGTGGTTTGTCGCTCTGGCCTCGTGTTTTCGAGGGCTACCGCTTGGAGAAGGCCGGCTATCCGCTCGCCGTGGTGCTCAATGGCGTGCGCGTGGACCTGCAACGCGGCGCCGTCGCCGGCTACCTCAGCCGAAACGTGCTGCGCGACTTCAGCCCGGAGCAGTTTTTCAGCGTCCCCAACGTCATCCTGCCCCAGGGCGCCCTCTCACTCCAGCCGCCCGGGCAACCGGCCGGCTTGGTGCTGACCGACAATCGCGTTTGGGTCACCAACTGCCCAGGCATCATTCAAGCCAACGGCTCCGCCTGGCCTCCCCGCGCCACCAGCGCCTACGGCAAGCCCATCGGCGGCACGCTTTTCTGCCTTTACTGAAGCCTGGCCCTTACGGCGCGCCCGGACGGACCCACCGGGCGCGCCCAACTCCGTTTACCAGGTTGCCTAAGGCCGATTGTTCCACGCGGGACGTTCGAGTTCGGCCTTGATGGGTGTCGCGTTCAGTGCCGGGAGCCAACTTCGATAGGCGTTCCCATAAGCCCCGGCGGTGGCGAAGTCGCAGAGCACCAGTTCATGCCCTGCCGCATCTTTGCCCTTCACCAACACGAGCGGGCGGATGCGTTTGTCCGTCGAGGTGGGTTCCAGCCGAAGTGTCTTCATGTCGAGCTGAGGCACGAGGTCGGGCGAGACATTGTAGGTGGGATCAAAGGCGAGGAGGATGGGTCCACGGTAAATCGCCACCTGCCCGTCCACCTCGCGCTCGCCGGCCCAATAGTGCGGAGAAAGGTCGAGGCTGAGGTTCACCACGTCCCCATCGCGCCAAGTGCGGTTCAGATTGAGATAGTGGCCCGGCTGCAACCCTTCCTGCACGGCGCCATTCACGGACACGGTGGTACGAGCCGACCATGCCGGGATGCGCAGCTTCAACGAGAACGACTCGGGTTTGCCGATGCGAAGCGTCAGCGCAATGCGGCCATCTACCGGATAGTCCGTGGCTTGCGCGAACGTCACCGTTTGCCCGCCCCCGGTACGCGCGGTGAGCTCGGACGCGCCATAGTAATTCAGCGCAAAGCCATCCTTGGCCGACATCAGCGCCCACTCCGTCAGCAGGCCCAGCGACCTCGGTCCATTCACCGAACAGCAGTTCAGTTCCGGACTGCCCGCACGGTTCTGAAAGCCGATGCCGTGCGCCGACGCCTCTTTGACGCCATTCATTGGCGTATTGTAGGTCCACCAGCGTCCGGAGGCCGATTGACCGCCGATCGCTCCGTTCAGCGTCGATAACTCGATCTCATCGGCGACGCGCGAGTTCGCGGTCAGACGAAGCATGTCGATGCTCATATCGATCCAAGCGACGGTGGAACAGGTTTCGATCGCCTTGAGATCGTACGGATTGCCGGTAGCCTTTTCGCCCGACGAGAAGCCCCCGGTATTGTGCCGGTCACCCAGTAGCATGCTGTTCCAGATATGGGTAAAGGCCTGCTGATAACGCGGCTCGCCGGTGAGTAAGTACATGTCGGCCATACCCTGAAAATCGTGAAGGCTTTCCCAGCGGTTTCCGGGAAACTCATGCATCGGGCGGCCGGCGAGCGCCATGCGCATGTAGAGGCCCGCGCCGGGAAGATCCCATTCTTTGACAATCCATTTCGCCATCTTCAGATAGCGTTCATTTCCGGTTACTCGATAGAGCTTGGTGAACACGTGAATTACCGCGTGATTCATCTGGCCGAAACGGTTGTCGGTGGTCAGATGCAAGTTCTTGTCCAGATACTTATCCACTAACATGTCCGCAGCTCGATTCACCGCCTGCAGGGCCTCCGGCGAGACGAACTCTTCGTGATAGAGCAGCAAGCCGCGCATCACCCAGTAGTGACCCCAGACATCCCAGTTATTGCCTGCCAGGCGATTCGCCTTATCAAACGGTCCCAGATACCCGTCGGGGCCCTGGGTCTTCAGAAACTCCTTCACCACGGTCTGCAGATTCTCCTTCTGCCGGGGATCACGCAAAATTCTGTAGCTGAGAACAGACGAGCAGATATACTTCCCGATAAATTCGCCCGACCAGGGAAGCAACTTACGATCGGCTTGACGGTCGCGGTCATGGAACATTTCGATGAGCGCGGGGTTCGCCGCGGGAGCGCGCAGCTCCCAATTGTCAAGGTTCGCGCGGAGGCGGGCGTCCATAAAGCCATGAAAGGTCAAGCCGAGATTCCGCGGCGTTTGGAGAGCCGTCTCGACGGCGTCGGCAGCCGAAAGTTGGGACGTCAGCGCCAGGGCCAACAGGACTCGATTCAGGTGTGCCATGATTCCTCTTCTGTGACGGTTCATATCAGCGATACCACGGGGGAAAGCGCAATCATCATCAAGCCCAGGCTGAAGATCAGCACCATCCAGAGCAGCAGCCGGTTGACGTGCCGGGTGGCGCCCTGGAACTCTTTCCAAACCAGGATGCCCCACAGCGCCGAGACCAAAACCGCTCCATCGCCCAGAGCAAATGACGTCGCCGGGCCCACCAGACCGCTGGACGACGCCGCAAAGTTCAGGACCGTTCCCAAGCCCCACACCCCGCCCCCGGCCATCAAACCGAGCAGGTGCCAACGGAACGGCATCTGTCCATACGCAGAGAACGGGAGCGGCGGCCTCCCGGTAATCGGCCGGCGCATGATCATGGCGTTGACGATGAAATTGCTGACCAGCATTCCCGTCATGAACACCACGCCGATCGAGTAGGGGCCGAGGGGCTGCGGTTCGGCGAGGCTCTTGGCTACCAAAGGGTAGAACAAGCCCAAACCAATGCCGCTCAGGATGCACAGCCAGATGCCTCGCGCCGATGATTTGCTGGCGGCCTGCCCCAAGTGCTGGCGAAACGCCGCCGCGTCGATCAGGATGGCGATCACCACCAGCAGCAGCCCGCCGAAAAGCAACAGAGGATCGTTCTTGGGCGTAATGATGTAGTTCAGCACCACTCCGATCACGATCGAGAGGCCCACCCCGACGGGAAAGGCCACGGCCAAGCCGGCAACTTCAATCGCACCCGTAAGCAGGATATTCGACACGTTAAAGACCACGCCGCCCGCCAAGCAGAAGCCGATGCCCGCCGGGGTGGCGGCGGCAAGGTCAGCGAGAAACGGCAGGCCGGAGCTGCCGTAAGAGCCCAGGGTGAAAGCCAAAAGCAGGCTCATCAGCGTGGTGCCGAAGACGTAGTCCCAATAGAAGAGCTCGAAGCGGCAGCCTTCCATCAGCTTCAGGGCGTTCCCCCAGGATCCCCAACACAGCATCGAAATCATCAGGAGCAAGAGGGCTTGAACATACTCGGACGGAATCCACATGGGTGACTTAGTTCCTTAACACGGGTGGGGACGCGCAATACTGGCCGAATCGGCTCCAGGCGGCGTCCCAGGCGGACGCATCGCGCGGTTCATAGCTGACCGGAGCAGCGGAAGCGTCGATCAGCCGGCGGACGCTGGCGAGGTCCTGAGCGTGGCCGGTCGCGAGCATCTGCATGCCGAGGTTGCCCAGTGCGGTCGCCTCGATCGGCCCCGCCTGCACTCGGCGGCCGGTAGCATCCGCGGTGAGTTGATTGAGCAGCGCGTTGCGCGCGCCGCCGCCGACGATACGGATCACGTCGAAGCGGGCGCCGGCAGTTTCTTCGAGAGCCTCGAGCACATAGCGGTACTTCAGCGCGAGGCTTTCCAGCGCCGCGCGGATGTAAGCGCCGGGCGTCTCGGGCGCCGGCTGACAGGTGAGCCGGCAATAGGCGTCGATCTTCGCGGGGACGCCTTCGCCGTTCAGGAAACACGGATGATCCGGATCCATCAGGCTGCGGAGGGGCGCGCTGGCCGCCGCTTCCTGAGCCAACGCGCCATAGTCATAATCCCGGCCTTCGGCCTTCCATTGACGGCGGCAGGATTGGACCAGCCAAAGGCCGGCGATGTTCTTCAACAGCCGGTTCGTCCCACAAACACCACCCTCATTCGTGAAGTTGAAGCGCCGCGCAGTCTCGGACACGATCGGCCCCGGAACTTCGGTGCCCAGCAGGGACCACGTCCCGGAGCTGATGAAGGCGACATTGGGCGCCATGGGGATCGCCGCCACGGCCGAGCCGGTATCGTGCGTCGCGGGAGCCACCACCAGCGGCTGTCCACAATGCGCGGCCACGCCGGGCAGCGGCGGCCCGAGCACCGTCCCCGGCTGGACCACGGGCGCGAGGAAGTGCGTGGGCATCCCCAAGCGTTCAAGCAGTTCTACGGCCCAGGCGCCACGCCGGGCATCGAACAGCTGTGTGGTCGTGGCGTTGGTGAACTCGCAGACGGCCTGGCCCGTGAGCCAGTAGTTGAAAAGGTCCGGGATGGTGAGCAAACGATCAGCGGCCCGCAGCACGTCCGGGTTCTTCAAGTAGCCGGCGTAGAGTTGATAGAGGGCATTGATCTGCATGAGTTGAACGCCCGTCTGCTCGTAGATCACGTCCGGAGGAACAATCTCGCAGACGCGCTCCAACATGCCGTCGGTGCGGGCGTCGCGATAGTGATAGGCGTTCTCGAGCAGCGTCCCCGCTTTGCTGAGGAGCGCGTAATCGAGTCCCCAAGCATCCACGCCGATCGAAGTCACTCGCCCGTGCGCGTGTTGCCCGGCGATCTCGAGAGCCCGCTGCACCTCCCACCACAGGCGCGGAAGGTCCCAATGCAGTTCGCCGCCATAAGCGACAGGTTGGTTGGGAAAGCGATAGACCTCTTCGCAACTGAGGCTCCCCCCACGCAACGTGCCGACGACCGCACGGCCACTTTCGGCGCCGAGATCGAGCGCGACGAAGGAATGCGCGCCCATGGCGTTAGACGTCCCTCATGCGCGCAATCAGTTCCCGCCGGTACTGCTCGCTGGCCAGCGAATCGAGCCGGTCGGACTCGGCACGGTCCAGATAACGAGGCTTTCCGATCATCAAACCGAGCACTTGAATGCGGGCCGCTTCCTCCACCGTGCATGCTCGCCAGAACGCCTGTTTCAAATTCTCGCCCACCGTGACCGAACCATGATTACGCATGATGACGCAGTTTGCTCCGACGATGGCGTCGCCCACGGCGACGGCCAATTCGGGCGTCGTCACCGTGATGTAGTCCAGGTGAGGAATGTCGACGCCCAGATAAATCAGAGCGTCGGCAAACATCGGAGCCAGGTCATGTCCGGAACTGGTAAGCGCGATGGTGAACTGCGGATGGGTGTGGACCACGGCGCGAAGTTCCGGCCGGCGCCGGTAGCAGGCCAAGTGCAAGAGCACTTCCGACGAAGGCCGCAGTCCATCGTGCGCGTGGATGTTGCCGGACGGAATGTCGACTTCAACATACTGCGACGGATCCACGTCTTCGAGCGAGAGGCCCGACGGCGAAATCAGCATCGTATCCTCCCACCGGGCACTGATGTTACCTCCTGCGCCGGTGGCCAGCCGTTCCTGCAACACACGGCGTGAGTAATCGGCGATTTCCCTTCGCAACGCGTCCAGTTTCATGTCGCCCTCGATTGATCTATCTGAGCCTTCATTTCGTCTGCAATTTCCGGGAGCGAGCGACAGCACTCGTGCACCAGACGATCCAGGCGGTCCCGGCGGCTGGCATCGATACGAATCGTGATCGCCGGCTCCGTAATTGAGCGCCGGACGAGCACCGTCCCATCGGCGGTGACGAAGCGCACCCCGTCGAGCCGGTTCATCTGCAGCACCGGCAACTGTCTTTCGAGTCGCGCCGCAATCGATTCGAAAGCCTCTTGCCGCGCGGGAATGCGCAAATCCGGAGTAACGAAGATTTCCGGAATACCGGCCGTCAGTTCGTGCAGGGCGCCGGAGCGGGCGACCAATTCCAGCATCAAGAGCGCGGTATAGAGCCCATCATCCCCGCCACCGAGTTCGCGATGGAAGTAATGTCCGCTGGCTTCGCAGCCGAACAGGCATTCCTCCTCGATCATCATCCGTTTCAGAAAGCTGTGGCCGCTGCGCTGCATGAGCGCCACGCCTCCGGCATCTTCAATCGCTTGCCGCACCCGTTCGCTGAGCTTGATGTCGTAGGCCACGCGCATCCCGGACTGGCCGCTGAGTTGATAGCGCGCCAGCAGGATAGACATCTGGTCGGCGGAAACAAAGCGGCCGGCACCATCCACCAACGCCACGCGATCGCCGTCCCCATCCCAAGCAATACCGAGTTGCGCGCCGCGGGCCGGCACCAGTTGTGACAGCGCCGCCAGATGGGCGCTACGCGCCGAGTCGGGCGGACGATTCGGAAATCGGGCGTCAATGGTGCAATAGAGCGGATGCACCACCAGCCCCAGATCCGCCATGATGCTGGGAGCGAGTTCCGACCACGCGCCATTGCCCGCGTCAATGACCACCGCCCCCTGAAACTCCCGGCCGAGATGACCCCACCGCTTCGCCATCCATTGGCGATAGGGCGCCACCACATTCGCCGGCTCCACACTGCCGCGCACACGCGGCGTCACCACCAGCGGCTGACGCAGCCGCGCGAATAGCTCCTCGTCCGGTGGCCGATGACCGATCATCAACTTCAGTCCGTTGTAGTCAGCCGGATTATGCGAAGCCGTCACCATCAGAACGGCTGCGTAATCGGACGCGCGATAGGCATGGTAGGCCACGGGCGTGGGGATTTGCCCGGCATCGGCCACCTGCAGGCCGCCTCCCGTCAGCCCCTCGATGAGGGCGTGCTTGAGGGCGGGCGTCGACGAGCGGAAATCGCCCGCCACCAGCACCCGGGCCTCGTCGCTCAGTTGCGAAGCGACGGCCCGTCCGACGTCGCGGAACAACTGGGGCGACACTTCGCCGGGGAAGCGGCCGCGGATGTCACAGGCCTTCCAGGCGCTCATCGATAACCTCGCCGCGCGCAGGCTTCGCGAAACTCACCGTAACGATCGCCATAGCGTTTGCTCAAGTCCGGGCACGGATCCTCGACGTTCGCCAAGTGGGTCATCCGGCCAATCGCCGCGCGCAGGTTTCCGTCATAGAGCGTGGAAGCGGCCGCCAGAATCGCCGCTCCGAAGGCGGCCGCCGGGTGTTCCGAACGGCACACCGGCCGTTGCAGCACGCTCGCCCGGACGCGAGCCAGCGCCTGACTGCGGGCCGCACCGCCGCCTGAATACACCGTGCCGCCTGATTCGATGCCGCACGCCTCCAGCCGTTCATAGCCCCAGCGCTCGATGAACGCGAGGGCTTCCAACTGAGCGGCATAACCGTCCCACTGCGTGGCGGGTTCCCCGTCCTCGAAGCCGCGCGCATCCGGCGCCGCAAACGGAAAGCGCTCACCGGTCATGCGCAACGGATAGCAGATCAGGGAAGTCGGGAAGCGTTCGCTGGCCCGCAAGTCCGCGGCCCACCGGTCCGTGGGCTCCCCGGTCCAACGAAGGCTGCCCGGACCCGTGTTGCTCGCGGCGCCCGGAGCCCACCAACCGGCGGGATGCAGATGGCTGTAGACATGGCCGCACTGAGGGGGCGGCGCCGCGCTGAGCACCTTCCAGACCATCGTGGTGCCTAACGTGGTGTTGGCGTCAGTGGCTCGTTGAGCGCCGGAAGCGATCAAATCAGCCATGCCATCGGTAGCGCCCAGCACCACCGGCAACCCCGCGGGCAATCCGCTTTCGGCTGCCGCGGCGGCACTCACCTCGCCAATGATCGTGCCGGGATCGAGCACTTCCGGAAGCAGGCCCGGGAAGCCGGCCCGCCAGGCTGCCGCGGACCAACGCCGCGCCGAAGGGTCGTAGCCCAGCTTGAGGGCGTTGCAGTAATCCGAAACGCCGTAGCGGTTCGAGAGCTTGCCCACTAGCCAGTCGGCGGGATGCAGTAGGTATCGTGCTCGCTCCCATACCTGAGGCTCATGCGCGCGAACCCAGAAAGCCTTGGTCAAGGAGTAGGAAGCACTCATCGAGAGCACGCCGGCAAACTCCGCGGCGCGTGCGTCGTCGTAAAGAAGGGCCGGACGCAAAGGCGTACCAGCGGCATCGGCCACCACCAGCGAGCCCGACGTCGAAGTCACGGCGACCGCGGAAACCGCGCCCAGGCAGCGAGCCAGACCCAACGTCGCCGCGACCGCTTGGACGGCGGTGCAGACGCCCTCCCACCAACTTTGCGGGTCCTGCTCGTGGATCAGTCCGTCCGCCGAGCGCCGCGACTGTAGAGGCGCTTCACCGGTGGCCAGCACCGTGCCGGCGTCGCAGACAGCAAGGGCCCGCACGCCGCTCGTTCCAATATCGATGCCGATCACCACGCTCATGCCGGAATCCACATGGGTTGATTTCACCAGAGCTCTACGTTATAGTCCAATACGATTTTCCATCTTGAGTAATAGCTACCGACTATCAAACTTCGATGACTGTACGCCAACTCGAAATCTTTGACGCCATCATCAAAACGGGCCGCTTCCGGCGAGCAGCCGAACAGCTT
Source organism: Bryobacteraceae bacterium (assembly GCA_044226365.1). Classification (GTDB taxonomy): domain Bacteria; phylum Acidobacteriota; class Terriglobia; order Bryobacterales; family Bryobacteraceae; genus JALHNI01. The sequence continues at coordinate 27,929 of JBGAHE010000015.1, forward strand.
TATCTCGCCCAACCCTCCGTCAGCCAGCAGATTCAATCGCTCGAGTTGGAACTCGGAGAACGGCTGTTCGTACGGAACAAAAACCAGGACCTGCAGCTCACCGAAGCGGGCAAGATCCTTCAGGACCACGCCGAGTCGATTCTGCGGCAATGCGAGCGCGCCCGCATGGAAATTGGCAGCCTGAGCCAGGAACCGGTGGGGACGATCCGGATTGGCGTCGGTGGTCATCAGTTGACGTCGATGCTGCCTCCGGCGCTGATCGCCTTCCACGCCAAATTTCCGAAACTATGCGTCGACGTCGTCAACTCCACGACGCCACAGCTAATCGAGATGCTCGGCTCCAACCGGCTGGACCTGGCCATCGTCAACCTGCCCATCCAAGCACCGAACCTGCGGACTCGCAGCTTGTTTACGGAAGAGATGGTGGTCGCCGTGCGGCGGACGGATCCGCTGGCGCGCAAGCCATCGATCACGCCGGCCGAGCTCGCCAAATTACCCCTCGTGCTCTACGACCAATCCACCAGCACGCGCAAGCGCCTGAACCAGTTCTTCGAAGATGCCAACCTCTCGCCCAAAATCATCTTCGAGCTGAATAGCGTGGAGGCCATGAAGCACATGGTGGCCGCCGGACTCGGCGCGTCCATCATTCCCAACTCCTCGCTGTCGTCCGCCTGGGAGCGGCACCCGCTCCGCGGCATACGCATCACCGGCGCGCCGCTGATGCGAGAGCTGGGTGCGGCGCTGCCCTCGCTCAGCCGCATGCCGCGAGTGGTGGAAGAGGTGCTGCAACTGATCGAAAAGCACTTCCGCGATCTGGCTAAGATCAAACCGGGCGCGAAGCGTAGAGCCGCGCCATAAGGCCCACCGAACAGCACTCTCCCCTCGCGCGCGCTCGAGGAAGGTGCTACCCAGGCGCGCGCGAAGCGAGTGCGGAGACGCTTTAGAAGACGAGCTTCAGGCCGAACTGAATGGTTCGTGCGTCACGCGCCGAGGTGATCACGCCGAAGGTCCCGCTGCTGTTGGTGCCATTGGCCCCCGCCACAAACGTTTGCTGGCCCGTGCCGTTCAGGTTCACGTGGTTCATGAAGTTGAAGGACTCTGCCCGAAACTGCAGGTTAATGCGCTCGGTCAGCGAAGTGTTCTTGATTAGCGAGAGATCCCAGTTGATGGTCCCCGGGCCGCGAACATCGGGCAAGGCCCGGCCGACGTTGCCGAAAGTGTACGTGGGCGGATTGACGAACTGAGAAGTATCGAACCATCGCGACGCCGTGGGGTTGTCGAGCTTGGCCGACTTGCCGGTCGAGTTTGGGCGATCGGCCAGAAAGTTGTTCGCGCCGCGAATCACCATCGGTAAGCCGGATTGCATCGTGCCGATCGAGTTCGCTTGCCAGCCGCCGATCAGTTTGTTCACCACCCGGTTGGAACTGGAGAAGCGCCGGCCGGCGCCGAAAGGCAGTTCGAAGATCGTGCTGACCACGCCGCGGCTGCTGACGTCGCTGGGATCCACCGAACGTTCCGCCTGGCGATTGTAGAGTCCGTTCTGATACCCCGTGAAGCTCACGTTCTCCGCGCCACCGAAGTTCAAAGGAGTGGTGATGCTGTCGCTCATCAGCTTGCCACCGGTATAGGAAAACAGGAACGCCACGCCCTTCGCCATCTTTCGCTCCACGCTAATTAGCAGTAACTGCGACGTGTAACTTCCCAGCAATGGGCTACGCACGCCAATGGAGTTGTAATAGGGATACGGGCGCAATGACTGCAGCCGCGTGATGGTGGCGCTGCCCAGCGCTCCGGGGACTTTACCGGCATAAGGATTCGGCACCTGTTGTTGGAGCGCGAGCCCGAGCGAGAGGTTCTGCGGATCGAGCTGATTGTAGTCGTAGCCACCCGCGGGGAAGTGAACACCGCGATTGCCGGCATAGCCCACGTCCACCAGCCAGTTGCCCGGCAGTTGATGTTGCAGGCTGAGAGTCCATTGCTGTGAGCGGGGAGTAGTGCCGGTGCTCTCCTGCCAGGAGACGTCGGACCCGAGCAGTCCACCGGCGCCCAGGTTCGCGCCCAGCGGAGGAATGGGCGCGGAGGGGAAGCCGATGCGGAATTGAAACGCGGGCAGATTGGTATTGCCGCCCGGCGGGAGGTATGTGGTCGTGGTGCGTTCGAACCCGGCCGTGCCGCCAAAGTGGCCCACGTGGAAGATAAACGGATAGAACACAGCCGCGCCGCCGCGGATCACGGTTGTCCTCGAGCCGGGAAGCCGGTAAGCGAAGCCGATGCGAGGACCAAAGTCGTTGTAGTCATTCTCTCGGAAGGAGCGCGGCTGCCCATCGCGACCCGCAAAGGTAGTGATTCCTAAAAGGCCGGTCGCCGGATCTTTGGCGAAAGGATCGAAGTTACTCATCCCGTTCCAGCGCTCCACCGGCTGCGGCTGAAAGTCGTGCCGGATTCCGAGGTTCAAGGTCAGATTGCGGCTGACCTTCCAGTCGTCCTGGAAGAAAAAGCTGGTGGAATAACCCTGCATCGAGTAACCCACGTGCGTGTCGGCGAACGCGCTGGATACCGCGCCCGTCAGAAAAGACGCGTAGATCGAGCCGGTGCCGCCCTGACTCTGCGGATTGCCGGTGAGGCCGGAAGTAAAGGTCCACTGGCCTGACGGGTTGCGCGGCTGGTAGTTGTTGCCTTGGGCGATCCGCACGTCGCCGCCGAAGCGGAGCGAATGATTGCCGTGGATCTTAGTCATGATTTCGCTGAAGGTCCAATAGACGGTGCCGCGCACACCACGTCCACCGGAAGTCGTCTGGGGCAGCCCGTTGAGCACCTGCGGGAAATGAGTTTGCGGCACAATGGACGGCAAGCCGACCTTCTCCGGATAGTTGCCATTAAACGACCCGGGCTGGCCCCACGAATCAATGCGAGCGAGGCCGATGCGGAAGTCGTTTACCAGAGTCGACGTGAAGGTATGCGTGTCCGCCAGCAGATAGTTATAGTGCGGTCGCACATCATAGCGTTTGGCCATGAAATCGTCGGGGTAGATATTCGCGCCACTGGTGCCGCCATCCGTGCGATAGTCAAAAAAGCTGAAGCGGCCGTAGAGGTTATTCTTCGCCGATACTCGGTAGTCGACTCGCGCTGTCACGCCTCGTTGGCTACGCGTCTCCGTCGCATTCTTCTCGGTGTTGTTCGCATTGCTGAAGGGATCGCTCGGAGTCCGGTTGGGGACCGGGTAGTACTTCTGAATCGCCAGCGAGACGGGGTCAAGCTGGCTGGCCGGAATACGATTACCCGGGAAGGGCGTGCGGACAAACCCGCTGCCCGACGGATTGGCGACCGTCGTCGAAGGATCGTAGATGGGGATGGCGCGTCCCGAAGTGTCGCGCAAGTCAGAGAAATCGCCGGTGCGCTGCTGCAGCGTCGGGAAACTCGCAATCAGCGGCACCGACCGCTTATAGCGCCACTCCTCCCAGTTCCCGAAATAGAAGAGCTTGTCCTTGATCACATGCCCGCCCAACGCCCCGCCGAACTGGTTAAAGCGAAACGGCGGCTTGGTAACCGAGAACGTGTTGCGTCCATCGAGCGCCGAGTTTCGCAGGAAGTGATACAGCGTACCGTGCGTCTGGTTGGACCCCGCCTTAGTCACCAGGTTAATTACACCGCCGGCGGTAAAGCCATACTCCGACGACATCGTACCGCTTTGCACGCGAAACTCCTGGATAGCATCCACCGGCGGGTTAATCGTGGGATCGGCAAATACCGGCTGAATCGAACTGATGCCGTCGAGAATGATCTGGTTCAGCGCATTAGGACCGCCGTTCACACTGATTTCCGAGAGCGACAACCCACGGTCGGCGAAGCCGCTATTGGTGGGACCCGCATTCGACTTCACGCCCGGCGTGATCATCGTGAGCGCCAGCACGTTGCGCCCGTTCAGTGGCAGATCGCTGATCCGGCGGCCCTCCACCACCTTGCCGATCGTGGCGCCTTCGGTGTCGAGCAGCGGAGCATCGGCCGACACTTCCACCGAGTCGGCCACGGAGCCCACCTCCAGGACGAAGTCGAGACGTGCCGTATCGGCGACGTCCAACTGAATACTCGTCCGGCTCACCTGCCGGAAACCTTCCTTCAGGACCACGGCGCGATACGGGCCGGGTGGCAACAGCGGCACCGCATACTGTCCCTGTTCATTCGACGTGGTGGAGCGCGCCAGGCCCGTATCGACATTGATGATCCTGACCTCCGCCCCCGCCACGGAGGCGCCGGATCCATCGGCTACCGTCCCGGTGACGCCGGCGGTTTGCGCGATCGCCCAGTGCGCGGAACCGATCATCAGCATTACGGTCGCCAGAGCTTTCAGGCGAGCATTTTTCATCGTCAACTACCTCCAAAGCGTATCGAGCTGTGCGTCGACAAATAACGTCGAAAATGGCCGATTCACGGGGGAAATGAGGGCATTCCCGTTCTTCTCCGGCGGAAGCTGGAGATCAAACAGGCTCTGGGCCCACACCAATGCGGGAATCGATTGTGGTCGAGTATATCGGCCGGAGTGTGATTGTTCAATTTGTTTAAAACGATAAGGTGATTAGTAACTTCCTATCAACCTCGCACTGCGCCAAAATGGCGCAAACCCGCCTGAAAAGCGGTCTGGAGGCAGCCATCCGAAGGAAATCGGGGAGGCGCGACAGCGCGCCAAGGCATCATCGGGTGAGCCATCGGACAAGGAAGCGCGGCAAGCCAAGCCGCCCTCAATCTTCAGGCGACAGCAATCGCTTGCGCGGTACGGTGTGCGGACTCGAGCGCCGCTTCCATCCCCCAGGACATTTGCGCCGCGTAAGCGCCGGCGAAGTGAACCCGCCCCACGGGCCGGCTGGCCTCGGGCCAGAAGCGCGTCAGTTCCCCGGGTCGGTACGTGTTGCGTTCGCACATGCCGGCCCAAGGATCTTTCGCCCATTCATGCTGCACGACGGACTCGATGTCGGCCGACTTACCCGCATAAAGTTTAAGGAAAGTGGCGAGCGACGCGGCACCGGTCACGCCGGGCTGCGAGCCCCCCACCAGGATGCCGCGCGGCGTTTTCACCTCTTCCGCCATGGCCCACAGCTCGTTGAGCTTGGGATCGCTCGGCGACCAGTTCGGACTGATGCGATCCGTCTCCCAAAAGCGCGAACGGCTCTGGAAAATGACACGAGTCTTAGTGGTGTAGGGCATCTCCTGGATGACAAAGTTCTTGTCTTCCGGCCAGGCCGGCGCCACCGGAATCTGCCGCAGGACGGCCAGCGAGATAGCCACCACCAGATAGTCCGCTTCGAGCGTCGCCGGCTGCCCCATGCGCTGATAGGTGACGCGGACGCCCGTCCCGCTATGCTCCAGACGCGTCACCGGCGAACCCAGCCGAAGGCGAGGCTTCAAGCGAGCCGCGAAGGCATCCGTCATCTGCTGATTCCCGCCCAACAGGCGAAACAGCTTCTTCGCTTCGTACGGCGTTCCCCGCAGATGCTTGATGGCCGCACCCCAGATCCAATGAAGCGCCGAGCCGGAGCCGCCGAATCTGGCCAGCGCTCCGGCGGAAGCGCCCTCGCGCGTCAGCAACTCGGCGACACTGATCTGGTCTAACTCCCGCAGCCTACCCGCGAAGGGATCACGCTCGTCGCGTATCTCCTCCACATAGCGCGATAGATAGAGCAACGGCAGCTCGGTCCACCCATGGTTCCCCAGGAACGCGACTTCCCGGGAGCTAAAGCCCAGCTGATTCAGGACAGCGGCGCTGCGCAGGTCGGCTTCGCTGTAGGCGCCCTGTTTGAAGAATCGGATCAGGTGATCGCGGCGCGGATAAGGCAGCGGCGTCAGTCCGAACTCCTTCACGTAGTCCCAGAAGCGGTTGTAGCCCGGATAGTAAAAATGCTCCGCGCCGACGTCGGCGTAGAGGCCGTCGGCGAACTGATCCTTCAGCGTTTTGACATGGCCGCCGGGCCGGGAACTCGCCTCCAGCACGATCGGGTCATGTCCCAGCTTGGCCAGTTCGTACGCACAAGAGAGTCCGGCGATGCCGGCTCCGACGATGACCACTCGCTTCGGCGATCGAGGAGCACTCGCCGCCAAGGCTGGACCCGCCGTACCGGCCCAACGCAGCAGCGTCCGCCGATCGACCCGCGTCTCAGTGCTCATACGTCGTCCCTGGGCGGCCACCGCATCGATTGTCTCCCACCACTAGTTCAGTCGGCACCGTAAATTGGCGTGCCGGCGACGCTCCATCACCCGCACGATGGAGCGCCAGTTCCGCGAGACGCTCGCCCAACAGGTCCGGAAACTCCAGCACGGCCGCAGGCGTCCGCAAACGGTCTTTGCGATCGCCGAAGCCCGCCACCGCCAGTTCACTGGCGCCGGCCTGCTGCAATGCTTCCACCACGCCTTCCGCAATCAGTTCGTTGGCCGCCACCACCGCCGTCGCGCGCCTTCCGTTCGAGAGCATCGATTGAATCGCCAGATAACCCAGTTCCTTGCCGCCGGAGCGAACTTCGCTCACCAGCGGCCGGCAGTGCGCCATTCGCGCCGCCACCCGATAGCCCGCGAGCCGGCGAACATGGTCGGGCGAACGTTCATCGCCCACAAAAAGAATGTCCTGGTGACCACTGGCAATCAAGTGCATCGTTATATCATGCGCCCCGCGAATGTCATCCGAGAACACAGCGTCCGACCCGTTTGGGGTCCATTTGCCCGTCACACCATTGCCCAGCACCGCGAACGGGATCTGCCGCTCCTGCAGCGTCGCCAGCAGGTTCGCATGGTTGGTGCCACACAGCACCGCCGCGCGCTCGGACGATGAGCCCTCCCAGGTCTCCGGAAGACGCAGCGTCGACGCCGCGTCGGACGCACCGTAGTGGCACGAAGAGAAACGCACCTCCCAGCCGCGAGAGTCGCAAAAAGACTCCACGCCCTGCAGAATGCGCAAATCAAAACCGGTTAAGGCGCGGCGATTGGCCAAGATAAAAAGTAACGTCCGCGCACGGTCGGCGCCGAGCTGCGGCGCCTCAATCGTCAAGGCGCGCGCCGTCCGGTGCCCCTTCGATGTCATGGCTTCTCTCCGGCGTTCCGCGCGCACCGGAATCCGATGTTCGGCGTGCGCTGCTGCGGACGCACCCAATTGCGAAAGAAGACCGTGGTGCGGGCGGCTTCATCGGACCACGCGCCGCCACGAATGACCTTATAGACACCGGCGGCTGGCCCAGGCGGGTTCTTCGCCGGACTGTCGCGGTAGTACAGGCGATCAAACCAGTCCGCACACCACTCCGCCACGCTCCCCACCATGTCGTAAAGGCCAAAGGTATTCGGGGGAAATTCGCCGATCGGTCCGGGCCGGGTGGCGGCAAAGCGCGCCAGCTTCGCATCCGCTTGCTCGCCCCAGGGGAAGGCGAGTCCGTCCTGACCTCCGCGTGCCGCCCGCTCCCATTCGGCCTCCGTCGGCAGACGACCGCCGCTCCAGGCGCAATAGGCCACTGCATCTTCCCAGCTCACATTAAAGACCGGGAAGTTTGCCTGTTGAGCCGGAACTTTCCCCGACACCCAGTGATACGGCGGTGGCCGCCGCGTGGCCAGAACAAAGCGGCTGTACTGCTCGTTCGAAACCTCGTGTGTGTCGAGGAGAAAGGCATCGATCCACAAACGATGGACGGGCCGATCGTCCAGCAGGATGTGCGGTCGCATATTCGTCAGGTCGTCGGGCGTGGAGCGGCTCCGGCCCATGTTGAACTCGCCGGCCGGGATGAGCACGCTGCCCGGGTTGCCGGCCCAAGCCGGCAGGATTGAGAGCCAAAGTAGAAGTCTCAGACGAACAGCTCCCGAATCTCGTCGTCCAGCACGAACTCGCTACCGCCCAACACGTCGACGTATCGATAGGCGCGCTTCGAAGGCGTGTCCAGGATCTCCTTCCGCCAATCGATGCCCAGGCTCGAATACATCGTCGCGTACACGTTCTCGATCTGCGTTTGCGTCTTCTTAAAGTGCCATCCGCTCTCGATCACGCGTTCGCCGGGCGCATCGGTGCGCCCCAGAACGCGCCCGCCTTTCGCTCCGCCGCCCGCGAAGAGCGCGTGGTAAGCCTGGTTGTAATGATGCCGTCCCGCCACTCCGTTCAGCGGTCCCGGAGTGCGCCCGAACTCCGTCACCACGGCAATCAGCGTCTCGTCGAGCAGGGACTTGGCCGCGTCGCGTGGCGAACGGGCCGCGCCCAGGTCCCGGATCAGATTGGCGACCGCCTTGTCCATCTCATTGCACATCGTGTAGTGGTTCGATTTCGCGCCGTGCGTGAAGATGTTCTTGTGATGGTCCCAATCGCCATGCACCACGTGAATGTAACGTGTGCCGGCGTCGGCCTGCACCAGATTCCGGGCCAGCAGGCATCCCAGGCCCACCTGGTTCTCGCCATAGCGCGCACGTTCGTCGGAGTTCATCTGGAACGCCTTGGGCCAGCGTGAGTCGCCCAGGATGCTGTGCGCGCTTTCCTGAAAGGAGCGGAAGCCGCTGAAGGAACGGTCCCTTCCCCGCGGCCCTTGCTCCGTGACCGCTTCCAGTTTGCCCAGCAGGCGATAGCGCTCTTCCAGGATCTTCAGCGCCTCCTCATCCATAGCCATGCCGCCGAGCCCGGACTTCAAATCGATATCTAACACCGAATACCGGGGGTGCAGAAAGCCGGTGGAAAGAGCTCCGCAGCCGGTGGTATCGAGGTTACAGCCGATGTAAGTAGGGAACGTATCTGTGGGGCGGCGCTGGCCCTCGAGCTCATAGGAGATCACCGAGCCGATGGACGGAATCTCCTGGGCCTGGGCTGGGTTCAGCGGACGTCCGGCCTGGGTACGATACTGCCCGCGAAAATGCACCACCTCCTGACTCTTCAGCGACCGCAGAATGGCGATCTTGTCCATCTCCTTCGAAAGCTCCGGGAACAGCCGGTGCGAAAGGTAAAGCTCTGAATTGATCTGCCGGACGTCCAGATCCTTGGGCGTGCCAGCCGACTCCTTAAAGTCAAAGGTATCGACATGGCTGATCGCGCCCGCGAGTTCGACGACGATGCCAAAGCGGGCCGTGCCGCGTGGACTCGACTTACCCGCCGCTCGCGCGCTCACCGGAAACGACGCCTGCTCCACGAAGGCCCCGAGCAGGCCGAAACCGCCCAGGCGTAATGACTCTCGACGCGTGAAGCGTTCGCCCATGCGATGGACCATGACCGCTGTCCTCCTAGTAAGAAAAAAGAAACTCGGGGCTATTGATCAACGCCCATTGCAGGTTCTCCGCGCCGCGCTGGCGATCCCCCCGCAGAGCTTCGGCGGCCACGCTTTGTTCCCCGGGATTGGGCTTCCGTGACAACGTCACCAGATAGATGTGGTCGATCAGCGTCGCATCGTCCGGATACTGCTTCAGCAACTGGCCCACGCGGGTCTTGCTGGTCGCCCGCACGCCATCGGTCACTATCGCCGATTGCATCAGGAACATCGCTTGCAAGGCCGACGGTGGAATCTTCTTGGGAAGCGCCTCGCGGCTCCCCTGGCCGAATACCTTCATGAAGCTCACTGCCGTCGCCCCCGCCTTCTTAGGATCGGGCATGCCCATCACCGTCTTCGGCCCGCTCCCAGACTCCGCGGACGTTACACCCGTCGCCAACGTCACTAAGTCATGTAGCTCCACCGCGCTCAGCATGCGGACCAACTTACGTGCATAGTAAGGAGCGTAGGCGTCTTTCCACTCGCCCTCGAATCGCGACGAAAGGCGATAGGCATTGGACTTCATGATCGTTTTGACGAAATGCTTGAAGCTATAGCCGTGTCGCCGAAAATCGGTCGCCATCGCTTCGAGCAACTGCGGATTCGACGGCTGCAGCGTCCACGGCGCCGGCGGGGGATTTTTCGGATCACAGCGCAGCAGGTCGAACTCGTCGACGGGGTCGACGATCCCCACGCCCATGAACTCGGCCCAGATCCGGTTAGTGAACGCGCGGGCAAACTGTTGGTCGCCCGTCACGAGCCGCGCCAGTTCATCCCGCGGATTCTGCCCGGGCCGCGGCTCTTCGCCCGTCAGGATGAACCGGGGAACGCCTTTGCCGCCCGTCCGCGGCACCCGAATCATGCTTTTGGATTTCGTGTCGTAACCGCTCCCGGCATCGTCAACGGTATACTCCGTGTTCGCCTGATACCCGTTCTCCCAGTTCATGATCTGGCGGGTGTGGCCATGGAAAGCGGCCTGCTGAAAGAACTGCTCGCGAGTTTTGGCCGTCAGATACAGGTTCACCTTCTCCAGATGGTCCGCTCCGTCATGGCACGAGATACAAGCCAGGTTTACGCCCAGAAAAATCTTCGAGTAAGTAATCGTGAACTCATCCACGGTGTCCTGAATATTGATCAGATCCTGCGCATCCGGAGCCTCGGGGTCATCCTTGGCTTTGATCACGTCGCGCCCGAAGTACTGCGAGCCGGGTGTGGAGAAGCTCGTTTTGCCGCCGCCCGTCAGTAACTCGGTGACAATCTCGTTATAGGGGCGATCGATCCGCAGGTTCTCATGCAGCCAGTAATGAAACAGGTTCAGCCCGGAACCCATCATGCTGCCCGCGCGAAAGAGATCCTCAAAGTAATACGTCCAGCGGCCGGCGAAGTCATCGCTGTCCACCAGACGATCCACCAGGCGATCGTGCTTCAGTGGATCTTTGCTGGCCGTGAAGCTCAGCACATCGTCGGGTGAAGGCGCCCGGCCCGTTGCATCCAGAAACGCGCGGCGCACAAACTCACTGTCGGTGGCCAGGCCTGCATGGGGAATACGGTCTTGCGCCATCCGGCCGAAGACGTGCTCGTCGATGTAATTTCGCCGAGCCACCTTGCCGGCCTGCGGCCGTGGCCCCGCCGGTCCTCGAACCTCCATGGTCACCCGGCTCAAGTCCCTCGCCCGGCTCGCCGGCGGCGCCAGCAGCGGACGGTGAGCGCGTTCCACCACCTCCGCCCGATTCGGATCGGCCATAGGCGCGCTCTGGGCAAAAACCCCGTATGTCGCCGTCGCCAACCATACCAACCGGCAGAGGGATCTATTTTTCATGCGAACCTCGCGAAAAAATCTGCACCCGCTTCCCGATCACCTCGGCCACCAACAAATCACCGCTGCGGGTAAGCGTCATGAAGTGCGGAGATTGCAACACATCCGGACCGCCCCACCGGTCCACCACTCGCCCGTCGACGTCCAACCGAACCACCTGGTTCACGTCAGCAGTCGAGACCAACAAATCCTTGCCCACCAGGAGAAGGCCAAACGGATTGCCGAACCCTGTCCAGATGGCAACCAGCTTGTGACCGGGGGAGAAGATCTGGATCCGATCGTTGTTGCGGTCCGCCACGTAGAGGCGGTCACGCGAATCAATGGCCAAACTGTGCGGAAGCTTGAACTGCCCCGGCTCCGTTCCCATACTTCCCCACGCGCTTAGGAACTTGCCGGCGGCATCGAGATGCACAATCCGGCGGTTTCCGCTATCCGCGACGAAGATCTCGCCCTTGGAATTGAAGACCAGATCGTCAGGCGAATGGAAATGTTTCTCGTCCGCCCCCGCGACGTCCACCTCGCCGAACGTAGCCAACAGTTGGCCCGCGGGCGAAAACTTCCGGATGACGTGATTGCCGTTATCCGTGGTCCAGAGATTGCCCTGGCGATCCAGACGCAGCCCGTGCGCCGTCTTGAAGAGTCCTTCGCCCCACCCTCTCACGAACACGCGTTTCCGGTCGAATTCGAGGATCGGAGGCGAGCCACGCTGGAGCACAAACAGGCGGCCGTCCGTTGTTTCCACCACCGAGGACACCGCGTCGATCGTGGCCGTGGCGGGCAGCGCGATCACACCCTTGCTGCGATAGGCATCGCCCCACAGCATCAGCGCGGCGCCGGCAACGACGGCAGTCCTCCGCATGGTACGAATCATTTGGCTCAGCCCTCAAGGCAATCCTACTATAGAGCCAGAGAGAATTCTAGAGATGCGAGAAATATTTCTCAAGAACATCCACTAGAATTCCCGAAACAGATCCGGCCGCTGGGTCACCTTCGGCTGCCGGACCCACGCCACCAGAATAAAGGTCGCCACGCAGGGCACCAACGAAGCCACAATCAGGATGGGGCGAAAAGAGTACGAATCCGCCACGCGGCCCGTCAGATAGGTCGAAAGCAGCGTCATCAATCCGGCTCCGGTCCCGCTGAGCCCGCTCACCGTAGCCACCGCCTTGTCGCGAAAGACGTCGCCGGGAAGAGACAGAAACATAGTCGCGCAGCAAGCGTAAGAAAAAGTGGCAATCGCAAACAGCGCCAGAATCAGCGGGAAGTTTGCGCTGTACGCCGCGGGAATCAGGGCCAGCAGACAGGGCCCGAAGATCAATAGCGTGGTGCGGCGCGCTTTTCCCACTGGCCATCCCCGGCGGATCCAGTAGCTCGACAGGCCGGCGCCAAAGAAGTTGCCGAGATCGGCGGCGACAAACGGTACCCAGTAGCCGCCCACCACCTGATCCATTGCCATCCCCTGGCTGACCAGATAGACGCCGAACCACTCCGCCACCAGAAACCAGTACGGATCCATCAGGGCACGGCCGAGAATGATTCCCCACGTCTGCCGCAGGCGAAGCAACTCACGCCAGGTGACCGCCGGACCAGCGGCTGCTGGCTCCGCGGCACGCCCACTCGCAATCAGCGCCAATTCCTCCGGCGCCAGCCGTGGATGCTCCTCCGGCCGCCGATAAATGACCAGCCAGGCCGCCACCCAAACGAAGCCCAACGCGCCGATAATCAGCATGACCGGCTGCCACCGATGCGTGTATTGGTAAATCGTCACCACCAGCAGCGGCGCGATGGCTCCGCCGATGGCCGAACCGCTGTCGAACATCGCGACTGCCCATGCGCGTTCGCGCGGCGGGAACCACTCCGCCACGCACTTCGCGGCGCCCGGCCAGTTTCCGGCCTCGCCGCAACCCAGCAGAAACCGGAAGAGCCGGAAACTCCACAGGCCGGAGGCAGCCGCGCCGAGCATCGCCATCGCGGAATAGAACGAGACACTCACCGCCAAGCCCACGCGCGTCCCAAAACGGTCCAGCAGACGCCCCGCCACCGACTGCATGATCGTGTAAGCAATGCGGAACGCGATCAGGATCGTGGCAAAGTCGGTGTTCGTCCAGCGATACTCCGCCTTCAGATAAGGAGCCAGCACACTGAGCGTCTGACGGTCGAGATAGTTGATGATCGTCGACGCCAGCAGCATCGTGGCGATCCACCAGCGCAGATGCCGAATCGGACGAAGACTTGGCCCAGCGTGATGAACGGCATCCATGGGCACTCATTGTAACTTGGAGCGCCGGCCGCCCTGGAAATATTTCTCAGCCATGGGAACTTTTTCCAACTCCCTTGCCACATCGCCGCCCCCTCAACTATGATGAGCAGCGTTGCGGAAAACGATTCTTCAGCTTCACCTCTATACGGCCCTCGCGTTTGGCCTCTTCATCATCGTGCTCGGCGCCACTGGCAGCCTGATGGTCTTTGCCGAGGAATTTGACCGGCTCCTCAATCCTCAGCTCTTCACGGCACCTCCCGGGCAGAATACGCTGCCCGTCGCCGAGATCCGCGCACTGCTGAAACAGAACGTCCCCGGCGCGGAAGCCGTGCCCCTCTTACTCCCGCAGCAGCTTGGCGAAACCTATCGCGTTCAATGGAAAGGTCAGCAGTACTTTCTGAACCCCTTCCACGGCGGGGTTGTGGGCGTTCGCCCGGACCGGACCATCTGGTCACGCCTCAGCCAGTTGCATACCTCCTTGATGTTGGGCCAGACCGGGGCCGCCGTCGTCCACGTGTCCTCCATCGTGCTGCTCTGGCTGGTGATCTCCGGCGTCTACTTATGGCTCCCGTATCGCCGTTGGCGGATTGCCGTCACGCAGACCCTTCGTCGTTTCGCCTTCGACGCGCACCTCTCGATCGGCATCTTCTCGTTTCTGTTGCTGGGAGTGCTGGCCGGCACGGGCATCGTGCTGTCCTACGAGCACCAGGTGCGCGACACCCTGATCGCTGTCACCAAGGCCAAGCTCCCCCGCCGCGACGTCAAATCCTTAGCGGCGCCCGGAATTCGGCCCCTCAGCGCCGACGAGGCGATCGCCGCGGCGGCCAACGCGCTGCCCGGCGCGAAGGCGCTCTCCGTGCTCGCTCCCAAATCCCCGGACGCCTCCTATGTCATCGGCCTGCGCTTTCCCGAAGACCGCACGCCGATCGGCCGCAGTTGGGTCGTGATCGATCAATATCGCGGCACGCCGCTCTCGTCGCAAAGCTCCCGTACGGCCCCGCTTCCCAGCCGAACCCTGATTTGGGCCCGGGCCTTACACACGGGCGACGCGTTCGGCACCCTGAGTCGATTGGTCATGGCGCTAGCCAGCCTGATCGTCGTCCTCCAGGTGATCACCGGCGCGATTCTTTGGTGGAAAAAGGTCCGTACCGCGAAGCGCCGAGTGCCCGCCGAAGTCTGAGTCCTTCAGGTCGCCTTACCGCGGAAAGAAGCTTCCCGCACGCGAATCGGCCGGGAGGACTCGCGCAGCACCAACTGCGTAGGGATCGTCACCTGCTTCGCCTTCATCGTCGGGTTCTTGATTCTCGCCAAAGCCAGATCCGCCAGGTGCCGCCCGATTTCCTGCGGAAACTCCATCACCGTGGTGGCCGCCGGCTGCAGCAACTGGCTTTCGGTATTATTGAAGCCCGCCACCGTGATGTCGTCCGGTATGCGCAAGCCACATTGACGCAGCGCGTCGTAGACGCCGCCCGCCACCTGATCCGTCCCCGCGAACACCGCGCTCACGGGCTCGCCGCTCGAGATGATGGAGCGCATCGCGAGGTATCCCAGCTGCCGCTCATCGGAACGAATATCGCTGAAACGCGGCTGGTAGCCGGCCGCTTCCATCGCCGCGCGATAACCGTCCATGCACCGGGCGTACCAGGGCAGTTGCGCATCACCGATGAACCAGATGTCACGGTGACCCAGCGCAATCAGATGCTGGGTCAGATCGCGAGCGCCCTGCACGTCATCGGAAAAGACAGTGTCGTACTCGGTAGGATCCCAAGCGCCGGCGACATTGTTGCCCAGCACCGAACACGGCACGCCGCGCTGCCGCAACGCCTGCAGCAGGTTCGGATAGTTGGTCCCGCCCAGAATCACCGCGCGGGCTGTACCACTCGCAGCGAGGCTCTGCGGCAGCGTGAGGTCGCTGGTCGGGCTCGACGCCGTGTAGCGATAGGACTTGAACTGCAGCTCCCAGTTCTCGCTCGAAAGATAAGCCTCCGCCCCCACGAGCACCTGCGTGTGAAATGGGCTAAGCGAGTCTTTATTGGCTAAGACGAAGACGATGGAACGCGCGCGCTCATTCCGTTTCTCTTCCAGGTCGAGACCCAGTTGCGCCGCCACCTTGCGGATGCGCTGCTGCAACCCCGGATCGACGCTCGAATTGCCGGTGGCAACGCGGGAGACGGTGGCTGGACTAACTTTGGCGAGTTGCGCGACCTGGAGGTATGTCGGCTTCGATTTCTTCTTCATGCGTGCCCAGCTGCCGGACACGCATCATTCTAGCATCCAGGCTTTGAAATCAAGCCTTGCCGGGCCTCTCCACGATCTCTTCACGCTCCCGATCCCAGTACAGCTTCTTCCCTTCCCGGTAGCTGCGAGTCGCCATCACCACCGCCACGGCATGAGCAAAGCCCGTCTCGATACTGCCGTTCGGTTTCTTGCGGCTGCGCATACAGCGGAACCAATCGTCGGTGTGCGCCTGCAGGTCATCGCTTTGATGAACGTCTGGAGGACTCATGCGCCCAGGCAACAGAATAGGCTCTTTGGCTCCACTCGCGTCCGTGCGGAAGACCCGATTCGTTCGCCATTCGCTCCGCGTCTCGGGCTGGAACCACCATTGCGGCGAACCCTCGCCACCCGGCGAATACAGCGTGCCGCGCGTCCCGCGAATAATCGTGTGGTCGCCGAATCCGTTGCCGAACGTCGTGCTGTAGCTGTACAGCACCTCCTTCTTCTGGAACGTCGACAAGCATTGAAAGGTATCCGGATTCTGGCGGGCATCGTGCCAGGCAAACACACCGCCATTCGCCATGATGTCGTCCGGGATGAAGGTGTCGAGATAGAAGTGCGCCAGGCCGCAGCCGTGGCTGAACCATTGATCGGTGATGCCGCCCGAAAAATCCTTGAAGATACGGAACTCGAAGTACAGGCGCGGGTCGAAAGGACGGTCCGCCCGCCCCATCAGCCAACGCTTCCAGTCCGTGTCCTTCTCCCGGATGGCGGCGATGTCCGCTTCATCCGGTACGTGCCAACGGGGTCCGTTGAAATTCCAGCTTTGGCTAATCGCCACGATCTTGCCGAGCTTCCCTTCGCGAATCAGGTCGCGCACCCGGTGCTGATAGGGGTCGCTCAACCACTGCGAGCCCATCTGCACCACCCGGTCGCTCTTCAAGACGGCGTCGCGCGCGAGCTTCGCATCGGCCAGCGTATTCGCCATCGGCTTCTCGCAGTAACAATCCTTGCCGGCCTTCACCACTTCCGCCAATAGCCGCGCATGCTGATGATCGCCGGTGCCGATCATCACCGCGTCCAATTGCGGATCAGCCAGCACTTCCTCCGAATACTGAAACGTCTTGGGGCGGGCACCAAACAAACTGGCGACATGCGCCGCCGCCCGCTCCCGATTGACACTCCACAGGTCGCAAACGCTCCGCAGATCGAACTTGGAATCGGCGGACGCCGACAACTTCAGCATCCGGCGATGCCCCACCGCGCGATGGCCACAGCCGATCTGCGCAATCTGAATCCGGTCATTGGCCCCGGGAATCCGGCTGTAAGAGCGCGCGGTGAACGGCAAGGCGGCGGCCAGCGTGAACGCCCGTCGCGACAGTTTCTGCGTCATCGTCCTGTCCCTTTCAAGCAAGTAATTTCGTCACGACCTTACCGGCGACGTCGGTGAGCCGGAAGTTACGGCCCTGAAACTTGTAAGTGAGCCGCGTATGATCGAGGCCCATCAAATGCAACATCGTGGCGTGTAAGTCGTGCACTTCCACCGCCTCCGTAATGGAGTTGAAGCCGATATCGTCTGTTTCTCCCAGGGTCTGGCCGCCCCGGACTCCACCGCCCGCAAGCCAAGTCGTGTAGGCATCGATGTGATGATTTCGACCCAACGGCTTGCCGGGCTCACTATCGCTCAGCGGCGTTCGTCCGAACTCTCCCCCCCAGATCACCAACGTGTCGTCCAGCAAACCCCGCCGCTTCAGATCGATGATCAAAGCGGCGCACCCACGGTCAATCTCCTTGCACCGTTGCGCCATGCCTGCCTCGAGCCCGGTATGATGATCCCAATCCGTATGGTAGAGCTGCACGCAACGCACCCCTCTCTCCACCAGGCGGCGAGCCAGTAGCGCGTTCCCGGCAAAGGAATTTTTCCCCGGCTCCACGCCATATAGCTCCAAAGTTTCCTTCGTCTCCTGGCCAAAGTTGATCAGCTCAGGGCCGCTGGTCTGCATCCGATAAGCCGTTTCATACGCTGCGATCCGCGTGGTGATCTCATCGTCCCCAGTCTCTTCGAACCGCAGTTCGTTTAACCCACGCACCAACTGCAACGTCCGCGCCTGTCGTGCCGCGGTCACCCCCGGCTGGCTCCCCAAATTGAAGACGGGCTCCGCCCCACGCAGAAAGGGCACGCCCTGGTACGCACTCGGCAGAAAGCCGTTGCCCCACAGCAACGGCCCGTTTCGCGGACCCCGCGGACCGCTCTGCAAGGCCACGAAAGCGGGCAAATCCTCTGACTCACTACCCAGCCCATAGGTCAGCCAGGAGCCCATACTCGGCCGGCCAGGAATCGTCGAGCCCGTATGCGCGAACACCTTTGCCGGCGCATGATTGAAGTTCACCGCCTTCATCGAATTGACGATCGCCAGTTCGTCCACCACCTTTGCCGTATGCGGCAACAGCTCGGAAATGTAAGCCCCGCTTTGCCCATGCTGCGAGAACTTCCACGGCGAGGCGAGAATCTTTTGCTGCGCCATCCGCTCCATGAACGCAAAACGCTTGCCCTTCATGAACGAGTCCGGGAGTTTCTGCCCATTCAACTCTGCTAGCTTCGGCTTATAGCTGAACGTGTCGAGTTGACTGGGCCCCCCGGCCATGAACAGATAGATGACGCTCTTCGCCTTGGCCGCAAAATGCGGCTTGCTGACCTTGGCGCTGACCCCTTCGGCCAGCAGGCTCCCGAGCGCGACGCGGCCCAAGCCCACTCCGCAGTTGCGGAAGAAGTGGCGCCGTGTAGCGGCCAGCGTGGGGTGATCGTGGCTCATGGGGCTACTCTCTCGTGATGAATTCATCGGTATTGAACATGGCGCGAGCCAGACTGGTCCACGCGGCGAGCTCTACGGGCTCAGCGCCCGCCGCCCTCGCGCCAACCAGTTGCGTCGCCTCCTCGGGATGGCTCGCCAGATGATCCCGCTCGGCGTTCAGAAACTCACGGACCCGCTCCAACTCCCGCGGACTGGGCTCGCGAGACACCGTCCAGCGAAACGCCATCCGCGCTCGCTCCTCCGCGGGTTGCTGCAGCAACCGCCGCGCAAAACCTTGCGCAAACTCATGAAAGGCGACTTCGTTCAACAGGGTCAGCGCCTGCAGCGGCGTATTCGAGCGATCCCGACGCGTACAAGTCGTCATTGAACTCGGGGCATCGAAAGCCACCAGCGACGGATTGGGCGTCAAGCGCCAAAAGAACGTATACATGCCACGGCGATAGCGGTCCTCTCCGATGGAGGGCGTCCACGTCCGCAGAATCTGGCTCGACTCCATCACTCGCTCGGGCTGGGGCGGATAGACGCTCGGCCCGCCCACGCGGCGCGTCAGCAGACCGCTAGCGACCAAGGCCGCGTCACGCACGATCTCCGCATCCAATCTCAAACGACTTTGCCGCGCCAGCAGTAGATTGCGCGGATCCGCTTCCGCCAAATCACTCCGCACCTTCGACGCTTGCCGATAGGCCGCCGAATTGACAATCAATCGGTGCATCGCCTTCTGGCTCCAACCACTCCGCATGAATTCGGTCGCCAGCCAGTCCAGCAGTTCGCGATGCGTCGGCGGCGAGCCTTGCGTACCGAAATCATTCTCCGTCTCCACGATGCCGCGGCCGAAGTAGTGCTGCCACATCCGATTCACGGTCACCCGCGCCAGCAGCGGATTGGCCGGCGAAGTGATCCACCGAGCCAGATCGAGCCGGTTGGGATCGGCCGTTTCCGCCAGCGGATTCAGAAACGCCGGCACGCCGGGCCGCACCAACGGACCCTTCTGCAAATAGTCCCCGCTCAACAACACGTGAGTTTCCCGCGGCTGCGGCAGGTCCCGCATCACCATCGTCCACTCGAGCTTCGGCAACTGCTTCTGTAACAGCTTCACCGCTTCGCGCTTCTGCTTCGGCGGCTGATCGTCCTCGCCACTGCCGTCCAGCAACGCATCGATCTTCTTCATCAGCGACTGGTGCGTGGCCACTTCTTCGATGCTCGAAAAGTACAACAGCGGGCGATGCACTTCCTGAATATTCGTCGGATCCACGCGGAAGCGCGGACGGTCGTTCCCCCAATCGTCCGCGCGATTGAAGAAAGCGAACAGCCGATAGTATTCCTGGTGCGAAATCGGCTCGAACTTGTGGTCATGGCAACGCGCGCAACCCACGGAAAGACCCAGCAACACGGTGCCGGTCGTATCCACCCGATCGAAAACCGTCTCGGTGCGATACTGCTCGCGGTCGGTTCCCGCCTCGATCTGAATCATCGAGTTGCGATGGAACCCAGTCGCGACTAACTGGTCACGCGTCGGGTTCGGCAGCAGGTCTCCGGCTAACTGCTCGATCACAAACCGGTCGAAAGGCTGATCGGCGTTCAGCGCCTGAATCACCCAATCGCGATAACGCCAAATCTGGCGCGGCTCATCGCGGCTGCCCCCATCGGAATCCGCATAACGGGCCAGATCCAGCCAATGCCGCCCCCAACGCTCGCCGTAATGCGGCGAAGCCAGCAGCTTCTCCACCAGCCGCGGCCAAGCGTCCGGACTACGATCTTGCTCAAAGGCCTCCACCTCCGCCGGAGTCGGCAACAAACCAGTGAGATCCAGAAACACGCGACGGATCAGCGTCGCTTTCGGCGCTTCCGGCGAAGGAGAAATGCCTTCCTTTTCAAGCCTGGCCAGAATGAAACGATCAATCGGATTGCGCGCCCAGGCCGCGTCCCTCACCACCGGCAGCGGCGGACTCTGCGGCGCGATGAACGACCAATGATTCGGCTTGGGCGGCTCCTTCGCCGTCAGGTTGGTCCCCCACGTAGCCCCGGCACCGATCCACGCCTCCAGCGTCGCGATGTCGCCGTCCGACAGCTTGCGGCCCGGCGGCATCTGCAAGTCCGTCTCGTGCCTCACCACTTTCAGCAAACGGCTCTCCGCCGGCTTGCCCGGCACCACCACCGCGCCTCGCTTGCCGCCCGCCAGCAAGGTCTCTCGCGTCGACATCGAGAGGCCGCCGAGCTTCACCTTCTGGTTGTGACAACCCAGACAACTGCCCGCCAGAATCGGTTCCACGCGCTTGGTGAAATAGGCCGGATCGGCGGCCTGCTGCGCCAGCGCCGGCAGTGCAGCCATCAGCAGGGCGATCACCTTCACGACCGATACTCCGGCTTCCAGATCCACGGCAACACCTTCGTGCGTTTGGCCCACGCTTCCCAACGTGCAGCCATCGACTTCACCCGTCCCGGCTGCGCCGCGGCAAGATTGTTCGTCTCCGAACGGTCCTTCTCCATGTCGTACAGCTCCCAGCTTCCTCCGGCCCCCAGGGCCACCAACTTCCACTTCCCTTCCCGAATCGCCCGATTGCCCTCATGCTCCCAGCAGAGCGAACGGGCCGCCAATCGCCGCCCTTGGAACGCGGGCACCAGGCTCACGCCCTCCAACCGCGGACGATCGCTCGGGTAGCTCGCCCGTCCCACGTCGGCCAACGTCGGCAGCAGATCAATCAGGTGAGCCGGCTGCTGCTCAATCGCCCCTTTGCGCGAAATGCCCGCTGGCCAGTGCACGATGCACGGCGAGGCAATCCCTCCTTCGTGCCCATAGTGTTTATAGAGCCGCCAGGGAGCGTTGCACGCATTCGCCCACCCCGACCCATAACTGTGAAACGTCCCGGGCTGGCCCATCTCCTTCAACTGTTCGCCTCGATGCAATGTATTATCCGGGCCCGTGGACCCGTCGAAACCCCACGGGTCCCACTCCGCGCACGCCCCGTTATCGGATGAGAAGAGAATCAGCGTGTTCTCGAGCTCCCGATTCGCGCGCAGATCGTCCACCACGCGGCCAAGGTTCCGGTCCATAATCTCCACCATCGCCGCGTAAGTTGCCATCCGCCGCACCAGGTCGGCGCGCCGGTCCGCGGGCACCGTATCCCACGCCGGAATCGGCTTGTTCTCCCACGTCTCCGGCTTCACCACGCGATTCGGCGGAATGATGCTGCGCGGCGTGAGTTGCCAACCATCTCTCACCACCCCGAGCTGCTTTTGCTTCGCGAACCGCGCCTCCCGGATCGCGTCCCATCCCTTCTCATAAAGCGCGGCGTAGCGATCGATCAGTTCCTTCGGCGCCTGCAAAGGGAAGTGCGGTGCGTTGTACGCGAGATAGAGGAAATAGGGCTTCCGCTCCCGGCGCGCCCCCGCCACGAACTCCAATGCGTGATCAGTCAGCGCCTCGGTCGCATAGAACTTCTTGCCATAAGCCCGCTTGGCGCGCTCCGCCGGCAGGCGCACGTAAGGCTTCTCATCCCAGAACGATTCGTAGCCGGAAAGAAAGCCGTAGAACTCGTCGAAGCCGCGCTCAATCGGCCCCGGCTCACCCAGATGCCATTTGCCGGCCATCAGCGTGGCATAGCCCGCGTCGCGCAGCACCGTCGGCATTGTGACGAAGTCGTTATTCAATTGGCCGAGATAACCCTCCGGCGAATCCTTCCGTGGCTTCCCCACCATAAAGCCCATCCCCGCTTGGTGCGGATACCGCCCAGTCATCAAGGCCGCTCGCGAGGGGCAGCAACGGGTTGCGGTATAGAACTGCGAGAGGCGCACGCCGCCGGCAGCGAGCGCATCGAGATGCGGCGTTTGGATCTCGCTGCCATAACAGCCCAGATCCGAATAGCCGAGGTCATCCGCCAGAATCACGATGATGTTAGGACGCGATACGGCAGGCGCCGCCGCCCACGACAGCACGAAGTCGCGCCGCCTCATGACAGCAGTCCCCTCACTACTTTGGCCTCGTCGGTCGGGCCGATCAGCCGCTGATTGAGCCCCAACGACGGATAACTCAGTTGAAACGGATCGAGCCCCAGGCAGTGCAACACCGTCGCTTGTAAGTCGCGCACACTCACCGGATCTTTCGCAGCATAGTAACCGATGTCGTCGGTCAGCCCATAGTTTATGCCCGCTTTCATCCCGCCGCCGGCCACCCACATCGTGAATGCATGCGGATGATGATCGCGGCCCACAAATGCTCCATAGTTGCCGCCCCGGTTCTCGCGCATCGGCGTCCGGCCGAACTCCCCGCCCCACACCACCAGCGTCGAGTCCAGCATTCCACGCTGCTTCAGATCCTGAATCAAGGCCGCCATCGGCCGGTCGATTGATCGCGCCTTCTCCGGCAGATCCAGCCGAATATCCTCGCGGCGGTTGGAGCCGTGATGATCCCAGCCCCATTGATACAACTGCACAAAGCGCACGCCTTTTTCCACCAGCCGCCTCGCCAGCAGGCAGTTATTCGCAAAGCTCACCTGGCCTGGCTCGGCGCCGTACATCCGCTGCACCGCGGGCGGCTCCTGCGAGATATCCATCGCCCCGGGCACCGAGATTTGCATCCGGTACGCTAACTCATACTGCGACATCCGCGCCTCGGTCTCCAGATCGCCCGCGCTCGCCTGCTGCAAGGCGTTCAAGTCGCGCAGCGCGTCCAGCGACCGTCGCCGCAAAGCTCGATCCATGCCCGCCGGATCGCTCAGGAACAGCACCGGGTCACCTTCCGTTCGGCATTGCACTCCTTGATACACGCTCGGCAGAAAGCCGCTGCCCCAAAGACTCTTGCCCCCGTCCGGATTGTTGCCGCCCCCCACCAGCACCACAAACCCCGGCAGATCCTGATTCTCCGAGCCCAGTCCGTAAGTCGCCCATGCCCCCATCGACGCTCCGCCAAAGCGTGGACTCCCGGTATGCAGCAGCAGTTGGGCCGGCGCATGGTTGAACTGATCGGTATTCATCGAGCGGATCACCGTGAGGTCATCCGCCACCGTCGCCAGTTCGGGCAGCAGTTCGCTCATCCACGTTCCCGCCTGGCCATGTTGAGCGAAACGATAAGGACTGCCCATCATCTTGGGCACCCCCTTGATAAAGGCAAACCGCTTGCCGGTCAGCAGATGCTGCGGGCAATCCTGCCCGTCATACTTCACTAACTCTGGCTTCCAATCGAACAGGTCCAACTGCGACGGCGCCCCCGCCATGTGCAGATAGATCACCGCCTTGGCCTTGGCTTCCCGGCTCGGCTGCTTCGGCAGCAGCGGCCTCGGTTGCGCCGTCGCCTGCTCACTCAGGTACATTCCTCCCAGCGCCAGGCCGGAGTTCCGCAGCAAGGAACGGCGAGTTTGCGCCCAGGGACTCATCGCCGGGTGAAAGCCTCATCGAGATTCAGGATGGTGTGGGCCACCACGACCCAGGAAGCCTTAGCAAAGTCCTGCGAAGCAGCGGGCGGCAAACGAAGCGGACGCGACGCCAGCAGCGACGCATCAAAAATCTGGCCCTCTTTCTTCTCGCGAATCCGCAGCGCCCGAATCGCCAGGGTGTTGGTTCCCGGCTTCAGCGCCTTGGCCGCCGCACCCTGTACTTTGTATTCGTAGTAGCCGTTGCGGTCCAGATTCGTCGAGGCGGCCAGTTCCCCATTCAGATAGGCCTCGAAGGCCCCCAGCGAGCGCACCACCAACCGCAAATCAGTTAGTGCACCTTGCTTCACCGTGAACGACCGGCGCAACCAAAGCTGCTCCACATCCCACTTCGTCTCCGGTTGAAGATCGCTCTCGCGTTCAAAATAGCCAAACGGACCAGCCCCCTCCAGCCAGCCCGCGTCCGGGAAATCCTGCTTCTTCCAGCCGTCGCCCGGTGACTGCAGCGCATAGCGCCACTGTGCCCGCTCCGCGCCTTCGTTCGCCACCAGCGCGATCGTCCGGTCGACCGCATAGAGCACCTCGCTATAGTTCAGTAGCTCGGGCGCCGACCCTCGCCCCTGCCGCAATTCTTTTTCCGCCTGCCGGCGCAGTTCTACGATGCGCCGCGTTTCCGCCTCGCTCGGAGGACGCACCAGCACCCGGCGGAACAGCCACGCAGCCCGCGCACTCTCCGTCTCGCTCGGCTCTGCCATCGCCCGCAACGCTAAGTGTTGCGCCGCTTCCATCAGCACCGGATCGTTCATCGCCGCCAACGCCTGCAGCGGCGTGTTGGTGCGAATGCGGCGAAGCGTACAGGTGAGCCCCGCCGGTGCATCATAGGTGGTCAGCATCGGATAAGGCGACGAACGTCTCAGAAACGTGTAGAGGCTACGGCGATAGCGATCCTCTCCCGGACTCGGCAGCCAGCGCTCGGTGTTATAGACCACATTCCAGATACCCTCCGGTTGCCACGGCATCACCGGAGGACCGCCCATCTTCTGGCTCAGCAACCCGCTCACCGCCAGCGCCTGGTCGCGCACCATTTCCGCCTCTAACCGGAACCGCGGCCCTCGTGCAAGCAGCACGTTCCCCGGATCGCGCTCCCGGTCCGCCGGTGTGACGTCCGACGACTGACGATAAGTGGCCGACATCACCATCGTCTTCAGCACCGCCTTCAGATCCCACTTCGTCCGGTGGACTTCCGTCGCCAGCCAATCGAGCAGTTCAGGATGCGACGGCCGGTTGCCCTGGCTCCCGAAGTCCTCCTCGGTATCCACGAGGCCGCGGCCAAACAGTCGCGCCCAGAGCCGGTTCGCGAGCACCCGGGCCGTCAGCGGGTTCCGGCTGTCCACCAGCCATTGCGCCAGCCCCAACCGATTGGCGGGTGCTCCCGCCGGTAGCGGAGGGAAGGCCGCTGGCACGCCCGGCTGAACGTCTTCACCTGGATTCAGAAAACTGCCGCGCACCTGCCGGCGCGTGCGGCGCTGCTTGTCCAACGGTAGTTCCCGCATGATGGGCATCGAGAAGTTTCCCAACGGCAGGACGGGCCGCTCATCTTCCTTATCGCTATCCTCGGTCTGGTTGAAGAAGGCGTAGAGCTGAAAGAACTCGCGATGAGAAAGTGGATCGTACTTGTGGGTATGGCATTGCGCGCACCCCCAGGTCATCCCCATCCACACCTGTCCCGTGGTAGCGACGCGATCCTTGATTGCGGCATCGCGAAACTCTTCGTCATCGCTGCCGCCTTCGGTGTTCGTCATGGTGTTGCGATGGAAGGCCGTCGCGATAAGATCGCTCTGCGTGGCGTTCGGCAACAGGTCGCCCGCCAGTTGACGCACCGTAAAGCGGTCGAACGGCATGTTCTCATTCAGCGCCCGGACCACCCAATCGCGATACGGCCAAATATGGCGCACCCGATCCTTCTCGTAACCTTGCGAGTCCGCATAGCGGGCCAAGTCGAGCCAAACCCGCGCCCAGCGCTCTCCGTAATGAGGAGAAGCCAGGAGGCTGTCCACCAGCCGTTCATACGCCTTCTCGCTGCCCTCCCGCGCGAAAGCGGCCACCGCCGCCGGCTCCGGCGGCAAACCCGTCAAATCCATCGCCACCCGGCGCGCGAGTACGTACGCGCTCGCTGCTCCCGACGGTTGCCGGCCCTCCTGCTCCAACCGCGCCAGCACAAACCGATCGATCTCATTGCGCGGCCAGGTCCCTTGGCGGACGGCTGGCAATTCCGAACGCACCGGCGCTTCCAGGCTCCAGTGCTTTTGATACACGGCCCCTTGCTCAATCCACGCTCGCACCAGCGCTGCTTCCCTGGAAGAGAGGGGCTCGCCGGTGGGCGGCATCGGCCGCTTGGCCGCCGTAATGCGCGCCACCACGCGGCTCTCCGCGCTGTTCCCGGGGATGATCCCGGCCAGCCCGCCGGTCTTCCCCGTCGCATCCTCCCGGGAGTCCAGACGCAGATTCGCTTGCCGCGCATGCTCATCGGGGCCGTGGCAGGCGAAGCACCGTTTCGCGAGGATCGGTTGGATGTCGCGCTGATAGTCCACCGGGGGCGCGCCAAAGGCGACCCAGGAGTAGAGCACCAAGATGAATCCTGATTTCAATCCTCTCGCATCGTAGATCATTGGCTTTGATCGTACAAATAGCAAGAACTGATGAGATAGTGAGGATCTACCTATCAGCTGGCGAACGCCAAACACCTGCCTCAATCGCCGAGAAGCGAGGAGCCCCGCTCAGCCACCACACGCTGGCGCGACATTGACCAAGGCAGAAACCGGTTCGGAGGGTGAAAAGCAGCGACGCCATGTGGACGGTACAGTCCACGCGCGGCAATCAACTGAAAAGGAAGGGTTTGTATGGTGCGCCCGGAGTGATTCGAACACCCGGCCTTCTGGTTCGTAGCCAGACGCTCTATCCAGCTGAGCTACGGGCGCACTGACTCTTTGAGAATAGCACATCGGCATCTACAATGAGGGGATGAATCGACGTGAATTTGCAGGTGTCTTAGCGGCCACCGCCCTTTCCCAATCCCGCGTCCTGGGCGCGAACGAGCGGCTCCGCATCGGCGTGATCGGCTGTGGTGGCATGGCCACCGGCCACATGCGCATGCTGAACCGGATCAAGGAATCCGCAAACATCTCGATTGAAGCCGTCTGCGACGTCTACGACAAGCGCCTCGACGCCGCCTCCGCCCTCACCGGCGGCAAGAAGATCAAGGACTACCGTTCGCTGCTCGAATCCAAAGACATCGACTACGTCCTCATCGCTACGCCCGAGCACTGGCACTACCAGATGGCCGTCGACGCCCTCGATGCCGGCAAGCACGTCTACGTCGAAAAGCCCATGTGCTTCACCGCCGAGGAAGCCCGCAAGCTCGCCCTGAAGATGAAGACCAGCAAGCAGAAGCTACAGGTCGGCGTCCAGGGCATGTCCGACGACTCCTACGCCGAAGCCAACAAGTACGTCACCAGCGGCGCGCTCGGTAAAGTCGTCCTCGCCCAGATCGATTACTCCCGCAACCACAAAGGCGACTTCTTCAACCTCTACGAGCCGGACCCCGACTGCAAGCCCGGCGTCAACCTTGACTGGAAGGCCTGGCTCGGCCCCGCCAAAAAGCATGAGTTCGTCCCGGACCGCTTCTTCAACTGGCGCCGTTACTGGGACTACTCCCACGGCATCGCCAGCGACCTGTTCGTGCATCGCGTCACCCGCATCATCAAGTCGCTCGGCCTCGGCTTTCCGGAACGCGGCGTCGGCGCCGGCGGCAAGTTCGTCTTCCCCGAGTCCACCGCCGAGATCCCCGATACGCTCAACATGCTCATCGACTACCCGGGCGGCCCCACCATCCAGTTAGTCTCCTCGATGGTCAACGACACCAAGATTCAATACCTGCTGCGCGGTCACAAAGCCACACTCGAGTTCACCCAAACCGGCTTCACCATCACGCCGCAAGCCATGTTCAAGGACGAGACCAAGGCCGTGGACTACCAGCGGACCGGCGCCGAGTCCACCGAACTTCATCACCTCAATCTGCACGCCGCCATCCGCACCGGTGTCCCCGTCAAATGCGACGCCGAGTTAGGCTACAAAGCGGTCGTCGCCGTACAGCTTGGCTCGCTTTCTTATCGCAAGCACAAATACATGGCTTGGGATGCCGCCAAAGAGAAGATCGTGCAGGCGTAGTTCTTCCTCACCGCCAAAGAAAAAGGCCCCGCCGAAGCGGGGCCTTTTCTTTCCGACCGTATCGCCAGTCTTAGTGGCTCATCTTCACTTTGTAACCGCCATCAGCCGTCTGTTCCCGATAGGCGGTGTGGCAGGTCTTGCAGCTCGAACCGACCGCGCCGAGAGCGGCGGTGGCAGCGGCTTCATCGCCGGACTTCGCGGCGGCGCCCAACGCAGCAGCGTTCTTCGCCGCGGCATTGGACCAATCTTCAGCTTCCTTCATCTTGTGTTCCGCAAAGAACGCGGCGGAGGCCTTCATGCTCTTCTCGATGGTGGCAGCCGCGGCTTCGGCTTCAGGGCCGGTCTTGGCGCCTTTCTTCAATGCGCCCATCGACTTGGGGAGCGCCTTCATCGCCGTCGCGAGCTCGGCCTCGGTTACCGCGTAGGCGAACACAGCAAATACGGCCAAAAAACTCGTGGAGATCAGAATACGGGAACTCTTGGTCATGCGGGTAAGCGTACCACTGATGCAAGCCCTCTGCAAGCGCGATATCATCGCAGGCAAGATGAATCGTCGCACCGCTTTAAGCCTGTTTGCCGCGCACGTTGCCGGGTCCCCTTTAGCCCGTGCCGACGTCATGGATGCGGACGTAAACGGCCCGATCAACGTTCATGAATTTGAGGAAGTCGCCAAACGCAAACTCCACAAGTTCGCCTACGACTTTATTGCCGGCGGCGTCGAAGACGAACGCACTCTCCGCGCCAACATTGAAGCCATCGGCCATTGGGACTTAGTCCCCCGCTTCATGGTCGACGTCAGCAACATTGACTTATCGCTCGACCTCTTCGGCCAGAAGCTCGCCTCGCCCATCATCATCTCGCCCACCGGCGGCAAAGACCTCGTCATGCCCGGCGCCGAAGAGATCGTCGCCAAAGCCGCCCTCAACTCCAAAACCGTCCTCTGCTCCGCCACCGGCGCCAAGAAACTCCTCGACGCCGGCGAACCGCTCCACTGGTGGATCAACGGCATTGGCCAGCCCAATAAAGAGGCCGCCGTCAACTTCGCCAAACGCACCGAAGACGGCGGCGGCAAAGCGATCGTCCTCACCGTCGACAACGCCTATCAGTCCAACCGCGATCGCAACAACCGCAATCGCTTCGACTACGGCATGATGCGCAGCGGACCGCCCAAGCCCGGCGAGCCTCCGCGCAAGCCCGTCAACCCCGCGCTCCCCGCCATGTGGCTGCCCCACACGCCCAACCTCACCTGGGACTACATCGACTGGGTCCGCAGTGCCAGCAACCTCCCCATCATTCTCAAAGGCATCCTCGCCCCCGAAGACGCCGAACTCGCCGTCCAGCGTGGCGCTTCCGGCATCAGCGTTTCGAACCACGGCGGCCGTCAGTTGGATGGCGCCATCGGCACGCTCGATGCCCTGCCCGACGTCGTCGATGCCGTCGCCGGCCGTATCCCCGTCCTGGTCGATGGTGGCTTGCGCCGCGGCAGCGACATTCTCAAAGCCTTGGCTCTCGGCGCCAAAGCCGTCCTCGTCGGCCGCGCCCCGCTCTGGGGCCTCGGCGCCTTCGGCCAAGCCGGCGTCGAACGGGTCATGTGGATGTTGAACGCCGAACTCAAACTCTCCATGGCGCTCTCCGGACAACCGCGGCTGGGGACCATCACCCGGCGCCTGGTGCGGCGGCATCAGGCATGAAGTGGCTCGTCTTCTTCCTCGCCACCCTGGGCAGCGCGCAGACCGTCCATCAACTCTGCCAGCCCTGCCACACCGAAGCAGCCGACGACGTCGAAAGCCATCCGCACTTCAAGAAGAACGTCAGTTGCGACTCCTGCCACGGCACCAGCGAGAAACACCGTCTCGCCGCCGGCGGCGCCGCGCCGGATAAAGTTGCCACCCGCGAGCAGGTTCCCGTCCTCTGCGGCGGTTGCCATGTGGCCGAGCGCAAGAGTTACGAAACCAGCCAGCACGCCGCCGTCTTGCGCGCCGGCCATAAGTCCGCGCAATGTGCCACCTGCCACGGCAACCACGCCCCCCGGCCTCTCGCGGCGATGGCCGCCCGTTGCCAGACGTGTCACGCCACGCTGCCCGCCGCCTGCTCGGCCAAGCCCACTGTCGCCGCCAAGGTCAGTTGCGCGGGCTGCCATGCCGTCCATGGCTTCGCCAAGCCGAAGTAGCGGAATGAAGCCGGTTCCGTTCTGGCTCCTTCCCAACGTGCTCAGTCTTGACGCGCCCCTGGTGGCCGTCGCCTGGCAAGCCTTGCTCGCCCAGATCAGTGGCACGCCTCTGCGCCCCGCCGGTCGCATCATTCTCTTTTTCACCGTCTGGCTGATCTACATCGCGGACCGTCTCCTTGACGCGCGTCATCCGCCCCCGCCCTGGGAGCCCGCGCGCCATCAGTTCTATCGCCGGCACCGCCACGCCGCCACCGCCTGGGCCCTCGCCATCCTCGTCGTCGACGTCGCCTGGATCCTCTTCGAGCTCCAAGCGCCCGTCCTCCGCACCGGCTTGGTCGCCTTCGCCGGCGTCGCCCTCTACTTCGTCCTGCTGCACGGCACGCGCCTCGCCTTTCCCAAGGAGATCGTCGTCGCCGCGCTCTTCACCTGCGGCACTTTCCTCGTCGCGTTCACCCGTGCCCCGCAACCCGCCACCCTGTTGCCAGCTGCCCTGCTCTTCTTTCTCCTCTGCCTCGCGAATCTCGTCGCCATCGAGTATTGGGAAAGCGGCGGCGGACTCGGCCTCGGCCGCTGGTTCCTCTGGTGGGTGCCGTGGATCGCCGTCGCCGCCATCCTCCTCTTCCCCGGCCCCTGGGGCTGGGCCATCAGTTGGGCCGCCACCGGACTCTGCCTCGTCTACGCTCTCGCCGGCCGTCTCAGCGAACCCGCCCGCCGCGTCCTGGTTGACGCCGTCCTCCTCGCACCACCCCTCCTGATGCTATGAATGCGGACCGCCTCGCCACCCAATATCGTTCGCTCGAGTACTTGGCCTTCGGCCGCGCCCTCGAGCGTTGCCGCCTCGCCTTCCTCCCTCGCGCCGCCCGCGCTCAACGCGTGCTCATCCTCGGCGAAGGCGATGGCCGCTTCGTCGAACAATTGCTCGCGCGCCACCCCACCGCCCACATCGATGTAGTTGAGCTAAGTGCCCGCATGATTGCCCTCGCCCAAGCCCGCGCGCCCCAGGCCCACTTCCATCAGCGCGACGCGCTCACCTGGCTCCCCGCCGGCCCTTACGATCTCCTGGTCACCAACTTCTTTCTCGATTGCCTCACCGCTGAGGAAGCCGCCCGCCTACTGCCCCAGCTCGCCCAACGCCTGGCACCCGAAGGCGAGTGGATCATCGGCGACTTTCAACTGCCGGAACGCGGCTGGCGCCGCTGGCACGCCGCCGCATGGCTGTGGGTGATGTATCGCTTCTTCGCCGTCACCACGGCTTTGCGCGCGCGCCGCGTGCCGGACTATCGCGCCGGCTTACGCGCCGCCGGTCTCCACGAAGTCGACCGTTGCGAGTGGCGCGCCCGCCTCATCGTCTCGGAACTCTGGCGCCGCTAGCGCTTGCGCAGCTCGGCGAGCAACGTCTCCACCGCCGGCACCCGCCGGATCGCCAGCGCTCGTTCCAAATACTCCGCCGCCAGTGCGTAGTCCTGAAACTCGGCCGTGATCGCCGCCAGCGCCACCAGCGCGTCGAAGTTTTTCGGCCCCAGCCGCAGCGCCTCCTCCACCAAGGAACGGCCCTCGTCCAAACGTCCCGCCGCTGCCTCCAATTGCCCCAACCCCACCAATGCCGCTGGCGTCCGCGCCGCGGCCAGAGCCTGCCGGAAACATTCGCGAGCCTGCTCGCGTTGCCCCCGCCGCAGATACTGCTTGCCGTAACTCGTCCACGCCGCCCCCGGATACAGGTTGGCCCGGTACGTCAGTTCCGCCTCAGCCGGCGCCGGCACACTGTCCGCCGCCGGAGGCACGACATCCACCTGAAACACCGTCGGAAAACCGTCCACCTGCACCTGCACAAAGTAACGCCCAGGCAGCAGAAACAGCCGCTGCGAATAGTCAATCGGCCGCGGACCCTCGAACGGCAGCTTCGTTTCGAAGGCATCGATGCCCGGCACATCCACCGTCAGTTCCGCCTGCCCGCGCGCCGTGATCCGCACATCCACCGCCGCCAGCCGCTCCGGCGTCACATACTGCCCATACTCGAGCTTCGGCCGTTCGGTCGCAAAGCGAATCCGCGAGCGCGTCATCTCTCCCGGATTGCGCCGCAGCATCGCCCGTGGATTCGCCACCAGCCCGATGATCTCGCTGTTGCCCGTCCCCGTCACGCCCGGCGCCACATTCATCGAAGCCGCCACCACCTCTTGCTCCACGGGCGACACGTTCAATTGATTCAGCACATCGTTCGCGTTCAGTTCATCGTTCACGCCAAAGACGCCGCGCAGCCCTGCTTGCGGCAGCAACAGCGCTCGCAGTGTATGGAGCCGCGGCGAGTAGAGGCGATAAACGCCCGTATCACGCGGCCGGTAGAACAGAAGTTGGATGCGCGACGAAACCGCCAACCCCGGCACGTGATCGTAATACCAAACCTCCGTGGGCACGAACAGGCGGCTGGAAGGGACGCGATGAATGGCCGTGGGCGCGCCCAAAGCCAGATACACTCGCCCCTGATCCGTGTTGGCGCCGGAGCCGGCCCGCTCGGAACCGAACTGCGCATCGACGTAAGTAATGCGCGTGAAGTATTCGTCGGCCGTGATCGCTTTGCCTTGCCAGAAAGCCTCCCGAAAGTTAGCGCGTTCCTCCTCCGAGGCCAGCGCCTGATAGCGCTCGCGCTCGGCTGTATCGATCACCGGAGCCACCCGCTCCAGCCATGGGTCCGCCGCGAAGCTAGAAATCGAAACGCACAGCAAACTGCAGCATACGCGCCGCATAAGCCAGGTTCGAGTTGGAAGCCGGTCGCCCATAGGTGTTCACCCCGATGTTCGTCAAGTAGGTGCCATAGTTCTGGTAGTTCAGCACGTTGAAGACTTCAAAGATGCCCTGCGCCCGCCAGCGCTCTTTGATCGCCACGGTCTTCGTCAGTCGCCAATCCAGCCGATTGATCGGCTTGCCGCGCAGCGCGTTGCGCTTCACGTTCGTATAGCCGGGCGCCTTAGAGGGATAAAGATTCGAAGCGTCAATGAAGACGGCCGTCGTGCTCGGAAAGGTTCGGTTGGCCGTGCCCACATAGTTAAACGGATTGCCCGGAGCAATTGAGGCGAACGCGGCGCCAGAGCCCAGATGATAGTAGGTGCTCGTCTGCAATCCCCAAGGCAAGCGCACGCTGCCGTCGAAGTTCAGCGTATGGCGTTGGTCATCCACCGAGTATCCCCATTCGTCCGCCAGGTCGAACTGGTTATTGGGGTAAGCAAATGCACCGCCGGAAGAGTCCTTCAGCTTGGATAGCGTATAAGAGGTGCCCACCTGCCAGCGATCGCCGAAGCGGCGCGTCACTTCGAACTGTCCGCCGTAATAGATCGCGCCGGCCGCTGCCGGCGTGGTGAAAGAGAGAATCTGGCCGAAGCGCGGATCCGGCCGCCCCGCCGTCGGATTGGCCTGAAAGCCGGTCAACGGGTTCAGCGAGATGTTCCGGTCATGGCGCTGCCACTCGTGATACACCCGCCAATACACAAAGTCGCCCGCCACCGTCCACGCGGAACCCAACTGACGTTCCACGCCCAGGGACATCTGCGCCGAGTACGGCGTCCGCGCTCCCGGCTGCAATACCTGAATGTTCTGGATCGGCGAAGGCGCCGTCCCATTCAGAAAATCCTGCCCGGTGTATTGGCCAAACGGCTTACTGAGATCGATGCTCGACGTCGCCGTCCGGTTCGCGGAAACCTGCAGCGAACTCTCCCCATTGAAGATCGATTGATTGATCACCTGGTTCGCCTGGATGTCGGCGAAGTAAAGGCCACCGCCCCCGCGGATCACGGTCTTGCGGTCGCCCAGCAGATCATAGGCAAATCCCACGCGGGGCCCGAAGTTCAGGTTCTGCCCGCCGCGCACCGGCACCACATTGCTCTTCAAGGTCGGCGTATTCCAGATGCCCATGTCGTTGTCGTAGCGTAAGCCTAAGTTCAACGTCAGCCGTTTGGTGATCTTCCAATCGTCCTGCACCCAGAACGCCAGCACGTTGCGCGGCACATTGAAGGAGAAGTCGCCGAAGCCTTGCGTATACGAAGTCACCAGCGGTGAGATGGCCGCTAAGTTCCACGTCGAAGGATCATCCCACTTGGGAAACAGTGCGGGTAGATTCGCCGGCGTGCTCGCGATCGGGCTCGCCAGCCCGCGCCCGTTCTGCGCAAAGAAGCCGGTGTGGTTGTTCGAGAGATACTCGCCGCCCGCCTTGAAGCTATGGCCCCGCTTCAGCCAGTACAAGTCGTTGCGCACCTGATTGGTGATCTGGTTAAAGCGCTGCGGGTAGTTATACGGTCCTCCGATCGTCAAGCCAGGAAAGCGTAACTCCATACTTTCTACCCGCGCGTTGTTGGTCCACTCGAACTTGTTCATTCCGTACCGCACTTCGTTCACCACGCCCGGCGACGCCGCCCAGGTCCAGGTGCCCGACACCGACTGCGAATCGCGCGTCTGGTTCGCCACCTGCGAGGGATGCGAAGCGCCGGTCACGTTGCCAAAAGGGTTCCGCCACGTCCCGCCGTTGTAGCGCACGCTCAAGCGATGCGCCGAGGAAAGCGTCCAGTCCACCCGCGTCAGCCACGTGTTCGTTGAAAAGTTGTTCGTAAACGTGAAGCGTTCCGTAAAGAATTGCGGCGTTAGTAACAGCGTCGACGGCTGCCGTTCAGACTCCACCGCTCCGAAGAAGAACAGCTTGTCTTTGAGAATCGGCCCACCGATCGTCCCGCCGAACTGCTGGTTCTTGAACGGCAGCACGCGCTGCGCAATCGGGTCCGCCGCGTTGAACTTATCGCTACGGAAATACCCATACGCCGATCCATGCAGTTCATTCGTGCCGGACTTCGTTTGCGCATTCACCTGAATCTGCGCCGAGCGGCCCATCGTCGCATCGAACCGGTTGGTAATTACCTGGAACTGCGCCATCGCCTCGCGGGAGAACTGCGGCTGCCCAAAGCCCGCGCCCGCGGCGTTCTGCGTCACCTGCTGCCCGTCCACGTTGATCTGGAAGCGGCCCTGCGAGTTGGTCCCCAGCGGCGTCGTCGAGACGGCGTTCACCGTCACCCCCGGCACCAGCATCGAGAGCTCCATCCAGTTACGCCCGTTGAGCGGCGTATCCTTCATGCGTCCCGGGTCGACATTGCCGCCCACCTGCGACGAAGTGACGTCGATTTCCACCGACGATTCGGACACCTCCACGGTGCTCGCCGCCGCCGCCGGCTTCAGTTGAAAATCAATCGTCACGTTCTGCCCCACCAGCAGACTGAACGTGCGCTCCGAAGGCGTAAAGCCCGGCGCATCCACCCGCAGCCGGTACGTATCGGCCGCTAGAGCCGGAAATGAGTAAAGGCCGATCTCGCTCGAAAGCGTGGTGAGCGGCGTTCCTTGATTGGCCGGCGTAAGGCGGACGGACGCTTGCGCAATCACGGCTCCCGAGGCGTCGGTCACGACACCCTGAACAGCCGTCTGCTGGGCGAGCAATCCCGCCGCCCCCAGAAGGGCGAGGAAGCAAGCACGCATGGGAAGACTCCTTGTCTATTTCTTCGCGGCCACTTCGAGAAGTGTGCCGGTGATAAGCCGAAGACCACTGACAAGGGAGTCGATCGGGACCCGTTCGTCATTGCCGTGCATGCGGGTCAGGTCTTCGGCCGTAATCGGGTAAGGATAGATGCCGTAGACCGGAATGCCGCGCATACGCCAGGTGTAGGAATCTGTCCCTGCCTGGAACAGATACGGCGTGACGAGCGCTTCAGGATAAGTCAGCTTGGCGTGCTTGGCCAGTGACTGATAGAGTTCGTTGACTTGCGGAGATTCGGGAATGGGACCACGCGGACGGGCGGCCATCGCTTTCTTCTGTTCTTCCGTGAGCGGGCCCCGCGTTAACGACAGCGGCGCCTCCATCACCTGGACCATCGGATCGTTAATGACCGTTTGTAATTCATCGATCAGTTCGCCGGCCGTGGTGCCGGGAACAGTGCGAATGTTGATGGTGGCATCAGCCGAGCCGGGAATCACGTTCCCGCGGAAGCCCGCGTTGAGAAACACCGGCGCTAGCGTGTTGCGCATGATGGCGTGCAGCAGCGTGTTCTCGCTGATGGCCTTATCGGCCGCCGCCACCTTGGCCGGGTCAGCCCCTGCCACCAGATTCTTGAAGTGCGTCTTGAGCGGCTCTTCGCTGGTTTCCGCCAAGGTCGAGAAGAACTGCTTCGTCGAGGCATTCAGGCGCGGTTTCGTGTCATAGTCACCCAGCTTGGCCATCGCGCGCGCCAGGCGGTAGATGGCGTTGTCCGCCAAGGGCATCGATGAGTGCGTCGACGTCCCCTTGGCCCGGATCAGGAGGGAGACGCCGGACTTATCGGCCGTCGAGATCGAAACATATTTCACCTTTTTTGTTTTATCGTCCCGAACGATCCAGCCCCCCTCGTTCAGCGAAAACTCGCAATCGATCTTGTCCCAGGCTTTGGTCGCCAGAAACCCCGTGCCATAGGCGCCGCCTTCTTCATCGGCTTCCACCAGCAGGATGATGTCCCGCGCGAGTTTCACCTTTCCCGCTTTGACGTCAGACGCAATATCAAGCACGGACTGCGTGAACACCGCCAAGCCGCCCTTGAAGTCGATCGCCCCTCGCCCGTAGACGTAGCCGTCGTCTTTGATCACTCCGGCAAACGGGTCCACCGTCCATTTCTCGCGCTCGACGCCCACCACGTCGGCGTGAGCGGCAATCAGCACCGGGCGCTTCGAGCCGTCGCCCCGCAGGCGGGCGATCAGATGGGATTTGCCCGCTTGGGGCGTGGGGATGATGTCGATCTCGAAGCCGGCCGCTTGCAGCCGGGGCGCCAGGAGTTGCGCCATCTTCTCTTCGTTCCCGGGAGGGTTCGAAGTATCCACCTGGATGATGTCGACGAGTAACTTGGCGACGGCCGGAACGTCGGCCGCGAAGAGGGAGGAGGCAAGTAAACCAGCAACGATCAGGCGCATAGTTTCCCCTAGGCGAATTTCCCGGACCGGGGGTAACTATGGGCTGCGTGGCCGGCTAAGTACTGAATGCTACGCCAGCCTGATTAATTTGTCAATTAAATTAAAGGACCCCCGGGACGATCCGCTTACTTGCCGGGGTAAGGGTGCCGCGGCGGCTGGGCAGCGGGCCGGTGCCGGTCTCCCGAATTCGCACGGCGCCCGGAGTAAAGACGAGGTCGTCTTCTTCAAACTGAATTTGCCGATCCAGCACCATCTCCACCGTGCTGCCTTTGGCGAGGACGGCATCGGGTCCGCGAGTGAGGAGGACGCCGATCAAGCCGACGGTCGCCCCCGCGGCGGCGCCGATGCCGGCGCCGGCGAGCCCGTTGCCCCGGGCAGCCGCGCCGGCAATGCTGCCGACGGCCGCGCCGGTGGTGGCGCCGGTAGCGATCGTCGTCACATCGCCGCCCTTGTTGCCTTCGCTCTTGATCTTGCCTTCGGCGCGATCAAACTCCTCGGCGGCCGCGCCATCAATGCTGCCCATGCGCGAGCGGAAATCCCGGACCACGCCGTTCGGCAGAATGAGTGAATCGAAGCGGACGTAGAGTTCGCCACGGCCCTTCATGCGGCCGGGCCTTTTTACACTTGTTACCGTGCCGGCGACGTTCGAACCGGTGGGGATGACGATGCGGCCACCCGCCATGATGGGGAAGACCGTTTCGAGATAAACGCGGTCACCCTCAACCGAGTGCTTCGTGCTGACGCTGTTCAGCAGCCCCAGCGGGATCTTGGTACCTGCCTCTAACGAATAGACTTTCGGGGCGGGCTTCGGCGCTTCCTGACCGAAAACGACGGCGGAAACCGACAAAACTAGGGCGGCGCGAAACAGCATGGAATCCCTCTTCACCATTGTAGACCTGCCTATTGAACGCCGCCGGTGGCCGTTAAGTTGCGCTAACGTTTGAGGCGGTTCTCGTACCAGACGACGTTGGCACTCTCCTGACCGGCGACCAGGACGTCCAGATCGCCGTCGCCGTCCATGTCGACGAGGCGGATGTCATAGGCGCCTTGCTCTTCGTGGATGTTGTGCTGGGTGAAGTGGCCGCGGCCGTCGTTTTCGAACCAGGCGGCGATGCGGCTGTCCTTGGCGCAGGTGACGGCGTCGATGTCGCCATCGCCATCGATGTCGCCGATGGCGAGCGAGTGAGGTCCGGCGAGGGTGGCGTTGATCTCATGGGGCTGCCAATGGGGAGCCTGAAACCAGACGAGCCCGAAGCCGTGGCCGCGTGAGGCGAGCAGGTCCGGCTGGCCGTCGCCGTCGATGTCAGCGACGTGGATGTTAGTGGCGCCGGGCTGTTGGGTGGCGACGACGTGCTTGGTCCAGGGCTCGCGGCCGTTGCGGGGCTGCTCCCACCAGGCGAACCAGTTGCCCCCGTCGGCGATCTTGGCGGCGCTCGCGATGTCGGGGCGTCCGTCACCGTTCAGGTCTCCGAAGCCATGGTAGTGGCTGAGGCCGGCGGCGTCGCCCCGGGCGAAGACGTGACGCTCCCAAGCCGGGGCGGTGCGGACGTTCCTGGGGATCTTGAACCAGGCGACGGAGTTGGCAAAGGGGCCTTTCGGCTGGCCGCTATTGCCGATCAGGTCGAGCTTACCGTCGCGGTCG
Source organism: Bryobacteraceae bacterium (assembly GCA_044226365.1). GTDB lineage: Bacteria > Acidobacteriota > Terriglobia > Bryobacterales > Bryobacteraceae > JALHNI01. The sequence continues at coordinate 66,648 of JBGAHE010000015.1, forward strand.
ACGTCTCCGAGGATGAGCCCGTGAATGCCATCGACGCCGCCCTGGGCCGCGTCGTCGATGACGTGATAGGCCCACTTATCGGTGAGCGGGTTCCTGGGCCGCTCCAGCCAGAAGATGAGGCCGGGCGAATAGCGGCAGCCGATGTAATCGAGGTCGCCATCACCGTCGACGTCCATGACGGCGGAGTGGATGACCTGGACGCCTTCCATCAGCAGGGTGGGCTTCCAGTCCGGCGCGGTGTAGAGCATGGTGCGGTAAGCCTTGGTCGCCATCTCGTTGGTGATGACGTCGACCTGACGATCGCCGGTGAAGTCGGCGGCGATGGCGGTCCAATTCTTGAAGCCTTCGGTGACGAGGTGGCGCTTCCAGGCGGGGCGGCTTTCGTTCCAGTAGATCTTGACGTTGCGGGTGGCGCGTCCGCCGGCGATGATCTCGGGGCGGCCATCACCGTTGAGGTCGGCGATGACGAGATCTTCGCAGGCCATGCCACCGGAGTCGATGAGTTCGGTCTGCTTCCAACGACCGTCGGGCTGCCGCTTGAACATGGCGACACCAACGGTGGGCCGGCCGCGCCAGCCGGCGATGAGTTCGTCGCTGCCGTCACCATCGAAGTCGCCCCAGCCGATGGCGTGGCCTTCGAAGATCTGGCTCTCGATGACGGAACGCTTCCAGGCCGCTTGCGAGGGGAAGGACTCGGGGAAGGCGGGCACGGCGGCTTGCGGATCAACGTGGGGGGCGGGCTCCTCGTAGATGGCGATGGTGTTGCCATGGTAGGGCTCGATGGCGGCGAGGACGCGTCCGACATTGACGCGGCCCAGTTTGACTTCGCCCGGTTGCCCATCGCCGAAGCGCTCGCGCCGCCATTGGCCGGAAGCGGAACGGGTGAGAGCGAAGAAGCCATCGCGGCTGCCGATGATGAGGCGGCCATCGGCGCCGATGAAATTGTGCGTCTCGCGCAGGGTGTCGTCGGCGACTTCAACGGGCCAAGCATCCTGACTCGGGTTCGCCGGGATGCGATAGGCGAGGACACGGAGCGGGGCTTGATCCCACTTGGGGGCCTTGGTGAGGCGGCCGTGCAAGGGGAGCCCGATGAGCTCGGGGCGGCCATCGGCATCGACGTCGACAAAGCGGAGACGGTGCAAAGTGGGCTCCGCGCCGATGCGATAGGCGGGCCAGCGTTGGTCGGGGCCGGTGTTGCGCAGCCAGTGCAGCGTGCCGCCCGACTCGGTGTTGCTGGGCTCCCAATCCCCGGCGAGAGCGATATCGATGCGGCCATCGCCGTCGATGTCATGGAGGGCAATGGCGACGTTGTCCTTGGGGGTGACTTTCTCGGCGATGACATGCTTCTGCCAGGTGGGGTTCTGATACCAGGCGACCTGGGTATTGTGAACCGCGACGACGTCCGGGAGCTTGTCTCCATTGATGTCGGCGACGTGGACGGCATAGATCACGCCGTAGTCTTTGTCGATCTCCTGGGCACGAAAACTCTGCGCAGAGAGAGCCAAAGGAAGAGCCAGAAACAGAGCGTATTTGGTGAGCACAGCATATTGATCATAAGCGCTAGAATCGAGACATGCGGATCCCTTCCACCGCACGTCCCGGCCTCTTCGGCGGTGACTAGGCCAGCCGCCGCGCTCCTCCCACCCGATTTTCCAGTTCGCAAGGGGGACTCCATGTCCAGTTCAACTGTTCGTCCGGATTTGCCGCACCTGGTGACGGCGCTGCCGGGTCCGAAGGCGCAAGCGTTGATCGAACGCGACCGGGCGGTACTCTCGCCCTCTTACACGCGCGGCTACCCGCTGGTGGTGGAGCGCGCGGCCGGAGCCATGGTGGAGGATCCGGACGGCAACCGGTTTCTCGACTTCAACGCGGGCATCGCGGTGGTAGCGACCGGGCATTGTCATCCGCGGGTGCAGGAGGCGATCCGCCGGCAAGCCGAGAAGCTGATCCACATGTCGGGCACCGATTTCTACTACGAGAATATGGTGCTGCTGGCGGAGAAGCTGGCGGCGCTGGTGCCGGGAGCGGCGCAGGAGCGGCAGCGCGTTTACTTCGGCAACTCAGGGGCTGAGGCCGTGGAGGCAGCGCTGAAACTGGCGCGGTATCACACGGGCCGGGACAAGTTCATCGCGTTCTTCGGCGCGTTTCACGGGCGAACGATGGGGGCGCTCGCGGCGACCGGCAGCAAGAGCATCCAGAAGAAAGGTTTTGGTCCGCTGGTGCCTGGCGTGACGCATCTGCCCTATGCGTACTGCTATCGCTGCGCTTACGGGAAGCAGCCGGAGACCTGTGCCGTGGAGTGCGTGCAGGCGATTGAGCAGCAGTTGGTGAAGACGATTCTGCCAGCGGAAGAAGTGGCCGCGATCATCGTGGAGCCGATTCAGGGAGAGGGCGGCTACGTGGTGCCGCCGCAGAAGTTCTTCGATGAGTTGCAGGCGGTGGCCAAGCGGCTGAACACACTGCTGATCTTCGACGAAGTGCAGAGCGGCATGGGACGCACCGGCAAGATGTGGGCGGCCGAGCACTTTGGAGCAGTACCGGACATCATGACGATCGCGAAGGGAATTGCGAGCGGGATGCCCTTATCGGCGATGGTGGCGCGGGCGAGCGTGATGCAGTGGAAGCCGGGCGCGCATGCGTCGACATTTGGGGGCAATCCGGTCTGTATTGCGGCTTCGCTGGCGACGATCGAGTTGCTGGAAGAGCAGTTGCTGGGGCAGGCGGCGCGAATCGGGGAGCGGATGATGGCGCGGATGCGGACGTGGCCTCAGCGGTTTCGAGCCGTCGGCGAGGTAAGAGGAAAGGGCCTGATGCTGGGCTTTGAGTTAGTGCGCGATCCGGCGACGCGAGAGCGGGCGCCGGAGGTGCGGGATCGCATTGAGGCGCTGGCGTTTGAGCGCGGGTTGCTGGTGCTGGGCGCGGGGCAGAATTCGATTCGGCTGTGTCCGCCGCTGGTGATTTCGGAAGATCAGGCTGACTTTGCGCTGTCGACGCTGGAGGAGTGCATTGGGCGGGCAACGCAGTGAGCGAGGGTGACGAAACGAAGCCAATTTCGGGAGCGGGCTCCGGACGCAAGAGGCCGGCGCGTTCGAGCGAGCGGAGCGCGCGGTGGAAGTCGTTTTCGATGAGGGTACGGTAGCGGAAGAAGTTTTTGTGGAGGAGGTCCTGACGATCGTCGGGGCGAACCTCGAGCATGCAGATGGCGAGACCTTCGTAGGGGTCCGGTTGGAGCTTGGGGTGACGAGCGCCGGCGAGCCCTTCGGCGAGGTGGGCGCGGTAAAGCGTTTGGAGCCAGCCGCGTTCGGTGCGGGCGCAACGCAGCGAGAGCCAATGACGGTGAACGAAGCGCTCGACGAGGATTTGCTGCGTGGGAGTGCGGGGCTGGAGTTCGTCGAGGACGTCCTGGCGAAGCTGGTCGAAGTCGGCGGCGGATTCGAAGGGGAGCACGACGCTGGCGGCCGTGAGTCCGTGCTTCAAGGAGTTGAAGCGAGCCTGGGATTTGCCGGCGGCGGTGCGGGGTCCGGTGGACTTTTGCGCGTTGCGGCGGTTCGCGTCGATTTGCTTTTGAGTGGCCATGGGTCGTCCTCTGTATTTAGGGTGACAGGTGGGCCAAAATTTAAGCGCTTGTCGGGAGGCGGAACCGGTGGCCAGATGATTGAGGGGATGGGGTTTGCGTGATTTTTCGCTGTGGTGTGACCGGGGATCGAGGGACGAAAGAAAGGGGCAGGCGACGGTGGCCTGCCCCGCTTGTCAGGCAGAGATTAGAGGAAGAAACGGACGCCGAGTTGAACCAGGCGCGAGAAGTTCGCCTGGCTGCTGATGACGCCGAAGGCGGCGTTGCCGAAGGTAGTGTTGGGAGCGTAGAACATCGGGGTGTTGCCGACATTCAGGGCCTCGGCGCGGAACTGGGCTTTGAAGCGTTCGCCGATGGCAAAGGTTTTGAACACGGAGAGATCGAAGTTGATCTGGCCGGGTCCGCGGGTGGAGATGGTGCGGCTGAGATTGCCGAAGGTGAACTGCGGCGCCAGCGAGAAGGCGGAGCGGTTGAACCAGCCATCGAGGCGCTTATCGAAGGGGAGGTCCGGCTGCGGGTTTACGCCGGTGGCGTTGGGCCGCATGTGCTGGGCGCCGATGACGCTGTTGTCGTTGGCTTGGGTGATCGACATGGGGTAGCCGGACTGCATGACGCTAACGAGGTTGATGGACCAGCCGCCGACGGCCAGGTCCGTGAAGCGATTGCCGGAGAGGAAGCGCTTGCCCTGTCCGAAGGGGAGTTCGTAGGTAGTGGAGAACGAGAGGCGGTGCGGGGTGTGCGAGGAGGAGAGGCCGTACTCGGCACCGGGGTTGTAGGCGTTTTGGGGTCCGCCAGCGGTGGCGGCAAAGTCATTGCCGGCGGCGGCGCCATAGGCCTGATCCATGTTCTGCGAACGCGTGTAAGTGGCGAGAGCAGTGAGGCCCATGGCGAAGCGGCGCTGGACCTTGATGTACATCGCGTGATAGACGGCACGGTTGGTGTCGGAGGCGGTGAGAGTGACGCCGGTAAATTGCGGGAAGGGACGGAGTAGCTGGGAGCGCGAGATGGTGGAGCCAGCAACGCCGAGCACGCCGCCTTTCTGGTACATCGGGTTGGCGACGCTCTGATTCAGAGCGCTGCCGAGCGAAAGATACTGCGGGTCTAACTGGTTGATGTTGCGGCCGCCCTGCGCAAGGTGGAGGCTCTTTGAGCCGATGTAGCCGACACCCAGAACGAAGTTACCGGGTAACTGGCGCTGGAAGTCAAAGGAGTACTGTTGGACGTAACCGGAGCTGGCGTCCTTGTCCGGGATGGACAAGCTTTGACCGACGCCGGTGAGGCCGCCGTCGGCGCGCCCGATGGGGCGGAGGAGGCCGTTGGGATAAGGGTTCGCAAGGGAGGTGGCCGGCGTGATGTTGTTATCGAGCGAACCGATGATCGGGGTGGACTGCGAGTAACCGATGGTGGATTGGAAGGAGAAGGCGAGCGGCGCCCAGAAGATGCCATAACCGCCGCGAACGGCCGTTTTGGAGTTGATGGCGTAGGCGGCGCCGACGCGCGGCGACCATTTATTGGTGGTGGGGTTGCCGGCGTGGCGGCCATAGCCGTTCTCACCCGCGAACATGACGGCGCCGAAGATTTTGGGGTCGGCGACAGTCTTTTGGAGGGGGCTGGCGATGGCGTTGTCGAAGCCGACGATGAAGTTGTCGTTGCGATCGGCGGGGCCGGTTTCGTGTTCGTAACGCAGGCCGAGGTTGAGGGTGAGCTTGGAGGAGATGCGCCAATCGTCGCCGATGAAGCCGGCATAGTATTTGACGAAGTTATAGAAGTTGGTGGCGACGGTCATGCTGCCATCGGTGGGATAGCCGAGTAACATGGTGCCTAAGCCGGCGCCGGTGCCAAGGACGTTCTGATTCGGCAAGCTGCGGGTGAAGACGTCGCTGAAGGTGAAGCTGCTGGGGCCGGTGGCGGGAGCGCCGTCATGTTGGATGAGGCGGAAGTCGAAGCCGGCTTTGACGCTGTGCTTGCCCATGAATTTCGAGGCGGTGGTATTGAAGCTCTTCGAGTGGAAGACGTTTTGCGAGGTGGTGCCGCCGCCGTAGCTGGTGAGGCCGCCCACCGTAAGGCTGGGGAAAGCCGAGTAAGTAGTTTGCGAGGCGAGCGAAGCGGGCAGGCCCAGCTCGGTGAGATTGAAGCCGAGACTGGTGGGCGTGGAGAAGTTCGGGAAGCGATTGAAGCCATAGCGCACGGCGATGACCGTGGTGGGCGTGGGCGTGAGGGTGGAATTGACCTGGGTGGCATCGACCTTGCGGAAGAGGACGCTTTGGCCCGGCGTGGCGACGCCGCCCCACCAGGCATTGGCCGGTTCGCGGCTGCCGTAGTGGAGGTAAGAGGCGGAGGCGCGCCACCATTTGGTGACTTCGTGATCGAGCTTCCAAGTGGTTTGGTCGGCACGGTTGTAAGCGGCGACGGTGGCGTCGTAGTTGGGGGAGCCGTAACGATCGGTGTTAGCGCCGGTGACGTTGGGCAGCGGATAGTAAGAAGCCATGCTGCGGCCGATGGCGCTGACGCGGTTGGCGGGAATGATGTTGCCGGGGAAGGGCTGGCGGGCGGCGCCGCCGGCACCGGTGAGCGGGTCATAGACGAGTTGGAGGGCATCGCTGCCGGCGACGGTGGACTTGGTTTGGGAGAAGTCGCCGAGGCGCTCGCGGGCGGTGGGGACCTGGAGACGGGTGCCGGCGGCTTCGGTCTGGCGGTAGGCTTCACCGGTGATCCAGAAGAAGGTGCGGTTGCGGCCGTCGTAGAGCTTGGGGATGCGGATGGGTCCGCCGATGGAGCCGCCATAGTTGCGGAAGGGCTGCTCGATGCGAGGGGTGCCGGCGCGGTTGGAGAAGAAGTTGTTCGCGAGCCAGGGAGTTTCGCGGATGTAGCCGAAGGCGGAGCCGTGCATCTGGTTCGTGCCGGAGCGGAGGAAGGTGTTGAAGGTGCCGCCGCCGGTGCGGCCCATTTCGGCGTCGTAGGTGTTGGATTGGACTTTCATGTCCTGAACGGCTTCGAGGGAGGGAATGATGACGGCGCGATTGGTGGAGTCCGTGATGGAGATGCCGTCGAGGGTGTAGTTATTGCCGCGGACGGGGCCGCCGGCAATGGAGATGGCGGAGGAACCGGACTGGTCCTGCATGCGATTGAACTTGGGGTTGCCGACCTGGACGACGCCTTCGGAGAGCTTGGAGAGCATGAAGGGATTGCGGCCGAGGTTGGGGAGGTCAATGAGTTTTTGGCGATCGATGACCTGGCCGTTGGAGGCGGTGGCGGTGTCGATGAGAGCCGCTTCTTCGGTGACGTTGACCGATTCGGTGACCTGGCCGATGTCGAGCTTGAGGTCGGCGGTGACGGCTTGCTGGGTGCCGACGATGACGCCGCGGCTTTCATGGCGTTTGAAACCGGGGGCTTCGGCCACGACGGTATACGTGGCGGGGTTCAGAGCGGAGAACGTGTATTCGCCATCCGGCGAGGTGAGGGTGGAACGCTGGATCGACGTACCTTCGTCGGTGGCCGTGATCTTGACCATGGGCACGGCGGCGCCGTTCGGGTCAACCACCCGCCCACGAAGGGAGCCCATAAAGGACTGTGCGAGGGCAGGAATCGCACAAACCAGGAACAGACACAAATAACGCATCATCTCTCCTTTGATCGGTGAGAGCGACAGAGCGGCTGGATCCCAACGGGGGATGATGGAGGGCGACTCGCTGCGGCGCGAGCCGTCCGTGAGGCAGGGTGGGTGAGTTGAGGAGGCCGGTTAGGCCATGACCTTGTCCAGGGCGGCGGTGAACTTATCCATCTCTTCCTGGGTGCCAACGGTGACGCGGACTTTGGTGGGCCAGGCGGGCCAGACGCGGCCGATGTAGATCTTGTGTTCGGTGAGGGCTTTGGCGATTTCGCCGCCCGGGCGGCCGACTTCCATCATGAAGAAGTTGGTTTCGCTGGGCACGTACTTGATGTGAGCCTTTTCGAGATGCTCGAAGGTCTTTTCCCGAATGCGTTTGTTGATGGCGCGGCGTTCGGCGATGAGGCCTTTGACCTTGAGGCTGGCGGTGGCGCAGGCGGTGCCCGTGATGGGGAGGAAGCTGGGATTGCCGTAGGCGTTCATCTTGGCCAGCAGATCGGGGCGGGCGAGCGCGAAGCCGGCGCGGATGCCAGCCATGCCGTAGGCCTTGGAGAAGGTACGAAGGACGACGACGTCTTTGCCGGCGGCGACCAGGTCGTTGGCGGGCTCGGCTGAATCCGAGAAGTGGATGTAGGCTTCGTCGACGACGACGACGGCGTCCGGTTTCTTATTAGCGAGTAAGTACTCGATGTCTTTACGGGCGGTGACGGTGCCCGTGGGGTTATTGGGATTGCAGACGTAGTAGGCGCCGGCGTTGGGGTCCGCCTTGATCATCGCCTCGACGTCGTGGGAATAGTCGGCACGGAGGGGGACGCGAATGACCTTGGAACCAATGTAACGGGGAGCGCCGCCGCCGTAGCCGGGGTCGCCCATGACCCAGCTGCGGGTGGGCGAGGTGAAACCGCAGGCGACTCGCGTGAGAGGATCGCTGGAACCGGCAGTGGCCTGAACACACTCCAGCTTCACGCCTTCCACCTCGGCGATCGTGCGCGCGAGTTCGCCGGCTTCGTTGTGGGGCGAGTAACGGCCGCCCCAGGGGGCCACCTTGTAGATGGCTTCCAGACCTTCTTTGCAGGGTCCGAGGGGATTCTCGTTGGTGCTGATGCGGACCGCATCGGGCGGCAGGGTGGCGCGCCCGGTGAGACGGCGCTGCGCTTCCTGGGCCATGGCGAATTCGTTGTAGAACGGGAGGGTCGCCCCCGCGGTAATCATGCTCGCGACACGGGCCATTTGCCGGCGCGTAAAGCCTCGCTGACCGAGGGTCTCAAGCTGCTGATGGGAGAGCGACATCACGACACCTTTCACAACTGATTTGAAGGATCGGCTCGCGACTGGGGAGCGAGAGGCAACAAGGCGGGGCGAATTGGATGGATTCTACACGAAGAAGTGAAGATGTGTAAAGGAGAAATTTCAATTGCAGTAAAAGGCAACGTTGTAAGGAAAGGTTAAGAGAGTAACCAAGTTGCGGTGCCGCGGGTTCTAATCAGAGATATGCTGTGCCGCACTCTCTGTGTTTTTCTGATGACCGCGGCCGCGTGGGCGCAGACGCTGCAAACGGGCGTGGTGAAGGCTAAGGGTCTGCCTTTACCGGGGGTTACGGTGACGGCGACGATGGGCGGAGAGACGGTGACGACGACGACCGATTTAAGCGGCGCCTACGAACTGGAGCTGCGTCCGGGGAATTGGAACGTGCAGGTGCGGATGTTTGGCTTCGCGCCGGCGAGCCGCGCGGTGACGGTGCCGGGAGGGAAGGTCGACTTTACGTTGGAATTGATGACGCGGCCGGGCGGGAATCAGGGCCGGCAGGAGGAGACGGTGGTGGAGTTGCCGGCGGAGATCACGATGGTGGCGCCGCCGCAGGTGAACGACGGGTCGGCGAACGAGGCGTTTTTGGTGACGGGAAGCATGAGCCGAGGTCTGCAGACGGGGCAGGCGGAGGCGCCACTCGATCCGAATGGATTCGGGCCGGGGATGGGTGGTCCGGAGGGGATGCAGGAACGGATGGGGGGAATGTTGGCGGGCGGGCCGGGAGGTCCGGGGATGGGCGGCGGGACGGGTGGTCCGGGTGGGTTTCGTGGTGGCTTTGGGGGTGGCGGCTTTGGTGGCGGCGGGTTTGGCGGTGGCGGTGGCGGATTCGGTGGTCCGGGGGGGCCGCGCGGAGGGTTTGGCGGTCCGGGTGGTGGACCTGGTGGGGGACGAGGGCCCGGTGGTCCGGGCGGGATGCGCGGGGGGCGTTTCGGTGGTCCGGGGGGGGCAGGGCCGAGTTTTGGGAATCGACAGCGGCAGGGCCGCCAGGACATCCGCGGGATGCTGACGTTCTCGGCGCGGGACGCGGCGTGGAATGCGCGGCCGTACTCGTTGACGGGTTTGCTGTATCCGAAGCCGGACCAGTCGCAACTGCGCTTCAGCGGGATGATCGGCGGCGCGCTGCCGAAGGCGAAGCGGACGCAGTTTACTTTGCAGTATTCGTTGACGCATGGGCGAACGCCATTTAGCGGCGTGGCGACCGTGCCGACCGCGCTGGAACGCGCGGGGGACTTTTCGCAATCGCTAATCCGGGGGCCGGTGACGATTTACGATCCGCTGAGCGGACTGCCGTTTGCGGGCAACAGGATTCCAGCGGACCGCATCAGTCCGGCGGCGGCTGGTTTGTTGAAGCTGATTCCGGAGCCGAACGTCGCGCTGCCGATTCAGAACTATCAGTTTGTGACGGGCGTGCCGCAGAACTCGCAGGCGGTGAGTGGGCGGATCAATCATCCGCTGACGGCGAAGGATCGGCTGTCGGCAAGCGTGGGCGGACAGAGCCGAAGCGGGCAGTCCGCGCAGTTGTTTGGCTTTGTCGACGAATCATCGGGGCATAGTTACAATGCGGACTTGAGTTGGACGCGGAGTTACTCGGCGACGTTGATCCAGACGGTGCGGGTGCGGGCGAATCGGAACACGTCCGATCTGGTGCCGTATTTTGCTTACAAAGACAATGTGGCGGCGCAATTGGGCATTCAGGGGGCGGCGCAGGATCCGATTAATTATGGGCCGCCGAATTTGAGCTTTACGAACTTCGGGCGACTTTCGGATGGGAGTCCGTCGCTGCGGCGGGATCTCAATCTGACATTTGGCGCGAGCTATATCTGGATTCGGGGCAAGCATAACTGGTCGGCCGGAGGGGACATCTCGCGGGCGATGACGAATCTGCGGACGGATCAGAATGCGCGGGGCACTTATACGTTCTCCGGTATCGCGACCAGTCAGTTAGACGCGAATGGCGTGCCACTCGCGGCGACAGGCTTTGACTTTGCGGACTTTCTGCTGAGCCGGCCGCAATCGAGCTCGATCCGGTTCGGGTCACCGAGCAACTACTACCGGGCGGTGAATACGTCGTTCTTTGTGCAGGACGAATGGAAGGCGGCGCCGAATCTGAGTCTGAATTTCGGGATGCGGTACGAGTACTACAGCCCGTGGGTGGAGAAGTATGACCGGTTGGCGAACCTCGATCTGGCTCCGGGAATTACGGGCGTGGCTGTGGTGACGCCCGGCAAGGCGGGGCCATACACGGGCGAGTTTCCGCGGGCGCTGATCAACGGCGATCCGAATAATCTGGCGCCACGGTTCGGGTTTGCCTGGAAGCCGGGGAGGAAGCTGGGGGCGACGGTACGCGGGGCGTATGGCTGGTACTACAACGGCAACATCTATCAGGGTTTCGCGACTCGGCTGGCGTCGCAGCCGCCGTTTGCCAGTACGGGGACGCTGAATACGTCGCCGGCGCGGGTGCTGACGATCGAGAATGGCTTCGCGGTGACGCCGTCGCAGAGCATTACCAATACATATGCGATTGATCGCAATTATCGGATTGGCTATGCGCAGACGTGGAGTTTGTCAGTGCAGAAAGAGCTCAATCGCAGTTATGTGGTGGAGTTAGGGTATCTGGGAACTAAGGGGACACGGCTGGACTTACAGCGGTTGCCGAACCGGGCGGCGCCGGGGTCGCCGGCGGATTCGGAGGCACGGCGCTTGTTGGGCAATGCCGTGGGCTTTACGCTCGATACTTCGGCGGGCAACTCGATCTTTCACGCCGCGCAGGCACGGTTGACACGGCGATTTACGCGGGGGCTATCGCTGAATGCGCTCTATACGTACGGCAAGTCGATTGACAATGCCAGTTCGGTGGGTGGCGCGGGCGGCGGTACCGTGGTGCAGGATGACCAGAATCTGGCGGCGGAGCGAGGTCTGTCGACGTTCGACGTGCGGCATTCGCTGACGACGAGCTTTGTGCTGGCTTCGCCGGTGGCGAATCGGACGGGCGCGTGGCGGCTGCCCGGTGCGCCGGGGGCCATTCTGCGAAACTGGACGCTGACCGGCGCGGTGACGTTGACGACGGGTAATCCGCTGACGGCGCGCGTGCTGGGCAATCAGAGCGATACGGCGGGAACGGGCGTGGTGGGCAGCGGGCGCGCGGACGCGACAGGGTTGCCGATTGACTCGGGCAGCGGCTTTTTCAACTTACTCGCTTTTACGCTACCGCCGGCGGGGCGGTATGGAAATGCGGCACGCAATACGATTCCGACGCCGACGCTGTTTACGATGAACGCGTCGTTTGGACGGTCCTTCCGGATTCATGAGCGGAAGCAACTGGAGTTGCGGTTGGAGTCGAATAACCTGACGAACCGGCCGACGTTCACCAGCCTAGGGACGGTGGTGAATGCGTCGAACTATGGGCTGCCGTTGGCGGCGGCACAGATGAGAACGATTCAGATCCAGGTGCGGTTCCGGTTCTAACTCTATGCGACAGGCTTTAGCAATTCTACTCGCGTCGGCCTTAATGGCGCAGCAGCAGCCGGACGTGATCCGTTTTGAGACGTCGGCGAGTCTGGTGGTGGTGAATGTCACGGTGAAGGACAAGGCTGGAAAGCCGGTGACGAATCTGAAGAAGGAAGACTTCCGTGTCCTCGAAGATGGCAAGCCGCAAACGTTGACGGTGTTCGAATTCCAGAGCCTCTCTTCGGAGAAACTGCCGGCCGTGGAAGTGCCGCAGTATGATCCGAAGGCGTTGCGGGAGGAGGCGCCAGCGGAGAGGCCGAGCTTCAGCGATCGGCGGGCGCTGGCGTTGTTCTTCGACATGGCGGGGATGCCGCCGGCGGATCAGATCCGGGCGCGCGAAGCAGCGATCAAGTTTCTTTCGACGCAGCTGACGACGGCCGATCTGGTGGCGCTCTACACGTTCTCGAACACGCTGAAGACGGTGGTGGACTTCACCGACGATCGGGAGCGATTGATTCGCGCGGTGCAAGGGTTTCGCGCGACGGATCTAATTGACGATCCCGCTTCGAATGCGAATGTGGACGATCCGGATGCGGCGAATGGGGACCTGGCAGCCGATGAGGCGGAGTTCAATGTCTTCAACACGGACCGGCGGCTGGGGGCGCTGGAAGACTTAGTAAATCAACTGGCGAAGATTCCCGAGAAGAAGGCCGTGATTTACTTTGCGAGCGGGGTGAGTAAGACGGGCGTGGAGAATCAATCGCAATTGCAATCGACCGTGAATGCGGCAGTGAAGGCGAATGTATCGTTCTATCCGATCGACGCGCGCGGTTTACAGGTGGCCGCAGGACTCGATGCGAGCAGTGCGGCGCCGCGAGGATCGTCCGTGTTTTCCGGTAAGTTCCAGACGCAGGCGCGCGATCAGTTCAACGATCAGCAGGAGACGCTGCATACGCTGGCAGCGGATACGGGCGGCAAGGCGCTGCTCGATTCGAATGACCTGACGTTGGGGATGGTGGACGCGCAGAAGTCCGTGGAGAGCTACTATACGCTGGCTTACTACAGCGCGAACACCGCGAAGGATGGGCGATACCGGAAGATCAAGGTGGAGCTGCCGCCGACGATGAAGTATGCGCTCGACTACCGGGGCGGGTACTATGCCGACAAGGTTTGGTCCAAGCTGGATGGAGGCGAGCGCGAGAAGCAGTTAGCGGATGCGCTGGCGCTGGGCAATCCGGCGACGGAGTTACCGCTGGCGGTGGAGTTACTGTATTTCCGGCAGGGGCGAGGGCGGCAGATGGTGCCGCTGGCGATCAAGATTCCGGGATCGAAGATTCCTTTGGCGAAGAAAGGCAGTACGGAACTCGACTTTATTGCGCAGGTGAAGGACGCACGCGGGCGCATCGTACAGAGTTTGCGGGATGCCATCAAGCTGAAGTTCGGCGACAATGCCGAACAGTTGGCGCAGAAGAGCATTCTTTACGATGCGGTGCTGGCGCTGGAGCCCGGTGATTATTCTTTGAAGGCGTTGGTGCGGGAGAACCAATCGGGGGCGATGGGAACATTCGAGGCGCGGTTCCGCGTGCCGGGCGATCCGCCGTCGCCGGAAGCGGCAGTGAGTTCGCTGGTGATTGGCGCGCAGCGCGAGCCATTAAGTGCGGCGGTGGGCGTGGCGGAGAAGAATAAGAAGCTGGTGGCGATGAATCCGCTGGTGTTCAATGGCAACAAGCTGATTCCGAGCGTGACGCACGTGTTCAAGCGCGCGCAGACGCTGCATGCGTTTGCCGAGGTGTATCAGGCGACGACGGCGGCGGCGACACTCGCGGTCTATCAGGGCAAGAAAAAGGTGTACGAGTCCGCACCGCTGCGGCCGGTGGCGGTGCCGAATCGCGAAGGCGTGTTGGCATTCAATGGCGACCTGGTGTTGAACCGACTGGCGCCGGGGGAGTACACGTGCCAGTTGAATGTTATCGATGCCGTGGGCGGACGGTTTGCGTTCCGCCGGACTCCGTTAGTGGTTAGCGGCCCTTGAGGTTCGTAAGTAAATCACCAGCGCCACAGCCAGAAGCAGGACGCCGCCGAGTAAGTGCCACTTATAGGTGAGAATGACGGCCATGGAGTTCTCGCCGACCTTGGTGCCCAGCCAGGCAAGTCCGCCATAGCGGATGACGCGGGCGATGGCAACGATGCCAGCAAGGCGCAAAGGCGGAACACCTAAAGCTCCGGCGCAAAAGACCGGGATCTTCATGGGCATCGGGACCGGCGAGAGGGCCGGCACAAAGACCGTCACCATGCCGTACTTCTGATACCAATGGCGGAAACGGGCTCCGCGTCCGGTGGCGGTGCGGCGATCGAGGAATGCTTCTCCGCCCTTGCGAGCGAGGAAATACAGAAACATGGTGCCAAGGAGCGAACCGAGCACGGCCAAGCCGGCATAGAGGGGCGCCAGCGCCGGGTTCCGCGAAGAGAGAAGTACCAGGAGAAGGTCAGCACCGCCGGGCAAGGGGACACCGGCTGAATCGATCAGGGTAATGAGAAAGATGCCCGCAGGCCCGAAGCTCACCAGGGTTGCCGTGAGCTTCTGCAAAAATGATTTCAACTAGTCTCCAATAGGGCCAGGAGATCCGCTTCGTTTAAGATCCTGATGCCCAAAGTTTGTGCCTTTTCGAGCTTCGAGCCGGCTTCTTCGCCGGCCACTACATAATTCGTCTTCTTCGAGACGGAGCCGGCGACTTTACCTCCGGCTTCTTCAATCTTTTCCTTCGCCTCTTCCCGGCTGAGATTGGGTAGCGTGCCGGTGAGAACGAACGTGAGTCCTTCAAGGGGCGACTTCTCGCGAACCTTGATGGTGTGGGTGAAGGTAAGTCCGGCCTGACGGAGACGCTCGATGAGTTCCTGGTTTTGCGGCGTGCGGAAGAAGGTGTAGATACTCTTTGCGACCTTGGGGCCGACTTCCTCAGCTTCCTGTAGGGCGGCTTCTTCGGCGGCGGCGAGCGCGTCGACGGAGCCAAAGGTTTCCGCGAGAATTTGCGCGGTGCGTTCGCCAACGAAGGGGATGCCGAGGCCGTTCAGCAGACGGGGTAGGGGCCTGGACTTCGACTTCTCGATGTTTTCGAGGATCTTGGCGGCGGACTTTTCGCCCATGCGTTCGAGGGTGAGTAACTTCGCGAGGTCGAGCGTGTAGAAGTCCGCGATCGAGCTGACGTATTGGCGGGCGACTAACTGGTCGACGAGCGCTTCGCCGACGCCATCGAGGTCCATGACACTGCGGCGGGAGAAATGGAGGAGGCTTTCCTTGAGCCGCGCGGGGCAACTGGAGTTGACGCAGCGGGCGGCGACTTCGCCTTCGGCGCGCACGATGGGTCCCCCGCAGACGGGACACTCGGTGGGCATTTTGAAGGGGCGGCGCTCGGCGCCTTCGGCTTCGACGCGAACGACTTTGGGGATGACATCGCCGGAGCGTTCGACGGTGACGCTGTCACCGATCTGCAGGCCGAGGCGATTGATCTCGTCTTCGTTGTGAAGCGTGGCGCGCTGGACGGTGACGCCGCCGACGACGACGGGGCGGAGGAAGGCGACGGGGGTGAGGGCGCCGCTGCGGCCAACCTGCACGCCGATGTCTTCGATGACGGTGACGGCGGCGCGGGCCTGGTATTTGAGGGCGATGGCCCAGCGGGGGGCTTTGGCCGTCCAACCGAGAGCTTGCTGCTGCGCGACAGAATCGACTTTGGCGACGACGCCATCAATTTCGTAGGGCAGGCCGTCGCGCTGATTCTCCCAGCCCGCGAAGAAGGTCCAGAGGGTGTCGACATCGGGGCAAAGGGCGCGGCGCTCGTTGACCTTGAAGCCGAGGCCCTTCATGGCGTCGAGCGATTCCCAGTGCGAAGGCAGAGCGGGCTGGCCGTCGACGAGGAGGAAGTAAGGAAAGAACTCGAGCTTGCGCTTGGCGGTGATGGCGGGATCGAGCATGCGCAAGGAGCCGGCGGCGGAGTTGCGGGGGTTGGCGTAGAGGGGCAGGCCCTCGGATTCGCGCTCGGCGTTGACGGACTCAAAGGCACGACGGGTCATGAGCACTTCGCCGCGCACCTCGAAGGCGGGCCAACGACTGGTGACCTGCAAGGGCAGGGTGCGAATGGTGCGGGCGTTTTCGGTGACGTCTTCACCGACCTGGCCATCGCCGCGGGTGATGGCCTGGACGAAGCGTCCGTTCTCATAGCGGGCGGCCATGGACAGGCCATCGAGCTTGAGTTCGGCGGCGTAGACGAAGGGGACGCCTTTGAGGAGGTCGCGGACGCGGCGGTCAAACTCGCGGAGTTCGCCTTCGTTGAGGGCGTTATCGAGGCTGAGCATGGGCGAGCTGTGGGCGGCGGTGGCGACGCCTTCGCGGGGTTTGCCGCCAACGCGCTGGGTGGGCGAGTCCGGGGTGAGGAGGTCGGGATGGGCGGCTTCGAGGTCCTGCAGTTCGCGCATCAACCGGTCGTAATCGGCGTCAGCCAATTCGGGTTGATCGAGGACGTAATAGAGGTGTTCGTGATGCCGCAACTCCTGGCGAAGTTGGTCCACACGCAGCCGGGCAGAAGACATTCGGGTACGATGACTATTGTAACTTCGGAACTCGCCCCACCTTGATCTACCGCAACGGCGTCCTCATCTACAATCCGCAAGCCGGTGCATTGCGCCGGCATCCGCAGCGTTTGGCG
This sequence comes from Bryobacteraceae bacterium, assembly GCA_044226365.1. GTDB lineage: Bacteria > Acidobacteriota > Terriglobia > Bryobacterales > Bryobacteraceae > JALHNI01. The sequence continues at coordinate 83,284 of JBGAHE010000015.1, forward strand.
AAGGCGTTGGCGGTGCTGCGAGAGCAGGGTTGGACGATTCGGGAGCAGCCGACGACGGGACCGCGAATGGCGGGGTCGCTGGCGGCGCAGGCAGTGAAGGACGGGGCGGATGTGGTGCTGGTGGCGGGGGGCGACGGGACGATCAACGAGGTGATCAGCGGGATGGCGGGAAGCGCGGTGCCGCTGGCGGCGTTGCCGGGCGGGACCGCGAACGTGCTGTGCTGCGAGTTAGGCCTGCCGGGTTCGATGGAGAAGGTGGCGCGGCAATTGCCGTCGTTTGAGCCGCGGCGGATTGCGTTGGGGCGGTTGAGTTCCGCGCAAGGCGATCGGCATTTTGCGCTGATGGCGGGGGTGGGGCTCGATGCGCACATTGTGGAGCATCTGAACCCGAATCTGAAGCGGCAACTGGGCAAGGTGGCGTATTGGATCGAGGGCTTCCGCAGCGTGCTGCGGCGGTTGCCGGAGTTCACGGTGACGGTGGACGGGCGGCAATACCGGGCGAGCTTTGCGCTGGCGACGCGGGTGCGCAATTACGGGGGTGACCTGGAGATTGCGCGGCAGGTGCGGCTGACGGAACCGGACTTCGAGATTGTGCTGTTCTCGGGGTCGCTGGCGCCGCGGTATCTGAAGTATCTGGCGGGAGTGGCGCTGAACTGTCTGCCGCGGATGACGGGGGTGGCGGTGCTGCGCGGGTCGTCCGTGGAGTTTTCCGAAGCCAATGCACCGGTGTTCGCGCAGTTGGATGGCGAAGCCGCGGGGCCGATTCCGGGGCGGGCCGAGATTGTGCCCGAAGCGTTGACGCTGCTGATGCCGCCGGCGTATCGCTAAATGGATAATCTGACGCATTCCTTAATCGGGGTGGCCCTGGCGCGGGCGGGACTGAAGGGGCTGACGCCGCACGCGACGGGCTTGATGTTGGTGGCGGCGAATCTGCCGGATCTCGACATCGTGAGTCTGGCGGGCGGCGAGCTGTTCTACCTGGATGTGCATCGCGGGGTGACGCATGGCGTGGCGGCCGCGCCGCTGCTGGCGTTGCTGCCGGTGATGCTGTTCCGGCTGCTGGGCAAGCCGGTGCCGTGGTTGGGAGGCTGGGTGGCTTCGCTGGTGGGGTTGGCGTCGCATCTGGGGCTCGACTTCGTGACCTCGTACGGGACGCATCTGGCGGCGCCGTTCAGCCAGAGCTGGCATCAATGGCCGGTGCTGTTTATCTTCGACAGCGTGCTGGCGGTGGTGCTGCTGCTGGCGCTGGCGGGTCCGGCGCTCTCGAAGCTGGTGGCGGGCGAGATCGGCGGGAAGGCATCGACGGGGCGGGGGTGGGCGATCTTCGCGCTGTGCTTTACGATGCTGTGGCTGGGCGGGCGGGGCTTGATGAAGTCGCGGGCGGAGCAGTTGTTGAGCGCGCGGGTGCAGCAGGGGATGTCGCCGCGGCGCGTGGTGGCGCTGCCGACGACGTTCAGTCCGTTAATGTGGCGCGGGCTGGTGGAGACGGATTCGTTCTATGCGGTGCATGAGATGAATCTGCTGCTGGAGTTCGATCCGGAACGCGGACAGATCCTGGCGAAGCCGTCGGCGGAGATGCAGGCGGTGGCCAAGAAGTCAGAAGTGTTGCGGCGATTTCTGAATTTTTCGCAATGGCCGGTGTGGCGCGTGGTGCCGATGGATGAGCCGGCGGGGGCGCAGCGGGTGACGGTGTTCGATCTGCGGTTCAGCGATGACGGATCCGCCTTTCGCGCGGTGGTGGACGTGGAGGCGACGGGAAGAATTCTGGAGGAAAGCTTTCACGTTCGGCCTTAGCGTGTGATGATGAACTCCATGTCGACACAGAACTATGCGAATCACGTGCAGCGGGTTCCCGGTTTTCTGGCCGTAGGGGTGGGGTTGTTGCTGACGGCGATCGGGGCGGGCGTGAATATTTATAAGGGTTGGGGCGACCATCAGCGGATGTACAGCGCGACGCTGATTCTGGTGCTGACGATGTTGATCCTGGCGGGACTGGCTTACGCCAGAACGTTTGCGCTGAAGGTGCAGGACCGGGCGATCCGGGCGGAAGAGAATCTGCGGCACTATGTGATGACGGGCAAGCTGCTGGATGCGCGGCTGACGCCGAAGCAGATTGTGGCGTTGCGGTTTGCGTCCGACGGGGAGTTTCTGGAGTTGGCCCGCCAAGCGGCGGAGAGCGGCACCGAACCGGATGCCATCAAGCGAGCCGTGAAGAACTGGCGCGCGGACGAATATCGCGCTTAGTTTTTGCGCGCGATCAGAAGCGTGAGGTCATCCTGCATTTCGGCGGTGCCGGTCCATTGCTGGACGGAGTCGGCCACGGATTGCATGATCTCGTCGTCGCCGCGATCGAACTTCTGACGGACTAAGTCGACGAGGCGCTCTTCGCCGAACATCTCGCCGTAGGCGTTTTCCGGTTCCGAGACGCCGTCGGTGAAGGCGATGAGTAAGTCGTCTTTCTCGAGTTGGAGACGGCTTTCGCCATAGGGAACTTTGGGGAAAGCGCCGACGACGGTGCCATCGACGGAAAGATGCTCGATGCGATCGCGGCGCAACAGAATGGGCGGCAGGTGACCGGCGTTGGTGTATTCGAGCAGGCCGGTGGTGTCGTCGTAAATGGCGAGGAAGAGGGTGGCGTACTTTTCCGGAGACGTGGTGGCGTAGACCTGTTCGTTGAGGCGCGCCACTAAGTGAGCGGTGGACCAGCAGTAATTGGGCGAAGCCTTCGCATAGTCAATACATTCGCGGATCAAGGTGCGGAAGGACGACTGGATGCTGGCCATCAGGAGGGCGGCGGAGATGCCTTTGCCGGCGACGTCGCCTAAGAGCAGCGCGACTTTGCCGGGCACCAGCGGTTGATAGTCGTAGAAGTCGCCCGAGACCGTGCGCGCCGGATGGCAGAGGGCGCGGAGGGTGAGCGATTCGAGATGGGGGACGGCACGCGGGTAAAGGGCGCGCTGGACTTCGCTGGCGATTTCGAGATCGGCCTGCAGACGCTCTTTTTCTTTGGCGACCTTGAGCAGGCGCTCGAGGTTCTCGGTCATGCGGTTGAAGCTTTGACTGAGGCTGGCAATCTGATCGCGGCCGACGGCGCGGATGCGGTGAGCGAAGTCGCCTTCCATGACGCGTTCGGTGCCTTCGTAGAGGTCGTGGACGGCGGTGGTGATGGAGCGGGTGAGCGAGATGCCGATGGCGAGGGCAATCAGTTCGACGATCAGGAAGAGGACGCCGATGGATTGCAGGGCAATGGTGGCCAGGTCGACTTCGACTTCCTGGGCATAAAGCTGGCGGAGCACGGCCGAGACGCGGGAGACGATGTAGAAGGAAGCGCCTTTGGCGGAGCCGGGCTCAGTCCAGTTGGCGTAGTGGGTGGGGGCGTCGGTGATCAGGTAGAAGAGTTCGTCGAGGGAGTTGGCGGCCGGGGGAAGCTTTTTGGCGGCGAGGATTTCGTGCGGGTCGCTGGCAGCGCGCTGCAGTTTGACGCCGGGCTGGCGAGCCGAGTCGAGAGACAGCGAGGTAGTCAGGGCAACGCTGCCCAAGCCTTGCACGAGACCATTCAGGGCTTCGTCGGAAAGCGGGTAGCTGGCGGTGACGCTGGTGTCGCCCTGGGCCATGCGCGCCCAAAGATAGAAGCCGCCATCGCGGGCGACGATGCCGGAGGCTTCGGGCCAGGCATCGGGCGGGGCGAGGACTTTGCTGCCTTCAGGAAAACGGAGTTCGGTGCCGCCGGCGCGGTAGTGGACGACAAAGCCATCGCGATTCTGCGCGTAGAAGTTTCCGATGCGGGCGACAGCGGCGGGGC
>JBGAHE010000165.1:0-9276 GCA_044226365.1 Bryobacteraceae bacterium
CAGGAACTGAAGTTCCCGGTCTTCGCGACGGGCATCAAGCCGGTGGACTCGATGGGCCGCGGCGTGGTGACCGATTACAACGTGCCGATCGAATGCGGCGAAGTGTCCGTCTGGCCGGGCGACCTGGTGTTTGCGGACTTTGATGGCGTGGTGGTGGTGCCGGCGAGCATCGTGACCGAAGTGATTGCGCGCGCGACCGATAAGGTGACGCGGGAGAATCACAGCCGCGATGAGCTGAAGCGCGGCCTGTTGCTGGCGGATGTCTATAAGAAGTACGGTGTGCTTTGATCGTCGATTGCCATACGCACGTGGGCGAAGCCCAGCACATGAGCCAGCAGTTTCAGGACGATGCGCGGCGCGTGTCGCAGAATCCGAACCTGAAGCTGGTGGTGGATCTGGATGAGCATTGGAAGGCCATGGAGACGGTGGATAAGGCCATCGTCTTGGGCTTTCGCGCGCATCATGTCGGCTATGTGATTCCGAACGAGTATGTGGCCGGCTATGTGAAGCAGCATCCGGAGAAACTGGTGGGCTTTTGTTCGGTGGACCCGAGCGATGAAGACTGCGTGGAGCAGTTGGACTACGCGGTGTTGAAGCTGGGCTTAAAGGGCCTGAAGCTGGGTCCGATTTATCAGAACGTGCATCCGTCGGACAAGGGTGCGATGGCGCTCTTCCGCCGGGCGGAGGAGTTGGAGATTCCGATTCTGATTCATCAGGGCACGACGTTCTGCTGCAATGTGTCGCTGGAAGTGGCGAATCCGGTGCTGCTGCAACCGGCGGCGCTCGCGTTTCCGAATCTGCGGCTGGTGATCGCGCACATGGGGCATCCGTGGATCGGCGAGACGTTGTCGTTGATTCGCAAGCATCCGCATCTGTATGCCGACATCTCGGCGCTTTACTACCGGCCGTGGCAGTTCTACAACGCGCTGGTGCTAGCAATGGAGTATGGCGTGATGCACAAGCTGCTGTTCGGTTCGGACTATCCGGTGACGACGCCGGGCGGCACGATGGAAGCGTTGAAAAAGGTGAACGCGGTGGCGGAAGGCACGGGCATGCCGCGCATCCCGGTGGAGCGCATCGAGGAGATGGTGCACCGCGATACGCTCGGCTTGTTGGGCATTAGCTGACCGGTTTGGTCCGCAGTAATTCTCCCGTTTGATATTGGCGAACGAGCACGGCCAATCGCTCGACGATGGCCGTGAGAAATCGGTCGCCTTTTTCTGCGTTGGCGGTGCGGGGATCGCCGTTGGCGCCGGATTTGGTGAACTCGGCGAAGGTGGACGAGAGGCCGATTTGGCCGCCGCCGAGCATGTCGTGCGCGAAGAAGTCCGAACAGGGCCAGGCGCCGTCGGGGCGGGCGAGGTCCATCTTGACGGTGGGTTGGGCGATGGAGAGCATCATGGACGTCTCGAGTTCGCAGGCGTGGCCCATGCCGCCTTCGGCGGACTCGCGCAGAGCCTGGAGTTCGGCGCGGGCGACGTTCCAGTAAGTGGCGGTGACGAAGGTGGCCTGGGGGAAGGCGACTTTGAGTTCCGTGGCGGCGACATCGAGGATGGCGCGGTTGCCGCCGTGCGAATTCAGGATGAGAAAGCGATGGAAGCCGGCGCGGGCGAGGGAGCCGATGAGTTCGACGGCGACGCGGATATAGGTTTCGGCGGTGAGGGTGAGCGAACCGGGGAAGTCCATGTGGTGGGGCGAGTAGCCGGCCCATTGCATCGGCATGGTGAGGAGTCCGGGGACGGCGCGATCGAGGCGTTCCGAGATGGCTTGGCCGATCAAGGCATCCGTGCCGAAGGGGAGATGATGGCCGTGCTGTTCGGTGGCGCCGAAGGGCGCGACGACGATGGTTTCGCGCGGCAGGGCGGCAACTTCGGGCCAAGCGGCGTGGGAGAGAAGCATGTGTTCAGGGTAGATGAAGCGGCGGCGGGCAAAGGGGCGCGCAGGGGGGCGAGTTCAAACGATGGAACAGAATCGGTCAGGCGGCCACGGCGGCGGGGCGAGGGTTCGTGGCGGGTCCGGCGAAGCGCAGGGTGAGCAGGAAGACGACCGCCATGATGAGGGCGAAGGTGGTGCCCAGGGCCATCAGCGAGGAGATGGAGAAGGACTGTTTGAGCATGCCGGTGAAGAGGATGGCGGCGCCGCTGCCCAGGCCGCCAGCCATGTTGATGACGCCGGTGGCGAGGCCGAAGTTCTGCGGCGCGACGAGGTCATAGGCGCTGGCGAAGATGTTCGAGACGAAGATGCCAGCAAACAGGCCGAAGCAGAAGGCGGAGATCTTGAGCAGGGGGAGAGTGGGCGCGGCGAAGGTCGCCAGGGCGAAGGGCGCGCAGAGGACGAGGCCGAAGACGAGGACGTGGAAGCGTCCGGAAGCGCGGCGTGTGCCCCAGGTATCGCCAACGTAGCCGCCGAGCAGGGCGCCGGCGGCGGAGCCGGATTGGAGGAAGAGGGTGGCCGTGAGTCCGGCGGCGGAGAGCGAGAGCTGGAAGCGCTCATAGAGGTAGCTGGGGAGCCAGGCGTAGAGCATCCAGAGCATGGAGCAGAAGCTGAGGAAGGTGATGGCAAGGGCGAGGTAAGCGGGGGAACGCAAGAGGTCGAGCGGTGTGGCCTTGCCCTGGGGAGCGGTGGCCGCGACGGGCGTGGGGTTCGCCGCGGCGGCGGTGAGGAAGCGCATGATGAACAGCGAATAGGCGACCCCGACGGCCGCGAGAATCAACAGGCCGGAGCGCCAGCCGATGGTTTCGCCGGCCCAGCCGCCGAACCAGCCGCCGAGGGTGATGCCGGCAAATTGGGCGAGTCCGTGGACGGCGAGCGCGCGGGACCGCGTGGCGCCGGCGTGGGCTTGGGTAATGAGAGCGATGGCGGCGGGGACGTAGAGCGATTCGCTGAGGCCCATGAAGATGCGCGAGAGGAGGAACTCATTGATGTCGCGGCTGAAGGCGGTGGTGAGGGTGGCGAGGCTCCAGAGGATGAGCGAGGCGATGACCATGCGGTGCTTGGGAAAGATGTCGGCCAGGCGGCCGGAGACGGGCATGGCGAGCGAGTAGGTCCAGGTGAAGAGGCTACCGACGAGGCCGAGCTGGGTGTCGGTGAAGGAGAGTTCGCGGCGGAGGATCGGGAAGATAGCGAAGACGACCTGGCGGTCGAGGTAGTTGATGACGAAGGCGACCGAGAGGAGCGCGACGAGGATCCAGGCACTGCGGCGGCTGATGGCAGGCTCGGAATGCTCCATGGTGTTCAGGGTAAGGGTTGGCGAGGGGACAGGGCAATGGGCGGGGGCGGGGCCGTTCGCGTTATTGAACGAGAAGTCGCGCGCCCCCGCAAGGCGGTTAAGGGTTGATGCCGAGGATCGAGAGGGAGTCGCGGTGAAAGAGCCGCTCCATGGCGTCCATGTTGAGGCGAGGGAGCTTAGTGCCTTCGAGCATGTCGTTCAAGGCGCGCATGCCGACGATGCTGGCATCGGGCGTGGTGAACGGATAGTCGCTGCCGAAGAGGACTTTGTCCCAAACGCCATACTCCTGGACGAGCATCAGCGAATGGTAGAGCTGGAAGGGCCGGTAGTGGAGCGCGGAGCAATCGGCGTAGACGTTGGTGTGTTTGCGAATGGTGACGACGCATTCGCCTTCGTACGGGTGGCCGAGGTGAGCGAGGATCATCCGGACTTCGGGGAAGCGGATGGCGACATCGTCGAGCAGGCGAGGGAGCGTGCAGGCGAGGGGCGCTTTGCTGATGAAGGTGGTGCCGGTGTGGAGCAGGACGGGCAGCGAGTGGCGGGTGGCGTATTCCCAGAGCGGGTCGAGGTCGCGCGAGTTGGGATAGAAGCCGGCGTACATCGGCATGAGCTTGATGCCTTTGAGCTTGAGCGTTTCGTGACCTTCGCGGAGTTCGTCCTGCCAGCCGGGCTGGGTGGGGTCGAGAGAGAGGAAGCCGATCAGACGGTCCGGATGTTGGGCGACGTAGCCGGCGACCTCGTGGTCAGGCACCCAGAGGCCGGCGAGCTTCGCCTTGCCGCCGAAGACGATGGTGCGATCGGCTTGAGTGGCGCCCTTGGCGTAGTCTTCCCAGCGGACGGTGAGGTCGAGCTCGAAGTTGCGACCACGGACGGATTCGCGAATAAAGTCAGGGGAAAAATGGCGCGGGTATTCGAAAAAGTGGCTATGGACGTCGACAACCATGACTGAAAGGGTAGCGCGGAGGAGGCGCGCGGAGGTTCATTAGGCCGAATCCTGTTCGATTAGTTGAACTGAGTGGGCCAGCTGCGTTGACAGTGCGGGAGAGAGACCCTATTCTGGGCTTTCGCGGAGGTGTGAATGGAGAGTGTTTCCAAGGCCACGGCGCCCGCGCTCGAGAGAGGTTTAGCAGTGTTGGAGTCAATCGCCCGATCGCGTGGCGGCTTGACCTTGTCCCAACTGACCCGCTACCTGGACTTACCCAAGAGTTCTGCTTTTTGTCTGCTGCGAACGCTGGAGCAGTGCGGTTATCTGTTCCGCGATTCACAGACGGGCAAGTACAGCGTGAGTTTACGAGTGTGTAATCTCGCCAACCTGGCGTTGAACGGCATTGGGCTGCGCGAGAAGGCGCGGCCCTATCTGCGCAGGCTTTCCGAAGAGGCCGGACTGACGGTGCACATGGCGATTCTGGAGAATGGCGCCTGCCTGTTGATCGACAAGGTGACGCCGGCGGGCGTGCCGCCGATCGCGACGTGGGTGGGGAAGCACTTGAGCTTGCATTGCACGGCGATCGGCAAGGCGATTGCCGCGTACATGGAAGAAGAAGAGATGACGGACCTGCTGCGCGAGCAAGGCTTTATGCGGCATAACGAGAACACGATCTGTTCGATGAAGCGCCTGAAGCAGGAGTTGGCGGCCGTACGGCAGCGCGGCTATGCGATGGACGACGAAGAAGAAGAGATCAGCATCCGCTGCATCGGCGGGGCGTTGTTCGATAACGGCAAAGTGGTGGGCGGACTGAGCCTGGTGGGGACGACGAACGAGATCCACAGCGGGACGATTCAGCACCTGGCGTCGATGCTGGTGAGCACGGCGCATCAGATTTCGGAAGTGGTGCGGTTGCCGGATCCGAAGGGCGCCGAGATTGCGGCGCCGTTGCGACTGAAGCGGGCCTAACGTACCGGGATCCAGCGTTTGAACCAGGCGACGTTGCGCGTCATCATGTCGTGCTGGTGCGCGGGTTCGCCGATGGAGTGGGGTTCGCGCGGATAAGTGATGAACTCGGTGGGCACGCCGAGCTCGGTGAGCGCGAGATAGAGTTCGGCGACGTTGTCGAGGTCGCGTTCACCGCGCATGAGCAGGGACGGCGTTTTGATGTCCTTCAAGCGGCCACGTTGGGAGTGGCGTTCGTAGGCTTCGAGACGAGCCCAGGGCGCGCCGCCGAAGTATTCGTGAATGACTTCGGGCGGACCATCGTCGCCGCCGACGGCCATGCCGTAGTAAGTGATCCAATCCATGCTGCAGCCGCCGAGGGACGCGGCTTTGAAGCGGTTGGTGCGCGTAATCATCCAGGACGTGAGATAGCCGCCATAGCTCCAACCCATGAGTCCCAGACGATCGCGATCGGCGATGCCTTGGGCGATCAGGTAGTCCACGCCGGACATGATGTCGTCCATGTCGCCATAGCCTTGTTGCTGGATGGTGGGGGTGCGGAAGGCGGGGCCGTAATTGATGCTGCCGCGGAAGTTGGGTTCGAAGACGGCGTAGCCTTCCTGCAGAAAGGCCTGCGTGGGATACATGCGGGGAACGGGGAACGATTCGGTGGCCGCGCCGGTGGGGCCGCCATGGACGGAGACGATGACGGGGATGGGCTTGCCGGGAACGTAACCGACGGGATAGCGGAGGACGCCTTCGACGGCCAGGCCGTCCTTGGCTTTCCAGCGCACGGTTTCCGTCTTGAAGGAGGGGAAGCCGACGGGCTTGAGATCGAGGAGCGTCTTCTGATCGAGGATCAGGGCGGAGTCAAGGAGATAGGCGAGGTGCGCGCCATCGCGGCTGAGGCTGAAGTCGGAGAGACGCTCGCGGCGCTGGGCCTGGCCGGTGGCGACGTCGAGCGAATAGAGATAGTCGCCGGTGCCTTTGCCGGCCAGTAAACGGACTTCGCGGCTGTCGGCGCTCCACCAGACGCGGCGCGGATTGAAGACGTCGCCATCGAGCTTTTCGGTGAGGTAACGGACGCGGCCGCCGCCAGAGGGAACCAGGGCGAAGTGGCGCGGACCAAAGTAGCCGAGTTGGCCCATCTGTGAGTGAAAGAGAAGGTGGCGGCCATCGGGCGAGTAAAGCGGCTGCAGGTCCTGGCCGGGTTGGGTAACGAGAGGCTGGTCCTGACCCGAGGCGAGTGTGTACTCGTAGAGGTCGACGTGGAAGCGCTCGTGGCCGCGACCGTTCTTTTGCGCGGAGTAAGCAAGCTTCTTGCCGTCAGGGGACCAATCGAAGGTGAGGACGTGACGGGGGATGGCGAGCGTGCGGGCGGCGCCGGTGGCGACGTTGACGAGCGTAATGGCGCTATCGCGGTAGTTCTGGCCGCCGATGATCATGTCGCGGCCGGCGGCACGGTCGCGGGCTTGCTCAGGCGTAAAAGGTTTGGGGGCGACGTAGGCGATCTGGGAGCCGTCGGGGGACCACTTGAAGAACTCGATGCCGGTGGGGGAGTGGGTGAGTTGTTGCTGAGGGCGGAGGTGGATTTGGAGGGCGCCGCTGCGGCGGGAGAGGAAGGCCAGTTGCCGGCCGTCGGGCGACCAGCGCGGGCTGCTGTCGCTGGGATGAGGGTTGGGGAGAGGCTGGGGTTGGCCGTTGGGGGTGATCGTCCAGAGGGCGCTGACGTAGCGGTTGGCGGCCGCGTCGACGCGACGGGTGACGTAGGCGACCTGGTCACCGGCGGCGTTCAACTGCGGATCGTGGATGGTCTGGAGCGACATGAGGGAGTCGACATTCCAGAGGGAGGCGGCAAAGAAGAAAAGAAGCATAGGAAAAGAAAGAAGGGCGACGGCCAAGCCGCCGCCCTCGGGTTTTAGTTTACGAGCGTTAGAACAGGAACTTCAGACCGAGCTGCATGTAGCGCGAGGCGCCGGCGCTGGTGATGCGGCCGTAGGTCGCGCTGGTGAGCGAGGTACTGGGGTTCGAGTAGTTCACGCGGTTGGTGGTGTTGAAGGTCTCAAAGCGGAACTGGAAGTACTTCGACTCGGTGACGCTGAAGTTCTTAGTGAGACCCGTATTGATGGCGAAGTTGCCGGGACCTTCGATGATCCCGAGGCCGGAGTTACCGAAGGTGTAGATGGCGGGCGCGGTGAAGGCCGCCGTATTGAACCAGCGACCCGGACCGGGATTGTCGACGCCGGGGTCGCCGACGATGTTGGCGCGCGGCGTCCAGCCATTGCCGAGGCTGGGGGTACCAGCCGAGAGGCTGAGCGGCTGGCCGGACTGGCCTTGCTGGGTGAAGTTCAACTGCCAGCCGCCGACCAGGAAGTCCACGGCACGGTTGGTGCTGGAGCCAAACTTCTTGCCGCGGCCGAAGGGGACTTCCCAAACGACGGTGGCGTATTCGATGTGGCGACGGTCAAACGGGGTGCGGCCGCGGTTGTACCAGTCGGGCGAGTAAGGCGTGAGCGCGCAGGTTTCGCACTCGGGGGTGTTGGCCTGCATGCTGCGCGAGAAGGAGTACGAGAAGGTGAAGGCGAGGCCGCCGGCGAAGCGGCGTTCGACTTTGGTTTGCAGCGCGTGATACCAGTTGCGGCTGAAGTTCTCGTTGACCATGATGCCGGCGAAGGCCGGGAAGGGGCGATCGGCCTGAAGGTTGGTATGGAGACCGATGGTGGCTTCGTTGTAGTTGCGGACACCGACTTCGTTGCCGACCAGGGTGCCGACGTAGGAGACGGTGAGGGCCGAGCGCGAGGGCAGAGCCGTTTGCAAGGTGACGTTCCACTCATGCGTCCGCGCGGGGCGCAGATTGTAAGCGGGCGCATAGATGGTGCCGGGACCGAAGGTGGTGGGCGACGCAGGCCACAGGGTTTCCCAACGCTGCAGGGTAGCCGGCGAGAAGCTGAGCGACTCGAGGCTCCAGTGCGGGATGTTCACCGTGGAGGCGCCGCGGTTGCCGGTGTAGCTGTTGTAGAAGATGCCGTAGCCGGCGCGGAACACGAAGTCCTTGGTCTTGAAAGGACGGTAGACGGCGCCGAGGCGCGGAGCCCAGTTGCCGTTCGGTTCGTAGAGGCCATCGGGCACGCCGGCTTCGCGGGCAGTGATGTAGAGGCCTTTGGTGGCCGCCGCCAGGAAGGGCGTGACGGGGAAGGCGTTCAGGTTCGGATTGCCGTTGGAGTCAACGGCGGTGATCATGACGTTGCGCTTGGGGTCCCAGGTGCTCGAGACGTCGTTGACGTTGTGCCGGGCGAGCCAGCGCTCATAACGAAGACCGAGCTCGAGGGTGAGGTTCGGGCGCACGCGCCAAGTGTCCTGGATGTAGCCGGCGGCGTAGGGGCTCTTGTCGGTGCCGAACTTCTTGAGCGGGTCATTGCGGTTCGACGAAGAGGCGTAGCCGAGGAGGTAGTCGGCGAAGCCGTCGTTGCTGTAGAGGTTATTGAAGGCGAAGGTGCCGCGGGCGGCGGCGGAGCCGTGCTCACCGAACGTGTGCCAGTCGCCGTATTCGTAGCCGGCGGCGAGCGTGTGGCGGCCGCGGATGGAGCTGACGGCGACCTTGCCGTTGCGGACGTCGCCTTTAAGGTAGCCGGGAACGCCCCAGCCGCCAGGGAAGTTGACGCCCGTGTAGCCGTTGGCGAAGCTGAGGTCCGGAGGACCGACCCAGGCTTCGCGGCCCGCGGTGGGAATGCCCTGAATGCCGGCGAGCAGAACGTCGTTCTGTTTGCCGAGCGAAGGATTGCTATAGCTGCTGTTGGTGCGCATGACGCCGGCCGAGGCGGTGAGCAACGTGGTGGGCGTCATGGTCCAGGAGTAGTTGAAGCCGAGGTTGTCCTGGCGGACTTCGGAGGCGCCCGTGATGGCGGGGTCCGGACGATAGCCGAGCTGATCCTGCGGCTGGCGGACGGTGACCCAGCGGCCGTAGATGCGCTGGTTGCGCGTGATCATGTGGTCGACGCGCAGCGTGCCTTCGTGGGTGTCGTTCTTGGCGGAGACGTTGTTCTTGTAGAAGCCGTCCGAGTAGGTGGGCTCGAGGATGAGCGGGAGGAAGTTCTTCGAGGCCGCCGAGATGCGGTCGGCGGGAATGCGGTTGCCGGGGAAGGGCTGCTTGGTCAGCGGATCGAAGATGGTTTTGGAG
>JBGAHE010000166.1:0-9141 GCA_044226365.1 Bryobacteraceae bacterium
CCTGATGGCCGAAACCGGAAGGCTTGCCGCCGCCAACGGTTTGGGCGACTCCGAGTTTCGCGTCCTCGAAGTGCTGCTCCATAAAGGAGCCCTGCCCGTGAACGTCATCGGGCCCAAGGTCTTCCTGACGCCCGGCTCCATCAGCGTCGCCGTCGACCGTCTCGTCGAAAAACACCTCGTCACCCGCCGCGAATGTCCTACGGACCGTCGCATCCGCTTCGTCGAACTCACGCCCGAAGGCCGGAAGCTGATCACCCGCGTCTTCCGCGAACACGAAAAGCAGATGGAAGGCTTTGCTTCCGCCCTCGCCCCCCGCGAACGCGAGCAACTCGCCTCCGCCCTCAAGAAATTCGGCCAAGCGCCGAACTAGACCTTCGGCGTTGACCAGTGATTCCGATACTGCCGCCCCAGAAAGCGGTGCGCTTCGGCGTCGCCCGGAATCGACTCCGTCGCCGCGTCGTACTTCAGATTCCGTCCCGTCTTGGCCACGATGTTGCCCAAATGCAGCAACGTGTTGGTGGCGTGCAACTCCTCCACCTCTGCATTCGGTTTCTTCCGATTCTTCACGCACGCAATGAAATTGCGGTGATGATGACTCGAATCGGCATCGCCCTGCGGATCATACTCCTCGTGCGCCAGCGCGCCTTTGTCGTCGTAAACGCGGAAGCCCCACGCCCGCTGCTTCCCGTAGTGCGGCCACCGCCCAATCTGCACGGACCCGTTCGCGCCATAAACCGCTACGCCGTTCTCCTGCCCCTCCATCCCATACGGATTCCAAATGCGCATCTCCCACACGATTTGCCGGTCCGCATAGTCGAACGTCATGTTCATCGTGTCCGGCGTCACCTGGTCATCGTCGAAGAAGACCTTGCGCGCACTCCCGGCCACCGCCCGCGGATAGCTCACTCCTAGCGCCCAGCGCGCAATGTCGATCTGATGCGCTCCGTCGTTCCCAACATCGCCCGTGCCGTAATTCCAGTTCCAATGCCACCGGTAGTGAAAGCGATTCTCGTTGAACGGCATCATCAACGCCGGCCCCGTCCACGTCTCGTAATCCACTTCCGCCGGCACTACGCTGTCGTTCTTATGCCCGATGTTATCGCGTAACTGCACGTCCCAGGCCTTCGCCATCAGCACGCGCCCGATCTTGCCCGAACGCACATAGTCGATCGCCGCCAGCGTCGACGGGCGCGAACGCGAATGCGTCCCCACCGTCACAATGCGATTGTGCTTGCGCGCCGCGTTGATCATCGCGCGCCCCTCGCGCACATTGTGCGAAGGCGGCTTCTCCACGTAAACGTCCTTGCCGGCCGCGCACGCCAGGATCGTCGCCGGCGCGTGCCAATGGTCCGGCGTCGCGATCGCCACCGCGTCCACCTGCTTGTCGTCCAGCACGCGGCGCAGATCCTTCACCAGCTTCGCGGCCGGACGCCCGGAGCCCTGCTCCACGGCCTTCGCGCAGTTCGCGTACACCCGCTCATCCACATCGCACAAATGCACAATATTCACGTCCGGCAGCTTCGCAAAACTCCCCGCCAGATGGCGTCCCTGTCCGCGAATGCCGATCACCGCCAGATTCACGCGGTCACTCGCCGCCACGAGCGGCGCCGCCGCAGCAGCCATCAAAAGATCACGTCGTTTCATAGCCCGTCCTTTCGGCCCCGGAAGAAATCGGCAGCACGTAGCTGGCCGCCAGGCCCACCGTAAACAGCAGTACATTGCCGATCACGCCGATCAGCAGTTCGTCATAAGGAAAGTTCCACGGCCCCAGGTCCACCAGCGGCTTCGCTCCCTTGGTCAACGCCGCCCAGGCGCTGAAGCCCAGGTTCGCTGCGATGCCGCAGTAGACGCCCGCCGGCGTCGCGCGCTCGCTCATCCACGCCAGAAAGAAAAGTCCCATCAGGCCACCGCTCGCGATGGCCGAGACCGCAAACCAACTCGAGAGCGCGCTGCCCTTGCTCTGCACCAGCAGCAATGCTGTGCCGATGTTGGCCAGGCCCGTCGCCACCACAAACGCCTTGGCCGCCACCAACCGCTCCTGATCCGTCGAACGCGGCCGGAACGCGCGGTAGAAGTCTTCCACCGCCACCACCGCCATCGAGTTCAAGTCGCTGGCGAGCATCGTCATCGCCGAACCCGTCAGGCAGGCCAGCAACAAGCCGAGCACGCCCGGCGGCAGATGCTGGCTCAGGAAGTAAGGAAACATCTGGTCGGCCTTCGTGATGCTCGCCGGAATTGTCTCTCCGGTCACCTGGTAAAAGCCCCACACGCACGTGCCGACAAACATGAACATCGCCCACATCGGCACCGAGAGAAACGCGCCCACCCGCACGCCGCGAAACGCCGCCTCGTCGCTCTTCGCCATCAGATACCGCTGCACCATCGTCTGATCGGCCACATAACGCTGCAGATACCAGAACAAACCATACAGCAGCAGCACCGGCACCGTGTTCTTGCGAAAGTCCCACGCCGGCAGCCCCAGTTGAAACTTGTTCGCCGCCCAGGCCTTCCCCAACACTGCCCCCGGACCGCCCTCTGGTAACCACAGCAGATACCCCAGCACCACCAGAATCGATCCGCCCATCACAAAGCCCTGCACCACATCGGTCCACACGATCGCTTCAATGCCGCCCTTCACGGCATAGAGAATCATCACCGCCGCCACCAGCACGATCACCGTGTTGATCTCCCAGCCCGTGATGCTCGAAAGCGTCAGCGCCATCAGATACAGCACAAAGCCCATCTTGCTGAAGTGCGCCAGCGAAAACGCGAACGCCGCGTAGAACCTCGCCGGACGCCCGAAGCGCTTCTCGAAATACTCATACGCGCTCATGCCGATCCGCTCGCGATAGAACGGAATGATCACCCGCCCCACCAACGGCAGCACCGCAATCAGCATGAAGCCCGGCACCAGCAACGACCAGTCCTTCGCGTAGCTCGACCCCGGATACGCCACAAACGTCACGCTCGACACCATCGTCGCCAGCATCGACATGCCCATGGCCCACGACGGCACACTGCGCTTTGCCACAAAGTAGTTCTCGGTCGAGGTTTGCCGCCGCGAGAAACGCAGCCCCAGCCACGCCATCGCCGCCACGTAGGCCGCCACCACCGCAAAGTCCAGCCATCTCATCGCGCAAACATCCTGATAATCGCGCTGTTGTCTTCCCCGCCCCACCCACGCTCACACGCCGCCGCCAACAGCTCCTCATGCACGCGCGTCAACGGCAGGTACGCCCCGTTCTCCTGCCCACTCGCCAGCATCAGCCGCACGTCCTTCCAATGCTGCGCCAGGCGAGCCTCCGGCTGAAAATCACCCGTCAGCATCTTCCGCCCTTTGGTCTCCATCACCTTCGCGGACGCTGGCCCCGCCTGCAGCACCGCCAGCGCCCGCTCCGGTTCCACGCCGCTTCGCCGGGCAAACTCCAAACCTTCCGCCAACACCGCCCGCTGCAACCCCAGCACCAGGTTCATCACCAGCTTCATCCGCGTGCCGGACCCCGGCCCGCCCGTATGAAACACTTCGCGCCCCAAGCTCGGCCACAGATCCTCCGCCGCCGCCCAACCCTGCGCGGTTGCCCCGCACATCACGATTGCCTCGCCCGCCCCAATCTGCCGGCTCGATCCACCCAGCGACGCATCCAGATACTCCACGCCCCGGCCCGCCAGCCCTGCGGCCAACGCCTCCACGCGCCCCGGATCGCCCGTCGTCGTATCGACGATCACGTCACCCGCCCGCAGTTCCATCTGCGCCACCACCCGCTCCACTTCGTCGCTCGTCGGCAGGCTCAGCACCACGCGGCGGCATTCGCGCGACACCTCTGTCGCCGAGTTCAGCGACCGCCCGCCCAACGCCGTCAGCCGCTCGCCCGCTTCCGGCGAAGGATCATACCCCGCCACCTCATAACCGGCCGCTCTCAGCCGCGCGCTCAGCGCCGTCCCTACCAGACCCACGCCCAGCATCCCCACGGGCTGCGAAATGTCTTCGTCGAATCGCAAGTCAGTGCCATTATCACCCTGCTTCCGCCGCCGGCGGTAACTCCCACCACGCTCGTCCACCGCGCTAAACTGAGCCCATGATTCGTTTGAAGGTGTGGCTGCTGATGGGCTGCCTGTTGCTCTCTGCGCAGGAAGCGAAAAAGACCGAGAAACTCGCACCTTATTACCCCACCCCCGAAACCGTCGTCGAAGAGATGCTCAAGATGGTCGGCACCAAGCCAGGCGAAAAGATGTTCGACCTCGGCTCCGGCGACGGCCGCATCGTCATCATGGCCGCCAAGAAGTTCGGCGCCGACGCCACCGGCGTCGAGTTCGACGTCGACCTCTACCGCCAAAGCAGCGAACGCATCAAAGCGCTGGGCCTCGACAAGAAAGCCCGCATCATTCACGGCGACATCATGGCGCAGGACTATTCGAACGCCAACGTCATCACCGTTTATCTGCTGCCCATCTCGAACGACAAAGTTCGCCCCCTGCTCGAAAAGCAGCTCAAGCCCGGCACCCGCATCGTGGCTCACGACTTTGAATTCTCCGGCTGGAATCCTGACAAAGTGATGCACATCGAAGACGACGGCGAAGGCCGCAGTCACACCCTGTATCTCTACAAACGCTAAGTGCGCGTCGAAGGCTTTTACTTATCGAATCGCTGGATCCGTCTGTTGTGCGCGGTCCGGATGATGCTGGCGGGGACCAGCTTCGCTCTGGCCATCTCCCGTTGGCCCTCCGGCGCGCCCGTCACCGTCGCGCTCGCCCTCTACGCCATCTATAGCGCTGTCGCCTACTTCTGGCGCAGCCTCGAAGCCACCGGCCGCCCCTGGCAAGCCCTCCTCCTCGACACCCTCGTCTTCCTGCTCTCGGCCTTCGTCACCGCCGACCAGAACCTCTGGTTCGCCTCGCTCTTCTACGTCTACCTGCTGATTGCCGCCGCCCTCCTCCATGGCTGGCGCGAAGTCTGGATCGTCGTCGTCATCTCGATGGCCTTCTTCCTCTTCGCCAAACCCATGCAGACCCAGAGCCTCATGCCGATGCTCGCCCTCGCCGGCATCCTCGCCTGCGCTCTCGCCCTGGAGAAACGCTCGCTCGTCGAGCGGCTCTCCGGCGCCTCGCGCGAAAGCGAACTCTTCCAGTCCGAAGCCCAGCGCGCCCGCGAGAGCGAACGCCAGCGCATCGCCAACGATTTTCACGACGGCCCCCTGCAGTCCTACATCAGCCTCCAGATGCGGCTCGAGTTCCTCAAGAAGATCATGGAACGCAAGCCCGAAGCCGCCCTGCAGGAGTTACACGACATCCAGGAGTTACTCAAAGGCCAGGTGACGGACTTACGCACTTGGCTGCGCGGCATGCGGCCCATTCAGATGGAAGGCAATTTCCCCGCCGCCGTCCGCCGCCTCGTCGACGAGTTCAAGAAAGATAGCGGTATCTCCACCTCCGTCCTCTGCGGCGAAATCAAAGAGACCGGTGAGCCCGAGTCGTCGCTCGAGTTACTCCAGATCGTCCGCGAAGCCCTCACCAACGTTCAGAAGCATTCGCGCGCCTCGCGCGTCAACGTCTCGGTCGAGAAAGTCGGCGCCTGGCTCGAAATCTCCGTCGAAGACGATGGCACCGGATTCCCCTTCGCCGGCGCCTTTAACCTCGAAGAATTAGAAACGCTCGGCCTCGGGCCCATGAGCATTCGCCGCCGCGTTCGCACTCTCGGCGGCGACCTCACCGTCGAATCGAAACCCGAACGCGGTGCCGGCATCAAAGTGCGCGTCCCCGCATGAAATACCCTCCCCTCCTCCTGCCTCTTCTCCTCTGCGGCTGCGGCCGTTACGCTGACTTCACCCTGCCCGCCGTCCAGGCTGCAAACCAGCCCCCCACTTACTCCTGGACCCCGCAGCCCAATCCGGTCCTCGCCCGCTCCGCCAGCTGGGACTCCGTCGACGCTCTCAACCCCGCCGTCATCGTCGGTCGCGATGGCCGCCTCTTCAACTTCTATTCCGGCTTCGACGGCCACACCTGGCACACCGGCCTCGCCACCTCCACCGACGGCCTCTCCTGGCAGAAAGAAGGCCGTGTCCTTTCGCCCGATCCGCAAACCTGGGAAGGCAACTACATCGCTGCCAATGGCAGCGCCCGCCTCGTCAACGGCGAGTACTTGTACTGGTATCAGGCTGGCGAAATGGGCCATACGCGCCTCGCCCTCGCCCGCTCGATCGACGGCCGCAACTGGCGCAAGGAATCCCAACCCGTCCTTGAGCACGGCCCCCGCGGCTCCTGGGACGAGATCAGCTTGGGCGACCCCGACGTCATCCGGCTCGGCGACACTTACTATCTCTTCTATCTCGGTGAAGATCGCGCCCGCCGTCAGCGCCTCGGCCTCGCTACCTCACCCGATGGCGTCACCTGGACGAAGCTTCGCTCGAACCCCATCCTCGAACTCGGCGACCTTGGACACTTCGACGAGCGCGGCCTCGGCGAGCCCGCCGTCTGGCAGAACCATGGTTATTGGATGCTCTACACCGGCCGCGATAAGTCAGAGAATCGCCGCATGGGCCTCGCCTATTCGCGCGATGGCGTCCAGTGGCAAAAGATCCCTTCGCCCGTGATCGCCGGCCGCGAGGCCTGGAATCAAAGCGTCGTCTGTGACGCCTCCGTCCTTGCCAACGGCTCTCAAGTGCGGGTCTGGTTCGGCGGAGGCAATGTGCCGCACCCCGCCGAACGCATCAACGGTCAAATCGGCTACGGCGAACTTAAAGCGCCGTAGCCGCCACACGCCTACTTCTTCTCGCCCAGCTCCACCACGCGTGCCGCCGGCGCATTGCGCATCACCGAAGCGATCCCCCGCTTCACCGAAGTCGGCGACTTATACATCTCGCTCTTCCCGATAATTTCTTTATTCTTCGCCAACAGCACGAAGTACTGTTCCCCGTTCTTCGCGGTACGAATCTCGAAGCTCTCCTGCGCCGCCGCATTCTTGCGCACGCTCTCAATGCCGTTCGCAGCATTGTCCTTCGCCGTGTACTGCTCGCTCGTCAGGATCACCTCGCCATTGCCGGCCTTCAGATTGAACATCCAGTTCTTCTTCGGGGTCAGCTTCAGTTCGAATTTCGCGGCCATAACTCCTCTTTCTCTCGGTTCAAAGGGTATTCGGGGGTGACCTATATTCCAGTCCCAACACCCCTCGAATGTCAAGCCTCACTCGTGCATTTCCTCGGCTGCCGCCGCGCCCCCGCCCCGCGCATGCGCCGGCCCTCGAAAGATCGCGTTGAGTAAAAAAAGATTCATCCCATCCACATACGCGCGATAGTTCGGATCGGCCGTAAATGCCACCACCACGCCGCGTCCGGACCGTGCCGAAACCACCAGCGGCTTGTACGCCAATTGCTTCCGATTCTCTTCCCACAAATACCCGCTTGCCAGCAGTTGCTCCGGCGCCGCAAACACCGCCGCATTGATGCCCTTGTCTAGCTTGATCGGTGAGAAGATCGCCCGCCCGCTCACCACCGCATACACCGTCGCCGGCAGCCCCGCCGAAATCCACTGCTCCTGATCCACCGTCGCTTTCAGAATCACGCCCGCCACATCGTCCGGCTGCTCCGTATCGGCTTGAATCGCCCGCTCATACTCTTCCTGCTTCGTAATCAGCTTGCCCGGCGCGCGACCTTCGCTCGAAGCCGCCGGCTTCGCTTCCGGCACTCCCGGCGCCTTCGCCAGATTCTCCTGCGTCAAACTCAACAGGCCCGTGCGCGCATCCGCCAGAAACGCCGTCGCCGACGGACCCAAGGCCACCAGCGTCCCGCCCGCGCTTACCCAATCCTTCAGCCGCCCGATACCGCCCGCGCCCAACTCGGCCGCATAGCTGCCACCGTCCGGCACCAGCAGTACATGGAACTTCGCCAGATCCGCCGCACCCAACTGCCGCGTCCGGATCGCCGTCACTGGATAACCATACTGCCGCTCGATCACGAACTTCGTATGCCCCGCCGACCCAGCCGACGTCGGCGCATCCCACAACATAGCCATCGCCGGCCGCCGCAGCGTCACTACATTGTTCGACCCGAAGTTCGGCCCTTCCTCCACCCAACTCGAATCCGTCGCCATCACCTCCGCGCCGCTCGCCGACGCGAGCCGTGCCAAGGTCTCATGCACGCTCGCCTCGTTCTGCTTCACCATCACCACCAGCGTGCCGCTCGGATACTTGCGTCCCGCCTGCGTAAATGGCTGATCGCTCGAAAGCACCCGCAAGTTCGCGCGCAGCGCCCCCGCCAGAAACCGTCCCGCCGCATTCGTCCCCCACGGGATCACGTAAGCCACGCTCGCCCGCCCGCTCACCTTGCCCGCGAACACCTCGCCCGCCTTCACCATCTCGAAGCTCGCCGTCGACGCTTGCGTCGCCAGCACGCACTCCACGTTGAACATCTGCGGCAGGCTCCACCCCGTCACGTCATAGATTTGGTCGCGCAGCTTACGCTTCCGCCGCCGCTCCTGCTCCTTCACGAACTGCTCCTCCAGCGGCGTCGTCGGATCGAGCAGCGTCCGCACAAAACGCTTGGCCGGCTGCGCCGCCGTCACCACATAGCTCCCCGCCGGATAGTCCTTGCCGCCGTTGCTGAAGGCCGCCGTCGCCCGCTTCACTTCCACGCCCTGCGTCGCCAGATTCGCCGCCAGCTTATCCACTGACGAAACGTCGCCCCGCCGCGGCAGAATGTACTCCTTCACCGCCTCGCGGCTGCCTTCCTCCACCGCCGACTGCCGATACGCATAGAACGCCTCCAGCAGCCGCTGCCGATCCCGCGCCGCTGTCTCGCACGACGCCACCGACGCCACAAAGTGCTTCTGCACCGACACGTGATACTCGTACAACGTCTCGTCCGAACGCTGCGCCTTCAACCCCCGTACCGACGCATTCTCGTAAGTCATCGCCACGCCGCCGTAGAACCAGGGCCAGCTCGCGCCATAGCCGGGATAGAACTCGTCGTACACCTCGCGCGTAAAGTACGGAAAGCCGAACTTGTCGAAATACTTCGAATTGCCTTCGCCAAACCGCCGTTGCGATTCCAGTTGCGTCTTCGTCAAATGCGGATTGAACGGCGCCGCCCCCGGCGCAAAGAAGTAACTCGACTCGGTGCCCATCTCATGTAAGTCGATGAACACCAGCGG
>JBGAHE010000167.1:0-9106 GCA_044226365.1 Bryobacteraceae bacterium
CGGCGGGGCGGCATGACATAATATGGCTTCAATATGCAGCAGAAGCCCCTTTTCCACGGGTGGTGGATCACCATCTACGCATTTTTCACCTTCGGGCTCGCCGTGGGCATTCCCTACTACGGCATGCCGTTCTTCTACACCTACTACACGAAGGCGTTTGGATGGTCGCGGTCGGACATCACGTTCGGCTTCCCGATTGCGGCGCTGGTGACGTTGTGGGTGGGTCCGCTGCTGGTGCATCGGTTCCAACCGCGCAAGATGCTGATGATCGGGTCCACGTGCTCGGCTTTAGCGTTCCTCGGCTTCGGAACGATGGGCAATTCGCTGCTCGTGTACAACGCGCTGTGGGTGCTCTACATGGTGGGCTACATCTTCTCCGGCCCCATCGCGCATCAGGTGCTGACGGCGAACTGGTTCAAGAACCAGCGCGGCAAGGCCATGGCGGTGGTGTACCTCGGCGTAGGGGTATTCGGCGGCGTGTCGTCCAAGTACATCGCGCAACCGCTCACCGAGGCACTGGGGTTCCAGAACGCGCTGCTGACGATCGGCGCTCTGTTGCTGCTGATCTGGCCGATTTCGCTGTTCCTCATCAAGGACCGTCCCTCGGATCTGGGCCTGTTCCCCGATGGCGCGGAGCAAGCTCACGCCGAAACCAAGGCCGCTCCGGCCCGCTGGGACGCCATCATTCGGGAGCCGGCTTTCTGGCTCTTGCTGGTGGGCAGTGCGTGCTCGATCGGGTCGATCGGCTCCATCAATCAGCACATGAAGTTCATCTTCCAGGACCAGGGCTTCAAGGATCCCAAGGTGCTCGATACGCTCTTCAGCAATGCGCTGCTGGTGATTCTGTTCTCCTCCATCGCCGGCCGCATCGTCATGGGCTATCTGGCGGACCGGTTCTCGAAGAAAGTCGTGATGTCGGTGACCTACCTTCTGGTGGCCGGCACCATCCCGCTCGTCACCACCGTCTCGCCCTCCAACCCCGAGATCGTCTACGTCTTTGCCGTGCTGTTCGGTTTCGGCATGGGCGCCGACTACATGTTGATCCCGCTAATGGCTGCTGAGAAATTCGGCGTTAATTCGCTGGCCCGCGTGATGGCGATCATTCTGCCGACCGATACCATCGGCCAGACTTGGTTCCCGTGGATTGTTTCAAAAATGCAGGAGCAAGGTGGTTACCCCGCGGCCCTGAAATTCGTCTTCCTGCTGTCGGCGATCGGTGCGGTGGCCATTCTGATGCTGCCGAACCGCAAGGCCGCCGCAGATCCGCTGGGCGCTTTAGCCAAAGCTACGGGAGATTAAACTAAAAAGGACCATGAATCGCCGCCAGCTTCTTGGCGTTTCACTCGCTGCCTCTGTTGCCAGCGCGGCGACGCCGCGACTCAATGTGCTGTTTATTACTATGTCGGACCTGCGTCCGGACCTGGGATGCTACGGCCATCTCATCGCGCAGACTCCTCATCTGGATGCGTTGGCGAGCCGAGGCACCCTCTTCACCCGCGCCTACTGCCAGTTTGCGAGCGCCAGCCAGTCTCGATCGTCGTTGTTCACCGGCCGGCGGCCGGACACTACGCGTATCTTCGACACTCAGACTCACTTCCGCCGGCATTTGCCGAACGCGGTGACGCTGCCGCAGGCGTTTCGCCAGGCCGGCTATGTCACGACGGCCTTCGGACGCGTTTTCCATAACGGCCTGAACGACTACGAGTCGTGGTCGATTCCGGCGTGGTTCCCGAATGGCAGCCCGTGGAATTCGCCGGAGAACTCGGCGCGGGCGCGCAAGTTTCGAGAGAATCTCGAAGCCCGCGGCTGGAAGAACGCCCTGTTGCGCCGCACCCGTGAGGAACTGGGGCCCAGTTGGGAATCGCGCGACGTCTCCGACGATGCCCTGCCTGACGGGCAGACGGCTGTGAACGCCATTCAGGCGCTCAACTTCCTGAAAGACCAGAGCTTTTTCATGGCGATCGGCTTTCAGAAGCCGCATTTGCCGCTGGTGGTGCCGAAGCGCTACTTCGACATCTACAAGAAGCGCAAGTTCGAGTTGGTGGACTACGCCCCGCCTCCCGCCAAGGTGCCGCCGGTGGCGCTCCACGACAATCCCGTGCTGCGCGCCTACAAGGACATTCCCGAGAAGGGCCCGATTCCGGAGGCGAAAGCCATTGAGGTGATCCGCGCCTACTACGCGGGGATCAGCTATTCCGATGCCCAGGTGGGCCGCGTATTGAAGGCGCTGGACCGCAATGGCCTGCGCGACAACACGATCGTCGTGGTGTGCGGCGATAACGGCTGGCAGTTAGGCAACCATGGCCTGTGGAACAAGCATTCGAACTTTGAGAAGGCCGTCCGGACGACGCTGATCGTGTCCTCGCCGAAGCAGAAGCAACGCGGGGTGCGAGCCGAGGGTCTGGCGGAGTTGGTGGACCTCTACCCGACGGTGGGCCAGTTGGCGGGCATCGCCACCCCCAAGGATCTCGAAGGCCGCAGCCTCTCGCCCATCCTCGACAACCCGGCCCGCAAGGTGAAATCGGCCGCCTTCAGCCAGTTCCCGCGCAACGTCGAAGGCGTGGGGACGGTGATGGGCTACACCATCCGCACCGAGCGCCATCGCTACACGGTGTGGCGCGCGATGGACCCCGCCAAGACCTTCCGCGTCGACGAGATGTACGACTACGTCGCGGACCCGCAGGAGACCGTCAATGTGGTCGATCAGCCCGAATACGCCAAGATCCGCCAGGAATTACGCAACCGGCTGAACGCCGGCTGGCGCGCCGCCTAAAATCGGACGGAACATCGCGCGCCCGGTCGCCGTATGGGCTGACATGTGGCAACATCTGCGCCAAATCTGGACCGAAGGACGGCGGGAGCGCCCGCGTGGGTTTCTGGCTGACTGGTCGCTCACCTTCCTGGTGATCACCTTCGGCACCACAAGTCTCCTGCACGCCTTCGTGGTGCCCAGCGGCTCCATGGAGAGCACGATCCTGGTAGGGGATCACGTCCTCGTGGACCGGCTGGCGTACGCCGCTGAACAGCCCTCCGCTCTCCTGCCGTACCGGCCCGTGGAGCGCGGCGACATCATCGTCTTCCTTTACCCCGAAGATCCGCGGACGTTCTACGTGAAGCGGGTGATCGGCCTGCCCGGCGACCGTCTCCATCTCGAACAAGGCCGCGTGATCCGCAACGGCAAGCGTCTGGTGGAGCCGTATACGCAATTCGTCCCCCGGCCGCCGGACACCTTCCGGGATAGCTTTCCGGCCGGCGCCGAGGCGGCCAGCGTCTCGCCGCGGGGCCACGACATGCTGACGCACCACGTGAAGAACGGCGAGTTGGTGGTGCCTGAGGGCATGTATTTCGCCATGGGCGACAATCGCAACAATTCGTCCGATAGCCGCTATTGGGGCCTGGTGCCGCGCAAGAACATTGTGGGCAAGCCGGCGCTGGTGTATTGGTCCTACGACGCGGGCGAGAACTATCCCACCGACTGGGAGTTGAAGCACCTGGCGGACCTCGCCATGAACTTCTTCACCAAGACGCGCTGGGAACGGACGTTCTCCGTCCCCAGGTCGATGGCCGCTCAGGAGGTGGCTCCGTGAATCCAGTGACGTTGGCTTGGGGTTGGCTCGTGCCCGGTGCGGCGCACTGGCGCCAGGGGCACCGCGGCAAGGCGGTCGCGTTCGGCGCGATGGTACTGACACTGGTGGCCAGTGGCTGGTATTTGCAGGGCTCGAACGCCTTGCCCAGCACGGCCGAATTGCAGGGCGTCGACGGAACGGCCCGGGTGATGTTCCTCGGCGGCGCCATGGTGAAGGTGCTGGCCGGGATTCCGTACTTCCTGCTCTCCTGGACCGGCTATTCGCAGAGCTTTCTCGCCGGCATCGATCACGAGTACGGCACGAAGCTGTTGGCGATGGCCGGCTTAGTCAATCTGCTGGCGCTGAGCGACGCCGTGGTGAAGGAGAAGGCATGAATCCGCACTTGATGTTCACGTTGGCTGGCTTGGTGGTGATTGCGGCCTGCACAGCGCTGCTGGGTGCCGATAGCCGCGCCAACCACTGGCGGCGGTTCGTCTACAACCTGACGGCGGGCGTCACCTGGATCTGGGCGGCGGCCTGGACGATGCGCTGGCTGCACGGCTAAAAGGCGTTCACAACGAATTGCAGAGGCAGCCGAATCCACGTATCCCATTGATTTAACAAATCCTTAGCCGCTGCTGAACCAGCCGGCGGCCCTCCTTAAATTTGGGGCTCGCCGATAGACTGGGACCAGCCATGAATCCGAGCCAATTTGTCGATACGCGGTTCATCGATTTTCCCCGCGAGAACCCGTTCCTCACCACGGTGCGCCAACGCTACGGCCTGCCGTTGGAGACGCCGGTCGCCGAGAGCCTGGTGAGCATCCAGGTTCGCCTGCCCCAGGGCAGTCCCCTGTTATGGGACCGCGCCACCAGCATGCCGCGCACGCCGCATCGCCGCAAGATGCTACGCGCGGTGTCGCTCACGCTGCAGCAGACCCTGCGCGCCTGGCTGCCGTATCTGTGGCTCTCAGTCCCGGCCAACTGGGAGGATCGCGACCTGCTGTGGCCGCTGATGATCTACGCGTCCTCGCGCACCTTCAAGCCGATTTCGCGCCAGACTTACGCCTTTGACCGGCTTTGCCCGGATACGATCCCGGCCTTGCTGCGGTCCAGCCTGCCCCGGCTGCGCGAGTGGGTCCCGAACCTGCTGGCCGTGACCCACCATCGTCCCGATTCCCGCGACGAATTCCAGCTGCGGCAACTGATTCACGTCCTCAAGGACAACGCCTTCGATGCGCAACCGCTGCTGCGGTTGCTGATGCACGAAGAGCGGCTGATCACGGCGTTCATGGACCTCGCCGACGGCCATTCGGACCGGAACGACGTCCGGCGCTTCGGGCGCGAGCTGTACCGTCATCTGAGCCGCTTCTACCGCAATGCGGACTTCAGCTTCCTCTCGCCTTTGTTGATGATGGAGATCGAAAATACGCTCGCGGTGTATCTACTGGAGCGGGAGATTCTCGAAGCGGAACTGACGCTGAACACGCCGCCGCCCGGCACCCGCGCCGAGCGATTGCCGCGGCCGGCGTTCCTCTATCGGCAACCAAATCGCGGGCCGTCCGTCCAAAGCAAGTGACGCGCGCTGCCGCTACACTGGAGTTACCGCATGAAATTGTTTGCCTTACCGCTCATGTTGAGCGTCGCCCTGTGGGCGCAGTCGGCGAAGCCGGCCGAGAAACCTGCCGAGAAGCCGGCACCAAAGCTAACCGACGTGGTGGCCACCATCAACGGCCAAACGTGGACGCGCGCCGACCTCGAAGAGTACATCGATGCCCTGCCCCAGGACCGGCAGATGATCTACCAGACCAATCCCCAGGAGTTCCTCCGCCAGTTGGCCATTCTGGAATACATGGCGCAATTGGCGGATAAAGAGAATGTGCTGGCTGACCCGCGCTTCAAGTATCGCTACCGATTCGAGCGCAGCCGCATGATGGGCGACTTTATCCAGCAGAAGAAACAGAACGCCATTCAGGCCACCGACGCCGAGATCGAAGCCGCCTACAAAAAGAACGCCGACAAGTACACCACCGCCAAGGTACGGATGATCTACATCTCCTTCGCCGCGCCGCCCGCCCAGGGCACCCGCGAAGCCGACGCCAAAGCCAAGGCCGACGAAATTTACCAGAAGCTCAAGAGCGGCGGCGACTTCATCCAGCTCGTGAAGGCGCACTCCGAGCAATTGAAGGAACAGGACGGCAGCCTGGGCTTATTGACCAAGGCCGACGCGATTCCCGACCCCATTAAGAACGTGATCTTCGCCTTAAAGAAAGGCGAGTTCAGCACGCCGGTCCGCCATGACAACGGCTATTATCTGTTCCTTTGCGAAGACTATACGGTGCAGGCCCTCGCCGACGTCCGCGATGCGATTTCGGCCGATGTGCGCGGCGGCAAGTTCCGCGAGTGGTTCACCGAAGAGTCGAAGAAGTCCAAGGTAGAATTTCTGCGGGAAGACTACTTCAAGCCGACCATCAAATAACGCGTGCGGATTTCGTTTGAGCCGGAGTTAAAAGCGACGCGGGGCAAATTGGTGTCCGGCGGCGCGGCCGGTTCTGCGGTTCATGCGGGTTCGTTTCTGCGGGAGCGGCGGATCGTGCTCGACACGGAGCTGTTAAGCGACGCCCCCGAATTGGTCCGCATCCTGACGCATGAGCTGTTTCACTTTGTGTGGCGCAGGCTCGATAACGACAGCCGGCGCAGTTGGGAAGAGTTGGTGCGGCGCCAGTTGGCGCAGCCGGGCGAATTAGGCTGGTCCGCGGAATGGCGGAAACAAGCGTTAAGCAAAGCCGACGCGCGGACGCGGAGCCGGCGCTGGCGTGAGTATGTGTGCGAAAGTTTTTGCGACTCGGCGGCGTGGTATTTCTCCGATCGCCGGCGGCATCCGGAATACACGCTGCCGTCGCTGTATCGGCAGCATCGCCGGGCCTGGTTGACGCATCTGATCTCTGAAAGGCAGCTTCCTCTGTAATGGCTCGATATACTACGACTATGCGCGCGCTTTTATTGGCACCTCTGCTCGTGGCCCTGGTGGGTTGCGTGGCGACCACGAAGGCCGGCGCCCCGGTGAAGCCGGAATCGCAGCGCAAGAAGGCCCCCGAGTTCGCCCTGAAGGACTCGAACGGCCAGCCGGTGAAGCTCTCGGACTACAAGGGCAAGGTCGTGCTGCTCAACTTCTGGGCCACCTGGTGCGGTCCGTGCAAGATTGAGATTCCCTGGTTCATCGACTTTGAACAGCGTCTGAAGGACAAAGGCTTCGCCGTCGTGGGCGTCGCAATGGACGATGAAGGCTGGGAGGCCGTGAAGCCCTACCTCGACACGAAGAAGGTGAACTACCGGGTGGTGATGGGCGACGACTCCGTAGCGAATCTGTATGGCGGCGTGGAGTCCTTACCGACCACGTTTATCCTCGACCGCGATGGCCGCATTGCCAGGACGCATGTGGGCTTAGTGAGCAAGAGTGAGTATGAAAAAGACATTCAAGAACTTCTGCAACAAAAACGCGCCGCTGCTGCTCCTGTTGAGCTCGCTGGCCGCTAACGCGGCGCAAGCCCCCGCGATTCTGACGGTGACGCCGCCCGAACGCGCTACCGTGAAGCGTGGCTCCGCGGTGACCGCGAAGCTCGGCCTGAAAGTGGCGCCGGGCTTCCATGTGAACTCGAACGCGCCGCTCGACGAGTATCTGATCCCGCTGCGGCTCACTTGGCAGGCCGCGCCGTTTGAAGTGAAGAGCATCGATTTCCCGGCCGCCAAGCAGGAGAAGTCCGAGTTTAGCCCGAAGCCGATCGCGGTGTTCGACGGGGCTTTCGAGATCTCGAGCAAGTTCGCTATCCCGGCTACCGCGCCAGTGGGAGCCGGCTTCATCACTGGCAAGCTGCGCTACCAGGGCTGCAACGCCACCACCTGTTATCCGCCCAAGACGATCGACGTCAAGTTCAGCTACGATCTGCAGTGATGGCGACTATCTTCCACGTCGACATGGACGCGTTTTTCGTGTCGGTGGAAGAGTTGTATGACCCGTCGCTCAAGGGCAAAGCCGTCGTCGTGGGAGGTCAGGCCCATGAGCGCGGCGTGGTGTCCGCCGCCTCCTATGAAGCTCGCAAGTTCGGCGTGCACTCGGCCATGCCCCTGCGGCAGGCCGCGAAGCTTTGCCCCCACGCCATCTTCCTGAGCGGCCATCGCGAACGCTATACGGAGTGGTCGGCCAAGGTGCGGACCGTGCTCGACAGCTTCACGCCGCTGGTGGAGATGGCCTCGATCGACGAAGCCTACCTCGACATGTCCGGCACCGAGCGCCTCCACGGACCGCCTCTGCAGGCGGCGCACCGTCTCCACGAAGCCGTTCAGCAGCAGACCCAGTTGAACTGCTCCATCGGCGTGGCCGCCTCGCGGCTGGTGGCGAAGATCGCCTCCGACCAGGCCAAGCGCAATGGCATTCTCCAAGTACTGCCCGGCCAGGAGGCGACGTTCCTGGCCCCGCTCGACATTCACCGGATCCCGGGCGTGGGCGAAGCCACCGGCCAGAGCCTGAATCGCCTGGGCGTCCGCAAGGTGGGCGATCTGGCCGCGCTCGACGAGGAGGTACTGAAGAGCCGCTTTGGCAAGCTCGGGTTGGCGTTGGCCGGCAAGGCGCGCGGCGAAGACGCGGGCGGCTGGTATGATACCGCGATCGGCGAAGACGGCGGGCCGAAGTCGATCTCGCACGAACATACTTACATCGAGGACACGGCAAACGGCGAGATACTCGAGAGCACCATCGCCAAGCTGAGTGAGATGGTAGCGCGGCGTTTGCGGGACCACGCCCTCTTTGCGCGCACCGTGCAATTGAAGCTGCGCTACGACGACTTCTCCACCATCACGCGAGCCCACAGCCTGGACCATCCCACGCAGCTGGATACCGAAATCGTGCGCGAGGCGCGCGCCCTTTTCCGCAATAACTGGCGTCGTGGCCGCAAGGTCCGTCTGCTGGGCGTACAGGTTTCGAACTTCAGCGAGTCAGGCGGCCAGATGAGTTTGCTCTCGGCGCCGCAGGACGAGAAATGGCAGAAGGCGCTGTCAGCCGTGGATAAGCTGCGCGGACGCTTCGGCGACGCCACGGTGTCGCTCGCCGTCGGCCTGCAAGGCGACTTTCGGCGCCGCGTGCACGACGCCAAAGAACACACCAAGCCCAAGACTTAGCTACTTGAGCGGACAATTGGGGCGCACGGTGAAGGTCTGCTCCAGATAGAGCGGCTCGCGCTCGCCCGCGAAGTCCGCGCGAATCGTGAGGCGGAGTTGTGGGGCTTTACCGTCCGATGTCTGCCGCGGGAGCTGGGCCGACCAAACCGCGCGCGTCTTCTCTGGGACGACGCTTGAGTTATTCGAAGACTGAATCAGCAAGCCCGGCGGCAATAGACAGCCAGGACCGGCCAGGCAAACCGAATGGTCGTAGTCGCTGGTGGTGGGTAGATAGTTTGCCGACGCGGGAGTCACCGTCAGTCTCAGAGGCACGTCGAGCGGATTGCCGATCGAACGGAGCTGTAAGTCGAACTTACCCGCGCACGT
>JBGAHE010000168.1:0-9021 GCA_044226365.1 Bryobacteraceae bacterium
GAACGCGTCCGTGTTGTTGAACGCCAGCCGGAAGTCCGTACGGTCGTTCGACACCACGTCCGGCAACGTGCGCATCAGCGACTGGAAGTCGCGCCCATTCAGCGACAAGTCCGTCACCTGCTTATTCGATAGCGTGAAGCTCTTGTTCGACGTGGTCGTCTCCACCAACGGCACATCGGTTTCCACCGTCACCGAGTCCGTCGTCGCGCCCACGTCCATCGTCACGTTGCCCAGATTCATGTTCTGGTTCTGATCGAGCGTCAGGCCCGTGCTGGTCTTGGTCTTGAAGCCACTCGCTTGAAACTTCAGGTCGTAGAGCCCGGGCTGAATGTTCGGCACTCGGAAGATGCCGTCGTCGCCCGTCGTCACTTCACGAATTACAACGTTCTTTTGTTGGTCGGTTGCCGTGATTTTTGCACCTTTAATCACTGCTCCGGAAGGGTCCACTAAGACCCCTTGGATGGTGCTGGTTTGAGAGAGAAGGGGAGAGACACACAGGATCCACCCCACCAGAAGCTTACGTAGCATGAGTGAAACAATAACATAAATCAGTTATGTTGGCAGGATGCGCAATCTCCCTTTCTTCGCCCTCCTGCTGGCCGCTACGTCGTTCGCCCAGGTTCGAAAAACCGAAGTCATTAAAGCCACAACTCCGGAGAATGACGCGAAAGGTTTAAGCGCCTCCGTCCCCGACGCCGTCGCCGTCTCCGCCAAAATCGACCGCGTCGTGGTCATCCGCTTCAAGCACCAGGCCGACATCCTCGCCGGCCTCGAACAGCAGGTGAAAGCGCAGAAGATCAAAAACGCCGTCATCCTGAACGGCGTCGGCAGCGTCATGAGCGCGCACTACCACGTCGTCACCAATCGCAGCTTCCCCTCGAAGAACACCTACCTCGAAGACCCCACCAAAAGCGCCGACATCATCAACGTCTCCGGCTTCGTCCTCAACGGCAAACTCCACCCGCACTTCACCATGGCCGACCCCGACAAAGCCTTCGGCGGTCACCTCGAAGCCGGCACCCGCGCTTTCACCTTCGCCATCATCACCCTCGGCGTCCTCCCCGACGACGTCGACCTCGGCCGCTTCGACGATAAGACCTGGCGTTAGTCCAACGGCCGCAAATCGGCCTTGCTCCCGAACGCCCCCGACATCGCCGGCGCCATCGCATCGAACAACGTCATCGGCCGCAGCCCCAGGATCAGTTCCATTGTCCGCAGCATCGACGGCGCGCCATACGCCGTCGTATCCACCCGCTTCGACCGCGTATACGGCGAAATGATATAGCCCTTCGTCCCCGGCTCCGGCCACGCCGACTGATGCGTATTGATCACGAACATCGCCGTCTTGGCCCACAGCGGCGACTTCGACAGCGCCCCCGCCATCTGTCCCAACGCCGTATCCTGCCCCGTCGCGCCCAATCGCAAATAAGCCAGCCGCGGCAACTTCGCCGCCTCCGCCACCAGTTCCTCGGCTGACCCATACGTCTTCGTACTCAACCCCGCCGCCGCCGCATTCGTCAGGATCGTCCCCGCCGGCGTCACCGCCGCCGGCTCGCCCTTCCACTCCCGCGCCCGCTCCCCCATCCGCGTCACTGCGTCATTCGCCACCGCCGACAGCGCCCACTGCTCCCCCACCGCCATCCCGCCGTTCAGCGCCAGGTTCGCCAACCGCACAAACTCCTCATCCCACCGCAACTGCACCGGACCCGCCTTCACCGGATCCTTCACCACATACACCACATGCTCAATCGCCGAACGCCCCGCCGGCAACTCCAGCAAATCGTCCTGATACGCCAAAGCCCGCTCCACCTCCGCGGTCGCCGCGTCCAACTTCGCCGCCTCCGTCACCGCCAGCACGTCCGCCGCTCCGCCCGTTCCCAACGCCACCACCCGCCCGTCCTTCAAGGCCTGCAACGCCAACGGCATCCGCGACGGGGCCGCCCCCACCACCAGGCTCCGCACCCGCGACACATCCACCACCCGCACCATCCCGCCCCACGAACACCCCACATACAAGGTCTTCTGATCCGCGCTCAACGCCAGCGACGACGGCGACATCCCCGCCGGCTGCAACGGCGTAAACGCCAGGTTGATCGTCTCGAGCGTCCGTACCTCGCCTCGCTCGTTCACCCCGATCACGTCCACCCGGTTCGTGTTCGCCGCCGCCACGAACAGCCGCGACTTCCACTCCACCTTCAACCCCAGTTCCTTCTCGTCCTCGGTCAGCACCGGCACAGAATCGCTCCACACCATCGCGCCCGGCATGCCGCCCGTCCGCGTCATGCCGATCGCCTCGGCCGTCTCCACCCGATGCTGATACACCGCCGAATTCCCCCAGCTCGTCACAAAGAAGCTCGTCCCCGACGTCTGAAACTGAATCCGGTACGGCCGCCGCCCCGTCTTCACCCGCTCGATCACGCGCCCCGATTGCGGATTGATCACCAGCACCTGATCCCGATTGAACGACGTCGCATACAGCAGCCGGTCATTCGGCGACAGCATCGCCTCGCCGATGAAGTCCGCCGGCGCCACCGCAAACGTTCGCGCCGCCTTCAACTCCCCCGCTGCCGACAGCGTGTATTCGTACACCGCCGACTTCTCACCCCCGCTCACATACAGCGTCCGCCCGTTCTGCGTCATCGTCAGGCCGAACCCCGCGTCCGGCAAGGCCGTTCGTTCCCCCGCCTCGAGCGTGGCCCCCACCCGATACACCGTCAACGCCGCTGGCTGCTGCGACAACACCACCATCAGCTTGCCGTCCGGTGTCGTGACGCTCGCCGCCGCCATCCCCTCCAGCCCTTGCCGCGGCCCCGGAGCCTGCGCCCAACCGGACATCGCCATCACCGCCGCCAGCATTGCGTTTCGCATCCGGCTCCATTTTAGCGTCCGGTTTCGTGTAGCATTTGAGGTTTGAAGCATCCTGCTGTTCCTTATGTCCTGCCGATGGCCGTGTTCCTCGGCTTTCTGGCCATCCAGAGCTACCTCACGCCGCTGGGGTCTTGGGAGTTTCCCCTCCGCGTCACGATTCTCGCCGCCGTCCTCTGGTT
Organism: Bryobacteraceae bacterium; assembly: GCA_044226365.1. GTDB lineage: Bacteria > Acidobacteriota > Terriglobia > Bryobacterales > Bryobacteraceae > JALHNI01. Next base: position 3,048 of record JBGAHE010000168.1, read on the forward strand.
CTTCTCCCGGCACGTGATCTCGTTTCGCTGCCAACGCCCCCTCGCGAGCATCGCCTTGGGCATCGCCGTCTGCGCCCTCTGGGTCGGGCCGGACCAGTTAATCCCCGGCTACCGCAACCACTGGCTTTTCCAGAACTCCCTGACCGGCACCCTCCAGACCTCCATCGCCACGGACTTCCTCTCAAACCCGATGGTCCTCTTCTTCCGCACCATCCGCGCCGTCCTCCTCGTCCCCATCATCGAAGAGCTCTTCTGGCGCGCCTGGCTCATGCGCTGGCTCATCAAACCCGACTTCGAATCCGTCCCCCTCGGCCAATACTCGTTCCAGGCCTTCTGGATCGTCGCCATCCTGTTTGCCTCCGAGCACGGCCCTTACTGGGAAGTCGGCCTCCTTTGCGGCGTCATCTATAACTGGTGGATGGTCAAGACCAAGAGCCTCGGCGACCTCATCCTCGCCCACGCCGTCACCAATCTCTGCCTCAGCCTCTTCACCATCGCCACCAAACAGTGGCAATACTGGCTGTGAGCCCCCCATGACCGCCGCGCAGATCTTCTCCGTCGCCAACACCGCCGTTCTCCCCGGCTGGCTACTCCTGATCTGCGCTCCCCGCTGGCGCTATACCCAGACCATCGCCGGCTGCGTCCTGCCGCTGGCACTCTCGGTCACCTACGTCGCCGTCCTCGCCCTCCACTGGGGAGAATCCTCCGGCGGCTTTAACTCCCTCGCCGCCGTCTCCCAACTCTTCGCCAACCCCTGGCTCCTCCTCGGCGGCTGGATCCACTACCTCGCCTTCGACCTCTTCATTGGCGCCTGGGAACTCCGCGACGGCCAGGCCCGCGGCCTCTCCCACTGGCTCCTCATCCCCTGCCTCCTCCTCACCTTCCTCTTCGGACCTGCCGGCCTCCTCCTCTTCCACCTCCTCCAACGGGCCCTCTCCAAGAATTAGGCCCCCCCAAAAACAAACAGGGCGGAGACGACCCGTCCAAGGTCGCCTCCGCCCATCGGCTCTCTCTCAGGAGCGAGAAAGATTACGCGTTGATCACCACCGGAATCGTCCGCGCCTTGGCCGCTTCCTTCTTCGGTAGCGTCACCGTCAGCTCACCGTTCTTGTAGTCGGCCTTCACTTGCGTGATGTCGATCGTTTCCGGCAGCGTGTAGTGCCGCGCGAAGGCGCCATAGCCGCGCTCGATCCGGCGGAAACCAGGCTGCTTCTGTTCGTTCTCGTACTTGCGCTCACCCTTGATCGTCAACGTACCGTTCTCGAACTTCACTTCGATGGCTTCCTGCGGAATCCCGGGAAGGTCAGCCTTTAAAACAATGTCGTGCTCATTTTCAATGACGTCCACGGCGGGCGTCCAAACCGCAGGCGCCTGAGTCGGCTCCGCGAGACGGGCCAGGGCTTCGTCAAAAACATTGAAAGGGGTGCGGAAGGTGGTCAGGGTCATGATGATTTGCTCTCCGTAGTAGATGTCTTACTGACAACCTCAGAATATTATATGAGCGTGATGCTGTCAAGAAAAATATTGGGACGAACTGCAATTCACTCCTCCAACCACTCCACCCCCGCCGAAACCAAATAAGGCCCTAAAAAATCAACCGCTACCTCCTCCGCCGCCTTCAACACCCGCTCCGCATGACTCCGGCTCCCCGATATCGTCACCGCCTGCACCACTGACCGGTTCTGCAACTCCATATCCTCCGTCTCCGCCACCGCCACATTGAACCGCCGCCGCAGCCGCTCCTTGATCCCCAGCACAAAGTGCCGTTTGTCCTTCAACGAGTGCGCATCCACCAGATGCAATTCGAGCGTCAACAATCCGATCGCAGGCATGTTTACATCCTCCTCCCACCCCACCCCGAATGCACCGGGACTAAACTGTAAATATGAAAACTCTTGCTGTTGGACTCGTCGGATTGTCCCTGCTGTCCTCCGCCTTCGCTCAAACTGCCGAAGAAAAGCGCCTCCACGAGGCCGCCAGCGTCCTCCGCGAAGTGATGGGCATCAAGGAGAAAGCCATCCCGCAGGACCTCATGGATAAAGCCGAGTGCGCCGTCATCGTCCCCGGCCTTAAGAAAGGCGCTTTCGTCGTCGGCGGCAAGTTCGGCAAAGGCTTCATGACCTGCCGTCAGGCCGATGGCGTCGGCTGGAAGAGCCCCGCCGCCGTCCGCATTGAAGGTGGCAGCTTCGGCTTCCAAATCGGCGGCGCCGAAATGGACGTCATCCTCATCGTCATGAACAAGCGCGGCGCGGACCGCCTGCTCTCGAGCAAATTCACCATGGGTGGCGAAGCCAGCGTCGCCGCCGGCCCCGTCGGTCGCGATGCCGCCGCCCAAACCGACGGCAAGCTCACCGCCGAAATCCTGAGCTACTCCCGCCAGCGCGGCGTCTTCGCCGGCATCTCCCTCCAGGGCGCCACCCTCCGCGAAGACATCGACGCCAACCGCGCCATGTATGGCAAGGGTTATTCCAACAAGGAAATCATGACCCAGAACCCCCAAGCCCCCGCCGCCGCCGGCGAACTCCTCCAGGAACTCAACCGCTACTCCAGCCGCAAGTAGCTCTCACCCCAAAAACCAAACGCGGGCCGCCCCACCCCGGGGCCGCCCGCGTTTCTCGTTTACAGACCTAACTTATACACGTCCCGCTTCGACAACCCGTACTTCTGCGCCAACTGCTTCGCCGCCCCGCTCGGCGCCATCCCGCCCTTCGTCAACTCCGCATATTCCCGCTTCAACTCCTCCTCCGCCGGCGGCGCCTCGCGCCCCTCCGCCTTCCCGATCAGCAGCGTAATCTCCCCCCGCTCGGTCACCGTCGACGCCAGCTCCGCCGGATCCCCCGCCGCAAACTCCTCGTGCAGCTTCGTCAGTTCCCGCGCCACCACCACCGGCCGATGTGGCAACACCGCCGCGACATCCGCCAGCGTTTCCCTCACCCGATGCGGCGCCTCGTAGAAAATCAACGTCGCCGACAGCCCCGCCAACTCCTCCAGCGCCCTCCGCCGCGCCGCCAACTTCGGCGGCAAAAATCCCCCGAAGTAGAACGCATCCGTCGGCAGCCCCGACGCCGACAGCGCCGTTGTCAACGCTGCCGCGCCCGGCACCGGCACCACCGCAATCCCCCGCTGCCGCGCCTCGCGCACCAACGGAAACCCCGGATCCGAAATCAGCGGCGTCCCCGCATCGGACACCAGCGCCACCGACTGCCCCCCCTCCAGCCGCTCCATCAGCCGCTCCACCTTCTGCCGCTCGTTATGCTCATGCAAGCTCGTCGTCGGCGTCCGGATTTCATAATGCTGCAGCAGCTTCGCCGTCTGGCGCGTGTCTTCGCAAGCGATCACGTCCACTTCCGCCAGAATCCGCACCGCCCGGTAGGTGAAATCCGCCAGATTCCCGATCGGCGTGGCCACTATATAGAGAGTTCCGGGCATTTAGCCGATAGTACCTTAGGGCCGTCAAATGAGCCGAGCGAACCTCAGGCGAAAGATTCGTTTGCCGTTTCGGAAGTTTGTACTAAGATATGAAGAACACTCACAAGACCTTCAATTTCAGAAGCTTGCTGAAGCCGTTCTGAAATCGGCCTAGGGAAAACAAGGACGATGGCGACAGAGAACACAGTGACAAGCGTACCGTTGGTGGAGGAGATGACCGCACCACAGTCCTATTACACCTGGGCTCCCGAAGGCAAATCGATCCAGATCCGCCTCGATTTCGACGTCATCGACAAGCTGTCGGTGGAAGTCATGCGCGGCTTCGGTTCGGTCCCCAAACGGGGCGGAGAAGTCGGTGGCATTCTACTCGGTCAGGTCGATAAGTCCGGCCCCCTCGTCGTCCACATTCACGACTTCGTCCCCGTCCCCTGCGCCTATCGCCGCGGCCCGTCCTATCTGCTCACCGATAGCGACACCCTCGCGTTTTCCGATACTGTCAACAAAGCCGGCCAGGGAACTGACCCCGAGCTCCGTCCCATCGGCTACTATCGCAGCCACACCCGCGACGGCATGGGCCTCACCGACGAGGACCTGCAGCTCTTCTCGAATTACTTCCCGGATCCCACCAGCATCGTTCTCCTGATCCGCCCGTTCGCCACCAAGGTCAGCCAGGCTGGCTTCTTCTTCGAAGAAAACGGCCAGATCCGCAGCGACAACCCATACCTCACGTTCCCCTTCCGCCGCCGCGAGTTAGGCGGTGGGACATCCACCGGCGAACCGGCCCGGCCGATGATTGTGCCGCCCCCCGCTGCCCCGGAACCCGAAGCCCCCGTAGCCGAGCCTTCCGCACCCAAGGAATCCTTCGACGAAGCCGGCGACTCCCGCGGCGCCATCCCCATCCGCGACCTCAAGACCGCTGGCCCCGTCCCGGCGCCCGTCGCCGTGCCCATGCCGCCTCCCGGCAGCACCACCGACCAGCGACCGCTCTTCGGCAAATCCGAAGAAGCTCCCTTCAGCCCTAGCTTCGACGTCACCGCGTCTTCGCAGCGGGAAATCGCCAGTGCGGCCCCGAGCTTCGGGGGCGCGGGCAACGGCAACACCTTTAACACCGAAGCCTCCTCGAAGCTCAAAAAGAGCTGGGTCTGGCTGCCCCTTTCCTCGATCTTCCTTCTGCTCGGCGTGATGGTCGGCTTCCTGATCGCCATCACGATCAAGCGCCCCGCCAACGTCATTCCGCTGTCGGCCTACAGCCTCTCGCTCGCCGTCCAGCAGGAACCCGACTCGATCCACGTCACCTGGGACCGGAGCGCCGTCCCCGTCTTGAACTCCAAGCGCGGCGTCCTGCACATCCAGGACGGTGACTTCTACAAGCCCGTCGAACTGAAGCCCGCTGACCTCCAAACCGGCAGCGTCATCATCCGCAACGTCCACAGCAACGTGAACTTGCGCCTCGAAGTCTTCACCGGCGACAACGGCAGCATCACCGAATCCCGCACCGTCTCCGCCAAGTAGCACCCAATCGTGCTATTCTGACTCCTGCCCAGGCGATCTCGCGGCAACGCGACGAATGCTTTTTTTAGGACCCACCCCCCACAAACGCCTCAATGAGGTGGTGGCCCTCGTGTTTCTTGCGAGCGGCCTCTATATCTTCCTCAGTCTCATCTCCTACCAGAGCACGGACCCGTCGTGGAACGCCGTCTCGAGCGTCGTCCGCGCCGACAACCTCATGGGCCGCATCGGCGCCCACATCGCCGACCTCTGCTTCCAGATCCTCGGCCTCGCCAGCTTCGTCCTCCCGCCCTTGTTCGGCGTCCTCGGCTGGCGCTGGCTCCGCTCCCAACCCATTGAAACGCCATGGGCCAAACTCTGCGGCGCCGCCATGTTCGTCGGTGGCGGCTGCGTCGCCCTTTCGCTCGCCCCCAGCCTCCGCATGTTCGCTTCGAACATCCCCGCCGGCGGCCTGGTCGGCTTCCTGTTCGCTGACTTCCTCATCGACGCCATGAACGTCACCGGCGCAGCCCTCTTCACCCTGCTGCTCCTGCTGTCCTCGCTTTACCTGATCTCCACCTTCACTCTCGAGAGCGTCGGCGTCTGGCTCAAAGGCCCTCTCGACTCGCTGCGCTACATCTGGGAAGGCCTCACCAGCCTGAAGCTCACGCCCGCCCGCAAACCGGCCCCCGCTCCCGCCACCTCCTCAAAGGCCGCCCAACTCAAAGCCGCTCTCGCCGAATCCGGCGCCAAGATCGTCGACCCGCTCGCCCCCAAGGCGAAAGCCGCGGCCGCCGCAGCCGCTCCCACCAATCTGGTCGAGATGCCTGCCGCGCCCGCTCGCCCCTCCGCGATGCCGCCCATCGACCTCGGCCTCGAAAACGACGATGACGACCGCGCACCCTGGGAAGACCCCGAACCCGCCGAAGACGAAATCCCCATCCGCGTCCTCGAAGACCAGCCCGTCTCCACCATGCGCGGCGAGATGCCCGCCGCCTTCGGCGCCGCCTCCCCCGACCTCAGCAGGAAGTCCGCCCCCGTCAAAAAGGCGGCCACC
>JBGAHE010000169.1:0-8961 GCA_044226365.1 Bryobacteraceae bacterium
TGGTGATCGCGGCGAACGAAGCCACCTGTATTTACGTGCTGCCCGAGGTCTTCTCGGACTACAAGAAGTTGTACCCCAACGTGCAACTTCTTGTGGACCGGTCCTACGGGGCGCGGGTCGTGCAGGCCGTGCAGGACAACCTCGCCGATTTTGGGATCACGCAGTTGCCCGTGCAGGAAAAGAAGTTACAAGTGGTGAAGATCTTCTCCGACGAAATCAAGCTGTTGACGCCCGCGCGCCATGCCTTGGCCGAGCGCGAACGCGTCTTCCCGCGCGACATCGTTGGCTTCCCGCTTTTGCTGCCGAAAACCGGCACCACGCGCGCCCGGCTGAACCAGTGGCTGGAGCCGGTGGAAGACGAACTGCAAGTCTCGATGGAACTCGATTCCACTGAGATGATCAAACGGTTCGTGATGGCGGGTCTCGGCCTGTCCTTCCTCGCCGATTCGCACATCCAGGAAGAGCTCGAAGGCCAGCGTGTGCGGGCCGTCGCGCTGGGGCCGGAACCGATGGTGCGCCGCCTGGGCCTGATCTACCGGAAGGACAAGGCGCTTTCCAAAGCCGCCCTGGGCTTTATTCAGGTGATCTCGGAAAAGGCCGGACAGTTTGATTTGGCGGCGGCGCAAGTGGATAGCGCTGCAGCGGGAATGGGCAACACTGATTTGCCGGCGGCCGGGTAAGCCGCGTTCAATTCTTTACGAGGTGCCGTGTCGACCCAAACGATCCGTCAAAGCACAATCCTGATCTCTGCGGGCAGAAAGACCAACGTTTATTCTTCCCTCGATCAGGTGCCGGAAGGGCTGAAGCGTAAGCTGATTCGCTCCACTTCCGGCACGAACTCGGCCACCATCCTCCTCGCCGATCGCGCTGGACGCGAAGAAATTGTCCGCGCCCTGCGCGGTCTCCCCAGCCCCGTGCAAGCCCGCCTGGCGGTTCCCAAAATTCCCTGGACCGAAGCCCTGGCGCGCCGCCAGCAGTCCCCGCTATTGCCCGAGCCGCCCCATGTGCCGCTCGGCGTACGCCTGCAGGAAGCCCGCAACTGGGCCGAGTTCCGCGAGGACGCCCGGCACTGGATGCGCGCCCACTGGCCCGAGCTTCTTTTGCCCGTCGGCGTGGCGATTGGCCTCTGGGCTTTGTTAGCCTCTTAAGTTGATGGATCTGCTTTACCTGAAGGCCCTCGTGATGGGAATCGTCGAGGGGCTGACGGAATTTCTCCCTATTTCTTCCACCGGTCACCTGATTCTTGCCGGCAGTCTCCTCGATTTCACGTCGGACAAAGCCAAGGTCTTCGAAATCGTCATCCAGACCGGCGCCATGCTCGCCGTCGTTTGGGAATATCGCGAACGGCTCCTCCGCGTGCTGAGCGGTCTGCTCGGCGACGACGCCGCCCGCCGGTTTGCCATCAACGTCCTGGTGGCTTTCACACCCGCCGTGATTCTCGGCCTCGCCTTGGGCAAGAAGATCAAAGCCGTGCTGTTTCATCCGGTACCCGTCGCTTTGGCCTTCATCGCCGGCGGCCTCGTCATTCTTTGGGCGGAGCGGCGGCGCCACCAAACCCGCATCCACACCGTCGACCAGATGACCTGGTTTGACGCCCTCAAAGTCGGGCTGGCCCAGTGCCTCGCGCTGATTCCCGGCACTTCCCGTTCGGGAGCCACGATCATCGGCGGACTGCTGTTCGGCCTCTCGCGCCAAGCGGCAACCGAGTTTTCGTTCTTCCTCGCGATCCCCACCCTAATGGGCGCGGGCGTCTACGAGCTCTACAAAGAGCGTGCGCTGCTGGACGCAGCGGACGCCGGCTGGTTCGGGGTGGGGTCGCTGGCGGCCTTCGTCTGCGCCTATCTCTCCGTGCGCTGGCTGCTGCGCTACATCAGCACGCACGACTTCTCCGGCTTCGCCTGGTACCGCATCGCCTTCGGTTTGATGATCCTCGCCACCGCCTGGACCGGCACCATCAAGTGGGCGGCCGACTAGGGTGCAGCGTCCGCCCCTCTCGTAACATCGCCACAAAACGCTCCAGCCGCGCCTGCCTCGTCACGGCGCGCGTGGCCGTCTGGAGGCGGAACAGAATCGCGTACCGGTTTTGCGCGTTCAGCGTCAGGAAGAAGGCTTTCGCCTCGGGATAACGGTCGAGTTCGGCCTGCAGGTCGGGCGGTACGGTCGACTGCCGCGCGCCATCATAAGCCGCCTCCCAGCGTCCGTCTTCCCTGGCCCGCTCAATCTCCTGCAGACCCGGTGCCTGCATCCGTCCTTCGTCGATCAGCCGCAAAGCATGCTGCCGGTTAATCTTCGACCACACGCTGCGCTTCCGGCGGGGCGCGTAGTGCATCCGGTAGGTCTGTTCGTCGATCGACTTCGTCAAGCCGTCGATCCAGCCGTAACACAGCGCCAAATCCAGCGCTTCCTGGCGGCTCACCGACTTCAGACCGGCATCCTTCTTCGCGAAACAGAGCCAAATGCCCGACGCGCACGACGCGTGATTCTTTTTCAGCCACGTTTCAAAGCTGCGCGCGGTCTTAAAACTAAGAATCTCGAGCTCGCGCATCACCGTCATGATAATTCAAGCTTTGGCCCCGAACCGCCGATAGTGCCCCTGTGGATGAACGTCGTCTCTTCCCTCGTCAACCCATTGACCATCTGACGGTGGTCCGTCTCCGCGACGAAACCGCCATTCCGGCGCGGATCATTGAAGCCTCAGCTCGCGGTCTCCGCCTGGAACTCGACCGTTACCTCACCATGGACACGCCCGTGCGGCTGAGTCTGCATGAGGAAATCGTGCTGGGCCGCGTGCGCTACTGCATTCCCGCGTCGAGCGGCGAGTATTTCGTCGGTCTGCAGCTCGAAGAGACCCTGGCCAGCCTGGACGACCTCGTCCGCCTGAGCCGCGCCCTCGAAACGCCCGGCGACTCAAAGCCGAACGGCGTGGACGGCGTAGTCGAGACTGCCGAAAAAGCGCTGCCGGAAACCCTCGGGTAGCGCCGCCAGTTCCGGAAAGTCGTTGGCGGCCGTCCCCAGGCGCTCCACCACCACATCGGTAAAGCCGGCTTCGGCCAAGTAGAATTCCATCAAGGCTGGCGGCACCGGGCGCACGTGCGTCGGATCCAGGTAGAAGTGCGTCGCAAAGATGGCCAGGCACTCGGGATTCGGTGTTTCAAACAGAATTCGTCCGCCGGGCTTGAGCTTCGCCGCACACAGACGAATCAACGCCGGCAACTGCGCTGGCGGCAGATGCTCGATCACCTGCGAACAGAAGACGCCGCCCAAGGACCGGTCCGGCACGGTGGGCAGATAGGCAAAGAAGTCGACCGCCTCCGCCTCCAGGCCCTGATTGCGGCAGAACGCAATGTTCTCGTCGCTCAAATCCAACCCGCGCGCGGGAATCTGCTGCTCATTCATCAGCCGCAGAAACTCGCCCCGCCCGCAACCCAGATCGAGCACCGGCCCCTGCGCGAACAGCGGCAGATAGCGGCTGAAGTGCGCGCGGATCTTCGGCTCCGGCCCGCGGAACTTGTGCGCAAAGGTGAACCAGTCGAGCTCCGGCTCTTGGGCTTTCGCGGGCGTGGCCGCGGCGGCCACCACGGGCCGCTGGCGCAGTAAACGCAACTCGTCGTGGATCAGCGCCTCTGCCCCGTGCCGCAACTCTTCGCGCATGCGGTTCAGGTCGGCCCACAGCCGCTGCTGCAGTTCCTGGGTGGCCCGGTCCAGCGCGCCGAGATAGTCGGCGTGTTGGGCTTTGAGTTTGTCCCGGAAGTCAGCCTCGGTCAGCGATTGCCGCTGCTGATTCGCCAATTGGAGATCAGCGACGCCGCGCATGAACTGCGCCTCGTTGATTGTCAGCTTGCGTTCCCAGTCCTGCCGCCATTGGCTCCAGTGCACACGGATATCGCGCAGTTCGCGCGCTTCCTCACCCAACACCGCCAGATGGCCGATGCGGCCCGCCAGTTCAGCGTGCGTGCGATTGGACTCGCGCAACGCCTCGAGAATGGCTTCGATGCACTGCATCGTCGCACGGTTGAAGTCCACTTGATCGCGCACAAACCAATTCAGCCCGCGCGCGATCGTCCGCTTGACGCTCTGAATCAGACTGTTCACCACGCCGCCGGCCCGCGGATTGACCTGGCCGATCGCGGCGACCTTCGCCTCCGCCGCGTCGCGCGCATGCAGCAACGGCCACAGATTCGGCAGCGGCACTTCGCCAGGGCCCGACTGCGGATGACGCGCGCGCACCCGCTCTTCGATCTCGGCCATCGCGCGCTGCAATTCGTCGAGAGCGGGGTTCAACGCTTACTCCGTTGGTACTGGGCCGTGACGGTGGTAAAAACGCCGCCCCGCGGCGTGAACTCGCCAATCACGATGGCCTTCAGCGGTTTGGCCGCCTTCACCAGATCGCGCAGAATGCAGTTCACGGCGTTCTCCTGAAAGATGCCGAGATTGCGATAAGCCAGCCAATACATCTTCAGCGACTTCAGTTCGAGGCACAGCTTATCGGGCGTGTAACGGATGATGATCGTCCCGTGATCGGGCAGCCCGGTTTTCGGGCAAACGCTGGTGAATTCCGGCGTGCGGATCTCGATCTCGTAACCCGGAAACTGGTTCTCCCAGCATTCGATCTCGGGAAAAGCCGCGTCGATGCCCGAGGCGGCGTGATGTTCGGTGTATTCGCGATTCTTCTTCGGCATGAGTTAGAGAGCCTTGGCGAGATGGTCCAGAAACGTGCCCACGTCGGTGACGACGGCCACCGTCTGGCCCGACCCGCGGTCGCTGACCTTGGTCGCCACCGCCGGATTGATGTCCACGCACACCATCTTCACCCAACTGGGCAGCATGTTGCCCGTGGCGATCGTGTGCAGCATGCTGCTGAGGCACAGCACCAGTCCGGCGCCCTGCAGTTGCGCCGCATACTGATCCTGGGCCGCATTCATGTCGGTCACCGTATCCGGCAGCGGGCCGTCGTCGCGCAGACTCCCTGCGAGCACGAACGGCACGCCGGCCTTCACGCATTCGTACATCACGCCACTGGTCAGCCGGCCGGATTCGACGGCCTGCGCGATCGAGCCGGCGTGGTAGATCGCGTTGATGGCCTGCATGTGATTGCGATGGCCGTGCTCTTCCTGTCGCCCGTCGGACTGGCGAATGCCCAGCGACGTCCCGCAAATGGCCGTCTCAATGTCGTGTACAGCTAATGCATTGCCCGCCAGCAGCGCCTGCACATAACCGCCGCGGATCAGCGCCGACAAGCCCGCCCCGCCGCCCGTATGCACCACCACCGGCCCGGCCACCACGATGATCTTCTTGCCGTCGGCGCGCGTCTGCCGCATCAGTTCCACGGTCTGGCGCACGGCCGTTTCCACTTGGCGCTCGGAACTGATCTCGTTCGACATGAACGAGAACTTGAGGCGGTCGCGCTCCTTGGACTCCGGCGTCACCCGGATACCGCGCATGCCCACCACCACTTGATCGCCGGCCTGAATGTCGCGCAGCCGACGGCAAAAGGCGCGCCCGCCATCGACGACGATCATGGCGTCCATGCGCTGGTTCTCGACGTCCACCCATTTGCCGTTCAGGCGCACGGCGGTCCGGTGGTTCGTGGTCGAGTAGAAGTCTTCCGGGGCGCAGCGATCACGCTCGACGAGTTTGAAGGTGGCTTCACTGGCATCGACGGGCGAGCAGCCCATGCCCAGCAGTTGGGCGAGCAGGCGGTCCATCGCGCCTCGCGAGTCGGCTTCCACCTTCAGCCGCAGTCGCGACGGCTCGGAATTCGTGCGGCCGATGTGGAAGTGCTCCACCTCGAAACGGGCCTGGTACTCGACCACCGTATCGAAGATCTGCTCCATGATGTGGGAGTCGATCAGATGGCCTTCGGCTTCCACGAGTTCTTGGATTTTCATGAACGCCACCATTGTCGCACTCGGGGGCGAAATGGCGAAATCGGCAGGGGAAATCTGCGTGATCTCCTTTACAATCAGCGCTTTACTTCCCACGTCCCGGTGCCGAAATTTTCGGAACTTCCCGCCCCGCCCATGATTCCAAATGACTTATCAGTTGGTCCGACACATTTTTCCAGCGGCGGACTATTGATAACAAAAGACTTATCGACTACGACTCGAGCACGTACTGAAACTCCGCGATCACCGCCAGATCGTCGTCTTCATTCAGTTCCCATGCCTCGAACTCCGGATTCAGCGGCTCCAGAATGATCCGCTCATGACGCCACCCGCCATCCTCGCCCCGGACCTTCTCCGACCGGTAACGCTTCACCGTATACCGCTCCCCACCCCCCACCGTCCGGTTCTCCACCAGCACCAGCCGCCCCTGCCGCGACCCGGTCACCGGCGCCTCAAACACGCACAAACTGCCATCCGGAATCAGCGGCAGCATGCTCTGCCCCACCACCGTCGCGACGAACTGCCCCGGCTTCAAACGCCGCCCCGTCACCTCGATCCAGCCCTCCGGCTCCGCCGTCTGCTGACCGCTAAAGTGACCTGCCGCAGCCCGCAGCGTGAATAAAGGCAGATGAGTCCGGTAAGGCTGCACCGCCGAAGGCACATGCTCGCGGTAGAACCTCGCCAGCGCCGCCTCCGGCCGCCCGATCAGCACGCGCTCGCGCGGCGAACTGGTCAGCGAGTGGCTCGCATGTTCTTCCAACCACTCGAGAAAACGGCCGCCTCCGCGTGCCTCAATCTCCGAATCGAGATACCCCGCCAAGCCCTCGAGAAACAGCTCTTCCGCGTCGGGAGCGCAGCTATCGAGGTCCGGGCGCAAACGGTAAAGCAGCTGGTCGGAATCGGGCTGGTAGAGCAGCACGCCAATCGGAACAGCCGGTTCGCCGGGCGGCACGAACTGCAGCACAACGCCCTCACCGTAGGTGAGCTGTTCGACAGATGCGGGCTGGGGCATCAACGGCCTCGAAACTCCTTGCCTTCGAAATACCGACAGGCTTATCGGCAAAATCGGCCTCCGTCTCGATCACCCGTGACGGAATGCCGGTCTAGCCTCTATGGACTATAGCGGTAGTAGCCTTTGCGATGCCGGATGATCACGTTCGGCTGCGAGAGCTTCACTTCGATTTTGCGGAAAGCTTTCTTATCGTCGGTGGTTTCCGGCGAATAGCGGATGATGTACTGCGTCACCACTTCGCCCACCGTGTCGGCCACGGCGCGGAACAAGCCTTGCGCGATCGCCGAGGCGTAGCCGCCGGTACCGACTTTCAGCGCATAGTTGCCTTCGTCCGATGGCGTCGACAGATAGCCGGACACGTCCTTGTAAACGCCCTGCAGCGGGTTCACCACGCGGCCGCCGGTCTCTTCCGCCAGGCGGATCAGATTCTTCTCGCCCTCGGAACTGAACCCGAAAGCCACGGTCGACACGCAGTAAACCGTCACCAGATTCCGCTGCGCCAGCTCGAGCACTTCTTCTAGGCCCTTCTTGCTGGCATTGTCGTGCCCATCGCCGATGATGATCACCACGCGCCGCGGCTCGATCGGTTCGCCCTTCACCAGGTTGCGGCTGGTGCAAGCCATGTAGATCGCGTCGTACATCGCCGCGCCGCCGCCGGGCTTCAGCTTGCGGATCTTGTCGAGCAGTTTGTCACTATCGGAAGTGGTGTTCACCGCCAATTCGGCTTCGTTCGAATAGGTGATCAGATAGCCGGCGAACCGGGGATCGCCCGGCAACAGACTCAGCACCAACTCCTGCGCCGCGTCGAGAAACTTCGCCCAGTGCAGGCGTTGCGCATTCGACATGTCGAGCAGGAACCCGGCCACCACGGGCTGTTGCCGCTCGCGGTTGAAGTAGGTGATTTGCTGCGGGCGGCCTTCATCGAGAATCGTGAAGTCGCCCTTATCGAGGTCTGAGACGAAGCGCCCTTTCTCATCCGTCACGGTAACGGGCACAATGACCTCGTTCACCGAAACTTTGAGAGCGTCGACGATCGCCGGCTGCTTTTGCGCCGACTGCGCCAACACTGGGGCGGCCGAACCAGCCGCGACCGTTGCGAGAAATGAGCGGCGGATCATAAGGTGTCCTGCTTGATTATAGCCGCCACGCGCCGCGTCAAGCGAGGATCGCCTTCACCACGTCGCCGCCCACGTCCGTCAGCCGGTAATCGCGTCCCGAATGCCGATGCGTCAAACGCGTGTGATCGAGCCCCAACTGATGCAGCAGCGTCGCATGGAAATCATGGATATAGACTTTGTTCTCCACGGCCGCAAAACCGAAATCGTCCGTCGCCCCGTGAATGTAGCCGCGCTTGAACCCGCCGCCCGCCACCAGATAGCTGAAGCCGTGGTTGTTGTGGTCGCGCCCGTTCTGCGTCTTCACCAGCCCGCCGACCTCCACCGCCGGCGTCCGCCCGAACTCGCCACCCACAATGACGATCGTGTCCTTCAGCAGCCCGCTGGCCTTCAAATCGTCAATCAGCGCCGCGATCGGCGCATCCGCCTGCGCCGCCAGCTTCTGATGCAGCATGATGTCGTCGTGGTTGTCCCACGGCTGAAAGTTGCCGAAGTACACCTGCACCATGCGCACGCCGCGTTCCACTAGGCGCCGCGCCACCAGGGTGCCGCGCGCAAAGTCGGAGTCGCCGTAACGGGCGCGCACCGCTTCGGGCTCGCGCGAAATGTCGAAGGCCTCGGGCGCCTCGCTCTGCATCCGATAAGCAATCTCGGCCGACTGAATGCTCGCCTCGAACTGCGTATCGTGCCCTTCGCGCTCGATCTGCAGTTCGTTCAACTGCCGCATCAGATCAACCTCGCGCCGCTGCGCCGCCGGCTCCAGCTTCGCATTTCGGATGAACTGAATCAGTTGCTTTGGATCTTTCTCCGTCGTCGGCAGATACGTCCCCTGGTGCACTGCGGGCAGGAAGCCCGCGCTCCAGTTCTGCGGCCCCAGCACCGGCAGGCCGGGACACAACACCACGAAGCCCGGCAGATTCTGGTTGAACGTTCCCAGCCCATACGTCAG
>JBGAHE010000016.1:0-82433 GCA_044226365.1 Bryobacteraceae bacterium
AGGCCCATAATGGTGGGTGTAGACGTGTCTCACGCTCATTCGCACAGCCATCACGGGCATCATCATCACCACGGACCGTCCGATCATGGGCGGGCGTTTCTGATTGGCATTCTGCTGAATGTGGGCTTCGTGATGACGGAGTTTTACTACGGCAAAGTCAGCCACTCGCTGGCGCTGGTGGCGGATGCGGGTCATAACCTGAGCGATGTGCTGAGCCTGATGCTGGCGTGGGGCGGCGCGATTTTGTCGAAGCGGCAGCCGACGCCGAACCGGACGTATGGGCTGAGACGGTCCTCGATTTTAGCGTCACTAACGAATGCGGTGGTGTTGCTGATCGCACTGGGGGCAATCGCGTGGGAGTCGCTGCAACGGTTCGCGAATCCGGCACCAGTGGCCGAGGGTCTGGTGATGGGTGTGGCGGCGGTGGGGATTGTGATCAATGGCGCAACGGCGCTGCTGTTTTTCTCGGGCCGGAAGGGCGACGTGAACGTGCGCGGGGCCTTTCTGCACATGCTGACCGATGCAGCCGTATCGGCAGGCGTGGTCGCGAGCGGGTTTGCCATGGGCGCGACGGGATGGCTGTGGCTGGATCCGGTGGTGAGCATCACGATCTGCGTGCTGATCTTCATGGCGACATGGGGGCTGCTGAGGGATTCGCTGAATCTGGCGCTCGACGCGGTGCCCGACGGGATCTCGATCGAGGAAGTGCGGCAGTATCTCCTCAGCCAGCCGAACGTGGTGGGCGTCCATGACCTGCATGTGTGGGCGATGAGCACGACGGAGACGGCGTTGACGGCTCATCTGGTGAGGCAAGAGGCGGGGGCGGACAACCAGTTTCTGCGGCTGGTGGAGCGCGGGTTGCATGACCGTTTTGGGATTGAGCACGCGACGCTGCAGGTGGAGACCGGGGAGTCCGCTTGCGAGTGCCGGCTGATTTGTTGAAGCGGGCGGGTTGACGGCGGGGACAGGCATAGCTATCATACCCCTAGATTCTCTATGCCTAAGACTGATATGCCTTCCGGCGCCCTCGGGTTGCTGATTCTGCGCGTGCTGAGCGCGGGTCCGTTGCACGGGTATGCGATTGCGCAGCGGATTCATCTGCTTTCTTCCGAGGTGCTGCGGGTGGAGGAAGGGTCGCTCTACCCTGCCCTGCAGAAGATGTTGCTGAAGGGCTGGGCCGAGGCAGAATGGGGGACGTCCGAGACGAATCGGCAGGTGCGGTTCTACCGCCTGACGCCCGCCGGCCGGCAGCAGTTGGAAGTGGAGATGAGCGAATACGACCGCGTGAACGAAGCGATTCGCGCCGTCCTGAGGAGCGCCTAGCCATGGAGATGTGGCGACGTCTGCAGTACCTGTTTCGGCGGAACCGGGCGGACCAGGAGATGGCCGACGAGCTCGAGTTCCATCGGGAGATGGCGGCGCGGGCCGGCCGGAACAACGTGGGGAGTTCGCTGAAGTGGCGGGAAGAAGCGCGGGAGGCGTGGGGCTGGATGTGGATCGACCGGCTGGCGCAAGACTTTCGCTATGCGGCGCGGATGCTGCGGAAGTCGCCGGGCTTTACGGTGGCGGCGGTGGCGATGCTGGCGCTGGGGATTGGGGTGAACGTGGCGGCGTTCGGGTTCTTCAACCTGATCGTGCTGAGCGTGCTGCCGGTGCGGGATCCGGATAGCCTGGTGAGTTTGGAGCGGCGGTCGCCGGAGCGGTATGCGACCGACTTTCCGTATCCGGTGATGGAGTTCTACCGGGAGCACACGCGGACGCTGACGGGGGTGATGGCGCTGCAGTCGGCGAATCTGCGGATGGGCGAATCAACACAGGCGCTGCGGGCGCACTTTGTGACGCCGAACTACTTCACGGAGTTGGGCGGCGAAGCGCAGGTGGGGCGCGTGCTGGAGCCAGGGATGAAGGAGCCGGTGGTGGTGCTGAGCCACGGGTTTTGGCAGCGGCAGTTCGGCGGAGACAAATCCGCGGTGGGGAAGACGATCCGGCTGAATCAGCAGACCGCGACGGTGATCGGGGTGGCGGAGGAGGAGTTCAGCGGGCTGAATCTGAATCAGGTGGAGATGTGGCTGCCGATTGAGCAGCAGCCGCTGTTTGTGCCCGGCAGCCAGATGTTGACCGATTGGGCAACCGAGACGCAAGGTGTGTTGATGTGGGGCCGGCTGCGGAGCGGGCTGACGTCGGCGGCGGTGGAGCAGGAGTTTCGCGGCCTGGCGGAGGAATTGCGCAAGCAGCATCCGAACGAGATCTGGAAGAACGAAGGCGTGGCGACCGAAGCCGGCGGCTACGTGCGACTGAACGGGGGCGGACATCGGGGGACGGGGACGCCGGTGAGCCCGCGAACGAAGATGTGGCCGGTGGTGCTGATGGTGGGCAGCCTGGTGCTGCTGATTCTCGCGGTGGCGTGCGCGAATCTGGGCAGTCTGCTGATGGCGCGCGGCGTGGCGCGACAGCGGGAGATGGCGATCCGGGTGGCGGTGGGCGCCGGGAGCGGACGGCTGCTGCGGCAGTTGCTGACGGAGAGTCTGTTGCTGGCGGCGCTGGGAACGGTGGCCGGGGTCGGGTTGGGGTATGCGGTGCTGCGCAATCTGATCGCGTGGACGGGGGCGCCGGAATGGATGCGGCCGATGCCGGATTGGCGCGTGATGCTGTTTGCGGCGGGGTTGGCGGTGCTGACGGCGATGTTGTTCGGGCTCGCGCCGGCGTGGCAGGTGGCGCGTCAGCAGAGCCGGCAGACGCTGGCACGGCAGGTGCTGATCGGGGCGCAGGTAGCGGCCAGTTGCGTGCTGCTGATTGTGGCGGGTCTGCTGGTGCGCGCGCTGAATCATGCGACGACGATGAACCCGGGCTTCGAGTATCAGCAGGTGGTGACGATCAGCCCGGAACTGGGTGAGCATGGCTACTCGCCGGTGGCGGCCAAGACGTATCTGGAGACGGCGATGGGGCGCATCCGGGATTTGCCGGGGATGCAGGCAGTAAGCCTGGTGGACTCGGCGCCGCTGGGCAACCGGACGTCGACGGTGCGGCTGGTGATCGACGGGCGTCAGACGGATCTGCATCTGACCCATGTGGATCCGGGTTACTTCGAGACGATGAAGATCCGGCTGTTGCGTGGGCGCAACTTTCGTCCGGGTGAGCAGAAGGTGCTGATCGTCAGCGAGTCCTTCGCGCGGAAGCAGTGGCCGAGCGAAGAGGCATTGCAGAAGACGTTCCCGATGGGTAACGAGCAATGGCCGATCGTGGGGATTTCGGCGAGCGCGCGAACTGGCGCGTTGAATGATCCAGATGCGGCCGAAGCCTATTTGCCGATTGAGCCGACCGATTGGCCGGGCTTGCAGATTCTGGCACGGACGAACGGTACGCCGGAGAGCGTGCTGAGCGAAGTGGCCGGCGTGGCGAAGGCGATCGATCCGAAGTTCTTCCCGGAGGTGCGGACGATGAAGAGTTCGTTCCGGCGAAAGATGGAGCCGGCCGAGCGCAGCGCGGCGGCGACGGCGGTGATGGGGCTCACGGCGCTCGCCCTGGCGTGCCTGGGGATTGTGGGGCTGGTGACTTACGCGGTGTCGCAACGCACGAAGGAGATCGGCATTCGGATGGCGCTGGGCGCAAAGCCATGGCAGGTGATCAGCAGCGTGCTGTGGCAGTTCTCGCGACCGGTGCTGATCGGCCTGGCGGTGGGAGTGGCGGGGGCGGCGGGACTGTCGCAACTGTTGCGGCGGGAACTCTACGGGCTGAGCCATCTGGACGTGGTGGCGTACGGCGCGGCGGTGGGAGTGTTCGTGGTGGCGGCAGGGCTGGCGGCCTGGTGGCCGGCGCGGCGGGCACTGCGGGTGGATCCGCTGACAGCCCTGCGCTACGAGTAGGGGGCTAGTCGTTGAGGACGAAGGTGACCTTGAGGGTGACGCGGTATTCCTTGATCTTCTTCTTCTCAATCACCACGCTCTGATCCTGCACCCAGGCACCAGTGACGTTATCGAGCGTCTTACAGGCGCGAGCGATGCCAGATTCGATCGCGTCATCAAAGCTCTTCTTCGAACCGGAAATAATTTCAGTTACACGGGCAACGGACATGTGGGGAATCTCCTACCTCCGAGTCTAGCGCCCTTGGAGATAGGCGGCGACGAGCGATTCGAGGTCAGCCATGGGCGGCAGGCCAAGTGAGCGGAGACGCTCATTACGAAGCACCGAGTACTTGGGACGGCGCGCGGGCGTGCGGAACATGCGTTCGTTGGCGGGCTGAAGATCGACGTTGAGTTTGGCGACCTGGAAGATGAGGCGAGCGTAGTCGTAGAAGGTGACGGCCTGTTCGCCGGCGCCGTGGAAGACGCCGGTTTGGCCGAGGTCGACGAGGTCGGCAGTGCGGGCGGCAAGCCAGACAGCCGAAGTGGGCGAGGCGGTTTGGTCGTTGACGACGAGGATGGGCTTGCCGGAGGTCTTTTGCTCTTTGGCCTTCTTAAGCATGGTCTCGAGGAAATTGCCGCGCGGGGTAAGGCGGCCACCGGGGCCGAAGACCACGGCGGTGCGGATCACCAGCGCATCCACATAGGCGCGGGCGTAGAACTCGCCGGCGAGTTTGGAGACGGCGTAGGCGCCGAGGGGATGCGTGGCGTCGGTCTCGACGTAAGGCTCGCGCTTCTCGCCATCGAAGACATAATCAGTGGAGAAATGGACGAGCCGGGCGTCGGATTGGCGGCAGGCTTTGGACATGGCCTGGACGGCGAGGGCGTTGACGGCGAAGGCGCCAGCGGGGTCCTGCTCGGCGAGGTCGACCATGTTGTAGGCCGCCGCGTTGACGACCAGGTCGGCGTGGGTGTTCTCGATGGCCTGACGGATCTGCACGGGGTCCGTGAGGTCGATTTGACGGCGGGTGTATTGATGGACCGTGGCGCGGCGCTGGGAGAACTCACGTACCAATTCGACGCCCAGTTGGCCGGCGGCGCCAAAGATCACGACGGACTTAGTCATTAGGCTCAACACAATAGAATACTCCGCTTGGCGGGCAGGTGGCTGCTAAACTGAACGCATGCAGGGTAACGCTGACGTCTTGAAGTTGATGCAGGAAGTGTTGACGGCCGAATTGACCGCCATCAACCAATATTTTCTGCATGCAAAGATGATGGATAACTGGGGCTATGAGCGGCTGGCGAAGATCGCGCGCAAGAAGTCGATTGAAGACATGCGCCACGCCGAAACGCTGATGGAGCGGATCCTGTACTTCGACGGCTCACCCGACATGAGCATGCTCTTCAAGCTGAAGATCGGGCGCAATGTGAAGGAGCAGTTGGAGAGCGATTTGAAGCTGGAGAGCGAGACCTGCCAGCGGTTGAACAAGGCGATCGCGCATGCGGTGAAGCATGGCGACAACGGGTCAAGGGATATGTTTGAGGAGCTGCTCCGCAAGGAAGAAGACTTTGCGGACTTCCTTGAAGCGCAGCTCCATCAGATCAAAGAGATGGGGTACGAGAAGTACCTCTCGATGCAGCTCGACGAAGACTAGTACGGGTAGCAGGGGGCGGGAACCCAATAGCCCCAGCCATCGTAGTAGCCGCAACCGCGCGGTCCCCAGTAGCCCCAGCCAAAGGGGATTCCAACACCGTAGCCGTAGTAGGGCCGGGCGTACCAGCCACCACCCCAGAAGTAGCCGCGACCGGCGTAGAAGCGTCCGGGGGAGTAGCCACCAAAGCCACGTCCGTAGCCGCCACGATAGGGCGCCGGTGCGTAGCCGCGGCTGTAGCCGCCGCCGTTCCAACCGCGCGAGTAGCCACCGCCGCCACTCCAGCCTCGGCCGCCACCATTAAAGCTGCCGCCGCCACTCCAGCCTCGACCACCGCCGCCGCTAAAGCCACCACCACCGTGTCCGCCACCGCCACGACCGCCGCCCCGCTGGGCAAAGGAGGAGGTCGCTCCAGCCAGCAACAAAGCCATCGTGAGAACAAGAATTCGATTCATCACTCGCCTCCGCTGAAAGTCGTAGCAACTGTTCGGCCAAAGCGTAAATATTTGAAAAGCCTTGGGAGCGATGGCGGGACGAGGCGTAAGTGGCGGTGGAAATGCACCACTCAGCGGCTTAACTGCACCACGTTAGAGGCCGTTAACACAAATTGGTCGCCGCGCTTCTGTAAGCGGCCTTGCACTTGAACAGGCTGTCCGATGAGCGGCAGGATCGCACGGCGTTTGGCGACCAGGAGAACGACGCGACCATCGACCAGGAGCGCGGGTGGCACGCCGCCCGAGATGCAGCGCGTCGCGCAATCGCGATGGACCTTTCCCTGCCCGGGATTCATCACGCCGAGGTAGCACTTGCTATCGACGATCTCGCCGGCGAGTTCGACGGCGCCGAGGTCGCGCGTGGGTTCGGCGGGGGCGGCGTGATGAGGCGTGACCGAGGACGGGATCACTTCCAAGAGCTGATCGTTGCCGCGGCGGGCGACCGTGCCGGAGAGCGTGACGGTGGTTTGATCGAAGGGGAGAACAAGGCCGTGCTTGCCGGGCGCAACCAGCAGGAACCGGCCTTGCGAGGTGTGGAGCAGGGGGTAGGGCCAAGCATCGTAGCGACCGGTGTACTGACGCACTTGGCTGTACTCAAAGGTGCTTTCGGCAAACGGGCTTTGACCGGCGACAAGCAATAGCGCCAGAGCGAGACCAAGGAGGACGAGAGCGACCGCCGCGCGTTTGAGCGGCGCGCCAAGGGCGGAGGGCATGTGCGGCAGGTAGCCGATGAAGAAGTCGTTCATGGGATGCGGGTGGGTTCGAGCGGCGTGCCGGGCGCGCAGGGCACGGGGTGGATGAGCACGCGGCCATCGACGAGTTGGGTGCGGTAGGTGGCGACGCGATCGTTGTAGGGCGGCGGCGAGCAGCCGTCGGCGGGGCGGTATTGGTAGCCGTGCCAGGGACACGTGACGCAGCCATCGACGATGCGGCCTTCGCCCAGTGGGCCGTTCTGATGCCGGCAGACGTTCGAAAGCGCGGAGAGGCGGCCATCGTATCGGAAGACGGCGACGCGCTCCCCGGAGACGGTGACGACGCGGGCGCGCTGTTCGGGTATGTCGTCGACGTGGCAGACGTCGATGAAGCCGGCGGAGGCGTGGGGACGGTCGGCAGGCACTTCGCGGAGCGCGGCGGCCAAGTGCGCGGTGAGGACGACGACGAGTCCGGTGGCGAGGATCGCGACGAGGATGGGGCTGGTTTCCGACTGCAATGCGCCGAGGCTGACGTGAGCGATCAAGAGCGCGTAGGCGAGGTAGACGAGCATGTGGAGGCTCTTCCAGATGGGTGGCGTAAGTTGGTGCAGCCAGAAGTCGTGGCTGGTGGCGGCCATCAGGAAGAGGATGACGAGGGCGAGCGCGCCGAGCGGCTGAAACGGGAAGTCGGCGAGGCTGGCATAGTGCGTGTTCGCGGTGAAGAGGCTGACGAGCATCGGCTGGTCACCGAAGGCGTGGAACTGGATAAGGCTGACGAGGCCGTGGACGAGGGCGGCGAGAAACATGGTGACGCCCAGGTGGCGGCGGTTGTAAAGCAGCGGGAGAAAACGGCGGTCCAGGCGGCAGAGCGGTCCGATGACGAGGATCAGGTGCAACAGGAGGAGCGCGAGAGTGCCGAAGGCGCGGATCAGGAGTGTTTCGGCGGTGGCCGCGGGATGAACGAGGGCGCCGACGGCGACGAACGTGGTGAGATAGACGGCGGCGCCGACGGCAAGAACCGTGTCGTAGAGCTTCTTCTGGCGATTCCAACCGATGGCGGTGTATTGGACGCTCATCGGAGTCGCTCCCAGTGGAGGCCCGTGGCCGGTATGGACCGGTGGCGGAGTAGGATACTCGCCGCCAGTAACACAGGCAGTAAGCCGGCGAGTAAGATCCAGACGAGTAAGTGGGTGCGGCGGAGGGGACGAGTCATCGGAGGGATCTCCAGAGGAGCCACGGCCAGAGGGCAATGACGCCGGGAAGGATCAAAAGGCGGAAGCCCCAGCCGGCGGACTGCGCGGCGGGGTCCAGGCGATTCACTCCGGAAGTAACGAAGTAAGTGCCAAAGACGAGGCCCGACGCGCAGTAAGCCGTGAGGAGAAGCATGGTCAGGCGTCGGTTCCGTAGATGGGGATTACGGCGCCGCTGATGTGCGAAGCGGCCGGCGAAGCGAGATGGACGAGAAGCGCGGCGACCTGGGCGGGGTCCACCCAACGGGAGAAGTCCGCCGTGGGCATGGCGGCGCGGTTGGGCGGCGTGTCCATGGTGCCAGGCAACACGATGTTGGCGGTGATTCCCTTCTCCTTCCCTTCGAGCGCAAGCGTACGAATTAGCGAGACCAGAGCCGCCTTGGACGCCGCATAAGCAGCCATGGTGGCCATCGGCTCGACGGCGAAGCGGCTACCGATGGCGAGGATGCGTCCGCCAGCGGGCAGATGCGGGAGGGCGCCCTGGAAGAGATGCACGGCGGAGCGGAAGTTGAGATCGAGCATTTTGTCGAAGACGGCTTCGGGCGTGTTGGCCACGGACTCGCCGCCGGCGAACGCCCCGACCAAATGGACGACGGCATCGAGGCGTCCGAGTTGGGCGACGACGCGGTCGATCAGGGCTTTCGAGGAGGCGGCGTCCGTCATTTCGGCCGGGAAGGCGGAGAAGTTCGGCGAGGCGAAGTCCGTGGGTTGGATCTTGCGCGAGACGCCGGCGACGCGTGCGCCGGTAGCAAGGAACGCTTCGGTGACGGCGTTGCCGAGGCCACCAGTGGCGCCGGTGATGAGAACGACAGGTTGGGTCATCATTCGATCATCCTCCAGCCTCGAAGCCCGGATAAAGAGTCATACCGCCATCGACGAAGATGCTGGTGCCGGTGATGTAGTCGGCGTGATCCGAGGCGAGGAAGGCGGCGACTCGGCCGATGTCCTCCGGCTCGCCAATGCGCTTGTAAGGGACCAGGCGCATCAGCGACTCGTAGGCGGCGGGAGTGTCCCAAGCGGCAGTGTTGATGGGGGTACGGATGGCGCCGGGGCAGATGCTGTTGACGCGGATGCCATGCGGCGCTACCTCCTGCGCCAGGCTTTTCATCATCAGCATCACGCCCCCTTTGGACGCGGCGTAGTTCGCGTGGCCAGCCCAGGGGATGACTTCATGCACGGAACTGATGCAGATGATCTTGCCGGCAGCGCGAGAGACCGCGGGGACCACGCCGCGACGCTTGAACTCCCGGACGGCTTCGCGCGAGCAAAGGAACTGGCCGGTGAGGTTGACGGACAGCACGGCGTTCCATTGGTCCAAGGTCAGGTGCTCGAAAGGCGCGTCCTGCTGGACGCCGGAGTTATTGACGAGGATGTCGAGCGTGCCGAATTCGCTGAGGACCCGGGCGAACATGGCCTGAACCTGAGCTTCCTGGGAGACGTCCGCCTGGACGGCGATCGCGCGCCCGCCATCGCGGCGAATGGTTTCGACGACGGCTTGGGCCGCGGCCTCGCCCCGCGCATAATTCACGGCGACGTCGGCGCCGGCGTGTGCCAGGGCCAGGGCCACGGCTTGGCCGATGCCGGAGCTGGCTCCGGTGACCAGCGCTTTTTGGCCACTTAGTAACTTCATTGATGATCACTCCTTCGGGGTTGCAGTAATTTGGCGATGAGGCCGGTCCAACCGGTCTGGTGGGAGGCGCCGACGCCGCGGCCGGTGTCGCCGTGAAAATACTCGTAGAAGAGGATGTAGTCGCGGAAGTGCGGGTCGTTCTGGAGGCGCGGGTCGTCGCCGTTGACGGGACGGCGGCCATGTTCGTCGCGGAGGACCAGACGCGTGAGACGTCCGGAGAGTTCGGCGGCCACCTGTTCCAGCGTGAGGTATTGGCCGGAGCCGGTGGGGCACTCGATCTTGAAGTCATCACCGTAGTAATGGTGGAACTTTTGGAGCGACTCGATGAGTAAGTAGTTGAGCGGCAACCAGACCGGACCGCGCCAGTTGGAATTACCGCCAAAGAGGTTGGAGCGCGATTCGCCGGGTTCGTATTGGACGCTGAGCGTATCGCCGTTCCAGTGGAACTGGTAGGGATGGTCCTGATGGACTTTGGATAGCGCGCGGAGTCCATGGTCTGAGAGGAACTCGGTGGCATCGAGAGCGCGCGCCAGCAGCCGCTTCATACGGTGGCCGCGGAGGAGCGAGAGCAACCGCCGGTAGCCGAAGCCCGGTTCGTGCCAGCGCGAGACGAGGGCGGCTAACTCGGGCTTGTTATCGAGATACCAGTGCAGGCGCTCGGAGAAGTCCGGGAGTTTAGCGAGTAAGTCAGGCTCGATGGTTTCAACCGCGAATAGCGGAATCAAGCCGACCATGGACCGAACCTTGAGTGGAATCTGGTGACCGTCGGGTAAGTTGAGGACGTCATAGAAGAACTCGTCCTCTTCGTTCCAGAGGCCGTTGCCCATCTCGCTCATCGCGTGGGCGATCTGGAGGAAGTGCTCGAAGAACTTGGTGGCGATGTCCTCGTAGACGTGGTTGTGCTGGGCGAGTTCGAGGGCGATACGCATCAGGTTCAGGCAGTACATCGCCATCCAACTGGTGCCGTCCGATTGGTTGATGAAGCCGCCGGTGGGCAGCGGGGCGCTGCGATCGAAGACGCCGATGTTATCGAGGCCGAGGAAGCCCCCCTGGAAGACGTTGCGGCCCTGAGCGTCCTTACGATTCACCCACCAGGTGAAGTTGAGCATGAGCTTGTGGAAGACGCGCTCGAGGAAGGCGAGATCGCCATGGCCGCCGTGGCGCTTGCGGTCAATTTGGAAGACGCGCCAGGCGGCCCAGGCGTGGACGGGCGGGTTGACGTCGCCGAAGGCCCACTCGTAGGCGGGCAATTGGCCGTTGGGATGCATGTACCATTCGCGCGTCATGAGGACGAGTTGGTCCTTGGCGAAGGGCGAGTCGACGAGAGCGAGCGCGATGGTGTGGAAGGCGAGATCCCAGGCGGCGTACCACGGGTATTCCCACTTATCGGGCATGGAGACGATGTCGGAGTTATCGAGATGGCGCCAGTCGCGGTTGCGGACGCGGTTGGGTGGAGGCGATGGCTGGGCGGGATCGCCTTTGAGCCAGAGATCGACGTCGTAGCGGTAGAATTGCTTGCTCCAGATCATGCCGGCGAGGGCCTGGCGTTGGACGAGACGGGCGTCGGGGTCCGCCAGGTCGTGCTGGAGATCGGCGTAGAAGGCGTCGGCCGCGGCGATCTCGCGGGCGAAGATCGCGTCGAAGTCGGCGAAGAGTGCGCCGGTGGTGGAGAGGCGGAGACGTATCGTGTGGCAGCCTCCCGCGGGAATGTCGGCGACATAGTGGGCGGCGCATTTGGTGCCGTGATCGTGATGCAGTGGCTCGCCGTGGATGAGGTGGCGATGGAAGGCATCCTTGGCGCCGGTTTCGTTGTCGGTGAAGAGCCAGTTGCACGGACCGTCGGCGGCGAGTCGATACTCCGGGAGTTCGTCGTGACGCGCAATGATGAGGTCGTCACGGAAGAGGGTGGGCTTGGGGCGGTGATAGTCCCAGGACCAAGTGTTGCGAAACCAGAGGTGCGGCAGCAGATGTAACGGTGCGGCGTCGGGGCCGCGATTGTGCGCCGTGATGCGAATGAGGATGTCATCGGGCGAGGCTTTGGCGTACTCGACGAAGACGTCGAAGTAGCGGTCCTCGTGAAAGACGCCGGTGTCGAGGAGTTCGAACTCGGGGTCGGCGGTGGTGCGGCGGCGGTTCTCTTCGACGAGTTGCTGGTAAGGATACGCGCGCTGCGGATACTTGTAGAGCATCTTGAGGTAAGAGTGCGTCGGCGTGGCGTCGAGGTAGTAGTAGAGCTCTTTGACGTCTTCGCCGTGGTTGCCTTCGCTGTTGGTGAGGCCGAAGAGGCGCTCCTTCAGGATGGGATCCTGGCCATTCCAGAGAGCGAGAGCGAAGCAGAGCTTCTGGCGTTGGTCACTGAGGCCGGCGAGGCCGTCCTCACCCCAGCGATAGGCGCGGCGGCGAGCGTCGTCGTGCGGGAAGTATTCCCAGGCGTTGCCGAACTCGCTATAGTCCTCGCGGACCGTGCCCCATTGGCGCTCGCTGAGGTAGGGGCCCCACAGTTTCCAATTCGCTTCGCTCATCGCCGATGGATATCACAAGGCGGGGGGGCTTTATTCCGGAATATTCTGAGGCGCGACGTGGATGGTGCGCGCATGGACTCTTTATGGTGGTTCGCCGTGGGCACGCTGATCTTCGAGGATTTGGCGCTGGCGGCGGCGGGGGTAGCAGTCGGGCGCGGTGAGGTGGGTTGGCTTCCGGCGACGCTCGCCTGCGCGGCGGGCATTGTGGTGGGCGACGTGTTGTTGTTTCTCGCCGGCCGATGGGGCGCCGGTTGGTGGCGGCCGGCGGGTTTAGAGAAGGCATCGTCGTGGCTCGAGGCGCGCGGCTTGATGGTGGTATTCCTGAGCCGATTTACCCCGGGACTGCGTTTGCCGACTTACTTCGCTGCCGGTATGTTGCGGACTAACTTTTTGCGCTTTCTGACTTACTTTATACTGGCGGCGACCGTCTGGACGCCCTTGTTTATCGCGGGGACGGCTTACCTGGGGATGCAAGGGGTACCGTGGTGGGCGATTGCATTGGCGGCCTATGCCGGAGTTCGAGCCTGGGCGGGCTGGAAGCGATGGCGCTGGGAGTTCTGGCCAGCCTGGTTGGTGTACCTGCCGCTGGCGCCCTACCTTTTTTTTCTGGCGGTGAAGCACCGCTCGGCGACGGTGTTCACGGCGGCGAATCCGGGAATTCCGGGTGGTGGTCTGAAGGGTGAATCGAAGTCGGCCATTTTGGCGGCGTTGCCGGTGTGGTGCGTGGCGGCGTATCAGGTGGGCAGATTGCCTGCGACGTATCCGGCGGTGATGAAGCCGGACGTGGGGGAGCGCGGGAACGGCGTCACCATTGTGCGTAGTGAGGAGGAGGCGCGGGCGTATCGCACGCCCGGGCGGGTGATCGTGCAGGAGTATGTGCCGGGGGACGAAGTGGGCGTCTTCTACTATCGCTATCCGGGCGAGGCGCGAGGCCGGATTTACTCGATCCACCGCAAAGTATTTCCGGAGGTGACGGGCGATGGGATACGCAAGTTAGGCGAGTTACTGCGGGGCGATCCGCGAGCGGATTTATATGAGGTGGATCGCGAGCTGGTTCCCGCGGCGGGCGAGCGGGTAACACTGGTGGAGATCGGGGCGCATTGCCGAGGGACGCAGTTTCTGGATGCGCGGCAATGGTGGACGCGAGCGTTGGAAGAGACGATCGATGAGATCAGCCGCGCGGTGCCGGGCTTCTATTTCGGGCGCTACGACATTCGCTACTCATCGCTCGCGGAACTGCAACAGGGACGGGGCTTCCGCGTGATTGAGTTGAATGGCGTGGCGGCAGAAGCCGGCCATATCTATGATCCGGCGGTGAGCCTGCGGGAGGCGTACCGGTCGCTGGCGTGGCAGTGGCGGGTGGCGTTCGAGATCGGCGCGGCGAATCGGGCGCGGGGAGCGCGCCCGATGCCGTGGACCGAGTTACTTGGACTTCTTGTCGATTTTGGCCCAGGTGTCACGCAACTGCACCGTGCGGTTGAAGACGGGGTGGCCGGGCGTTGAGTCCGGATCAGCGGCGAAGTAGCCGACGCGTTCGAACTGATAGTGGGCACCCGAGGCCGCATTGGCGAGGCTGGGCTCGCCCTTACCGGTGACCTTGACGAGGCTATGGGGGTTGATGGTGTCGAGGAAGTCCTGGTCATCGCCGGCTTCGGCGAGGAAGAGGTTCTCGTAGAGGCGCGCTTCCAGGTCCACGGCGTGGTTGGCCGAGACCCAGTGAATAGTGGACTTGACTTTGCGGCCATCGGGGGCGTTGCCGCCTTTGGTAGCCGGGTCATAGGTGGCGCGGATCTCGATGACTTCGCCTGCATCGTCCTTAACGACACCCGTGCAGGTGATGAAGTAGGCGTAGCGCAAGCGGACTTCCTTGCCGGGAGAGAGCCGGTAGTACTGCTTCGGCGGGTCTTCGCGGAAGTCGTCGCGTTCGATGTAGAGGACCTTCGAGAACGGCACGGTGCGCGTGCCCAAGGAGGGATCGTCCGGGTGGTTGACGGCTTCGAGTTCTTCGCTCTGGCCGTCGGGGTAGTTTTCGATGACGACCTTGATGGGGTCGAGCACGGCCATGGCCCGCGAGGCGCGCTTGTTGAGGTCTTCGCGCAGGTGATGTTCGAGGAGCGCGAATTCGATGATGCCGTTGGTTTTGGAGACGCCGATGCTGCCGCAGAAATTGCGGATGGCTTCGGGCGTGTAGCCGCGGCGGCGCATCCCGGAGAGGGTGGGCATGCGGGGATCGTTCCAGCCGGAGACGATGCCCTTTTGCACCAGCATCAGCAGCTTGCGCTTGCTGAGCATCGTATTGGTGAGGTTGAGCCGGTCGAATTCGATCTGCTGCGGATGGTGGATTCCGAGGTTCTCGACGTACCAATCGTAGAGCGGGCGATGGTCTTCGAACTCGAGCGTGCAGATGGAGTGAGTGATGCCTTCGATGGAATCGCTTTCGCCGTGGGTGTAATCGTACATCGGGTAGATGCACCATTTGTCGCCCGTGCGGTGATGCTCGGCGTGCAGGATGCGGTACATTACGGGGTCGCGCATGTTGAAGTTGGGCGAGGCCATGTCGATTTTGGTGCGCAGGGTGCGGGAGCCATCGGGAAACTCGCCGGCGCGCATGCGAGCGAACAGGTCCAGGTTCTCTTCGACGGAGCGGTGGCGGTAGGGACTCTCTTTGCCAGGCTCGGTGGGCGTGCCGCGGTATTCGCGGATCTGCTCGGCGGTGAGGTCGCAGACGAAGGCTTTGCCGTCCTTGATGAGCTGGACGGCCCAGTCGTGGAGCTGTTCGAAATAGTCTGAGGCGTAGAAGAGACGGTCCTCCCAGTCGAAGCCGAGCCAGCGGACGTCTTCGATGATCGAGTCGACGTATTCGACTTCCTCTTTGGAGGGATTGGTGTCGTCGAAGCGGAGATTGCACTTGCCGCCGAACTCCTGTGCAAGGCCGAAGTTCAGGCAGATGGACTTGGCGTGACCGATGTGGAGGTAGCCGTTGGGTTCGGGAGGAAAGCGCGTGTGGACGCGGCCGCCATGTTTACCGGCCTTGATGTCTTCGATGATGATGTCGCGGATGAAGTTCGAAGGCTTCGCGGATTCGCTCCCGTTTGGAGCTTCGATGGACATAAGTTCCAGTATAGCGAGCAGGCCAAATGAGGCGCGGCTAGAATAGGCGAATGCAGAGCGCAGCAACGACGGTGAGCGAGTATATTGCGGGGTTGCCGGAGGATCGGCGAAAGGCGGTGGAGGCGGTGCGTAAGGTGGTCCGCAAGAACCTGCCGAAGGGGATTACCGAGCAGATGCAATACGGAATGATCGGCTGGGTGGTGCCGCACAAGGTCTATCCGGCCGGCTACCATGCCAAGCCGACCGATCCGGTGCCGTTTGCGGCGCTGGCCTCACAGAAGAATCACCTGTCGCTGTACCTGATGACGGCTTATGAGGACGACGGGACGGCGCAATGGATGAGGGATGAATTTGCCGCGCGCGGCAAGAAGTTGGATATGGGGAAGAGCTGTGTGCGCTTCAAGAAGCTGGAAGATCTTCCCCTCGACGTGATCGGACAAGTGGTGGCGCGGATTCCAGTGGACGAGTTTCTGCGGCGCTACGAAGCCGCGATTCCCAAGAAGTAAGGGCTTATTGCAGCGGGCAGTTGAACATCCACTGGACGCCGAAGCGATCGCGCAGATGGCCGAAGCGAGCGCCCCAGAACATGTCCTGCAGCGGCATCTCGACCGTGCCGCCGGCGGCGAACTTGGCGAAGAGCGATTCGATTTC
Source organism: Bryobacteraceae bacterium (assembly GCA_044226365.1). Classification (GTDB taxonomy): domain Bacteria; phylum Acidobacteriota; class Terriglobia; order Bryobacterales; family Bryobacteraceae; genus JALHNI01. The sequence continues at coordinate 15,845 of JBGAHE010000016.1, forward strand.
CTCGACGGACTCGCATTCGAGGCAGACCGAGAAGTCGTTGCCGCGCTGGAAGTCGCCGGGCTTGCAGTCCGAGGCCATGACGACGGGACGGTCGTTCAGACTCACGCAGGCGTGCAGAGTGCGGGAGGCGTCGTCCGGGAACGGCATGATGCTCGCTTCGGTACCGAGGCACTCGGCGTAAAAGGTGAAGGCTTCGCGGGTGTTGCCGTCGAAGTTGAGGTAGGCGGTGGCGTGTTTCATGATGACTCCTGTTCAGGACTGGCGAAAGGGGACCAACTCGCGCAGCTTCTCATTCCGCAGATACAGGCCGGCCCAGACGAGGATGCCCATCACCAGCGGCGCGAACATGGTGGCATCGTGGACGCGGACGTGCGTGGCAACCGCGCCGCCGAGGTAGCCGGTGACGAGAATGGCACCGAGCACGGCGGTGCGCGGAATCAGGTAGAGCGCGATGCAAATGAACTCGACGACGCCGACGACGGGGGCGGCGGATTCGGGAAAGCCGAGAGTGCGAAAGCTATCCATGACGAAGTCCGCCTGACGGGCGACGTTGATGCCGCTCGACAAGAGAAACAGGCCAGGGATGGCGCTCAGAATCCAACTGATCCAGACGACCTTCTTCGAGTTCATGAACGCCTAGATTACATACCGGTTGGTATGTTTGTCAACCCTTGCGGATGGTGGCCATGCGGGCCAGGCCGGTGGGTGGGGCGGCTTCACGCGTTCTGACAAAGGAGTCGTCGGTTTGTTGCCACGTGGCAGCGAGCTTGCTGGCCAGCGCAGAGCTTTGCGGAAGGAGGTTGTGTTGCTCGGCGCGATCCTTCGAGAGGTCGTAGAGGGCCCAGGGGCCCTTTTCGCCGATGGCGACCAGCTTGTGCGAGCCTTGCCGGATCGCTCGGTTCTTGTTGTGGTTGAAGTAGAGGAAGTCGCGCTCGATGGTGGTGTCGCGGGCAAAGGCGGGCTTAAGCGAGCGACCGGTGAGCGCGGGGGCCTGATTGGGCAGGGCGCCTCGGGTGGCGCTGCCGCCGGCAAGGTCGAGCATGGTGGGGACCAGGTCGATGAGGTGGCAGGGCGAATGACGCAGCTTGCCGCGGTCAGTGATGCCTTGCGGCCAGTGCATGATCCAGGGCGAGGAGATGCCCCCTTCATGCACCCAGGACTTGTGCAGACGGAAGGGCGTGTTGGCGGCAGTGGACCAACCAGGGCCGAGGCAGAGGTGCGAATACGCCGAGCCGGGAGCGGCCTTCGGGTCATGCCCGTCGCCGCGAATCATCTGTTCGGCGCTGGCTCCGTTGTCCGAGACGAAGATGATGACGGTGTTGTCGTAGGCGTTCATGGCCTTCAGCTGATCGAGGACCTTGCCGATTTCCTGATCCATGCGGTCGATCATGGCGGCGTGGATAGCCATCTTGGTGCGCTGGAAGTTCTTCTGCTCGGGGGCGAGCGTTTTCCAGGGCACGGCCCGCGAGACTTCGCCGGGCCCGATGCGGTCTGCAAGCTCCTGCGTCGTGAGATTCCAATCGGGCCAGATGTCGGCTTCCAGCGGAGCGAGTGAGCAATTGACGAGCCCCATCTTGCGCATGCGGGCATAGCGTTTGGCGCGGGCTTCGTCCCAGCCTTCGCCGAAGCGGTCTCGGTACTTGTCGATGTCTTCCTGTAGGGCATGTAGCGGGAAGTGGGGCGAAGTGAAGGGCAGGTAGAAAAAGAACGGATCGTGGGGATGGTCCTTCGCGTGTTCCTGCAGGAACTTGATGGCGTGGGCGCTGATGGCTTTGGTGGCGTAGAAGTTGTCGCTCATCTTGCCGCGCGGGAGGGGCTGGCCATCGAGCTGGCTGGCGCGAGGCATGAAGAAGCTGTCCTGGTCGAGCAGGGTGTAGGAATGGTCGAAGCCCGCGCCGGCTAAGGGCTGGAACTTGATGTGCCATTTACCGGAGTGGTAGTTGCGATAGCCGAGAGGCTTGAGGTGGTGGGGCGCGTAGCGGGTCCAGTCGGGAGTGTTGCCCGGCGTCATGACATCGCCGGCGGTCTGCTGGGCGTACTGGCCGGTGAGGATACAGCCGCGCGAGGGGCCGCAGCGGGCCGTGGAGTAGCCTTGCGTGAAGCGGAGACCGTTGGCGGCCAGCCGGTCCAGGTTCGGCGTATCGATGTCGCCGCCGTAGCAACCCGCATCGGAGTAACCCATATCGTCGGCGAGGATGATCAGAAAGTTGGGCTTGCGAGAGGCTCGAGCGGCGCTGAGCGCGGCGGGAGCGAGGGATAGGAAGTCGCGACGGTTCATGAATTCTCCAAACGGACAAGGCCAGCAAGGATCTGACCCTTCATGAATCTTAGCGGCTCGGCGCGGGCAGGAAAAAAGCGCGGACAGGACTGGCGACCTGCCCGCGCTCGTGATGCTTAGAACTGCGCTTTGAGGACGAGCAGCAGGTTCGGGTTCGAGGTGCCGACGTCCGAGAAGCTGCCACGGGTGGCGGTGCCGATGCGGGCGAAGGCGCCGAGGGCATTCGTATTGAACGAATTGTTCGGCGTAGAGAACTGCGGCTGTTTGATCGGGAAGTTGTTCGCGTCGAGCCGGAGTTGCACGCGGAAGCGCTCCTTGATGTCCCACCACTTGGCGAGCGAAAGCTGCGTCCAGTTGAGGCCGGGAGCTTCGAAGGTGTTGCGGCCGAGGTTGCCGGGAGTGAAGGCAGGGGGGTAGGCGAAGGAGCTCGCGTTCAGATACGGATTCTGGAGGTTGGTGGGGAAACGCGTGGGGCCGAGTTCCCAATTGTCCACTTCCGCTTGCGCGTGCGTGGTGACGATGTTGGGACGCGATTCGCCCGCCAGGTAGCGATTCGGGCTACCGGCGAACGCCACCGTGAAGGGCGGGCCGGACTGCAGGGTCTGCGTCCAGGTCAGTTCCCAGCCGCCGATGACCTGGTTGGTGAAGCCACGGCTGTTGAGCCATTTCCGACCCGTGCCGAAGGGTAGCTGGTAAGTCATGACATTTACGAAGCGATGGCGGATGTCGTAACTGGCGCGGCCCTTCTCCAAACGGCGATTGTAGAAGGTGATGCCGTTGTCGCCGCCTTCGCCTTCGGTTTCGGTGATCGTCTTCTGCAAGGTGTAGAAGGCGTTGAAGGCGAGCCCGGCCTGATAACGCTTTTCGACGCGGACCGTTCCCGAATGATATGAGTTGTGGCCATAGTTCGAAAAGTGCTGAATGGAGCCGAATTGGGTGTACGGCTTGTAGTTTTGCTGGTTCTGGAAGATGGTGTTCAGCGTGTTGACGTCGCTCGACACGTTGAGCGGGATGGCGTTGATGTCCCAGTTGTTCGCGAGGCCCACGCCGGACTGGCCTTGGTACTGACCTTCCACGAGCCAGTTGCGGGCGAACTCATATTGGAGGCCGCCGGACCAGCTCATCACGTAAGGCATGCGCATGTTCGGGTCATACCAACTGGCCGAGCGCGTGGAGTAATTCGTACCGACGAAGGGCACCGAGCCATCGGCCTGCTTGACGAAGTTGATGGTGGGCGGGCCGTCGGAGAGCTTGAAGACGTGGCGGGGGTCGCCGACGGGGGCGGCCACGGTGGCCGTCGCCAGGTACTCGTTGAACATGATGCTGGTGGCTTGAGCAAAGATGTCCTGGTGGATCATGCCGAAGGAGGCGCGGAAGACCATCTTGGGGCGGAAGTTGTAGGCCAGGCCGACGCGCGGGGCGAAGTTGTTGAGGTCGCGCTTGGCGAGAGGGCTGTTGGGGTGGGTGATGGCGCCCATCAGACCGCTGATCGGGTCGCGAACGGTGGGGTCAAACTGCGCCTGCTGACCGTACTTGGTTTTGAAAGGCGACTCATAGCTCCAGCGCAGACCGAGGTTCAGCGTGAGGTTGCGAAGCGGCTTCCAGTCGTCCTGGAAATAAGCCTGATGGGACCACCAGCGAGGCAGCCAACTGCCGAAGTCCTGGGTGAAGGTGGCGCTGGTGACGGTGCCCAGCAGGAAGGACGCGAGCGTCTGACCGGTGTTGGGGACGAACGGGGCGTTAGTACCGCCGAAGTTGTAGGTGCCGCCGGGGAGCGCTTGCGAAGTGGCGTTGTAGCGCGTGCGGAGCAGTTCGTAGCCCATCTTCATGGTGTGCTTGCCAGAGATCTTGGAGAGGTTGTTCTGGAACATGAAGTCCTCGCCGATGTTCTGGAAGCTGGGCAGCGCGGCCATGGTGTAGCCGATGTTGAAGAACGGGAACGTTTCGCCGGAGACGTTCGGAATGCCGAGTTGTTTGGCCCAATCGCCGCCCTTGGTGAAAGCGGTTTCGTAACGGGCACGGCGGTTGAAGCCGGCGCGGAACTCGTTGCTCATCGTGGGGCTCAGGATGAGCATGTCCGAGAAGGCCAGGTTGATGTGGTCGACGGGGGCGGGCTGGCGGTTGGGGTCCAGTTCGATCCAGGCGAACTGCTCCTGACGATCGCCTTTGTCGGCGCGGTGGCGGGCTTGGGAATAGCGGCCAAAGATCTTGTGGTTGGAGGAGAACTGATGGTCGATCTTGGCGTCCCAGCGGGTGCGCTTGATCTTCTTGATGTTGTTCACGACCTGGTTTTCGATGGGGCCGGTGGCGGTGGCCACGCCGGGCTGGTTGGGCGCGGCGAAAGGTTTGCGGTCAATGAACTTCTGCACCGCGGGGTCGATCAGGCTCTTGGGGATAATGTTGCCCGGGAACGGGTCGCGTTCGAAGCTGGTGCCGACGGCGCGCGTGGTGTAGGGGTTGTAGATCGGCAGAGGGGCGGGCGAGCGCTGTCCGCCAAAGGAGAAGTCGCCACCCCACATTTCGGGCGTGGGGACCGTGTTGCGGATGCCGGAAGTGCCGGCGTTCTCCAGGTGCCGTTCCCAGCCGGCGAGCCAGAAGGTCTTGTTGCGGCCGTTGTAGATTTTGGGGATCACGACAGGTCCGGTGAAGAGGAACGAAGTCTCGTGATAGGAGAACGGATTCGTACGGGCCGGCTGCTCGAGGTAAGTGCGATGGATCATCGCCTTGTTGATGTAGCGGTCCTCACCGGAGCCGTGGAACTCGTTGCCGCCGGACTTGAAGACCACTGACATCAGGCCGCCCGCGGAGTGGCCGAACTCAGCAGGCGTGCCGGTGGTGTAGACCTTCACTTCCTGGAAGGCATCCTGCGTGGTGGAGATCTGCTCGTTGGTGCCGCCGACGATGCCGATGCCGGGCTCCTTGCCGTTGACGCCATCCATCGTGTAGCCCATGGCGCCGGGGCGCTGGCCGAGGATGTGGAAGCCATTGATGGCGCTGGCGCCGGGGTAGTAGAACAAGGCGCGGATGGCTCGCTTTTGGGGGACGGGGATTTTGAGCAGCACATCGCCGGAGAGGACCTGTCCGGAGGCGGACGTTTCAGTTTCCAGCAGCGCGGCGGCGCCATCCACCTGCACGCTTTCGGTGACGGCGCCGACTTCGAGGGCGACATCCAGGCGGGGCGTTTCGCCCGTGCGCAGCAGGATGCCTTCGCGCACATGGCGCTTAAAGCCCGTAGCCTCGACGGTGAGGCGGTAGCTGCCAGGAGCCAGGTAGGGCACGTTATAGGTGCCTTCGGAGGTGGTGATCGTCTCGGAAACGAACGACGTTTCGAGATTGACGACGGTGACTTTGGCGCCCGGGATGATGGACCCGGAGCTATCGGCGACACGGCCGACAAGCGTGGCGGTGCCGGCGGCTTGCCCCCAAAGGAGGGCCGTGGAAAGGAAAGCAATGAGCGGGAGTCGGAACATGGATACCCCTTAACAAGACAGTGGTGGGGCATAACCTATCACAGCCAAGTGACAGAAACAAGGAGGGAAATGACTTTGCCTTATGCATTCGTTTGCATATTTAACTATAGTTAAGTATTATTGGTACACCATGACTATGAACGAGATCGTAACAGGATTGTTGATGGCGCTGGTGACCATGGGCGGATATCACCGCTGGCGGTCCGCTACGGGAGAACGGCTTGACCGATCGGAGGAGGGCTGGGCGCTTTTGCTCGGGATCCGCTTGGCGGGTCTGACGCTTTTGGGAGCCATCGCGGCGTGGGTGTGGGAGCCGCGTTGGTTCACGGCGTGGAGGCTTCCCATCCCTCAGGTGATGGCCTGGGCTGGAGTGGCTCTGCTGGCGGGTTCGGTACTTTGGCTGGGATGGATGTTCGGGGCATTAGGCCGCAATCTCACCGACACGGTGGTGACGAGGCGGGCGGCGACGCTGGTGCGGACGGGGCCGTACGCGTGGGTCCGAAACCCAATGTACGTCGGCTTGCTAGGGTTGGCGATCGGGTTGGGCCTTGCCACGCAGGTTTGGTTGTTCGCCCTGGGTGGAGTGCTGGTCTTTACGCTGCTGGCGATCCGGACGCGGACGGAAGAGCGGTTTCTGCTAGCGCGTTTTCCCGAGGACTACGGGCAATACATGCGCGAGGTGAACCGGTTCATCCCGCGGCCGCGATGACTTCGATTTCGATGAGCGCGTCGCGATCGAGCCGGCTGACTTCGACGGTGGTTTTGGCGGGCCGGTGCGGGAAGCGCACGGCGTAGATTTCGTTCATGGCCGGGAGTTGGGTGAAGTCCGTGATGAAGATATTCACCTTGGCGACGCGGCTGAGCGAGGAGCCGGCCGCGGTAAGAATGGCTTCGATGTTCTCGATGGCGCGCGCGGTTTGTTCGCGGATGCCGCCCGAAACCAAGCCCAGTTGACCGGAGACGAAGATGAGGTCGCCGAGTCGCACGGCCTGCGAGTAAGTGCTGTTATTCGGGGGAAGCGAGGGGACTTCAATCGCGTGCATTGACGGGCATCTTAACATCCACTGAGCGGCTGAACTTCGTAAACGCGGTATGACCCTGGAAGCGAAAGCACAAGAGTTTATCGACGCCGCGGCAGCCGAGGGCGGTCCGCCAATCTACACCTTGACGCCGGACGAAGCGCGGCAGGTGCTGGAGAAGGCTCAGGCGGATGTCACCGATGCGTTTCCAGCGGACGTGCGCGATGTTAGCTTGCCGGCGGGTCCCGCTGGTCGCGTAGACGTGCGGATCATCAAGCCCACGGGCTCCATGACAAATCTGCCGGTGATTGTGTACTTGCACGGCGGCGGTTGGATTCTGGGCAGCGAGCGCACGCATGACCGGCTGGTGCGCGAGTTAGCGGTGAGCTCGAACGCAGCGGTGGCGTTTGTGAAATACACGCCGTCTCCCGAAGCGCGCTATCCGATACCGCTGGAAGAGTGCTATGCGGCGACGGCCTACATCGCTGAGCATGGCGAGGAACTGGGGGTGGACGGGACCCAACTGGTGATCGCCGGCGACAGTGTCGGCGGGAACATGGCGACCGTCGTCGCGATGCTGGCGAAGGAGCGGGGTGGCCCGTCGATCGCGTTTCAACTGCTGTTCTACCCGGTGACCGATGCCGCAATGAACACGGCGTCCTACGCGCAGTTCGCCGACGGTCCGTGGCTGACCAAGCCGGCGATGGAGTGGTTCTGGAAGGCGTATGCCCCGGATGTGGAAAGCCGGCTGAATGTGACGGCCTCTCCGTTGCGGGCATCTGCCGAGCAATTGACCGGATTGCCGCCGGCCTTGATCATCACGGCGGAGAACGACGTGTTGCGGGACGAAGGCGAAGCCTACGCGGCGAAGTTAATCGAGGCAGGCGTGACGGTGACGGCCATCCGCTTCCTCGGCACGATCCATGACTTCGTGATGCTAAACAATCTGGCGGAATCAAATGCCGCACGCGGAGCCATGGATCTGGCGGTGGAGAAACTGACGGCCGTATTCGCCTAGGCGGACTGCGCGAGCCGGAGGTCGTCTTCGATCTCGTAGACCTTGTCTTCGAGGTTCTTGGTCGGCGCTCCGGCCGCCTTGGCGGCCTCGAGCTTGGTCTTCGCACTATCGAGCTTCTTGGTGAGCGCAGCGATCTTGGGATCGACCTTCACCGCGGGGGCCGCAGCTTTGGGCGCGGCTCCGGTGGCGTTCTTCGCTGGCGCTTTGCCTTTCGTGGCGGGACGCTTGGCGCCGGCCTTGTAGCGGAAGGCGGTGATCGCCGGGGGCGGCGTGAGGGCCTTGCCAAAGTCGGACTTGTATTCTTCGGCGAGGTGGGCGGCTTCGGTCAGCAGTTCGCGGAAGCGCTGTTCAATCGCCTGCTTGGCGTTGGCTCGCAAGTCCTGGCCTTGCTGCTTCCAGCGCAGGTATTCGTTAATCGGGTCACTCATCGAACTTCATCCTACCAATGCGGGAACCACCTGGCCGTGGACGTCGGGCAAGGTGACGTCGCGGCCGCCAAAGCGGTAGGTGAGCTTGGTGTGGTCCAGGCCGAGGAGGTGGAGGACCGTCGCGTGGAGGTCGTGCACGGTGGTGACATTCTCCACCGCGTGATTGCCAAGTTCGTCGGTGTTGCCGTAGATGAGTCCGGCCTTGGAGCCGCCGCCGGCCATCCAGATGGTGAAGCCAAAAGGATGATGGTCGCGGCCATCGCCGTTGCCGGTGTCCGGAGTGCGGCCGAACTCGCCGGCCCAAAGCACTAGGGTGTCCTTGAGGAGTCCCCGGGACTTGAGGTCTTTGATGAGCGCGGTGACGGCCTGGTCGGTGACGTTGGCGTTCGTCTCATGTCCTTCGCGAAGCTTGTCGTGCTGATCCCAGGTGCCGTTGTTGCCGCCGTACAGATTGGGCGGCGTGATCTCGACAAAGCGCACACCGGCTTCCACCAGGCGCCGGGCGCGCAAGCATTGCAAGCCGTAGGCTCTCTTGTGCGAGTTCTGGGCATCGAGGCCGTAGAGCTTCTTCGTCGCTTCCGACTCCTGGTCCAAGTTCAGGACGTCCGGAGCGAGCGACTGCATGCGGTACGCCATTTCGAAGTTGGCGATGGCCGCTTCCACCGCACCGTCTTCGGCTGTGGCGCGGAGGAAGGCGCTGTCCTGACTGCGGAGGGCGGCCATCTTGGCGCTTTGTAAGTCAGCCGGGCCGGCGGGAACGATGTTATCGACGGGAGTGCCTTCGGCGCGCACAGGCATCGCCTGATGGGTGGCCGGCAGGAAGCCGTTCGAGAAGTTTTCCAGGCCGCCGGGCGGGTTATCGCCGTGATTGAGCAGTAAGTAGCCGGGTAAGTTCTTATTCTCGCTCCCCAGACCGTAGTTCACCCACGAGCCGAGCGACGGGAAGCCGCCGAAGTTGCGGCCCGTGTGCAAAAAGACATTGGCGCGGGCGTGGAGCGGGAACTCGCTCTTCATCGAACGGACGACGCAGAGTTCGTCGGCGACTTGGGCGATGTGGGGAAAAATCTCGCTGACCGGTAAGCCGGATTGCCCGTACTGCTTGAACGACCAGGGCGACTTGAGCCACTTGCGTTTGGGGCCGGCGACATAGCTCTCGAGCACAGCCTGTTTGCCATCGAGCTCAGCGAGCTTAGGCTTCGGGTCGAAGCTATCCATGTGCGACACGCCACCGGGCATGAAGCAGAAGATCACATTTTTAGCCTTGGCCGGGTGGTGCGCGGCAGCCTGGGCCATGGACTGAAAGGCCAGATAGCCGAAGCCGTTGCTGGCGGTGCGGAGTAATTGACGGCGGCTCAGGTTCATCGGAGGTACAGAAACTCCTTGACGTTGAAGAGGGTGTGCGCAACGTCGGCCCAGACCGGCTCGCTGGTCAGTAAGTCCGTGGCCTGGTGACGTTGCGCGAAGTCGTTGGTGAGGGCGCGCCAGTGAGTAAGTTCTTCGGCAGTCGCGGGACGGCCGAGCGCCTGCTGGAACATGCTGGCGAGCCGGGCGTCGAGGGCGTCATCGCGGCGGGCGATGAGGCGCTTGGCCCAGACGTGAGCCTGATCGAGCACGAAGGGGTCATTCAACATGGCCAAGGCTTGCGGCGGGACGTTGGTAACGTCACGGTTGCCGCGGGTTTGGAGCGGGCTGGGGAAGTCGAAGATCTCCAGGAAGCGCGGCCCTTCCATGCGGGTGATCTTCACGTAGATGCTGCGGCGGCCCTCGCCGTCGAGGGGACCTTGGAAAAGCCGGCGGTGCTGCTGAGGCTCGCCGCGGTGGGGCTGGATGCTGGGTCCGTAAAGGCGGTCATCGAGACGGCCGGAGACGGCGAGGAGCGTATCGCGGACGGCTTCCGCTTCGAGACGGCGGACCGGGTAGTGTGCGAGGAGGGCGTTGAGCGGGTCTTTGGCGCGAGTGGCGGCGTCGACGGCGCTCGATTGTTGGAAGGCTTCGGAGGTGAGCAACAGCCGCAGTAACTTCTTGGTGGACCAGCCCTGGCGCACATACTCGTTGGCCAAGTAGTCGAGTAACTCGGGGTGCGAGGGTGCGGCGCCGTTATGGCCGAAGTCATCGGTACTGGCGACAATGCCGCGTCCGAAGGTGTGGTGCCAGATGCGGTTCACCATCAGGCGCGCGGTGAGCGGATTCTCCGGGCTGGCCATCGCTTCGGCGAGTTCACGGCGCCCGCTGCCTTGCGGACCGACGGGTTTGAGCTTCGAGGGCATCAGGGTGAGAAAGTGACGCGGGGCGATGGGCCCGGGGTTGAGGGCGGACCCAGCCAGGAAGATGGGATGGTCCTTGCCGGGGTCGAAGTCGCCCATGCCAGCGACGACGGTGGGCGCGGTAAGCGCGCTTTCCGCGGCGCGATATTGATCAGTGAGTTCGCGCAGGTGAGGCGTAAGATTGCGCGAATTGACGAGAATACCGGACTGGAGCAGCCAATCGAGCCAGGTCACCTGGTCGGCGGTGGGCTGACCCTCGCGCCAGGCGCGCAGGGCGTCAGTGACGAGAGTCTGGAAACGTTCGGCCGTGGGGTCCGCGACGAGGTCCGTGAGGTGGTTCAGTGGAGCCTTGGGAGCGACGTCTTCGTCGTGATAAACAACGCGGGTGATGCCGAAGTAAGAGCGGGGATTGTCGTCCACGGTGACTTTGAAGCGGCCGGGACGCTCAGGCAGGCGTGGGTTATCCGACTTGGTATTGAGCTCGAGATAGACGGGAAACTTCTGGGCGAGGTTGGTGGAGACTTTCTCCCAGCGGAGGTCCTGATGATCGAGTAACTCATGCCCCTCACCGATCACACAGTTATCGACGATGACGCGACGGGCGGCGAACTTACCGCCTTGGAGTAGGAGGCTGACGTATTTCTTATTGGAAGGCAGAAGCGGTGAACGAAGCGAGCCGTTGAGACGGTCCGTGAGGCGGTTGGTGAAGAGGCCGGCCTGGAAGATGGTGCCCACCGCATCACTGCCTTCGGTGGCGAGGGAGAAGTCGCCGGCGGAAGCGGGCCCGGATTGGAGGCCGAGTCCTTCGATGGCCCAGCCGGCGGGAAGGCCTTGGGTGAAGTCCGCCGCAGTGACGAACTTCTCGCGGTTAAAGGTCTCGCGCGCGGCGGTTTCCTGGACGTAAGTGTCCCGTGAGTTGGTGAAGACGGCGAGCGGATCGGCGAGGTCGACTTTGTCGCGATCGAGTAACTGCCGCCAGCGCTGGATGCGAACGGGGTCGAGTTGCACGGCGAGCTGAGCCGCATCGCGTGCATCTTTCTTGGCGGCGAGGGCTGCTTTCAGTTCGGCGCCGACAGTGGCGGTGGTGTTGAGCCAGGCGGTGGCCAGTTCGCGACGAATGTCCGCCTTGAGCGCGAGGATGCGGTCTGCGGCGGGGACGTTCGTTTCGAGCGTCCGGGCGACCGGGCGCGAGCTGTTCAGGATGCCATAAAGGGCGTAATAGTCTTCGGTGGGAATGGGGTCGATCTTATGGTCGTGGCAGCGCGCGCAGGAGACCGTGACACCCTGGAAGGCTTTGGTGAGTGTGTCGATCTGATTGTCGACGACGTCAGTGCGAAGTTCACGGAACTGATCGCAGTTGTCATGGCCCATCTCGCCCAGGCGATAGAAAGCCGTCGCCAGCACGGACTCGTTGCGGCCGTCGGCCACGCGGGGCGTGGGTAGCAAGTCTCCCGCGACATGCTCGCGCACGAACTGGTTGTAAGGCAGGTCAAGGTTGAAGGCGCGGATCAGATAGTCGCGATAACGCCACGCGCCCTGAATCTCGTAGTTCCACTCGTAGCCGTAAGTTTCTGCATAGCGAACGACGTCCATCCAGTGGCGCGCCCAACGCTCGCCGTAACGGGGTGAAGCGAGCAACTCATCGACAAAGGCCTCGTAGGACTGTTGTCCGTTGGCGAAGCGTTCCAATTGCTCCGGCTGAGGCGGCAATCCAGTCAGGACGTACGCGGCACGGCGGGCAAGAATTCGCTTTTCAGCGGGTTTCGCGCGAGTCAGGCCTGCCGCAGTGCGCTTCTGATCGAGAAAGCGGTCGACGGCGTTCGTCACCTTGCCGGGCGGTGGCGTCACCATTCGCACCGGCTGGTAAGCCCAATGCTCCTTCAACAGCTTTTCGTAGAAGCCGGCTTTGGCGGGCTTGCCGCCGGCGACGGTGGCCGGCCACGCCAAGCCGGAGCGAACCCAGGTTTCGAGGGCGGCAATCTCCGCATCGGGAAGCTTGCCGCCCATCGGCATCCTGGTGGTGCCCTGATGCTTGACGACCTTGATCAGGAGGCTGGTATCCGGTTCACCGGGGACGGCAGCGGGACCGTTGAGCCCGCCCTTGAGGATGCTCTCGCGTGAATCCAGCCGCAGCGCGGCGAACTGCTTCTCGGCGCCGTGGCAGGACTGGCACTTGGCGGCCAGTACCGGTCTTACTTTGCGCTCAAAAAAATCCAGGTCCTCCGCCGCGAAGGCCAAGCCAGCGACGAGGGTGAGCAATGCCAGTATCCGCATCCTCCCCTATGATGCCACCAAGCAGAGCGGTCTCAGTCCGGGCGACGAGGCTCGTGGAGATGATGCTCCACGCCGAGTTGGGGCTCCGTGCCCGTGAACCAGCCTTTGACGAGTTCATAAAGGACCACCGGCTTGGGCTTGTTGACCTCAAGAAACTCGGCGGCGTGAATCTGGACGCCGATCAGCACAAGGCGCGGGTCGTCCGAGGTGCCATCGCGGGCGTCGCCGCGATCGGGGAACCAGATTTTCCAGTCCGGGGAGTAGAGCTCGCGAATCTTCTGGCGGTCCGTGGTGATCAGCGCGGTGCCGGAAACGGAGATCCATTCCATCGTGCTGTTCTTGAAGTAGGTGAGGTTGATGTGCTTGTCGAAGGCGAGGTCGGCCAACTTCCCCGTGCCAGCCGCGGTGACGAACCAGAGGTCAGCGCCATCGGCGCGCTTCTGGTTCGCCATAGCGCGGGAGCGCAAATGACCATCCGCCCGGCGGGTGGTCATCATAGCGACTTCGATCTTCTCGATGAGCTGATAAAAGATTTCGAGTTCACTATTCATCGCGGTGCTCCGGCGTTCAAGCGGGGATGGTCTTGACGGTTTCTTTCAGACGCACGATGCGGTCATGCGCGGCCTGAATGTGCTGATACTGGGCCTCCACGAGGTCTCGGGCCGAGCCGAGATCGCCGGAAAGTGCATCACGGAAGGAAGAAACTGCCGATTCCTCGCCGCGCTCGCATTCTTCGAGGATGGCGAGATCTTCGCGACGGCTGACAGCGGCCTTGAGGTTGATCCAGCCGCGGTGAAGGTCTCCGGCGACGGTACCCGTTTTCTCCGGCGTTTCGCCAAGTTGTTGCACTTGCTGCTGTAACTGAGCCGCGAACTTCTCGCGCTCCGCGGCCAACATGCCGAAGAGCGTCTTGAGTTCGGACATTTCCGCATCCTCGGCGGCCGTGGTGAAGCCCAGACGGCCGTCGTTCAAAGTCTCGATCAAGCTATTGAGAGTGCTGGTGAGAGTAGACATGCCCTTGTTGGTGCACCTCGATGGCCATGCCGCGGCGCGCGTTGAGCGAGCCCAACAATCGCCCGCGGGCGTTCAGCATCTCTGAAGCGAGATTTTAGACGGCGGGAAGTGTCTTGCGGTAAAGGCTTTGTCCGTTGAGATCGCGCAGATCAACGGAAAGTGTGCGGTTGGCGCCATCGACGTTGATCTCGCCAAAGAACTGATACCCGTCAGCGGGGCCGCAACTGGCCATGCCTTTGGGCGGATGACGGTTGAAGTCGACCCGGGGGCGGAAGGTGGCGTCGAGTTCGCCGGGGCCGAAAGAACCGGCATTGAGCGGGCCGGCGACGAACTCCCAGAAGGGATCGCCCATGGGCGGGCTGTATTCGTGGGCCGCGCAGTAATGGACGTCGGCGGTGATCCAGATGGTGTTGCGGATGCCGTGCTGCTTCATGAACGAGAGCAGGTCCGCCACTTCGAGTTCCCTGCCCTTCGGCGGACCGCCGTCGCCATTGGCTACGGCTTCCCAGCGGCCGGGACCGTCGCCGACGTTCAAGCCGAGCGGCATATCCGAGGCAATGATCTTGAAAAGCGCTCTCGATTGACGCAGACCATTCTTCAACCAGGCGCGCTGGGCTTCGCCGAGATACGTGGTGTCGGCCGATTCGGCGGTCTGCAGGTTGGCCGTGTTCGGGCCGCGATAGCTGCGCATGTCGATCAGGAAGACATCGACCAGGGGGCCGTAGGAGATCCGGCGATAGATGCGGCCGGCGTCATCGCGCTGGAAGCGGATGGGGCTGTAATCGAGAAAAGCGCGCTTGCCGCGTTCGGTGAGCAGCCGGACGTTCTTCTCGCGATAGGCCGCGTTGTCACGGATGTCCTTCGACGGCGACCAGTTGTTCATCACCTCATGGTCGTCCCACTGCCACAGCTGTGGGATTTCGGCGTTAAAGCGGCGGAGGTTCTGGTCAAGCAGGTTGTAGCGATAGGCGCCGCGGAACTCGTCGAGCGTCTCGGCGACCTTGCTTTTCTCTTCGGTGACGATGTTCTTCCAGATGCGGCCGTTTTTCAGCTTCATCTCGCGCGGCACCGGACCATCGGCATAGATGGTATCGCCCGAGTGGATGAAGACGTCGGGCTGAAGCTGGCGCATGGACTCGTAGATCTTCATCCCGCCGAACTCTTCGTTGATGCCCCACCCCTGGCCAACGGTATCGCCGCCCCAAGTGAGGCGGAGTCGATTGGGCCGGGTAGGCGCCGTGCGAAAGCGTCCGGTGACGGGTTGACTGTTGTTGACCTGGACGTTCAGCAGGATGGTCTGGCCGGCGGGCAGATTGGCCAGGTCGAGGCGGCCGGTGAAGTCGGTATCGGCGGTGAGGACGGGACCATTGACCCGATGGACCACGCCGCGTTCGGACGTTCGCCATTCGACTTTCATTTGGCCGGGCGCGGACGAACGCGTCCACACCATGGCGCGGCCGGCTTGGACGTCACCGATCTGGATGCCTTGGGCCAGTTGAGGGCGATCCTGTCCGAGCAGGAGAGCGGGAGCGCCGAAGATGAGTTCGCGGCGCCTCATTCCGGGCTCCAGGCGAGGCCCACCAGCTTGACGGTGATGGCCGTCTTCTTGGCTTTGAGGTCCAGTTTTTCGAGCTCTTCGGCCGAGCCAGCGGGGATCAGATCGATCTCGGCTTGCACCTGGGCTTCAAGATTCCTGATGTGCTCCTGAACGGCGGCGACGGTTTCGCCCGCGCGTTCGACGTCGCTCGACTCTTTGCGTACTTTGCTGAGCGAGCCGACGGCCTTTCCCGCCGCGCTGATCGCCTTCTCTGTCGTGCTCTTGCGGCCGCCGCCGAACAAGGCGCCGAGAACGCTCGAGCCAATGCTGACGGCGGCGCCGAGCCACTGGCCTTGCGACTGTTCCTTCTCGCGGGCTTCGGCTTGCTGGGCGCGCAACAGCCGGTCGTTCAGGCTGTTGAGCTTGGTGGCGTAGCGCTGGCGGATCGCCTCAATCTGCGCGTCGCGAGCTTCGCGCTGGGACTGCGCGATGCGGATGCGGAACTTGGCTTCAGCCTCGCCGGGCTCGGAAAGGTCGCCGGAAACGGGGCTGCGATACAGGGTGAGCGTTTCGCAGCCGAAGACGTAATTGACGAAGTCCTTCTGCCACTTGGGGTAATTCTTGGCGTTGCCCGCCGCCGGGGCGAGGTCGGCAAAGGTGCCGGCTTCGGCGGGCGTCTTTTCGAGGTCCTCAGGGGCGACGTCGACCGCGTAGGCCTTCTCCCAATTGACGGGCAGCGCACCGTCTTCGATGGGCACCAGGTAGCTGACTTCGCGAAGGTAATCGCTATCGAGCGTCTTGTCGCTGAAGCGGACGCTGGCGGCGGCAAACAGGCGCGAGTGATAGCTGGGGTCCTGCGCGGCAGAGGGCAGGAAGTATTGCGGAATCTCCGGCGGCAGAATGGGGCGCGTGCCGCCGGCAACGGGCTTTCTCACGGGGCTGGGAGAGGGGGTCGCGGTGGACTTGCGATCCTTCATCAGCGTTTGAATCTGCGCCCGGGTGAGCGGGCCGCGCAGATAGCTCAACGCCCAGCGCGACTCGAAAACAACCGGCGCGTTGTCGTGCACGTTGTTCATCAGGAAGACGCGCTTGCCAAGGCTCGAAAGGCGCTGGTCCATGGCGGCTCGGTTGAAGCCTTTGCCGCCCTCGGCGGAGGCGCTTTCGAGGCCATCGAGCAAGCGGCTCTTATCGCGGTCGGTCTGCAGACGGCCGATGAACCAGGTGCCGGTGTTGCCGAGCCCTTTGTAATCGAGGTCGACCGGATTCTGCGTGGCGAGCACGACGCCCACGCCGTAGGCGCGGGCCTGCTTGAGGAGCGTCAGCAGAGGCTTCTTCGACGGCGGGTTGGCGATGGGCGGGAAGTAGCCGTAGATCTCATCCATGTAGAGAATGGCGCGCAGACTGGTGGTGCCGGTCTGCTTGCGCGTCCAGGCGAGGAACTCGTTGAGGAGGAGCGAGACGAAGAACATGCGCTCGCTGTCGCTGAGGTGGGCGATGGAGATCACCGACATGCGCGGCTTGCCTTGCGCGGTGTAGAGCAGGCTTTGGATGTCGAGCGGGTCGCCTTCCATCCAGGACTCGAAGCCAGGCGACGCGAGCAGGTTATTGAGCGCCGTGGCGAGTTCAAAGCGCTCTTTGGCCGGATAGAAGCCCTCGAGATCCATCACGCCGATCTTCTGAAAGCCGGGCTGCTGAATGTCGTGGATGATGCCGGCCAGATCGAGCGAGCGGCCATCGGCCCAGGCGCGAGAAAGGATCTGCGAAAGCAGAATGTGCTCGCGGCTCTTGACGGGGTCGGCGTCGATGCCGAGCAGGCCGAGAAGCGCGGTGGCCGTGGTGGTGACGCGATCGCGGATGGCTTCGCGGTCGTCGGTGTCGGGCGGCTCAAAGCTACGGACGATGCTGAGGGGAAGGCCGGCCGAAGACCCGGGCGTGTAGATGGCGAGATCGACGGTGGAGAGAAGCTTTTTGATGCGGTCGCCAGTTTGGCCCCACTTGGCGAGACCGTTTTTCCAGAGGTCGGCTTGCTGCTGCGCGTAGTCGTCGAGGGAGACGCCTTGCTGCTTGGCCTCGTCGGCGTTCACCCAGGGCGCAAATTCTTCCGCACTGAGGTTCGGAAATTGCAGCAGGAGGTTGCCGAGGTCGCCCTTGGGGTCGATCATGAGGGCGGGAATGCCGTCGATGGCGGCTTCCTCGAGCAGGCTGAGGCAGAGTCCGGTTTTGCCGGAGCCGGTCATGCCCACGCAGACGGCATGAGTGACGAGGTCTTTCGAGTCGTAGAGGAGAAGGTTATCGGGAGTCTTGGGGTCACGGCCCAGGTAGAAAACGCCGAGCTTTTCGAAGTCCTGCATCGTTATCAAGGATACCGATGTTTGACGAAAAAAATGGCCGGTCCGCCTACCTGAGTAGCGGACCGGCCGTAAGGGTATGCTGGCGTGGTTGGGAGCTTTAACGGACCACGAACGAGAGGCGCGACTCGGAAGGAATCACGACGCGTGGACCAGAAGTAATCATCGAGACACCCGCACCGGCGGCGGCACCAGCACCCGCGCCGATCGCCGCACCTTTGCCACCTCCGAAAATGGCACCGAGTGCAGCGCCGACGCCGGCGCCGATTCCCGTCTTGGTAGCAGTCCCCTTGCCCTTGCCACCACTCTTGTTCGTAGTGTTGTCAGTGACCAGGTTGATCCGCTCGCCGTTGGCGGTAACGCTAACCAGGGTAACGGTTAATTCAGCGCTACCCTTCACGCGACCCGCTTCCTTCAGTTCGACGATTCTCAATTCCGCATCAGAGCCCACGGGAGCGACAGTGTTGCCATTGACCACGATCGGATCTGCGAGCGAAGCCCGGAAGGTTTGACCTTCCCGGTTCGAGTCAGATTCGACTCTGTCGATGGTCTTAACAGACACCACCGTGCCGGGGGGAATTTGAGTGATAGCACTCAGTGCGACGAAAGCCGTCAGAACGTTCAGCAGCGAATAACGAATTAGAGATTTCATGAAAGATATCCTCAATTTCCACGCCCCACTGGGCCGCGCGACTGCAAGATTTGCCACTCGCTGCAATTTTTGACCTGGGTAGTCTGCAGCGCGGGGTGGTAAATCGCGGCTGGATCGCGGTAGAGAGCGCGTTCCGGCGCGGCCAGGGGCGGATTGGAGGGAATGTTCTTCATTCCGCTCTTTATCTGAGCAACCGAAGGGCCAAAACCGGATTAGGCGGCAAGAAACTGTTGGACGGTCTGAATCAGCTGCTGCGACTGGACGGGTTTCGAGAGGAAGGCCTGCATGCCGTGCTGACGGCAGAGCTCGTAGAATTCGCTGGAGGAATTGGCGGTGAGGGCGAGAATCGGGATGGCTTCGTAGCCGGGAAGCCGGCGCAGCCGATGGGTGGCTTCGAAACCGTCCATGCCAGGCATCTGCAGATCCATCAGGACCAGGTCGTACCGATAGCCGGACGCGGCCTTGAGGGCAGCCATGCCGCTATCGGCGCAATCGGCCTCAAACTCGTTGCGTTCGAGCATGTGGACGACAATCATCTGCGAGACCTTGTTGTCCTCCACCAGGAGGATACGCGGCTTACCCTGGCGCAGGAGGCGAGACGGCGTAGCCGGCAGCGCGTCGTCGGCGGCGATCAGCGGCAGGTCGACGGTGAACGTACTGCCTTTGCCGAGTTCGCTCTCGACGCGAATGTCGCCGCCCAACAGACGGGTCAGTTCGCGGACGAGCGCGAGCCCGAGGCCCAAGCCCTGGTACTGGCGCGACAGCCCGCCCTCGAGCTGTTCGAAGCTCTCGAAGACGCGCTGCACCATCTCCGGTGCGATGCCGATGCCGGTGTCCGAGACGGCGATCTCGAGACGTTCGCCGCCCGGGCCGTCGAGCGACTGATAGCGGCGCAAGGATAGGGAGACGTGGCCGGTGTTGG
The DNA here is from genome assembly GCA_044226365.1 of Bryobacteraceae bacterium. Taxonomy (GTDB): domain Bacteria; phylum Acidobacteriota; class Terriglobia; order Bryobacterales; family Bryobacteraceae; genus JALHNI01. The sequence goes on from JBGAHE010000016.1 coordinate 35,069, forward strand.
TGAACTTGACGGCGTTCGACAGAAGCTGCTCGATCAGACGTCGGAAACGCAGTTCGTCGCCGGCGATCAGTTCAGGCAAGGAACGGTCCAGGCGCAGTTCGAACTCGAGTCCCTTGGCGCGCGCTTTCCGTTCATGTTCAGCGACCAGGGCGTCCACGGCGCGCACCAGTTGAAACGGCGTGCGCTCAGCGCGGACATTGCCCGCGGTGAGCGCCGCGTACTCCAGCGTCGCGCTGAGGATTTCGTAAAGCGTATCCGCGCAGGTGCGGGTGATTTCGAGATATTCGCGCTGCTCGACGGTGAGGGGCGTTTCCGAAAGCAGGTCGGTCATGCCGAGGATGCCGGTGAGCGGCGTCCGAATCTCGTGGTTCAGGCTGGTAAGAAACTGCCCCTTGAGGTTCTGCAGTTCTTCACTGGGCTTCAGGTTCTCGCGCGCCTTGAGATCACGAACCGCCCACAAGGGTGCGACGCGCGTGGCGACGATGGGTTCGTCATCCTCGGGGAGGAGACGATCGTCGAATTCTGAGTACAAACCGTCCATGCTGGCCGCTTCCTTAGTAGCTTCATCGGACCAGCCTTAGGAAAAGTTTAGGTAAATGCTTAGTCGTCGCTGGCGAACATGCCGGTGATCGCGCCCAGACCGCTGCGTTCGTCGCCGCCGCCGGTGGCCGTGGGAGCGAGTTCGCGGCGCATCTTTTCCAGCGTCATGCTCTGCACGATGGCCCGGCCAGGTCCTTGTAAAGTCGCGAGAAACAGGCCTTCGCCGCCGAAAATCGCCGTCTTGATGCCGCCGACGAACTGAATGTCGTAGCTGACCGATTCGTCGAAGGCGACGATGCAGCCGGTGTCCACCTGAAGCATTTCGCCGGGCTTAAGATCGAATTCGACAAAGTCGCCGCCGCCGTGGATGAAAACGGTCCCGGGGCCGGTCAGGCGTTCCAAAATGAAACCTTCGCCGCCGAAAAAGCCCGCACCGAGCTTCTTGGTGAAGGCGATATTGAGGTTCACGCCGGTTTGCGCGCACAAAAAGCTATCACGCTGCACGAGGATCGACTGGCCCGCGCGGAGCTCGAACGGCTGAATCCGGCCCGGATAGCTGCCCGCAAAGCCCACTTCGCCGGCCGAATTGGCCCGGAAATAGGTGAGAAACAGACTTTCGCCCATCACCTTACGCTTCAGCGCGCCGAGCAGCTTTTCGCCGAGAGAATTCCCGCTCATGCGAGTCTCCCAGTTCACCGACGGGGTTTTGTACAGCATCTTGCCGGCTTCGGCATAGAGTTCCTGACCCGGGGTGAGCCGGATGCGGACGACTTGGAGGTTATCGCCCTGGATGGTGTAATCAAGCGGGGTCTGATTGAACATCTGGTTAATCAGCGGCGGCGGAGCGAGCGTGGGGCCGGCACCCGGCACCGGGACGCCGCATTTGGGACAAAACTTCGCCCCCTCGGCCAATTGGCTACCACAAGACGTACAGAAAGCCATCCGTTACAACCTCCTCAACACTCCGTATTCTACAATCGAGCTAGCGGCATCCCGTTGCCGGACTGCCCGCGTCCTGCCTGTTTTCGCTTTTCGCTTCCCAGACAAAACATGAAACGCATTCTGTCTTTATTTGTTCTCGCTATTTCGCTGACGGCGGCGGATCCGCCGCGTGGTTGTGGCACGACTCCGGGGACCGAGGTGGCAACTCGGCTACGGCACCAGCAGAATCTGCGCCTGGCGCGAGCGCGCAAGGTCAGGCTCGCCGAAAGGACCAGTGCGGCCACCACAGTGGGCGACCTCGTCGTGATGGATGCTGGCGGCGGCGTCGTGGCGCAACGCAATCCCTTCAACCTGGACCGTCAGGTCGTCCGGTTCACCCCGCAAGCCGGGGGCGGCTATCGATTTGTCACCGAGCCGGGGACGGTGGAAGAGCTCACCCAGGCCACGGCGGTGACCCTGGGCGACGATGACTCGCGCGAGTTCGCCTTGCCCTTTCCCTTCCCCTACTTCGGGCAGACGAAGAATCGCATCTTCCTGAACTCCGACGGCAACCTGACCTTCGACCGCGCCGACGGCCAGACGGCGGACCGCTCGCTCGGGCGCTTCACCGCCGGACCGCCCCGCATCGCCGGCCTCTTCTACGACCTCGACCCGACCTCCGGCGGCCAGGTGACCATGCTCACCACCCCGCAGCGCGCCGTCTTCACCTGGAATCGGGTGCCGGATTATCGCAGCAGCGGCGTGGGGCTGCCGAATACCTTCCAGGTGACCCTGTATCCGGATGGGCGGATTGAGATCGCCTATGGTGGCGTGAATACGCTGGAGGCGGTGGTGGGCCTTTCGCGCGGCGACATTACCCGCCCCACGGAGATTGTGTCGCTCGCGGGCGGCAGTTCGGTGACTTACACCGGCTCCGTGGCGGAGCTCTTCACCCTGGGCGATGACCTCGACCTGGTGACGCTGTCGCAACGCTTCTATACCCAGTTCGACGACGCCTACGACTATCTGGTGGTCTACAACACGATGGGGCTTTCGGCGGGCAGCGGCGTGGTGGCCTACGAAGTGACGCTGCGCAATAGCCGGACCGGTTACGGCGATGTGCCGGCGAACTCCGGCAGCGAATATGGATCCAAACAGCGTTTGCAGGCAGTGCTGAACATGGGGCCGACGTCGCAGTTTCCGCTCGACCCGTTTGGCCTGGTGCCGTCGCGCGGCACAGCGGGCGATACGCCGCTTTCGGTGCTGGGTCATGAGGCGGGCCATCTGTTTTTGGCTTACGCGAGCGTCCGCGACGCGAACAGCGACATCGCGCGGCCGATGTTGGGCGTGCAGCTGGCGCACTGGAATTTCGCCTTCAATTCTGAAGCGTCGCTACTCGAAGGCAATCGGATTCGCGACAACGGTCCGGGGGCCTCGCCTCGCTTCGAGACGACCGCGACGGTGGAAGGCTATTCGCCGCTCGATCAGTATCTGATGGGGCTGCGCGCGCCCGAGGACGTGCCCGCCACCTTCCTGGTGACCAATCCGTCCTATGGCGGCTTCAATCGCGGGCCGCAACGCGGCGTGCAGTTTGACGGCGTGCGGCGCGACGTGACGATCGACGAGATCGTGCGCGCGGAAGGACGCCGGACGCCGGACCATACGGTGGCCCAGCGGCACTTCCGCTTTGCTTTCATCGTGCTCACCTCCGAAGGCGTGCAACCGACGGCGGAGCAATTGGCGCAGGTGGAACGTTACCGCAGCGAGTTTGCGGCTTACTTTGCGCGTGTCACCGGCGGCCGGGCGACGGCGGAAACGCGCCTCTTGAAGGCGTTGCGCTTTCGGGCTGAGCCGGCCTTAGGGGTGGTAGAAGGCGCAACTGTCTCCGCCCCACTCGACCTCGATCAACCCGCGGCGGCCAACCTGACCTTGCGCCTCCGCAGCGCGACCGGCGCGGTGAGCGTCCCCGAGACGGTGACCATCGCCGCCGGGGCAAACAGCGTGCTGATTCCCATCCGCGGCGTCCGCGCGGCGACCGACGACATCACCGTGGAGACGAACGCCGCCGGCTATGAAGTAGGTCGCTTGAAGGTGCAGGTATCGCCGGTGAGCCGCGCGCTCACGGTCCGCGTGATGGAAGGCGCGCGAGTCTTGCCGCGCGACGGCGACCCGCCGACGACGGTGGTGGCGCGCGTGGTGGATCAGAACTATGTCGTGTATCCGGGGCTCGAGGTGACCGCGACGGCGAGCGATGGCGGGGCCGTCTCGCCAAGCCGTGCCGTGGCCGACGCCGCCGGTGAAGTGCGCTTCAGTTGGACGCCGGGGCAATTGTTAACGCTGCGGGTGGCCGGCGGCGACGCCGGAGTGGCGCAGGCGTTCCGCACGCCGGTGGTCTATGACGGCGGCGTAATCAATGCGGCGTTTCGCGAGGCCGGCGTGCAGGGCTTGAGCCCCGGTGGCTTGACCAGTCTCTACGGCGTCGACCTGGCCACCACCACCGCGACCTCCGTGGGGGCGTTAACGTTGGAAGGCACCCAGGTGTCGGTGGGGACGACGGCGGCACGACTGCTGTATGTGAGCCCCACGCAGATCAACTTCGTGATGCCGGCGCTGGCGCCTGGCGTCTACTCGATCGCGGTGACGACGGCCGCGGGGCGGTCCGCGTTAAAGCAAGTGGCGCTCGACTCGGCCTGGCCCGGCCTGTTTGCGGCGCGCGTCAACGGCGGCACGCTGGAGCTCGATGTCACGGGTTTGGGAACGGCGGGAACCGGCGTCCGCGTGCTGGCGGGCGGCACGACGCTTGCCCTGGCCAGCCGGGTGGGAACGGGTCCGGTGGTGCGCTTGACGGTGTCGCTACCCGCCGGATTGAGCGGCGCCCAGGAGGTCCGCGTGGGCGTGGGCGAACGCTTGAGTAACGCCGTCACCGTCTTACTTCCCTAGTCCGTAAGGGCCTTGTACACTGGGAGAGCGGGCGCGTAGCTCAGTTGGATAGAGCATCAGCCTTCTAAGCTGAGGGTCGCAGGTTCGATCCCTGCCGCGCCTACCACTTCCCTCCCCGCCTTACGCCCGCCGCTTTTTGAGCAGATAACAGAGCGCCGGCAACGCCAAAAACGTCAGCACCAGCGTGGACGCGAGCCCTCCGACGACGACGGTGGCGAGCGGCCGTTGCACGTCAGAGCCAATGCCCGTAGCCCGCGCCGCGGGCACCATCCCCAACAGCGCCACGACGATCATCATCAGCACGGGGCGCAGTTGCGAGAGAGCCCCCTGCACCACCGCTTCATGAACGTCGGCTTGCTCCTGACGCAGGCGGCGGTTGATCTCCGACACCACCAGGACGCCGCTCATCACGGCGACGCCGAACAGACTGATGAAGCCGACCGCGGCCGACACGCTCAGATTGATGCCGCGCAACCACAGGAACAGAATGCCGCCCACCAGCGAGAACGGCACGTTCAACAACACGATCCCCGCGTCCTTGCTGTTGCCGAAAGCGAAGAACAGCAGGACAAAGATGATGCCGATGGTGAGCGGCATCACCATGGTGAGGCGTCGCTTGGCGCGCGTCAGATTGTCGAACTGCCCGCCCCACTCGACCCGATAGCCGTCGGGCAGCTTCACCTGCGCGGCCAGTTTTTCCTGCGCTTCGGCCGCGAAGCCCCCTTGATCGCGGCCGCGGATGTTCGTGCGGACGGCGATTTGCCGGCGGTTCTCCCGCCGGCCGATGATGCTCTGGCCGTTCACCACCTCGATCTTCGCGAGTTGCGAAAGCGGAATGCGAGCGCCGGAGCGGGTGGGGACCAGCATCGAGCCGATGACGTTCGGATCGGTGCGCGCTTCCGGCGCGAACCGGACGGAAAGGTCGAAGCGGCGTTCGCCCTCAAAGATATTTGAGACCACGCGTCCGCCAATGGCGAGTTCGATCTGGTCCTGCACGTCGCGCACGCGGACTCCGAAACGGGCCATCTTTTCGCGGTCCAGTTGAATGGTGAGCTGCGGCTGCGGCGCCTCCTGCTCAATGGCCGTGTCGGCCGCGCCGGGAATAGCCCTGATGACCTTGAGCGTCTCCTCGGCGCGGGCGCGAAGGATGTCGAGGTCGGGCCCCACGAGGATGACGGCGAGGTCAGCGGACGAACCGGTCACCACTTCGGTGACGGTGTCAATGATGGGCTGCGTGATGTTGAAGGTAGCGCCGGGGATCACCTCGGGCATCAGGCGCGACAGGTCGTTGACGAGGTCGGCTTTGGTGCGTCCGGCGGGCCACTGGTCGTAGGACTGCAGCGTCACCAGGAGCTCGATGCGATTGGGCCCGAAGGGGTCTGTGCCGGCGTCGTTGCGGCCGGACTGCGAGCCGACCAGCCGAATCTCCGGGAAGGTGCGCAGCGTGCCACGCATCTGCTCGGCGACGCGCGCCGTCTTCTCGAGCGAAGTGCCGGGCGGCAAGTTGGCGCGGATCCAGATGGTGCCTTCGTCGAGCGTGGGGAGGAACTCGCTGCCGAGCGACGTGGCCAGCCCAAAGGCGCCCACCACCACCACCCCAGCCAAGCCGACGACCACGGGAGCACGGCGCAGACCCGTCTGCAACACGCGCTCGTAAGCGCGGCTGAGCCACGCCAGCACCGGATTCTCCCAATGCTTGGCTCCGTTGCGAAACAGGAACGTCGCCATCACGGGGACCAGCGTGAGGGCGATCAGCATGGCGCCGAAGAGCGCATAGCAGACAGTGAAAGCCATGGGCGTGAACAGGCGCCGCTCCACGCGCTCCAGGGTAAATAACGGCACGTAGGCCGAAATGATGATGATCAGCGAGAAGAACAGCGGGGACTCGACGTCGAGCGCGGCATCCCGCACAGCCTTGAAGACGCTATCGGTACCCTGCGGATTGCGTTGATGGAAGGTATGCAGTACGCGCTCCACCATGATCAGGGAGCCGTCGACAATGATGCCGAAATCCAGCGCGCCCAGGCTGAGTAAGTTCGCCGGAATTCCAGTGAGATACATGCAGCCAAAGGCAAAAAGGAGCGCTAGCGGAATGGTGATGGCGGTAAGTAACGCCGCGCGGAAGCTGCCCAGAAAGAGTAAGAGGATGAAAACGACGATCAGCAGCCCTTCCAGCAAAGTCTTCGCGACGGTGGCGAGCGTGTTACTCACTAACTCCGTGCGGTCGTAAATGGCGTTAAGCTTCACGCCCGCCGGCAGCGACGCGTTCAATTCGTCGACGGCTTCGTGCACGCGGCCCAGCACTTCGCTCGGGTTCTGGCCGCGCCGCATCAGGACGATGCCTTCCACGCCGCCGGTGCGCTCCTGCAAGCCGAAAATGCCCGTGGGCGGTGCGGCGCCCAGCGAAACCTTGCCGAGGTCTTTGATGTAGACGGGGACGCCCTTGTTCTCGGCGACGACGCTGTTCTCAATGTCGGGGATCGACTTGAGCAGACCGACGCCGCGCACCGCGAGCGATTGTTCTCGATTATCGAGCAGCGCGCCGCCCGCGTTCTGATTGCTCTCCTCCACGGCTGCGGCCAACTCGCTTAGCGAGAGGTTGTACTTTTCGAGCGCGAGCGGATCGATCTGTATCTGATACTGCTTCACGAGCCCGCCGAACGGCACGATGTCGGCCACGCCGCCCGCTTGCAGCAAGCGCGGATAGACGACCCAGTCCTGCAGTTCGCGCAGTTGCCGCGAGTCGAGTCCCCCGCCTTCGAGGCTGTAACGGAAGAGCTCGCCGATCGGCGTGGCCATGGGCGCGAGCGTGGGCGTGAGTCCCTCGGGGAGTTCGGCTTCGCGCAATTTCTCGATCACCACTTGGCGGGCAAAGTAATCGTTCGTGCCGTACTCAAAGGTGAGTTCGTTGGTGGCGAGTCCGAAGATGGTCCTGGAGCGGCGGGAGATGACGTTCGGCACGCTGTTCAGCGCGCGTTCGATGGGGATGGTGACCTGCTGTTCCACCTCTTCGGCCGCCAGGCCGGGCACCGGCGTGACGATTTCCACCGTCGTATCGGAGATGTCCGGGTAGGCTTCGATCTTCAATTGCGTGAACGACCAGACGCCAAAGACCACTAACGCCAGCGCCGCCACCAGCGCCAGAAAGCGCTGTTCGAGAGCCAACCGCAGAAGGCGTGCAATCATGCGGGGCTCCCGCCGCGCAGGCCCCAATGCAGCACCTCGCCATCCACCAGGAAGATCATGCCCTCCTTCACCATCGAGCGCAGCTTGGGCAACAGCCCACGCAGCTTCTCTTCGCTTTCGACGATGGTGATCGTCACCGGATGATCGTCGGTAACGCCGAAAAGGTGCTTGCGATGCAAGTGGCGATTGATGCCGAAGCCCATGATGCCGCTGTGCACCGTGGCGCCGGCGATGCCGGCCTCTAGCAGCATCTCGACGATCGCCTCATACAGCGGCACGCGGGACTCGCCCCATTGGTCGGTCTCATCCAGAAAGATGAGCATCATCTTGTGCGGCGCACTCATTTAGTAGCCCCTCAGCAACATCGCGCCGTCCACCACCACGCGGTCACCCGCGTTGAGCCCCGTGGTCACCGGCATCATCTCGCCGGAGCGGCGGCCCACCTCCACCGTGGTTGCTTCAAAGCGCCCGGGCGCCAGTTCGCGAAAGACGATGGTCTTGCCCTGGGCTTGAATCACCGAGCGCGCCGGCACCACCGGGACGTCATGGTAGCTCTCGATGTGCCGCACTTCGCCAAACATCTCGGGCCGCAGTTTGCCGCCCGGGTTGCCCAGTTCCGCCCACACCTTCAGCGTGCGAGTCTGCGGATCCACCGCGTCCGCCATGCGGGCCACGCGGCTATGGAAGACCTCACCCGGATACGCCGACAGACTCACATCGAACAGCTCGCCGGGCTTGACGAGTCGAATGGCGGACTCCGGCACTTCCGCCGAGATCCAGACGCTGCTCAAATTTGCGATCGTCATCAGCGACGCGCTGAGGTCGTTGCGAAACTCACCCGCCACCACCGTCATCTCCGTGATCTTGCCCGAGAGCGGCGCGCGCACCACAATGCGCTGGCGGAAGGAGCCCGGCTTTAGGCCGAGCAAATCGAGCTTCGACGCCGCCTGCTGCTGAAGCGTCCGCGCCTGGCGCACGGCCGTGCGGGCTTGCGAAAGCGTGGTTTCCGCCGCGACCACTTCCTTCTTCGCAATGGCGTCGCCTTTGAAGAGTTCGGAGACGCGATCAAAGTCGAGTTGCGCTTTGTGCAGCGTGGCCTGCGCGTCGGTGACCTGCGCTTCGGCCTGCATGGCGGCCGAGGCGGCGGCGTCGGCCTCAGGGCTCTCCACGGTCAGCAACGGGTCGTTCTGCCGGACGGCGTCGCCGAAGCGGACCAGCACTTCCGACACGCGCCCCGGCACGGGCAGCAACACCTTCGAGACCTGGTTTGGATTCACCTCCACCTTCCCCGGCGCGGTGAATTCGTCGGTGGGCATGGAGGCGATCCGGACGGTGGCCACCTGCAGTTGCTTGAGCTTCGGAGAATCTGCCGGGATGTCGATGCGGCCCGTCTGCGTGGATTCTGCCGGGCGCGCGGGACGCTTGGCGGCCGATTCCGGAGCCCGATTGCAGGCGGCGATCAGAACGGCACTCAGGAGCAACGGGACACGTCTCATTGGCCTCTTTCCTTCCCAGTGATGGCCTCGATTTGGAAGAGCGTGCGGCCGTACTCCGCCCTGGCTTCGTTGTAGCCTTGCATCGTTTCGTTATAGGTGCGTTGCGCATCCAGCAGTTCGACGAACGTCGCTTCGCCGCGCCGGTAAGAGAAGTCCGTCACTTCGCGAACGCGCTTGGCGCGCTCGAGCAAGTCGGCCTCGATGCGCTCCAGGAGTTGGCGGGCCGTCTGATACTGCTCATAGGCGTTCTCCACTTCGGCTTGAATCTCCTGCTCCAGGCTGCGAATCCGTGCTTGAATCTGGTCGAGCTCGCGGCGCGCGCGTTCAATCTCACCCTGGTTCTTGTTGTTGATCGCGAGCGGCACCGAGAGGAAAATGCCCGCCGAGTTGCCGCTGGTGTAGCCACCGACGCCGAACTGCCGATTCACGCCGGCGCCGACCGTGTAATCGACCTTGCCCTGCGCAAGTTGCAACCTCAATTCGGCTTGCGACCGTGCCTGGTCCTGCCGCAGAGCGTTCAGGTCCGGGCGTAAAGCCAGCGCACGCGTCGCCAGTTCGGCCTTACCCGAGGCGAGCAGATCGCGGCGCAGGTCGCCGGTGACGTCGAACGCCGGATCAAAGGTCAACCTTCCCATCAAGGCCTGCAACCGGTTCCGCGCCAGGCGCACGCGGGACTCGGTTTGCCGCACCTGGTTCGCGAACTGCAGCTGGGCCACTTCGGACCGGATCAGTTCGACTCTGGCCAGGTCGCCCGCCGTGACGCGCGTCTGATTCACCGAGACGATCTGGTTGAAGGCTTCGAGACTCGCCCGCGCCAGCGTGGCGTTCTCCTTGGCGACCAGCAGGTCCGTAAAGGCGCCTTGGACGTCGAGAATCAGCGTCCGCGTGGTGTTGAGGAGCTCGAGTTGCGCCACCGCCTTGCTCGCCTCGGCCACCGCGACACGCTCGGTGCGTTTGTGGCCGCGCTCCAGCAGATAGTCGACCCGCGCATTGATTTCCGTGGGCCCGGCGGCGTTGCTGTTCGGGTTGAAGCCGGCGCCTAAAATGTCGAGGTAATTGCCGCCCACGCTCAGCACCGGGTTGGGCCTCAGACGCGCCTGGATGATGCGCGCTTCCGCAATGCTGAGGTTAAAGCGCTCAGCCAGCAGCCGCAGGTTCCGCGAGAGAGCTTCGTCGAGCACTTGGGCCAGCGTGAGCGGCGTCGTTTGCGCCGCCGCAGACGTCAGCGCCAGCGCCAGGAGCAGCCATTGAGAGAGTCGCCGCATGAAGGTCGGGAGAAGGATGCACGGCGACGGCCACTTCAAGCCGCCTTCTTTTCAGCGACATAGGCGAATAGCGCCATACGCAATGAGAGGAATGCGTACACTGGTCGTACGGAAACCGTACAGCGCTATGCTCTTTCCCCGGATCGTCGCCGCGCAACGCCTGCAGGTCTGGCTGCTAATCACGGCGCTCGCCTCGATGGCGCTGGCGGGCATTCTGGTCTTCGACCTCACGCGCAACCTGCGGACCGTCGTCATCAGCGATACCAGCCGCAACCTGGCGAACGCCGTAACCGAGCTGCAGCAAGCCGTCGCCGCGCGGCGGACGCTGCCCTCCGCTCCAGATGCGCTCGACCAATTGCTCAAGCCGGTGTCCTACGAAGTGCTGCGTTCGCACCCGGACATCGAAGGCGGCTATTTCTGGATGGGGCAGGTAGTGGGCCACACGTTTCCCAGTTACACCGAGCCGGAAAGCAAGCTGGCGCAGCCCGAAGTGGAAAGCAACGAGGTGCGCTTGGCGCTGGCCGAAAGCCGGCAAAAGAACGGCGCGGTGGTTTATCGCGTGCGTCAGGATGCCTCCGATCTTTTGGTGATTGCCGCGGTCACCGGACCGGCCGGCCGCCCCGCCGTGTGGTGTGTGCGGCGGATCTTGAACTTCAGCGACGCCAGCGAGTTCGGCAAACGCCTGGTGCTGGTCGGCGTGATGGTGGTGGCGCTGATCACCGTCGCCACCGTGCTCACCTTCAGCTTTCAACTGCAGCGGGGCTTTGCGCAGATTCAGCGCGGCCTCGCCAAGCTCGAGACCGACGCCGCCTACCGACTGCCGGACCAGAATCATGAGTTGCGCCCGATCGTGCAGGCGATCAACGCCATGGCTGAGCGGCGGCAAAGCATGGAACAGGAACTGCGGCGCGAGGATCGTCTGCGCGTGATGGGCCGCGTGGTGGCGGGCATCGCGCATGAGATCAGGAATCCGTTGAACAGCCTGCGCCTCACCACCCGGTTGCTCGCGCGGCGGCTGGAGGGTCAGCCGGCGGTGGAGGAACCGGCCGCGTTGATCACCGGCGAAATCGATCGGCTCGATACGCTCCTGCAAAGCCTTCTGGTCTTCCGCGACGACGAAACCGGCCGCGTCCGCCAGCAACCCCTCCAGCCGATCCTCGATCGCACCCTGGCGCTCGTGCGGCCGCAGGCGCGGGACCGCCAGGTGGAACTGTCCGTGCACGTGCCAACCGGCTGCCAGGCCTACGTCGATGGCGACTACCTGCAGCAGGCTCTCATGAACGTGCTGCTCAACGCCGTCGATTTTTCGAGCGTGCCCGGCATGGTGGAGCTTACCGTCAGTCGTGCGGACCAGCGGCTGCAGATTCGCGTGGAAGATAGCGGCCCGGGCATCGTCGAGTCGCAAGGCGAGCGGATCTTCGAAGCCTTCTACACCACCAAACGCGGCGGCACCGGCCTGGGGCTCGCCGTCACGCGCACGCTGCTCGAGAAGATGGGCGGCACAATCGAGGTGGGCCGCGGAGCACGTGGCGCCGTCTTCACGCTTTCGGTGCCCGCCGAACAAGAGGTGCCATGAAGTCACGCATCCTGATCGTGGAGGACGAACGGACGGCTCTGCGCGCCCTCCGACTGATCCTCGAAGATGAAGGCTACCAGGTGATCGAGGCGGCCACCGGCGAGGGCGGCTTGCGTTTAGCCCTCACCGAACACCCGGACCTGATTCTGCTCGACATTCGTCTGCCGGATGTCGATGGCCTCACCGTCCTGCAGCGTCTGCGCGGCGCGCAGTCGGACGCCGCCGTAATCATCATGACGGCGGAGACCTCAAGCGCCAATGCCATCCGCGCCACCCAATATGGCGCCTTCGACTACCTTTCGAAGCCCATCGACGATGAGCACTTACTGCTGCTGATTCGGCGCGCGCTTGAGTACCGGCAGTTAGAACGCGATGTGCGATCCTTGCGGACGCCGGGTCCTGCCGCGGCCGGTGTGCCCGGCATGGTGGGCCATACGCCAGCCATGCAGGAGATCTACAAGACGATCGGGCGCGTAGCCGATAGCGGTGCAAGTGTGCTGGTAACGGGCGAATCCGGCACCGGCAAGGAGTTAGTCGCCAACGCGCTGCACGAGTTCAGCGGAAGGCGTGATCGACCGCTAATCAAGGTCAATTGCGCGGCCATCCCCGGCGAGTTACTCGAAGCTGAGTTATTCGGCTATGAGAAAGGCGCCTTTACTCACGCCGTCTCCCGCCGGGTCGGCCGCTTTGAGCAGGCGCGCGATGGCACCCTCTTTCTCGACGAAATCGGCGACCTGCCCCTGCCACTGCAGGCAAAGTTACTGCGTGCCTTACAGGAGCGCACCGTCGAGCGGCTCGGCGGCTCGGGGCCGCTCTCGGTCGACTTCCGGCTCGTCGCAGCCACCTCGCTCGACTTGAGTGCCGCCGTCGCGGCCGGCCGCTTTCGCGAGGACCTCTACTACCGCCTGAACGTCGTTTCTATCGCGCTGCCGCCGCTGCGCAACCGCCGCGAAGACATCCCCCTCCTGGTGCAGCGCTTCCTCGGCCGCTCCGAAAAACCTGTGACCATCCGCCAGGATGCACTCGACAAGATTCTCGCGCATCACTGGCCCGGAAACGTGCGCGAACTTGAGAACGTCATCACCCGCGCCGTCGTGCTGGCGCCCGGTGGCGTGGTGACGCCCGAGACGATCGACTTTCCGATCGTCCTGGCGGCCGATGGCGCGGGCCGCTGGGAAGCGCACGTCCCCTATCGCGATGGTTACTGGCCTGTGCTGCGGCGCGTGGAGACGGAGTTAGTCCGCGCTGCCCTTCGCGAAGCGGGCGGCAACAAGACCGAGGCAGCCCGCATCCTGGGCGTGCAACGCCGGCTGCTGTATCAGAAGATGGCGGAACTGGGGCTCACTTAGGCGAACCGCCGCAGACCTTCGGCACGGACCTCGTCGTAAAGCACCTCCAGCATCGGCGGACGATACGGCAAGCGCGAAACCACTTCGTGAGCCCAGTTTACGTACTGCAAGATGCGCTCCCGGGGCCAGTTCACTGGTGGACCCGTTAGCAGCGAACGCAGATTCGAGATCTTATCCGCCACTTTGATCGCCGCCGTCTCCGGACTCGCGAACGGCGCCCGCTCCACCTGCCGCCGTTTGCGAACTTCGCGCGTCGCATAGCGGTCGTCGGTCACCGTCACCACCAGGTCCGCCACCACGGCGCCGAACTCCGCCACCAGCATGTCGTAGGTGACATCGACGTCTTCAATCGTGTCATGCAAATAGCCCGCCGCGATCACGTAGGCCGGTTGGTCCGCCGCGGCGAGTAAGTCGGCGACTTCGGTCAGATGGTTAATGTAAGGCGTCGCTTCTTCCCCTTTCCGGCGATGCTGCCGGTGGGCGTGCGCCGCGTAGTGAGCCGCGCGAGTGACTAACTGTAAGTCCGTCATGGAGCCTTAGGGGCATCCAGGGGAGCGCCTGGAAACCGCAGGTTGACAATCACGTCCGAATCGGCTTCGGCGTGATGACGGACATGCAGATTGCGTGAGGCAGCGTCGTACCGCGACGTAACCTTGACGTTACCTTCCACCGAAAGCGGCTCATCCACATGGTGGACGATCCACTCGTAGTCGCGGCTCACCTTACTTTCCGCTTCCAGGCGTAGGTAAATGCCGGCGGACGAGGCGTGGAGCTGCGTCCACTGCGCGCGCTCCGCTTCGAAGATAAAGAACTCGGCGCCGAGCGTCGGGAAGTAATGCGCTTCGTAGTAGCCGTCGCGGGCCAACGGGAGAATCGCCCCGTTCTTCACGAACACCGGCAGTCCGGGTGCGTCCATCTGCGGAGTCTGCTTGCCGCGGTAGATGCGGTTGGTACGCAGGTCTGTCCAGTTGCCCATCGGCAGGCGGCGGGCGCCGATCAGCAGTTCGTCCCCCAACATAAAGGCGTCCGCTTGCGCACCCGCCTCCAGGTCGCCGGGATACTGCAACGGCAGGGGCCGCAGCATCGGGTAACCGCGATCCTTCACTTCCTGCAAGTAAGTGACTAAGTACGGCTCGAGCGACCGCCGCAGGGGCGTATCGTTGCCCAGATACGCCGGCACGTAGTCGCACCAGGCTTCGTGACGCTCGCGGCAGTCGGCCAGTGGCACGGTGACGCCGGCCAGGCTCGCGTGGATCAACGCCGGCAGCGAGGCCGGAACGCTCGTCATATAAGGAGCCCGCGAAAGCGGCGTCAACCCACGGGCATGCTCGCGCGCCAGGAACCAACGCTGGGGCACGATATCCATGTGCCGCTCATAGATGTCCTTCAGGCGCGGCCCCAGGTAAAAGACATACTCCACCATGTCCGCGGCCCCACCGCGGACATTGAAGTTCCTGGTGAGGTCGAACTCATACGGACCACCCGCAAAGAATACGCCGTACCCGCGGCTCGAAAGGGCCAGCGCGGCCGAAGCCGTGACCTTCTCGCCGCGCGCATTCAGCGACAGACTTTCCCGCGGACCAATGCCGTAAATCCGCTCGTCCGGCAGAAACGTTCGCTCCACCTTGCCCCGCTCGAGCGACTCCCAGTTCGTGAGCCACAGTCCGCGCGCCACATCGTAAACCCGCAGCCGAAAGGCGGCCGGATCCAGTTCGATCGACAGCGCCGACGTCTTCAGCAGGAGATGCGGCTCCCGCTCCAGCACCTGGTACTTCACTTCGTTCCCGATGGCCGCGCCCGCCGCAATCGGACCGCCGAAGCGGCGCGCCACGCGGAAACTATGGTCGGAGATCCACTCGATCTCGGCGGCGCCATCCGGCCGCCCAAAGCGGACGAAGTTGCCGTCGCGCGTCTGCGCCACCGCCGCGGCGCTCAGCAGGAGCAGCGCCCACCTCATCCAATGCGCACCAACTGCGATTGCTGCTCACCGGTGACCTGCCCGGAAGTGGCCGTGATGTAGACGTTGACTTCGGACCGAATGCCGAACTCCGGCAGATAGATACCCGGCTCCACCGAAAAACAAGTGCCCGGAATCAGCGTCCGCGTATCATGCGTTTCCAGATTGTCCATGTTGGCGCCCGCGCCGTGCACATCCTCGCCGATGGAATGGC
Source organism: Bryobacteraceae bacterium (assembly GCA_044226365.1). Lineage (GTDB taxonomy): Bacteria > Acidobacteriota > Terriglobia > Bryobacterales > Bryobacteraceae > JALHNI01. The sequence continues at coordinate 50,513 of JBGAHE010000016.1, forward strand.
CCGTGCGATGGAAGAAGCGGTCGGCAAAGCCGGCGGCGCGAATGACGTTCCGCGCGGCGTCATCGATCTGATAGCCCTGCAGGCCGGGCGCCGCCAAGTGGCTCGCCTGCCGCCGCGCTTCGGTGACGACGTTGAAGACGTTCAGGACGCGGTCCGGCGGCGTGGCGCCGTAATAGCCGGTCCACGTGACGTCGTAGTAGACGGAGCCCGGGTGGTCCAGCTTAGCCCACAGGTCGATCAGCACCACGTCACCGGGATTGATGATGGCGGTGCGCTCGGCGCTGGGCTCATAATGCGGATCGGACGCATTGGCATTTACGGCGACAATCGGCCCATGGTCCGTCACCAGACCATCGCGCTCAAACGCCTCGCGAATCCATTGCTGTAGCGCGTACTCCGTCATTCCCGCGCGGATCGTCTGGAACGCGGCTCGGCGAATCTCATCCACGCGGCGGCCCGCTTCCAGGTGGCCGGTGTACTGCTGCTCCGTCCAGCGCGCTTCGAATTGCTGCAGTAAGTCCGCCGACGTCACCACTTCCACGCCTAAGTCGGTAATCTGCTCCACGGTGCCCGCGTCGACCATGGAGATAGTCAGAATCGCGCACTTGGGCGAATACTGCATCGCCACCCGGCGGCAACTGCCGAGTAACTCGCGCAAACCATCTGTCAGCGTCTGCCAGCCCGAATAAGTATTCTTAAAGCCCGACAAGGCATCGAGCATGCCGGCCTCGATCGAATGGACTAACTTACGCGGCTCACCATGCGCCGGCACCAGATAGTACCAGCGGCGACTGGGCGTGCGGGGCGGCGTGAACTGCAGCACGCGGTAGCCCAGCGGGTCGCGTAAATGGTGATCGTAGAAAAGCCAGCCGTCGAGGCCGGCCTCACGCAGAGCTTCTTGGATTTCTTGAATGCGCGTCGGAGACGTGGGCATGGGTGAGCACCTCAATCTGGGCGGCGAGGTCAGCAACTCCCGCCAAGTCCTTCTGCTGAGTGACGGTCAAACCGAGCACGTCGTCCAGCCAATCCTGGCTGGCTCCGTTCGGGTGTTGCGTCGCCACCGTAATCGTGTAATCGCCCCGCACCAGTTGCGCCGCCAGATGGAAACGCACGATAACCGTTTCGCCGGCTTCCACCGGCCCCAACGGCGTGCCTTCCACGCGCGTGTTGGTGCCGTAGACGTCAAAGCCCTGGCGGTTGCGCAGCAGCAAGCCGCAGACGGGGTCGGCTTGCGCGGTCAGAAAATGGATCGCCACTTCCACAGTCACCGGATCGCCGCTCGCCACGCGCGTCGCGGGCAGCAGTTTGACATCCTCAATCCGACTTTGGCCGTCACCGTGACGTACCGGCCCCAGCGCCGGCGTGGCTTGTTCTTCTTCGGGCGAGAGCACCTGGGCCACGTAGCGATTGATGGCTTCCTTGGTTTCGCCGATGTACTGGGCGCGGCCGTTCAACAGAAACATGGCCCGATCGGCCAGACGCTTCACCAGGCCGAGGTCATGAGAGACAAACAGCGTAGTGACGCCCCGCTGCTTCAGCTCATCGAACTTGCGGATACAGCGATTGGCGAAGCGCGCGTCGCCCACCGCCAGCGCTTCATCCACGATCAGGACCTCCGGCTCCACGTGGATGGCCGTGGCAAAAGCCAGCCGCACGTACATGCCGGTGGAATACTCCTTCACGGGACGGTCCAGAAAATGGCCGATCTCGGCGAAGCCGGCGATGCTCGGCAACGCCCGTTCGATCTCCGGGCGCGTCAGCCCCAGCAACTCGGCGTTCAGAAAGACGTTCTCCCGCCCGGTGAACTCCGGATTAAACCCCGCGCCCAACTCGAGCAACGCCGCGATCCGGCCCTCCACGCGGACCAGTCCACGCGTAGGCTGCAGGATGCCCGCCACCGTCTGCAGCAGTGTGCTTTTGCCGCAGCCGTTCGGTCCCACCAGAGCGAACATCTCCCCGGGTTCGACGTTGAAGGTAATGTCGGAAAGCGCGGCAAAGTCCGTGTGGCGCTGGCCCACCAGCGGCAATGACTCAACCAGCCGGTCCACGGGCCGCGCGTACTGCGGATAGACCTTGCTGAGATTGAGGACTGAGACCATGCTCCCTTTCAGGGTAACTTAGGCCAACAGCTTGACGACATCCATCCGGCTGGCCTTGGCCGAATCCAGCTCAATCCCGAATCCGGGGCGCTCCGAAAGCGCGATGTGGCCGTTCACCGGCGTTGGCGGATTCTTCTCGAAGTGGTAGTAACTCTGCATCTTCAGGATCAGGTACTCGTTGAGCGGACACGTCATGGGCGATTGCGCCGCCGAGACGTGCACTGCCGCGTGAATGCTGTGGCCGTGCGGGATCAGTTGCGCGTCGAACGACGAGCACAGCGTGGCGATCTTGACGAGTTCCGAAACACCGCCGCACCACTCCGGGTCCGCCTGTACCACCGTGATGGCTTCGTTGCGCAGGAAGCGCTGCACCTCCCAGCGGCCGTAGAAGTGCTCGCCTGTCGCCACCGGAATCGAGGTCGCCCGGCGCAGCGCGGCGAAGCTTTCCATCTTGTCGACGTGAAACGCCTCTTCGATCCAACGCGGCGCGAACTGCTCCACTCGCTTGGCCCAGGCCGAGGCGTAGCCCAGGTCCCAACCCATAAAGGCGTCGAACATCAGGTCCACTTCCGGCCCCACCGATTCGCGCAGCGTCCGCACCAGATTGACGTTCTTCTCGAGCCCGGCCGCCCCGTCGCCAGGGCCATAGCCCAGGAACCATTTCTGATGACGAAAGCCCGCGTTCTTCAGCGCGCGAGAACGCTCGGCCACTTTGTCCAACTCCAGCGAGTAACCGAGCGTGCTGCCGTACACCGGCGCGCTGGTGCGCGTAGGACCGCCCAGCAGCCGATACACCGGCGTGTTGTAGTAGCGCCCGCGCAGATCCCACAACGCGCAGTCGACCGCCGAAATGGCCATCATGAAGTGGCTGGACCGCGAATGCCGGTTGCTGCGGTGCATCTGGTCCCACAGCGTTTCTACCGCCAGTCCGTCCTTGCCGCGCAGGAACGGCGCCAGTTGCCCCTCCACCACGATGGCGGCCTCGGTATCGATCGGCCCGTAGAGGCCGAAAAGGCCTTCGGCGGTGGTGATGCGCAGATACAGCGCCGTTACTTTCGCATTGGCGGAGGTACCGGTGCCGTCCTTGTACTCCTTCGGCCGCAGCCCCTCGTAGATGTGAATCGGATTCACCTGGTGCTGGCCGTTGATGCCACGCTCGGCAGTCCGCTGACCTTCCAGACGGAGGAATTCCACCTTGTCGATTTTGAGCTTCGTAGGCCGATCCTGAGCCCACACGAAGGGCGCGAGGGCCACTGAACGCAGTAAACTCCGCCGTTGCATGGTGCTCATTATACGGCTTGTTGCTAAACTTCTAAGTGAGGGGTGCCCATGATTTCGATCGTTATTCCCATTCACAACGAGGAGCCGTCGATCCTGCCGCTCTATGACGGCTTGACGAAGGAAATGGAAAGCCTGGGCCGTCCCTACGAGCTCATCTTCGTCGACGACGCCTCCAACGACCGTTCGTTCGACCTCCTAGCCAACCTCGCCGAGACCGACGGACACCTGAAAGTGATCCGCCTCCGCCGTAACTTCGGACAAACCGCGGCCCTCTCCGCCGGCTTCGACGAAGCGCAAGGCGAAATCGTCATCTCCATGGACGGCGACCTCCAGCATGACCCCACCGACATTCCGGTCCTGCTGGCCAAGCTCGAAGAAGGCTACGACATCGCCAGCGGTTGGCGCAAAGAGCGCGTCGATAACGCCGTCACGCGGCGCTTCCCTTCCCGCATCGCCAACTGGCTCATGTCGAGAGCTTCGGGTGTCGATCTCCACGATTTCGGCACCACCTTCAAGGCCTATCGCCAGGAAATCATCCGCGACATCAACCTCTACGGCGAACTGCACCGGTTCATTCCGGCTCTCGCGAGCTTCTACGGCGCGCGCATCGTGGAGGTGCCGATCAAAAACATTACGCGCCCCGCCGGCGCGTCTCACTATGGGCTCAGCCGCACCTTCCGCGTGCTGTTCGACATTCTCACGATTCGCTTCCTGCTCAAATACTTCACGCGGCCTATGCACTTCTTCGGCATGGTGGGCCTGATCGGAACGCTCCTCGGCGGTGGCATCATGGCCTACCTCACGCTGTTCAAGCTCATGGGCGGTCACCTGGTCGCCGACCATGGTCCGCTGCTCATCGCCGGCGCCCTGCTTCTGCTGGGCGGCATGATGATGTTCTCCACCGGCATCCTGGGCGAACTACTGATGCGCACGTACTTCGAAAGCCAGGGCCGCCGCATTTACGCGGTGCGCGAGATCCGGCAGAAGAAGGGCGCGCAGTTGGCCGGCGGCTCCACCCGCTAGCCCCAACCGCATTAGTTCAGGTCTTTCTGTAAGCGCGCCGCCTGCGCGTTCAGCACGCGCAACTGGCGGATGTCCTCGTCGGCCAGTTGAATGGCTTGCTGAATGCGCGAGAGGTCATTCGATAAGGGCGAACTGGCATCGCGTGGATTGTCGAGCCGCAGCGACATCGTGCGAAAAAGGTCGGTCGCCTCGCGATAGCGGGTGATGATGTTGTTCAGATAGCTCTCGCGACGGCGGCCCAACTCTTCGAGCTCCGTGCGTATCTGCCGGCGGCGCGTGCCGCGCTGGGCGCCCTCAGCCGCTTCCTGCCGCAACTGCTTTAGTGCCGCTTCATTCTCCCGAAGCGTCGCTTCCTTGGTTTGCGCCAAGGCCGAGGCGGACTCTAACTGCTTCTGCAACTGGGCCACCTGTTCCCGCAGGTCAGCCTCCGAAGCCCGGCGCTTGGCGTCTTCCTGGGTCAGCCCATCCATCTTCGCCTCGAGCTCGCGCAACTGGCGCGTCAGGTCGGCTTGCCCGCTCTGTGCCACCTCCAACTGCTGGCTGCGTTCGGCCAGCAGACGTCCGAGTTCGGCCGCATCGAAGACCGCCGTCGCGCGGCGGCCGGTGGAGTGCGGCTGGGGCGTTTCGGACTTAGGCTCGGTAGTCTCCTGCGGCGTGGGGATCACCGCCGTTGGCGCCGGCGTCGCCTGTAACACCACGGGCGGTGCGGGTTGAGCTTGGCGCGCTCGCCAATAGAGGAGTCCTCCCGGCAACAAACCGGCCAGAAAAGCCAAGGCGAGAGTCCAACGAGGCACCATTACTTGGTCCGCTCCGGGGTGAAGTGAAGTCGATATTGCAACTGGCGGCCGGGCGCTTCGAGCGAGATGTCCCACTGTTTGGCCTTCACGGCGGTCGATTCCAGTTCTACGGCCTGCACGCGGACCACTCGTTCCATCGCGGCGGTGACGGCGCCGGGAATCTCGCCGACGCTGCGGCAGAACTTGGCTTCGCCACCGGTGGACGCCGAAAGGTCCATCAGGCCAGTCTGGTAGGCCTCGTTCAGACGGTCGCTCTGGTAGTTGAGATGCACCAGGAAAAACGGCGTCAACGTCGAAGCCATCTCGGCCTTCAATTGACGCAACTTCTCCTTCACCAGCCCTTCCGGAAAACGGCGGCTCATGTCGTTCGAGTCACTCGAGTTGACGACGGGATTGGTATAGTCCTCACGATAGTTCGTAATGAGGCTATCACTGACGAACAGTACCGCCGTGCGGACGTGCGCTTTGGCGAGCAGCGAATCGGCCAGGCGCACCGATGTATACACGGTATCGAGTAAGCCCGCGCGGCCACTGATCGCGAGGCCGCGAATCGTCTCGCTGATCTTCTCGCGCGCTGTGCCCGGATCCTCCAGCACACGCAGTCCGTCCTGGGACCGCAGCACCGCCACGCTGACGTTCGGCGGCAGCTTCTCAATCTCGGCCACCAGCGCCTGGCGCGCGGGGTCCACCAGCGAAAGGTCGCCCGCCAGATCCAGCACCACCAGCAACATCAGTGGCTCCTGGTCGCCGGCCAGACGCGTCAGCCGCGCGGGCTTGCCGTTCAGCGTCGCCTTCATCTCCGCCAGCCTCACCACCTCGTTGGGCAGAAATGGAACGCGCAGCGAGATCTTCTCCGGCGGCGCGGCCGCCCAGGCAGAAAGTGCGAGCAGTAAGAAAAGCAGCCGCATCAGAAGCTATACCGCAATCCCAGTTGAATCACGCGTCCGCCGCGCGAACCGATAATGCGGCCGGCGTTGACGTTGGGCGCCGAAGCCGGCCCGATCATCGTGTCCGGGTCCGTCCAGTTGGCGTGATTGACGAAGTTCAGGCCCACGGCCGTCAGCTCAATGCTGCGTTCGGTCGAGATCGAGAAACGCTTGTTCACGCTCAAGTCGTGATTCTGATTGCTCGGCATCCGCAGCGTGGGATGCGTGCGCGAAGCATTGCCAATGCTGAAGTCGTCGGGCTGCGCGAAGGCGTCCGGATTAAACCAGCGGTCCGGTGTCTGCTGCGCGACATGTGGGTCCACGCCGGGGACCACGTTGACATTCAACGCGTCCACCACCCCGCCTGTGTTGTTGAACTGCGGACGCAGGGCCAGCGGTTCGCCGCTGGTCATCGTCGTCACCCCGCTCAAAGACCAGCCCTCGAAGAAGTGCCGCCGCCAACTCGCGTTGGTAAAGAACAAGCGGTTCGGACCAAAAGGCAATTCGTACACATAGTTCAGGGAAATGCGATGCGGCGTATTGGACGACGTCAGCGCCCATTCGTTCTCGCGATGGTAGTAATCCTGCACGCCGTACGGCCCCGAATAGTTATCCATCTGCTTCGAGAACTCGTAGTAAGCCGAAATCGAAAGGCCGCTCGAACTGCGCTTCTCGAAACGAACGTAGGTCGCATCCCGGCGATAGCGGCCCTCGGGCCAGGCGCTATAGACATCAAAACGCTGGTACTGCGGATACGGCCGCAGTTCGCGACGGAACGCTTCGTTGTTCAAGTCGTCGCGATACTCGAGAGCGCTCAGCGGAATCGCATTCGGATTGGAGCCCGAGTTACTCAGCAACAGATTGCGGCCGTTGGCATGGCCGGCGCCCAGCGTCAGGATCATCTGCCCGCTCATGCTGCGTTCCACCGAGAGGCCCGCCGACTGATAAGTCGGCTGGCGGCCCGTGATCTCCACCAGGTCCGCCACGGTGTAATTCGCGGACTCCGGCCGCAGATCGGGGAACGTCCGCGGCGTGTTTGCCAACCCTTCGGCCAACGTCACCGCCGGCTGCAACTGCGTATTGGGCGAGATCCAGCTCACCACGCCGTTAAACGCCTGCGTGCCCCACTGCGCCGTGTACACCGGGATCGACGAATACGACCGGCCATAGCTCGCGCGCGCCACCGTCTTTGAGTCGCCCATCACGTTCCACGTCAGGCCGGCGCTCGGTTCCGCCTTCCACAGAAATGGCTGGAAGCCGCGGCCCTGGCCATCGCGATTCGCCACCACCAGCGCGCCCGGGCGTCCGTTCACCGGATTCAACACTTCCGGCGACACCGTGGACTGGCGGTCGTACTTCTCCGTCCGCGGACCGCTGCCCTCAACGTTCACCGTCACACTCAGGTTCAGCCCCTTCATCAATTCCCACTGATCGCTCATCGTCACCGTGTAGCGAGGCTTGCGGAAGTAGGAAGGTGCCGTCACCACGCTGCGCTCGGCATACTCGGCCTGGCCCAGCAGGAAGCTCGCAAAGGCGTGGCCGGTGTTCACGATGCCCGGCAGACTCGTCAGGCCCGGCGAGAACTGGTACAGGCCGGAGGGATACTGCGGCGAGAAGATGTTCACCTGCTCGCGTGTCGTGCTGCCATTCAGGGCCAGGCGATGCTTACCGCGTCGCGTGGAGAAGCCATCGCTCAAGGCAAACGTATTCCGCGCACTGCGCGAGGACGGGAACGCGCGGCCCAGCGCCAGATATGGTGACACGCGGTAGTACGGAAACGGACCATCGGCGCCCGCTTCGCTCCGATAGGCGAACTGGCTGGTGCTGGCCGAAAAACTCAGCGTATTCACGTTGCGCGCCGAAGCCGTCAGCACATGCTCAAGCGAAGCGCGCCGGCTGCGGCGATCGACAATCACCGAACCGGGGTTGGCTTCGGTGGCAATCAACGGCGCGGCGCCGTCCGTGCCGGTGGAGTTCGAAAGATTGAACGACAGGCGGTTCTTCTCATTCACCGTATGGTCCAGCCGAATGATGGTACCGTTCGCCGAGTTGATCTCCGGCGCAAAGACGAAGAGATTATTGCGGAAGAACGGGCCGGCGTCGCTATTGGGCGCCGGATAGTTCGCCAGCACCTGCTGGGCTTTCGGGTCCAGCCGGTGGCTCGGAATCTGATTGTTCGGAAATGGCGAGCGCAGATATTCGAGATTCGTCTCAGACACTGGCTGCCGCGGGTCATAGTTCGGGTTGGGCGCCGTGGTGGCCGGATCGTAGATCGGCAACTGCACGCCCGAGGCGTCCACCGTCCCGGACCAGTCGCCCACGCGTTCGCCCAGCGTCGGGATGGTGCGTAAATACGAGCGGCCGATCTTCTCGCGCACGCCTTCGAAGGTGAACGTGAAGAACGTGGTCCGCGTGCCGTTATAAAGCTTGGGGATGATTACCGGCCCGGTGATGTTAAATCCGAACTGATTGCGGCGCAGCAGCCCCTGCTCGCCGCCGCGCTGCACCACTTCGTGCGGAATCGCATCCAGGAAGTTGTTACGGAAATTCTCAAACAAACGGCCATGCCACTTGAACTTCTGCTTCTTGCCGCTCGAAGTCCGCACCACCGCCGAGCCGTTGCCGCGCAGACCCAAATTCTCCGATTCTGCCTTGAAAATCGCAATGGCGCGCTCCAACTCGGTCACCTTGGCTGCGGGTGGCTTGGGAGTCGGCTGAGCCCACATGAGCCCGGCCCAAAGCCAGGCTGCCGTTCGGCAAAGACGCATGCCTCTATTATCGCGAACCTGGGGGGAGCAATTGCTGCCGAAGCCACGAAATGCGGTCCTGTACAGCGAGTTCGTTCAGCCCGTGGCCGGCTTTGTAGAAGTGGATCTGCTTAGGCTCCGGCGCCGCGGCATGGAAGAGCCGCGCCCGGTCCTCGGGCACGTAACGGTCGCTGTCCCCGAACTGAAAGAAGAACGCGCCGGTGGCCTTCTTCAGTTGGACGGAAGGGTCCAGCGCGGCGGTCCGCGCGATGGCCTTTTCGCGCTCGGCGCCCGTGAGGCGCGTGCCCAGCAAGTACCAGTCGGCCCAGGCGGGTGCGGCCGCCTGAATGGCCCAGGCCTTCACCCGATGTTCGTCGCCCGCCAGCAGCGCCCCGTACATGCCGCCAAAGTCGTGTCCGACATAAGCCAGGCGGGTCGAGTCGATTTCGGGCCACGAGAGCAGGAAATCGAGCGCATCACGCAGGCGGTCGCGCTGGCGCAGGGTGGACGCTTCGTCCTTGGCGAAGTCGCGCGCCGGGAAATAGTCGGGCTGGGACCACATCGTGTCCACCAGCAGCGAGCAAACGCCCGCCTTGGCCAGCGTCGTCGCTTCCGCTAAGAACTGCGACCGGTTGGACGTATGGTGCTGCGGGTCATACCAATGGACGAACAGGATGCCCGGCAACCGGCCCTTGGGCTTCGCCGGGCAAACGCGGTAGGCCGCGGTATAGGTCTTCTGCGAGTTGGCGAAAACCAGGTCACGGATCTCCACCCCTTGCTGCGTGGTAGTCAGCACAGTGTGGGCGTCGATCGCGAGCAAAGCAGTGAGCAGCAGCATCATGTTCCAGCATACGTAACAACGAAACGGCCGGTAGCTTGGCTACCGGCCGTCTCGCTCTGTCGTATTTTTTGTCGGATGAAACTATCGAAAGCTAACTCGCTAGGCGTTACCTCCCCGCTGGGATTTGCTCCGATGGCGAAGCAGCAGAGAAATCGAGATGAGCGCGGCGCCCAGCATCAACTGGGGCGAGGGCTCAGGCACGGCGGCTTGCGCCGCTAGCGTGCCAAATCGAATGTTGGCGATGTTGAGGATCCATTGCGTGCTCGAGCCATTGCTTGAGATCGTGATCGTCGTGATGTCGCCGTCGGTGTCATTGCTCACCACACCGTAGAAGCCGGGACCCGTGGTAAGGTAGCTCGGCGAGCCCGCGCCGACGTCATACCGGTTGGTCGGACTTACCGTAGAGCTGGTGCTCGCGGTGTTCGCCGTGATCGAGACGTTCGCCGAGGTCGAATTGACGTTGACAAAGTCGAAACCCACGCTGCGAGTGCCCGTCGGCAAAGTCAAAGTAATCGAAGCTTGTCCGGTGACAAATTGCGCAGTGGAGAGGATATAAGCCATTTGATTAAACGACCCATTGACCAACCCGGCATAGTTGTAACCACCCGTACTATTGTTGCGCGATGTGGTGGGACGAACATACAACTGATTCGTTCCGCTACCCGTGTTGCTGCCGACAAACTGGATTCCACTGATCGTCTGGCCTGACACGTTGACCGTCGCCGCGGGACCATTGTTATAGGTATAACCGCAGGGGCTGACGCATTCCGTAGAAAGATCCACGTTGTCGTACGTGAGCGAAGGTAGCTGTGCCACCCATGTGGCCCGCTGCGGAGAGGCGCCGGGCGAGTAGGCGTTCCCAAGGTAGGTCACCAACGTAGCGAATCCAGGATTGGCGGCCAAGATCACTAGCGCACCGACTTTAGCAAATACCGAAAACTGTCTCATATTCTCCCGCGCGCTCTACAGTTTCAGCGCTCACTTATAAGTGGATTTTCGGCGGGAAAATTCTCAACTATTTTTGAACTTTTTTCAGCGAGGCAAGAATCGACAGCCGGTATTCCGCCGCCTTGGCCGCGATCGCCGGCGTGTCGAGCGTCAGCATCTGCCGGTCCTTCATCAGCAGCCGCCCCCGCACCATCACGTCCCGTACGTCCGAAGCTTTCAACGCATAGACCAGTTGCGAATAGACGTTGAACAGCGGCAGGGCATGTGCGTCGGAGAGGTCCACCGCAATCCAGTCGGCCTCCTTCCCGGCCTCGAGCGACCCGATCTTGCTCGCGAGCCCCAACGCCCGGGCGCCTTCGCGCGTCGCCATGGCCAAGGTCTGCTCCGCCGAGAGCGCCCGCGGATCGCCGCTGGTCACCTTCTGCAGCTTGGCCGCGAGGTCCATCTCTTCGAACAGGTTCAAGTCATTGTTCGAGCCCGCCGGCCCGTCGGTGCCGAGACCCGTCGCAATGCGCAGATTCAGCATCTTCAGCACCGGCGCCACACCCGAAGCCAGCTTCATGTTGCTCGACGGATTGTGCGCCACGCCCACGCCTTTCGCCGCCACCACTTTGAGATCGTCATCGGTCAACCATACGCCATGCGCCGCGAGCGTTCGGCCGTCGAACACACCGAGCTTCGCCAGGCGCGCCGCCGGCGTCATCTTGAACTCCCTCAGGCTGTCGTCGTTTTCGCGTTTGGTCTCAGAAAGGTGAATCAGCAGCGGCGCCTGATACTTGTTGGCCAGCGCCCGCGCGGCGCGCAGCGTCGCGTCGTCGTTGGTATAAGGCGCGTGCGGCGCCACTGCCGCCACAATCAGCGGATCGTTACGAAACTGTTGCAAAAAGCGCTCCGAGCGCGCCAGCCCCTCCGCCGGCGTCTTCGCGTCGGGCACCGGAAAACGAATGATCGATTGGCCCAGCACGCCGCGCATCCCCGCCTTGCGCGTCTCCTCGGCGATCACCTCTTCGAAGTAGTACATGTCCGCGTAAGCGGTGGTCCCGCCGCGGATCATCTCCCAGAGCGCCAGGCGCGTCCCCCAGCGCACGAACTCGGGATTCACGTTGCGGGCTTCTGCCGGGAAGATATATTTCTCGAGCCAGTCCTGCAGATTGAGGTCGTCGGCGATGCCCCGGAACAGCACCATCGGCGCGTGGCCGTGCGTATTGATCAGTCCCGGCGAGAGAATGGCCCGCGGCCGGTCCAGACGCTGGCGGGCGGTATGCCGCGCGGTGATCTCCGCCGCGGGACCGACCTCCACGATCTGCGTGCCTTGAATGGCGAGCGCGCCGTTCTCAATGATGCGCCGCCCGTTGTCCATCGTGACCACGTAGCGGCCGGTCACGATCAGGTCAACCGCGGCGCCCCACAGGCTAGAGCTGAACAGGAGGAGGAAGCAAAGTCGCATCGAAAGCCCTTGGAAGAAGTTGCGCGAGAGGGATGGTTTCGGTGGCCCCATCAAGGCCCACCAGGATGACGGGGATGTCCCCGCAGAGTTCCCACAGCACTTGCCGGCAGGCCCCGCACGGCGGCGTGAGCGGGCCGGCGGTCGCCGCAGCGTGCCGCGGCGCGCCGCACACGGCGATCTGTCTGAACGTCCGCGGAGCGACACCGGCGGCAATCGCGCTGAATGCCGCCACGCGCTCGGCGCAGATCGTCAGCCCGTACGAAGCGTTCTCGACGTTGCAGCCCGTAAAGACGCGGCCGTCATTGGTCTCGAGCACCGCGCCCACCAGGAAGTTCGAGTGCGGCGCATGCGCCCGCAGACGGGCCGCCAGTGCCTGGTCGGTCACGCGCCCACCAGTTTGGGCGTCACGTCCCGCAGCAAGGCGACGAAGCGCTCCCGCACCTGCCGTCCCGTTTCGAGGACCTCTTCGTGGTTGATCGGCTCCGGATTCACGCCCGCCGCCATGTTCGTCACGCACGAAATCGCGAGTACCGGAATGTTCATGTGCCGCGCCGCGATCACCTCGGCCACCGTCGACATGCCCACCAGGTCCGCGCCGATCGTGCGCAAATACCGGATCTCGGCGGGAGTCTCGTAGTTCGGCCCGCGCAAGCCCGCATAGACGCCCTCGGGCATCGTGAAACCGAGCGCCGTCGCCGCCTCCTGCGCGATCCGGCGGAAGTGCGCGCTGTAGGCTTCGGTCATGTCGGGAAAGCGCGGCCCCAGCGAGTCGTCATTGGGCCCGATCAGCGGATTCGCCCCCTGCAGGTTGATGTGGTCCCAAATCAGGACCAGCGCGCCCTGCTTGTAGGCCAGGTTGATGCCGCCGGCGGCATTGGTGATGACAAAAGCCTTCGCTCCCAGCGCGGCCAGCGTGCGGACGCCGGTCACCACCTGGTGCGCGGTGTAGCCCTCGTAAAGGTGATTGCGGCCGGACATCACGGCGAGATGCGTCCCGCCGATGTCCCCGAACACCAGCTTGCCGGCGTGACCGATCGCCGTCGACACCGGCCAACCCGGAATGTCGCCGTACGGAATCTCCAGACGATTGTCGAGCGTGTCGGCAAAGGCCCCCAACCCGCTCCCCAAAATCACACCGACTTGCGGCCGCTGGACCACGCGACGTTCGAGGTAAGAAACCGTTTCTCGCACTTCCTTGAGTGTACGCCGCTTCAGATAAACTGCTCACTGTGCGCAATCTGATTCTTGAACAGCCCACACAGTTCGCGTGGCACGATACGCCGGAGCCCGCCGCTCCCGGCGCTGGCGAGGCTTTGGTAAAGGTCCTCAGCATCGGCATCTGCGGCACGGACCTGCATGCCTACCGTGGCCGCCAACCCTTCTTCAGCTATCCGCGAATCCTCGGCCATGAGCTCGCCGTCGAGGTGCTGGCCCTCGGCGAAGGCGCCACCGGCGTCCAGATCGGCGATCGCTGCGCCGTGAACCCCTATCTCAACTGCGGACATTGCCAGGCCTGCCGCCGCGGCAAAACCAACTGCTGCGAGAGCCTCAAAGTGCTGGGCGTCCACGTGGACGGCGGCATGCGCGAACGCTTCCTCATTCCCGCCACCCACCTCTACCCCAACCGCACCCTGAACAACGCGCAGTTGGCCCTCGTCGAAACGCTGGGCATCGGCTCCCACGCCGTGTTGCGCGGGCAACCCGCGCCGGGCGAACGGGCTGTCGTGATCGGCGCCGGGCCTATCGGCCTGTCGGTGATCGAGTTCCTCAAAGTCGCCGGCGCCGAAATCGACCTCGTCGATCTCAGCGCCAAACGCCGCGACTTCGCCAGCCGCCACTACCCCTTGCGCCGCTGCCTGGACCAGCCCGAGAACATCGAACCCGCCACCCTGGTCTTCGATTGCACCGGCAATCCGCAGTCGATGATGGCGGCCTTCAAGCACGTCGCCAACGGCGGCAAGCTCGTCTACGTCGGCCTGTTCGTCGGCGACGTCACCTTCCACGACCCCGACTTCCACCGCAAAGAAATCACGCTCCTCGCCACCCGCAACAGCACTCCCGCCGAGCACCGCCGCATCATCGAACTCATGGAAAACGGCCAGATCGACACCACGCCCTGGGTCTCGGACCGCGTGCCCGCCAATGGCCTCATCGCCCGCTTTCCGCATTGGCTCGACCCGGAAGCCGGCGTCGTCAAGGCCGTCGTCGACTGGGCTTAGATAGACTGAAGGACGCACTCTTATGGCATCGGTACACAACTACATGGATTTGAGCGGCCGCGTCGCCGTCGTATTGGGTGGCACGTCGGGCCTCGGCCGGACGCTGGCCCTCGGTCTGGCCAAGGCTGGAGCGGACGTCGTCGTGACGGGCCGCCGGGAGAATCTGATCGACGAGGTGGCGAGCGAAATCGAAGCCCTCGGCCGGCGCACCCTGCGCCGCACCTGCGACGTGATGGATAGCGCGCAAATCACCGCCTTCCGCGACGAAGTCGTCAAGCAGTTGGGCAGCGTCGACATCCTCTTGAATGCCGCCGGCAAAACCATCCGCAAGCCCACCGCGGCCATGACGATCGACGAATGGCATTCCGTCATGGACACCAATCTCACCAGCATGGTGGTCGCCTGCCAGGCCTTCCACGAGCCGCTGGCCAAGAGCGGCCGCGGACGCATCATCAACATCGCGTCGTTGAGTTCGTTCGTCAGCTTGAACGAAGTGACGGCCTATGCGGCGTCCAAAGCCGGTGTGCTCTCGCTCACCAAGAGCCTCGCCATCGAATGGGCGAAGCACGGCATCAACGTCAACGCCATCGCCCCGGGCGTCTTCCTCACCGACCTCAACTCCGCCCTGCTCAACGGTACCGACCGCGGCCGCGAATTCCTCCTCCGCACGCCCATGAAGCGCTTTGGCAAGGCCGAAGAACTCGTCGGCGCCGCGGTGCTGCTCGCCTCCGACGCGGCCAGCTTCATCACCGGTCAGGCGATCGCCGTCGATGGCGGCTTCCTCTGCTCCGGCGTGAACTCGTAAGTCCTAACGCCGGAAGACGATCTTGCCGTCCAAAATCGTCAGAATGGGCTCGATCTTGGCGATATCGGCTTCCGGACACTTCAGATAGTCGCGGTCAATCACGACGAGGTCGGCCAGCTTGCCGGCCTCGATCGAGCCCTTCACCTTCTCGCCAAACTGCCGGTGCGCGCCCCAGATCGTGTACATGCGCAAAGCGTCCTCCCGGGACACGCGCTCTTCCGGATAAAGCACTTCCCCGTTCGTCATCCGGCGCGTGACGCTCGTCCACAGCCCCAGGAACGGATTGTACGGGTTGATGGCGCGATTCTTGTCATGCCCGATCATGTGGTCGCTCCCACCGGCCACCGGCAAGCCGGCGTTCAGATAAGAGCGCAACGGGAAAAAGTACCGCATCCCCTTCAGCAGAAAGACCTTCGACAGCGCCGGCGCATCGAAGTACAGCCACGCCGCCTGCACATCCTCCATCACGCCCAGCTTCTTGGCGAGCGCAATCGACTCCGGACTCTGAAAGCTCCCATGGATCACATGCGAACGCGTCGGGCCGATGGGGAACTCCTTGTCGATTCTCTCGAGCGCCGCCAGAAAGCCATCGATCGCGCCGCCGCCCTGCGCATGCGCCGCCAATTGCCACCCGCGCGACCGCGCTTCCCGCATCAGCGTATACAGCTTGTCCGGCGCCGAAAACAGTTGTCCGCGATCATCCGGATTTGTCATCCCGTAAAGCTGCTTTCCATAGCCGCCGTAAGGCGCACGCTGGAACGCCGTCCCGATCGTCATGCCGCCGTCCATGTTGACCTTGAAGGCGCCGAAACGGAGCCAGTCGTCGCCCGTGTTGGTGGTGAACTTCGCCGCGCGTGTCGACGCCAGCAGTTCTTCCAGCGGTCGATTGATGTCGTGCCACCACGTGATCGCCACGCGCACCGGGAGCCGCTTCTGGGCGTAGAGCTCCTGGTAAAGCTCCACCTCGTCATCCTCGGCGCCTCCTTCGCCCACCGACGTGAGTCCGGCACGGGCATAGCGCTGCAGCATCTTCTCGAGCGCGGCCAGTTTTTCGGCCTTGGTGAACGGTACCGCCGCCTTCCGATGCCCTTCGAGGAGAATCGCCGCGTTGCGCAACACGCCGTTGGGTTCTCCATCAGCTCCCCGCACGATCTCGCCGCGCGCCGGGTTCGGCGTGTCCCGCGTAATTCCGCACTTCTTCAACGCCACCGTATTCAGGACCCGGACGTACGCGCCAACGTCGAAATGCACCGGATGCTCGCGCACGATGTCGAGCAACTCCTTCGTCGGCATCCGCTGTTCGGCGAACCGCGTCGGGAACGAACGCGGGATCTCGATCCACTGCCCTTTGGGGACCACGCGCTCCTGCTCTTGCAGGTACCGGCGAACGTCCGCAAACGAGGCGAGCTGCGGGAGGGGCGCGCGCGTCTCGCTCAACCCCGCTTCGAGCGGATGGACGTGGCTGTCGATCAGCCCGGGGATTACCATCCCGCCCGCCAGGTCGATGGCCTCGGTCTTCGGGCCGCGCTCGCGCGCCAGCAGATCCTTCGACGTGCCGACGGCGACAATCCGGTTGCCCTTCAGCGCCACCGCCTGATGGATGGTGAACTTTGCGTCAACCGTGACGACGCGGCCATTGTAGAGCAGCAGGTCTGCGTCGGCGGAAAGGATTAAGGCAAGTAGAAGGTTCCCCATGTGGGGTGATCTTAGCAGAGCCGCGGGATCCGTACCGGTCCCCGTGGAACTGTGAGATGCGATACAAATGTAAACTACGGAAAAGACAGAGCGTCGGAGTTTGTTGACACCCGTATAATGAATGTTCGTTAATCAAACGAGTAGGTTCGTTCTCCGACAGGTTTAGTGTAAAATAATGAGGACTTGGGTTTTATGGCTCTGGCGCACAACGGGATATCCCCCATGGAAAAGCAAGTACAACAACAACAAAATATTCAAGAAGCTTTTCTGAACAATGCTCGCAAGGAAAAGATTTACCTGACCATCTATTTGATGAGCGGGGTCAAGCTCTCCGGGCGAATCAAGAGTTTCGATAAGTATTCGGTGATCCTGGAAGCGAACAACCAGGAGCAGTTGATCTTCAAGCATGCCATTTCGACCGTTGTGGTCTCCCGCAACACCGCCAATTCCGGTATGCACGCCGCGGCGGCTCATGCGAATCATGCCAGCGGTCCTCACCCGGTCCCGGGGGCTCCGCCGCCGATCGAAGCCGGAGAACGCTAACTTAGCCCTCTGCCCCGTTCAGCCACAGAAGCCGCCATTTTAGTGGGTCTGCACGTCAAACGACGTCCCACCCCCACGCACCCGTCCGCCCCGGATGCCACGCCCGAGGAATCCCTCGAAGAACTCGGCGTCCTGGCCGAAAGCGCTGGCGCCACCGTCGTCGGTAAGTTGCTGCAATCACGCGCCGCCGCAGACTCCGCCACCCAAATCGGCTCCGGCAAACTCACCGAACTCGAAGCCCTCGTCAAGATGCACGACGCGCAAACCGTCATCTTCGACGGCGACCTCAGCCCCTCCCAGCAGCGCAATCTCGAAACCGCCATCGGCATCAAGATCATCGATCGGACGCAGCTCATCCTCGACATCTTCGCCAGCCGCGCCCGTACGCGCGAAGGCCAGTTGCAGGTGGAACTCGCGCAGTTGAACTACATGCTGCCGCGGCTCTCCGGCCAGGGCATTGCCCTCTCGCGTCTCGGCGGCGGCATCGGCGCCCGCGGTCCCGGCGAAACCAAGCTCGAAACGGACCGCCGCCGCATCGGCCACCGCATCGCCAAAATCAAGCGCGACATCGAGAACGTCCGCGCCGGACGCTCCATTCAACGGCACCAGCGGCAAAGCGTCCCCCTCGCCACCATCTCCCTGGTGGGCTACACCAACGCGGGCAAATCGACCCTCTTCAACCGCCTCACCAGCGCCGGCGTCGAAGCCGACTCCCGCATGTTCGCCACCCTGGACCCCACCGTGCGCCACCTGGTTCTCCCCTCCAAGCGCAAGGTCCTTTTCTCCGACACCGTCGGCTTCATCCGTGGTTTGCCCACCACCCTCGTCGATGCCTTCCGCGCCACGCTCGAAGAAGTCGTCGAAGCGCGCCTCCTGCTCCACGTGGTGGACGCCTCCTCGCCGCATGCCCCGCTGCTGGCCTCGCACGTCCTGAAGGTGCTCGAAGAGATCGGCGCGGCGAAGACGCCGCAGTTGCTCGTTCTGAACAAGATTGACCGGCTCCCAGACGGATTGGCTGACGTCCCCAGCGTTGCGCGCCGCGTGCTCGGCGATGCCCGTGCCGAAGACTCCCCTGCCGCCGTCGCGGTTTCCGCCATGACCGGTCAGGGCTTCGATCAACTCATCGCCCGCATCGATCAACTGCTTTCGCTTGACCCCGTCGAGAACGCGACCTTCCGCATCAACGCCGCCGACGGCGGCGCCTTGCACCTGCTCCACGAGCGCGCTAAAGTCCTCAGCCAGCGCTACGACGGCACCGACCTCATCCTCGAGACCGAAGCGCCCGAAAGCGTGCGCCGCCAACTCGCGGACTACCTCGCTTAACTCGCCCGCTTCGCGACGACTTCCTGCTCCTGATACTGCAGCTGGTACAGCCGCGTGTAGAGGCCGTTCAACGCCAGCAACTGCTGATGCGTCCCGCTCTCGCGCAGTTGCCCTTTGTGCATCACCAGGATCCGGTCCGCCCGCTGAATCGTCGAAAGCCGATGCGCAATCACGATAGACGTACGCCCGCTCACCAGCCGGTCGAGCGCCTGCCGAATGTGCATCTCGGTATCGGTATCGACGCTCGAAGTCGCCTCGTCCAGAATCAGGTAGCGCGGCTGCCGTGCCAGCGCCCGGGCGAACGAGACTAACTGCTTCTGCCCCGTCGAAAGTCCCAGGCCCCGTTCGCGTAAAGCGTAATCGAAGCCTTCGGGCAAACGCTCGATAAAGGGCAACAGATTCACCTCGCGCGCCGCCTGTTCGAGCGCCGAACGTTCCAGCGACTCATCTCCCAGACGAATGTTCTCCGCCAGCGTCCCCGTGAACAGGAATGGGTCTTGCAGCACGACGCCAAAGTGCCGGCGCAGGTCGAGCGGATCGAACTCGCGCAGGTCAATGCCCCCGATGCGGATCGCGCCTTTCTGCAAATCGTAGTAACGCAGCAGCAGACTGATGATCGTCGTCTTCCCCGCTCCCGTGTGCCCGATGACGGCCACCGTTTGCCCCGGCTCGATCCGGAAGCTCACGTCGCGCAGCACCCAATCTTCGTCCTTGTAGGCGAACCACACGTGGTCGAACTCGATCGCCGCGGCCATCGCCGGAAACGCCTTCGGCTGCGCCGGCGCCACAATCCGCGGCTCGGTATCCAGCAGCTTGAAGACGCGATCGGAGGCCGTCATCGCCGCCTGCAGAATGTTGTACTTTTCGCTGAGGTCGGCAATCGGGCGGAAGAAGCGGAAGCCGTATTGAATAAAGGCCAGCAGCACTCCCAGGCTCAACGTCTGGTCATGCACCCGCACCGCGCCGTAGCCCAGCAACGACGCGAGCGCCAGCATCGTCAGCAGTTCGGTCACCGGGTAGAACCAACCATAGGCGTGGATGCCTTCCTTGAAGGCGTCCATGTGCTCGCGATTGATGCGGTCGAAATCCTCGCGGGCGCGCGCCTCGCGATTGTAGAGCTGCAGCACGGCCACGCCATTCACGTGCTCCTGAATGTAGGCGTTGATCTTCGCTACCGCCAAACGCGTCTTCTGATAGGAAAGCGTCACCGCCCGCCGGAAGATTGCCGTCGTCAGAATCACGAACGGCATCACGGCCAGCATGATCCACGTCAGTTGCGGATTCAGCCGGAACATCGTCGCGACGATCAGGATCAGCACGGCCATGTCGGCGATGATCGTCACCACGCCCGACGTATAGAGCTCGTTCAGCGTATCGATATCGGAGGTGACGCGCGTCACCAGCCGCCCGACGGGGTTGCGGTCAAAGAAGGCGACGTCGAGCTTCTGCAGATGCGTCATCACCTCGCGCCGCAGATCGAACATCGCCATTTGGCCCGTACGCTGCATGATCAGCGTCTGGCCGAACTCCACCAGCGTCGCCAGGACAATCGAGACCAGATAGATCGCCAGGATCAGCAGAATGCCCGAGGAGGGCTCGGGAGGCAGGCGCGTCACCATCTCGACCGAACAGGACCCCTTCGAGAGATAACAATCCACCACCACCTTCGTCAGCAGCGGCCCCACGATCTGCAAACCCGCCTGCAGAAACAGCATCACCAGGGCCAAGCCTACGTAACGGCGATACGGAATCAGGTAACGAGCGAGCCGCCGCGCCAGCCGCCCGTCGTATATCTTGCCAACGACTTCTTCTTCCACGCTCCTCCATTGTACGGGCTATCCTCAAAAGGATCATGTCATTGCACCGCTTCTCCTTCCCCACGGCGATCGTCTTCGGCCCCGGCGCCGTCCAGCAGTTGCCCGCCGAATGTGAACGCCGCGGCCTCCGCCGGCCCCTCCTGGTCACCGACCGCGGACTCCGCCGGACCCCCGTCTTCGACCTCGTTCAAAAACTGGTCCCCCGCGCCGTCATCTTTGACGCCGTCGACCCCAACCCCACCGAGCAGAACGTCACCGACGGCGTCGAAGCCTATCGCGCCGGCCACTGCGACTCCGTCATCGCCATCGGCGGCGGCTCCCCGCTCGATGCCGGCAAAGCCATCCGCCTCAAGGTCACCCATCCCCTGCCCCTGGCCGACTACGACGACCTGATCGGCGGCGACGCCAAAATCACCCGCGACCTGCCCCCGTTCATCGCCCTCGCCACCACCTCCGGCACCGGCAGCGAAGTCGGCCGCTCCGCCGTCATCACCATCGCCGCCACCAACCGCAAAACGGTCATTTTCAGCCCCTTCCTGATTGCCGACGTCGTTCTGAATGACCCCGAACTCACCCTCGGCTTGCCTGCCGGCGTCACCGCCGGCACCGGCATGGACGCCCTCACCCACAACTTCGAAGCCTACGTCGCCAAAGGCTACCACCCCATCTGCGACGGCATCGGCCTCGCCGGCGTGAAGCTCTGCGCCGAACACCTCACCCGCCTCGCGGCGAATCCCCAGGACCTCGAAGCCCGCACCGGCATGATGATGGCCTCCATGATGGGGGCTATCGCCTTCCAAAAAGGCCTCGGCGCCACGCATTCGCTCGCCCATCCGCTCTCCTCGGAGTACGGCATGCACCACGGCACCGCCAACGCCGTCCTCCTCCCCGCCGTGATCGAGTTCAACGCCGCCAGCGTGCCCGACCGCATGAAGGAATTGGGCGACGTCCTCGGCGGCCCCGACGCCGCCACCGCCGTCCGCCGGCTCAACGCCACGCTCGGCATCGCCCCGCAGTTGCGCTCCTACGGCATCCCCGAGGACTCCCTGCCGAAGCTCGCCGCCAAGGCCATCGAAGACGGCTGTCATCAGAACAACCCTCGCCCCTGCACCGAAGCCGATCTCCTCGAGCTCTATCGCCAGGCCTGGTAGTCCCAGCCTCGGCTCGGCGGGATGTGGTAGCTTCGTAGTTTCGAGCCGTGGGGGAAAAACATTTGCCCGGCCTGCTGTCCTGCAGTAGGTCGGGCAAAACTAATTTAGGGGCAAGCTAAAGTTCGGCGAGGTGAGGCCGATCCCTCAAAGGAGTGGTCGCACAGCCGCAGAATTGGGAAAAATGGTCGGACCTCCAAGTGGGGGATCCGCCCACTCAGACTGACTACGTCGAGACGCTGGCCCGCCAGCAGGGCTGGTCGGTCGAGTTCGCCCGGCACGTCTTCGACGAGTACCGCCGCTTCCTGTTCCTGGCCACCTCCTCCGCCCGCCGCCTCGCCACCCCGGCTCCCATCCAGGCCGCCTGGGACCTCCACCGCGGCTTGCCCTCCTGGCGCGACTTGCCCGAATGCCGCGAGATCGAAAAGCGGCTCGAGCGCCCCGGAACCATCGACGAAGCCCGCGTCGCCTATGTAGAGACTTTCGGCAGATACCCACCCGAATCCATCTGGCCTCAACGCGAACGTCCCACCCCGGCCCCCAACCGTAGAGCCGGTCACCTGGCCCTCACCGCCCTGGTCCTGGGGACACTCGGCGCCATCTGGAGCGACCTGCTCCCCAGCGCCTTCATCACCCCGACTCTCCTCCTGGTCGGCGGCATCGTCTTCACCTGCATGCGCGCCTGGCATCCGCCCGATCCCCACCGCGTCGTCCGCAAAGCCTCCGACGAAGCCGACGACGACGCCGTCGAAGACTCGCGTTTCTCCTTCGGCGGCTGCTCCGGCTCCACCGGCTGTTCAGACTCCGGCTCCTGCTCCGACGACTCCTCGTGCGGTCCCTGCGACCCCGGCTACGACGACAACTCGAGCTGCGGCACGGACTCGGGCTGCGACAGCTGCGATTCGAGCTGTGGCGACAGCAGCTCAAGCGACGATTGATCAATAATTAAGCACTTATAGTCATCCGCTCAATTTCCACATCATCCACAGGCTTCCGCTCAAAGCAGTACCCCATTCCGCTCAATCCTGCAAAATCCTTCAAGTTGAGCATTTGACACGCCTTGCAGCAGGGCGCTATAGTCAAGGCAATCGTAGACCAACTCACTTGCCATCGGGCAAGCCAAGGTCGAATTTGCAACAAGACGGGCCGCCCGCCAAGGGCGGCCTTTCTTGCGTTTGATCACCTGCTCAACGAACACTTGAACAGGCCCGCCCGCCCCTCTACAGCAGAGACTTGAGCCTTCGCCTTTGGTTCTCTTGAACGCCTGCTTTAAGCACGCTAAAATCGATCTGATCACCCCGCTCATGAGCACCGTCGACTACGCTGAAGTGCTGGCCGATCTCGAACGCCGCAAGGCGGACATCGAGACGGCGATCGCTGCGATCCGACGTCTGCACAACCTCCCTGCCGCGTCTCCGGCCCCCGCCAATCCGCCGGCCTACGCCCCCGTCGCCCCCCTGGCCACCCCGAATCCTGCGCCCGAAGGGCAGCCCCGTTATCCTTTCTTCGGCCTGACGATCCCGGAAGCCTCGATTCTTCATCTACGTACGTTGCAGCAACCCCAAAACACGCACGAGATGATCGCCGCCCTCAAGAACGGCGGCCTCCGCGACAGCAACTACCAAACCGTCTATCAGGTGCTCCGCCGCCGCGCCCGCGAAAAGCAGGACATCTTCGTCGAAAGCGGGAAGTGGCATCTCGCCGAGTGGCATAAGTGGCGCCGTAAACACGCCACCCGTTCCGACGGCGCCACGCCCATTGACCGGCCTCCAGTGGCCAGCGAAAACTAAAGCAAATTTACAGTCTGCTGTAGACTTTCGGCCAGCCCCGTTGTACCTTAAAAAACAAGCAAATTCGAAACGCGGCGCAAACGAAGCAAACGCTTGAGCCGCCTGACTTTTCTCCCTTGGTTACTAGAGGTTCCCGATGAAATTGATTCTGTTGGTTGCGATCACCTCCCTCAACTCTCTCGTCTTCGGCGGCGATGCGCCGTCGCACTGCCGTTACTCGCTCTCCCCCATCTCTGCTCAACACACTGCTGAAGGCGGCGTCTACCATCTGCGGCTCACCGCGAGCCACCCCCAATGCCAGTGGACCTTCACGCCGGCCTCCTGGGTGCACGTGAATGCCAAGTCCCCCGCCCGCGGGTCGATGGACCTGATGTACGAACTCCAGCCCAACTTCTTCGAACAGCCGCGCTCCACCCAGCTCCGGCTCCAGACCGTTCGTGCCGACGGCAATCCGCAACCGGTCGCCACGCTCACCGTGCGCCAACTCGGCCGCGGCCAATAAGCTCCCCCTAACGACGAGGGCCGTTTCACCGGAGGACGGCCTTCAGCGCCTGCGCTCCAAAAACCAAAAGCCAATCAAACAACCAGAGCCCAGGTGCCGGATCGATCCACGGTTTCTCCTGCCGTACGCGTTCGCATCCAACCTCCCTTACCGCGACCCTGACAATCTGGGGTCGCGGTTTTTTTTGCTTGACGACGCGCCCTTCGTAAAATACCATTCGGTTATGGAACTGGTTGGTTATAATCCTGGTCTCGACGCCACCTTCGCCGCGCTCGCCGACCCCACCCGCCGCGCCATCCTCGCCCGCCTTGCCTCCGGCGAAGCCTCCGTCAAAGACCTCGCCGAACCCTTCGCCATGACCCAGCCCGCCATCTCGAAGCACCTCAAAGTCCTCGAGCGCGCCGGCCTGGTCACCCGCGAACGCGACGCCCAACGCCGCCCCCGCCGCCTGGTCGCCGCCCCCCTCCAACAAGCCAACCGCTGGCTCGAAAACTACCGGCAGTTTTGGGAAGCCAACTACCAAAGGTTGGACCAAGTTCTCGCCGAGATGCAAAAACTCCAGGAGCCCCCCAAATGAACGAACTGCTCGTCTCCACCCCCGACGAACGCACCATCCGCCTCCAACGCGACTTCGCCGCGCCCCGCGACCTCGTCTTCGCAGCCCATATCCGTCCCGAACTCGTGCGCCAGTGGCTGGGTGCCCTCGACGGCTGGTCGGTGGAAGTCTGCGAAATCGACTTTCGCGTCGGCGGCATCGCCCACTACGTCTGGGTCCGGACCAATGGCATCCGCATGGGCCTCCGCCACACCTACACCGAAATCGTCCGCCCCGAGCGCATTGTCGCCGTGGAGGTCTTCGACGGCAGCACCAAGGAAGCCACCACTACGCTCGAATTCACCGAGGCCGCCGGCCGCACCACGCTCGTCTACGAAAGCCAGGAGATCCGCGACGCCATGCTCAAAGCGCCGATGGACAAAGGCGTCCGCGCCAGCTACCACGCGCTCGACCTCGTCCTCGCCCGGAGCTGACCCATGGCCACCGCCGCCCTCCGCCAGCAAGTCGACCAGGCCCTCGCCTGGCTCGACGAAGCCCGCACGGAAAGAGACCTTGCCAATCTCGCCCGGTTCGGCATCACCGCCACCAACCCGCTCGGCGTTTCCGTCAGCAACATTCAGAATATCGCCAAACGGCTCGGCCGTCATCACGAACTCGCGCTCGCCCTCTGGCAAACCAACTGTTATGAAGCCCGCCTGCTCGCCGCTTTCGTGGACGAACCCGCCCGCGTCACCGCCGCGCAAATGGACCGCTGGTGCCGCGACTTCGATAACTGGGGCGTCGGCGATACCCTCTGCTTCCACCTCTTCGATCGCACCCCGCACGCCTGGAAGAAAGTCCACCAATGGGCCGCCCTGGACGGCGAACAGCAGAAGCGCGCCGGCTTCGCCCTCCTCGCCTGTCTCGCCGGCCATGACCGCCACGCCACCGACGCGCAGTTCCTCGACGGTCTGCGCCTGATCGAAGCCCACGCCGGCGACGATCGTAACTTTGTCAGGAAGGCGGTGAACTGGGCCTTGCGCCGCATCGGCACTCGCAGCCCGGCCCTCCGTCAGGCAGCGATCGAGGTAGCGGAGCGGCTCGCCCTCTCCCCTGCCCCCACACCGCGCTGGATCGGCAAAGACGCCCTCCGCGACTTGCAAAAGAAGAAAGGAAAGTGATGGTCCTCACCTCAGAAGAACTCATCGGCGCCCTCGGCCACGAAATCAAAATCCTGCTCCACCTCGCCGGCAAGATCGACCCCCCAAAGCTCGACTTCCGCCCCACCCCGAAGCAGCGCAGCACTCTCGAACTGCTGCAATACCTCGCCATCATGGGCCCCACCCAACTCGCCGCCATCGACGGCGGCGTCTTCACCCGCGAAAGCATGTCCAACCTCTGGGGCCCCGCCGAAGCCCGCGCCCAGGACCTCGACTTCGCCCAATGCCTCGAGGAGATCGGCCGCCAGGCCGCTTTCTACCGCGACACCTTCCGCACCTGGACCGGCGACCGCTTCCGTGCCGAAGTCAACATGTTCGGCATGCAGCGCTCCAAAGGCGCGCTCGTCACCAGCCTCATCCTGAACGCCCACGCCGCCTATCGCATGCAGCTCTTCTGCTATCTGAAAATGTGCGGCCGCGAGGAGTTGAACACCGTCAACCTCTGGGTCGGCGCCGACCAGATGGGCTAAGCGAGCTTCACGTGCTGAATCTTCGCGAGATCGCCGATGCCCAGGCCCAACGCCCCGGCAATGTCGACGTGCTCCGGCTGCATGCGGACGAAGCCTGAATCCTGATCGGGCTTCGCATCCGCCAGCGGCGCCATCCCCACCAGCGCCCGCTGCTTGTCGATCTCGAGCCACCCGATGCGGTCCATCGCCACCGGATCCGTGCTGAAGTACATCGTCTTGTGCTCCCACACGTACTTCGTCTTCCGCGCATTCATCCCCGGACCACCGTGATACAGCGCCTTGATCCCGTCGCAAATCTGCAGCACCGCCTTATTCCGGATCACCGGAATCGATACCGCCGCCGGAATAAACGCCCCGCACGCATTCAACATCGGCGACGAATGGCTGCGGCACACGTTATTCACTAACCCGTGTGACAAATTCTTCAGCGCAATCGTAATGCCCGCCGACTGGTGATGCTTCAACAGGCACAAGTTCACCAGCTTATCCACTTCCGTCGTAATGTACTTTGACGCATACGAGCGCCGCGCCGTCTCGTTGTTGAAGTCGTAGCCCGGCATCGTCAACTGCATGTCGAGATAGTGATTCGTGTCGTAACCGTCAATGCCCTGCTGCACGCCGTCGTACGCCTGCGCCGCAAAACTCCACCGCACTCCCTCCGGCAGCCATTTGTCGAAACCCGCCGCCAGAAACTCGGCCTTGTACCGGTCATACACCACGATGTCCTGCCGCTTGATCCCCGCCGACTCGAGCCCCGCGATAATCTCGCGCACCACCGTCGCATCGGAAATCACATACGGACGGCTTACCGGGTTCAGCTTGATGCCCACCCGCTCACCCGGCGAAAAGAACGTCCGCCAACTCGCCACACTGTCCTTGCTCCCCGTCAGCCCCTGCATGCCGGTGCTCATCATGCGCCCCACGGCTTCCTTCTGATACACGCCGCCCACGATGGACTTCTCGTCGCGTACCGACACCACCTTGCCCGGATACAGCCCCGGCAACGAGAACTTCGTCGCCTCACTCTTGCTCACCGTGGAACTGCCATAGGCCAGGTTCGAACAGAACGTCGGCGCGATCGCACTCAACGCCAGCATCCGTTCCATCCATGCCCGGCGCGTCTCCGGCCGGAAATTCTCTCCACGAAAGGCGTACTTCCCAGTCAGCAAATGCATGACTCGATTATGGGATAAATTGTTGGCGAGGAGAATCGAAAAGTTATGCAGCAACCCACCCGCCGTGATGTCGCCCGCGCGCTATCCTTCACCGCCCTGGCCCAACAGGTCCTGGCCCAAACCTCCAGCGCCTCCGCCACCGGTATGCCCACCCGCGTGCTCGGCCGCACCGGCCAACGCGTCAGCATCGTCTGCCTTGGCGGCTGGCACATCGGCGCCGTCAAAGACCAGAACGAAGCCATCCGCATCATGCACACCGCCATCGACGAAGGCCTCACCTTCTTCGACAACGCCTGGGATTATCACAACGGCGGCAGCGAAGAAATCATGGGCAAAGCCCTCGCCATGGATAAACGCCGCAACAAAGTCTTCCTCATGACCAAGAACTGCGAGAAGGACTACGCCGGCTCCATGCGCAATCTCGAAGAGTCCCTCCGCCGCCTCAAAACCGATCACCTCGACCTCTGGCAGTTCCACGAAAACAACTACGACTCCGACCCCGACTGGACCTTCGAAAAAGGCGGCATCAAAGCCGCCATCGAAGCCAAAAAGCAAGGCAAAGTCCGCTTCATCGGCTTCACCGGTCACAAAGACCCCCGCATCCACCTCAAGATGCTCGCCAAGCCCTACGACTGGGACACCGCCCAGATGCCCATCAACGTCCTCGACGCCCACTTCCGCTCCTTCCAGAACGAAGTCGTCCCCGTCTGCCTCAAGAAGAACGTCGGCGTCATCGGCATGAAAGGTCTCGCCGGCGGCGACACCCAAGGGCGCCTCATTGAGAAACTCGGCCTCACCTCCGATCAGGCCTACCGCTATTGCCTCAGCGTCCCCGTCACCGCCCAGGTGATGGGCATCACCTCCATGGCCCAGCTCAAGCAGGACATCGCCCTCGCCCGCAGCCTCAAAGTCATGACCAAAGCCGAAATGGACGCCATGTCCGGCAAGTACAAAGAGGTCTCCGCCGACGGCCGCCACGAGCTCTTCAAATCCACCCAGCGCTACGACGGCGTCCATCACCGCAAACTCCACGGCTTCGACGTCTAAACCTCCCCGCCCTGCATAGGCCGCGATGTTATACTCGCGGCCTATGCTCCGCTCTTCCCTCGCTGTTGCCTTTGGTTGTGTCTTCCTGCTCTCTTCCTGCGCGCCCCCCACGCCTCCCGCCGCCCCCGATACCCGTGCCGCCGCGGAAGCCGCCATCCGCGCCCTCGACGCCGAATGGTCCAAGGCCGCCACCGCCCGCAACCTCGACGCCGTCGTCTCCTATTACTCCGACGACGCCCACGTCCTCGCCCCCAACGCCCCCCTCGCCGCCACCAAAGAAAGCATCCGCGCCGGCTGGGCCCCCCTCATGTCCCCCGACCTGACCGTCTCCTGGACCCCCACCAAAATCGAAGTCGCCCACTCCGGTGACCTCGCATACCTCACCGGCACCTACAAAATCGACATGAAGCCCGCCGCCGACGTCGGCAAAATCCTCGAAGTCTGGAAGAAGCAACCCGACGGCCAGTGGAAGTGCGTCGCCGACGCCTTCAACTCCGATCTGCCCCCCGCCCCGCCCGAACCCAAGAAGAAGTAGCCACCCCGCACGCGCTTCAGCGTCGCCACCGTCTCCAACTGCTGCGGAGCGAGCTGCTTTGCTTCCTCGCTCCGCCCGCGCCACCACGCCAGAACCACCCAAACCTCCTGCCCCGCCCCTCTCCGACACCCAACATCAGCAAAATGAACCACTTAACCTCCCCCAACCCCTCCCCCATTCAACCCCAAATCTCGCCATTCAACCCAAAGATGAAGCCCTTGACAGAAATCTGGCTGACTTTCGCCTGCTCCGTTTTCTAGACTCATCCTGTAGCCTTGGGTGTAGTTCACGCCCAGGCCTCACTTGAAGGATAGGGAGAAATATGGGTAAAGGTATTAAGGCCCTCGAAAAGGTTGCCACCTACGCCGCTAAAGCCGGCTGGGTCGTGTTCGATAAAGTCAACAGCATCAATCAGAAGCCGTCGTTCACGCCCAAATGGTCCGACAAGCCGCTGCTCAAGTCCTACCAGAAGACCAAGCCCCCGCTGGGCTGGCCCCGCACCACTGACTCACTCTGCCCCAAGTGCATCCCCGACCTCCGCAAGCGCATCCTCGACGGCGAACTCCCCGTCGAAATCCTCAAGAATGACAAACTGGGCGAAATCAAGGCCCAGATCATCGAACGCGACGGCAAAATCCTCATGGTCAAGGAATGCCCGACGCACGGTAAGTTCGAAGACGTCATGGCGATGGACACCGCCTTCTTCAAGCACCTCGAAGACGTGTTCCCCGGCCGCGACATCCGCGCCCACAACGACGAAAAGCTCCACAACCACGGCTCCTCCACCATCACCCACGGCCGCGGCTCGGTCCTCACCATCGACCTCACCAACCGCTGCAACATGATGTGCGACCCCTGCTTCATGGACGCCAACCAAGTCGGCTTCGTCCACGAACTCACCTGGGACGACATCAAAACGATGCTCGACAACGCCATCACCATCAAGCCGCGCCGCCAGATGTCGGTGCAGTTCTCCGGTGGCGAACCCACGCTTTCTCCCTACTTCCTGGACGCGGTCCGCTACAGCCGCAAAGTCGGTTACAGCTCCGTGCAGGCGGCCACTAACGGCATCGAGTTCGCCAAGAGCCCGGAATTTGCCCGCGCCGCCGCCGAAGCCGGTCTCCGTTATGCCTACCTCCAGTTCGATGGCATCGGCAACGCCCCCAACTCGCACCGCGCCATCGGCAACCTCTTCGACGTGAAGATGCGCGCCATCGAGAACCTCTACTCCGGCGGCGTCGACATCGTCCCGGTCACCACCATCATCAACGGCATCAACAATGAGCAGGTGGGCCGCATCGTCGAGTTCGCCCTCGATAACCCCAAAAAGATCCCCTTCATCAGCTTCCAGCCGGTCTCCTTCACCGGCCGCGACGAAGCCGTCAGCGAAGAGCGCCGCGCCGCTCAGCGCTACACCCTCTCGCACCTCGCCCACGACGTCAAGAACCAGGCCGGCATCGGCGAACCCACCCGCGACTGGTACCCGATCTCCTTCATGTCCACCTTCTCGGACTTCGCCGACCTCATCCACGGACCCAACCGCGACTGGGGCCAGCTCTCCTGCGGCTGCCATCCTAACTGCGGCATCGGCCTCGCCGTCATGGTCGACAAGGAAACCAAGGAATCCGCCCCGGTCACCAAGTTCCTGAACGCCGATCAGCTCTCGCTCGACATCGCCAAGATCAACGACGCCGCCCGCACCTCCAAGTGGGCCAACATCGTCGGCGTCACCCTCGCCCTGATGCGCAACTACGACCCCTACCAGGCCCCCACGCACTTCAAAATCGTCGACCTTCTCCAGAAGTTCGACAAGTGCTTCGGCGCCACGGGCCGTAAGTACGGCAAAGTCGACGGCACCCGCACCCGCGCCGACATCGATCAGCGCCGCAATGACCGTTGGAACTTCCTCTTCATCGCCGGCATGTGGTTCCAGGATCTGTTCAACTACGACTTCCGCCGTACCGAACAGTGCATCATCCCCTACGCCACCCAGGAAGGCGAAATCAGCTTCTGCGCCTACAACACCGGCATCGGCTGGCGTAACATCGTCGAAAAGATGCACATGTCGGCCACGCTCACCAAGTGGTACGAAGAGCACGGCCGTCACAAGATCTACGCCGGCGGCAAGGACGTCGATCTCGTCTCCAAGGAGCACTCGCTCCAGCTCAACGCGGAAGCCGTCGCCGCCGCCGCTCAAACCGACCTCGACAAGAGCGGCATCGCCAAAACCGCCCGCGAAGAAAAGCTCCGCGCTCGCGCCCTCAAGCAACAGCAGGAAATCGAAAACGCGAAGATGGAAAAGCTCTATCGCCAGCACGTCCTCGGCGAAAAGCCCGGCGAAGGCCTCGTCCAGATCGGCTTCGGTTCCCCGGCCGCTTCCGACATTCCGCTGCCCACCATCAAGCCGGCCGCGAAGCAGGAAGAAGTCGGGAGCATGGGCGACTAGTCCCCCTCGCTTCTCACCCCCGACCAAGACCGTCTGCAAAAAAAACGCCCGGCCCTCGCGGCCGGGCTTTTTCTTTCCCATTTCGGGATCGCGAAACGACGCCAGGTGTGCAATCTCTGATGCCGAAATGAAACACAGCGGGCTTCCCTTCCGCCTACAATCGTCAAACCATTGAAAACAGGTGATCGAAACGTTTGGCACGCCGGTTGCTTATAGATAACGCGTAATGAGACACGAAATGGTCCGGACGATCCAGGGTTGCTCCTCCTTAGTTCCTTCTCTTTTGACCACCATCCCCAGATTTATCCTCACCGAGCCCACCCCCTCAAGTCCCACCCAACCAGATTCTGACGGACCACGGATCTCATTTTCCCGCGCTGCGAGACAGAAGCAGCAGTTTTCAGAACGAGTTTTGCCACAAGCAAGATAGTCAGGAACCACACAATCCATGACAAGGGCGGCCCCCAAGACCGCCCTCTTTTTATTGAGGCCGCCCCTTTTTTATTTGAGGCCGCCACTTTTTTGCGCCCGCCTTTTCAGCC
>JBGAHE010000017.1:0-81788 GCA_044226365.1 Bryobacteraceae bacterium
GCCGTGAAGGGCGGCATTGAAGCGATCGTGTGGACCGATGTGGTGCAGGGTTTTGTGATGGGCGGGTCGATTCTGGTAGTGCTGGGATATCTGCTGTGGCTGCCCGAGGGTGGCCCGGGCGCGGTGCTGGGACGAGCCTGGGCGGCGAATAAGTTTCAGCTGGGGCTGCCGGCCTGGGACTTCCGTAAGAATACGGTGCCGGTGCTGCTGCTCTATGGTTTGTTCTGGTATCTGCAGCGCTATGTGGCCGACCAGACCATGGTGCAGCGGTATCTGATGGCGAAAAGCGACGAGGCGGCGTTTCGAGGTGTGCGGGTGGGCGCGTTTCTGTCAGTGCCCATGTGGGCGATGTTCATGTTTGTGGGAACGTGCGTCTGGGCTTCTATCAAGTGACCGGCGAGACGATTCCGTCGAGCATCACCAAGGCCGATCAGATGTTTCCTTACTTTCTGAGCCAGCATCTGCCGCCGGGCGTGCTCGGCTTGTTGCTGGCATGCCTGACAGGTTCGGCGATGACGATGCTGGCGAGCGATCTGAACTCGATGGCGGTGGTGGCGGTGGAGGACTTCTACCGCGCGTTCCGGCCGCGTTCTACGGATCAGGAGCGGCTGGTAGCGGCCAAGGCGTTTGTGGTGGCAACGGGCCTGGCCAACATCGGCACGGCGTTGCTGCTGGTGCAAAGCAAGGGGAGCGCGCTCTCGAGCTGGTTTGCGGTGTCAGCGATGGCGAGCGGTGGCCTGATGGGGCTCTTCTTTCTGGCGTGGATGAGCGAGCGCGCGACGCCCGCGGGCGTCTACTGCGGCATCGCGGCGAACCTTGGATTCAGCGCCTGGGCGGCTTTGACCAAAGGGGCGAAGCCGTTGGTGGATTTGGGCGCGTGGAACTTTCCTTACGACGAACTGCTGATTGGCGTGATCGGCAATGTGTTGCTGTTTAGCGTGGGCCTGGCGGCGAGCTATGTGCTGCCGATTTCTTCCGGGGCCGAGAGGACGGGCTATGAAACGACGTAATTTTCTGATGGCAGCGGCCGCTCCGCTGGTGGCGGCGAGCGATCGCGTGAACCTGGCGATGATCGGGATCCGCGGGCAGGGCCGCCATCTGGCGGGCAGCTTTGCGAAGCTTCCCGACGTGAACATCGTGCATTTGTGCGATGTGGATGAACGGGTATACGCCAACTGTGCGAAGGCCGTAGAGCAGGGCTCCGGGCGTCCGGCGGCGAAGCTGGTGAAGGATCTGCGGCGCGTGCTGGACGACAAGCAGGTGGATGCGGTGGCGATCGCGACGCCGGACCATTGGCACGCGCCGGCGACGATCCTGGCGTGTGCAGCCGGCAAGGACGTCTACGTGGAGAAGCCGCCTTCGCACAACGTGCGCGAGGGCCGCGCGATGATCAACGCGGCGCGTAAGCACGGCCGCATTGTGACGGTGGGGACGCATTCGCGTTCACGGCCGTCGACGCTCGCGGCGATCGACTATGTGCGTTCGGGCAAGATCGGGCGCGTGCTGATGGCGAAGGCGTGGGACGTGCAGTTGCGCGACGACATCGGGCATAAGAACGATAGCCCGGTGCCGGCGGAGGTGGATTACGAGACGTGGACGGGGCCGGCGTTGATGATGCCGTTCAACGAGAATCGCTTTCACTATCGCTGGCATTGGAACTGGAACTACGGCACGGGCGACATCGGCAATGACGGGGCGCATCAGATCGATATGGCGCGGTGGGCGCTGGGAGTGGACTATCCGCGGGCCGTGGCGGGAAGCGCGCGCAAGATTTTCTTCGACGACGATCAGGTGACGCCGGACACGATGAACATGACGTTCGACTATGGGGACCGGCAGATCGTGTGGGAGATGCGCATCTGGAATCCGTATGGGATGGAGGGCCAGGAGAACGGGGTGGCGGTTTATGGCGCGAACGGGTCCGTGCAGATCGGGCGGTGGCCGCACTACGGCAAGCAGCGCGCGTGGGGCTTCCGCGTTTACGACGACAAGGGCGCGCTGGCGCACGAAGAGTACGATCCGCAGGGGGATGCCGATTCCAGCCATCATCACCGTAATTTCATTGCGTGCGTGAAGACTCGGAAGAAACCGAATGCGGAGGTGGAGGAGTTGCACGCCACCAATACGTTGCTGCATTTGGGCAACATCGTGGCCAAGACGGGGCGGAATCTGAAGTACGACGCGGCCACGGAGTCGATTCCGGGCGACGCGCAGGCGCACCAGTTATTGGGTCGGCAGTATCGGAATCACTGGTCCACGCCGAAGGTTTGACCGGGGGCCTGACCGAATTTCTTGAGGGCGGCGGCGAGTTGCTCGCGTTCGCGGGGAGAGAGGGCGGAGGCGAAGCCTTCCATCTGCTGCTCGTGTTCATGGAAGACGCGCGCAATCAGGTCGCGACCGGCCGGGGTAAGCTCGACGAAGCGGATGCGGCGGTCGGTGGGACATTCGCGGCGGGTGACCAGGTGTTTGTCGACGAGACGGTCGACGGCGACGCTGATGGAACCAGGAGTCAGAAAGACTTTGGGGCCGATGACGTTGACGGGCAGGGCTCCTTTGTGGAGCAGGACTTCGAGGACGCGAAATTCGGAGTCGCCGAGGCCGTTGGCCGCGGCGAGACGGCCCGTTTCGGCCATCAGGGATTGATAGGCCTTCATCAGGAGGAGCCAGAGACGTACGCCGGGGATGTTTTTCATCTTTTTTGCATCCTTCTAGATCTATTGACATCAATATACTCGACGCCGATAGATTTCGAGCTTAACAGGAGAAAAGATCATGAGCAACTCAGCGACTCTCGACCAAGTGACGGCCAGCGTGGCCGAACTCGACCAGGACTTGAACCAGAAGGTTCTCACCGGCAAGGCCTTGGAGGCCTTTGACCAGTACTACGCCGACGACGTGGTGATGCAGGAGAATACCGATGCGCCGTTTATCGGCAAGGCGTTGAACCGGCAGCGGGAGATTGAGTTCTTCGACTCGATCGCCGAATGGCATGGCGGCAGCGTGGCGGAGACGGCGGTGAACGGTGACACGACCTTCGGCGTGTGGACGTTGGACCTGACGTTTAAGAACGGCTATCGGTATACGAACACGCAGGTGGCGGTGCGGAAGTGGAAGGACGGCAAGGTGGTGTCGGAGCGCTTCTTCTACCAGAAGAGCTAAGGACGGAAAGTGAAAAGGGCCGCCGGCGGCGAGGACGGACTCGCAGCCGGCGGCCCTTTTTCTATTGGACGGTGAGGCGGACGGGTTGCTTGGAAGCCGTGGCGCTGGTGGAGACGACCAGGGGGACGTCACCCGAGAGACCGGAGGGGACGGTGACGTTGAACTGGTAGAGTCCGACCGCGCCGGGAGCGAGGCCGCCGAAGAGGACGTCGGCGTCACGGTCGCCGAGGCGGACGCGAACACCGGTCAGGGCGCTGGCCGCGGGGGTGACCTGACCGGCGGGTACGGCGGGCGAGGTGGGTCCGAAGCCGACGCCGTAGAGGGTCAGGATGTCGCCGGCTTTGGCCGGACGGAAGTTTGCGCCGGCGATGAGACCCTCGCGACCGACGAAGGCGCCGTCCTGATGGAGGGCGACAGCGTATTGGACGCCGCCGATGTTGAAGACGGGCGGTGCGAGAAGAGCGGGAGAGGCCGCCGCGGCGGTGACGGTGGCCGCTTCGCTGGTGCCGTTCGCATTGGTGACGGTGACAGCGACCGGGCCGGCGGCGACGCCATCGGGCACCTGGGCGTTGATCTGCGTGGGGCTGATGAAGGCGACATAGGCGGGACGGCCGCCGATGGTGACCTTGACGCCGTCGAGTTCGGTGGGGGCTTGAGCGCCCCGGAAGTCGTCGCCGCCCCAGGAACGAGTAGTGGCGGAGAGGTTCGTACCGTAGAGCTCGATCCAGGTGCCGGGAGAGATGAGCGCTTCACCGCCGAAAGCACCGGCCGTGGCCACGCCGCTAGTGGCCGAGAGCGCGGGGCGATTCGGATTGACGACCACAGCCGCGGTGGCGGTGGCGCGGATGCCGACCGAGGGGAGACCATCGACTGCCGCGGAGATGACGAGGGCGCCGGTGGTGGCGCCGAGCGTAACTTCGGCGCGGGCGATGCCGAGCGAGTCCGTCACGGCGGCGGCCGGGGTGATGATGACGCCGGCCGGCCCGCTAAAGTTGACGGCGACTCCGGCCAGCGGACCGTCGTTGGCGGTGACGCGGACGGCGATGGGGTTAGCAAGCTTGGTGCTGACCGGCGCGGATTGGTCGGCGCCGGAGGCGACTTCCAGCCGCGAGAGCGTGAAGGGCTTGAGGACGCGCAGCAAGGGATCACCGGCGTCCAGGAAATAGAGATTGCCGGAGGCATCGCTGCGAATGAAGCGCGGAGCATAGATGCGGGCGGCGAGGGCGGCGCCGACGTCGCCGGTGTTGCCGCGGGTGCCGGTGCCGGCGATGGCGCGCAGCCGGCCGGTGACAGGGTCGAACTGGCGAATGTACTCGGAGTTGCCGAGTTCGGCTAGGGTGATGCGGCCAGCAGGGTCGATGGTGAGACTGACGGGGGCGATCGGGGTGGTGAGAGCGTTGGTTTCGGCTGCTGTGACGGCGACGGTGATCGGTGCGCCGGTGCCCGCAACGGTGCTGATGACGCCGGCGGGCGTGACCCGACGCAGACGGCCGCCCTCGGCGATGTAGACGTTGCCGGCTTCGTCGACGGCGACATCGCGCGGGGTATCGAGTTGGGCGGCGGTGGCGGCGGCGCCATCGCCGGCGAAGCCAGCGGTGCCGGTACCGGCGAAGTCGCGGAAGGTGGGCACGCCGCCTTGGCTGGTGTCTGCCACGAGGACTTTGTGGGCGGAGGGAACGGCCACATACAGACGGTTGCGCGTGGTGTCCGCAAAAAAGTTTCCCGCGCCGGTGGGCAGCAAGCCGGCCGCGCCGGTGCCGACGGCGTTGATGGTGCTGCCGTCGACGCGCCGCAGGCGGCCGTTGTCGTTGATGTAGAGGGCGCCCGAGGCGTCGAGGGCGATCGCCGTGAGGGCCGCGAAATTGGCCGCGGTGGCGGGTCCGCCATCGCCGCGCGAGCCGGCGGCAGTGTTGGCGGGCAGCTTTTCGTTCGGCGTGCCGGCGAAGGTGGTGATGGTGGTGCCGGATAGGCGGCGGATGATGCCGTTGCCAGCGTCCGAGATCAGCACGTCGCCGGTCTTGGTGATGGCCAGGTTGTTGGCGGACAGGAGTTCCGAGCGGACCGCCGGGCCATCGGCGGTGTTGGGGAAGCGGCCGGCGACGGTGCGGATGGTGGTGTCGGATTTGCGGATGCGCTGGTTCACCGAGTCCGCGATGTAGAGGGCGCCGGAACTATCGACGGACACGCTGTCCGGCGAGGCGAGGCCGGCGCTCGAGGCGGGGCCGCCATCACCGGAAAAAGAGTTCGCAAAGACGATGGTGTTATTCGGGATGGTGATGCCGGCGACGTGGGAGATGACGCCGGTGGAAAGCGTGACCCGACGGACACGATTGGTACCTTCGTCGGGAATGTAGAGCAGGTTGCGAGGGGCATCGAGCGCGATGCGGCGAGGAGTTTGGAAGCGGGCTTGGGTGGCGGGTCCGCCATCGCCCGAGTTGCCGGCGAAGCCGGTGCCGGCGACGGTGAGGGCTTTGCCATCGGGGCCGAGTTGCCGCACGCGGCGGTAGCCGTACTCGACATAGTAGAGCGTGCCATCGGCAGCGATGGCGAGACCGGTGGGATAAGACATGGGGGTGTCGAGGGCGGCGGTGCCGTCGGCGCCGAAGGTCTGAAAGGCGCCAGTGCCGGCGATGGTCTCGATGGAGCCATCGGCGTTGACGCGGCGAATGCGGTGGTTATTGGTATCGGCAATTAACAGGCGCCCCTGGTTATCGAAGAGAATGCCTTGTGGACCGCTCAACTGGGCGGCGCTGGCGGGGCCGCGATCGCCGGCGAAGCCGCACGTGCCCGTGCCGGCCACTCGACGCAACGTGCCTGCCGCGTCGATCCGCGCAATCTGACAATTGTCCGGATCGGCGAAATAGACATCCCCGTTGGCTGCCAGGGCGAGAGACGTGGCGAAGTAGATAGGACTCTCGGTGGCGGGGACGCCATCGCGCAGGCGGCCGGCGATGCCGGTGCCGGCGATGGTGCGGATGGTGCCGGTGGGGGCCACATAGCGGATCCGATAGCGGCTGGCTTCAGCGAAGTAGAAGCCGCCTTGTTTGTCGGCCAGGACGGCGATGGGGTTGTTGAGAATGGCGCTGGTGGCGGGACCGCCGTCATAGACGTTGGTGGTGCCGGCGAGGGTATCGATCCGATAGCGCGTGGGTGACTGCGCGAGGAGGGCCGAACTGAACGCGACGGTCCAGAGGGCGCGGAGGGAATGCTTCGTCATGTTGTGGGAGGGCGGGGAAGACGCCGGGCCGCTAGCTGGCGGAGCCGCCAGGGAGAGCGTGTGGCAGCGAGGGGATCGCTTCCAGTGTCCACAGACTAACAACGGTCGGCGCCGGCGCTGTCGCAAAAGAGTCGCAAGCGGACGGCGTTCTGAGAACTTGCGACTGGATTGCGACCTCGGGCAGAGAATTAGCGAGGCGGCCTCAGATTTGCGGACCGATTGCGCAAACCAAGACGACCTCGTATGCTGTTGCGTCCCCCGGCTTCACTTCCCCTTGATGGCGCGGCGATCCGGCGCAGCCGGTTGATGAAGGGTTGGACCCAGTCGGCGTTGGCCGGACGGGCCGGGGTTTCCAAGCGAACGATCGAAACGGCCGAGGCAGGCGGGCGGGTGAATGCGACGTCGCTGAATGCGATCGCGGGCGCACTGGAGGTGCCGGCGGGCGAGTTGGTGGCGACACGGCGGTTGTCCGCACCGGTGACGGTGAACGCGTTCCGCGGAGTCGGTGAGGCGCTGCGATTTGCGGTGGCATTGGCCGAGCAGTGGACTCCGGAAAGCGTCCGGCAGGCGATGGCGTTGGTGGAGCCGTGGACTCGCTGGGACGAGCGTCAGGCTCAGGCCAAGGCCTGGACGCTGTACGCGGATTTGTGGTTGCGGCAAGCGATGGTGGAGCCGGGCGTGAAGGCGGGATCCAGTCGAAGCCTCGAATGCGCGCGACGGGCCGTGGAACTCGCGCCGCAGGACGCCGGGGCGCACGCGCAACTGGCGGTGTCGCTGGCGGCGCGGAACCTGGATGGAGGCGCGACAGAGGCAATGGCGCGGGCGTTGTCGCTGGATGCGGGAATGGCAAGGCGGACGCCGACGATCGCCCGGGGGTTGATGATGTTGGGACGCTTCACCGAAGCCGAAGCGTGCTTGCGCGAGGCATTGGCGGAGGGGATGGGCGAGGGGCAGAGCCATCGAGCGATGCTGATGCAGGTGCTGTATCTGGCGCGGGATTACGAAGGTGCGTTGCAGCAAGCGGCTCTCGCGCAATTGTTGGAGCCAGTCGCCTGGCTGCCGGAGTTTTTCACGGCGCTGGCTCGCTATTCCTTACACGGCGAGTTGCCGAACCGGCCTATACCGCCGGCAGCCGGCGACTTGGGGCGGCTGTTTCAGCATGCGGCGAGCGGTGAGCACGAGGCGGCGAGCGAGTTGTTGGATGAACTCGAGCATCGGCGGCATCCGTGGTTTCCATTGGCGCGTCGGATGCCGTTTCTCAGTCCGCGGCCCGTCGTTACGGAGCATTGTTGTGAAGTTCGTTGCGGCGTAACATTTGGCCGCTAGCTTGTAACGGTGAACTTCCGTGCTCTCTCGTTCCTTACTCTTCTCTCTCTTTCAGCCTATGGGCAAAGCTCGGCGCCGAATGTGCGGATCCTGCTTCCCGAACGGACGCGACTGTTACAGGGTCAGTTAGTCGACCTGGTGTTGGAGGTGAGAAACGCCGCGGCGGTTTCGAACCTTAAGGTGACTGCGGGGAATGTGGACCTAACCGCGAATTTCGGCAAGGCGGTGCCGGCGGCGCTTGATTGCGATGCGACGCCCGATGTGGTGCTGCGAGCGGATCTACAGGCGTTCCAGGTGCCGGGTGAGATTGAACTGAAAGTCTCCTTGACCGCCGATGGAACGACGGTCAGCGATCAGCGGTTGGTGACGGTGCGTGAGTTCAACGCGGCAACGCTGCAGCGCCGGAATTTGATCCTGTTTATCGGCGACGCGATGGGCACGGCATATCGCGATGCGGCGCGGCTGGTGTCACGTTCGATTGTCGATAGCAAGGGCGTGAACTCGTTCCGCGAAGGCTTCTTCGACCAATTACTCGAGATGGATAAGATGCCGGTGTCGGGGATGTCGATGACGTACGGCAGCGACTCCATTGTGCCGGATTCGGCTAATACCGGTACGGCTTGGGCGACAGGCAACAAGAGCTTTCTGAACGCCGTGAACAGCTTCGGCGATGGCACGGATTGCCGGTGGAGGTTCAACGGCTTGACCAACGCTTCGACGCAGCCATTTATTCTCGACAATCCGCGTGTGGAGAACCTGTGGCAGTATCTGAAGCGGCGCTTCCAGTACCGCACGGGCATTGTAACGACGGCGGCGGTGACCGATGCCACGCCGGCGGTGGAAGGGGCCTATGTCGGCTTTCGGCAGGCGCGGCTCGAGATTGCGCGCCAGTTTGTGCAGAACCCGATGTTGGGTGGGCGCCCGGCGTTCGATGTGATTCTGGGCGGCGGAACGGATCCGTTCACGGCGGAAGGACGTCCGGATAAACGTAATCTGATTGGCGAATTGCAGGCTCAGGGCTACCGGTATGTGACGAACGCGGCGCAGTTGAAGTCGTTGAGCAATGGGCAGCCGGTGATCGGTTTGTTCAAGGGCTCGGCGTCGCCGGCGCCCAACAGCAACGGCATTACGACGGCGAGCGACGTGAACATGGACGTGGCGTACGACAAGCTGGGCTTGCAGCGGCCGGCTTCGGAGCCGGCGGCGAATCTGGGTTCGTTCACGGATCAGCCGATGCTGGACGCGATGACGCAAAAGGCGATCGACATTCTGTCTTCGTCATTCACCGGCACGCCGTTCATTCTGATGGTGGAAGCGGCGTCGATCGATAAGCAGTCGCATCCGAACAATGCGGCGGGTACGATTTGGGATGCGATCGAGATGGATAAGTCGGTGGGCGTGGCCCGGGCCTGGGCGGCGAAGCGGTACACGAAGGACACCCTGATCGTGGTGACGGCCGATCATGACCAGTCGATGCACATCATCGGCGTGAGCAATACGCCGGATGCGGAGTACTTCAGCCGGACGAAGAGCGAGAAGGTGAGCTACAAGACGTCAGCCGGCGACCAGGACTTTACGGTGTTCGGCGATGCGGCGACGAATGCGCGCGCGGGACTGCCATTTGTGAATACGAGCACGACGGCTTCGAACAACAGCGGGGTGGCCGGCATGCCGCTGAGCTTTGCGCCGAAGTCGTCGACGACCGACCCGGCGTCGAGCACTTACTCCACTTACTTTGGCTCGCCGGCTTACACGCTCGACGAGCGGACGGGCTATCCGGTGAATGCGGGGGCGACGTTGCGGCGCCTGGCGGTGGGCTTCCGGACGGGCGACCATACGGGGTCGAGCGTGCCGGTGACGGCGGAAGGGCCGGGCGCGCTGCTCTTTAACGGCTATCAGGACCAGACGGACATCTTCTTCAAGATGGCGGCGGCACTAAGCAATGACACTACCGAGATTGACAAGGCGCTCGAACTGCTGCAGGCAGCGAAGTATCCGAAGACGGTGGGCAAGTAGTGCGGCTAATGCTGTGGGGGGCGTGGCTTATCGCGACGCCCCTGCTCGCCGGTGAAGCGGACTTATTTACTTTCACGCTGCGGGAGACGACCTTGCAGATCGCGGAGAAACTGGGGCGCCCGGCGCAAACCGGGGAGGCGAGCCCTGGCTATTTCTCGTGGTTCCTGCAGACGGATGTGGCGGATCAGCATGAGCATAGCCATGTCCTGTTGTTTCGCCACGCTGACCGGACGCTGGTGAGCCTGACGCGGAACTTCGAAGAGCCGCGGGCGGTGGACGAACTCTTTCCCGCGGCGGAGAGCCGGACGTTCTACTGGCGGGCGGAAGGGCAGCCGGACTGGCCGGTGCGCGTGCGTTGTTTGAGCGGTGATCGCGTATTCATCGCGATGGGGGTGGCCCAGCCCGGGCAGCGGACGAATCAGCTCCTGTTGATTCGCCGGGAGGCTTTGGGGGCCTATCTTCCGTGGTTGGCGAAGCAGCTGTGACGATATGATGGCGGGGTGATTCGCCGGACCTTCCTACAGACTCTTGCCGCATCGTCCCTGGTGGCGGCGCCGAAGCGGCCGAACATCATCCTGATGATGGCCGACGACATGGGCTTCTCCGATTTGGGCTGCTATGGCGGTGAGATTCAGACGCCGAATCTGGATGCGCTGGCCAAGGACGGATTGCGCTTCACGCAGTTCTACAACGGCGCGCGCTGCTGCCCGACCCGGGCCAGTCTGATGACGGGGCTGTATGCGCATCAGGCGGCGGTGGGTCATATGGTGGGCGACTATCAGAAGCCCGGCTATCGCGGCGACTTGAGCCGGCAGGCGGTGACGATCGCCGAGGCGTTGAAGGCGTCCGGCTATCGCACGGCGATGAGCGGCAAGTGGCATGTGACGCCAGTGAACGAGAAGAAGTATAACTGGCCGATGCAGCGCGGCTTTGAGCGCTTCTTCGGAACGATCCACGGCGCGGGCAGCTATTATGATCCGGCGACGCTCGCGACGGGCAATGAGTTCATCAAGCCCGAAGGCGACGACTTCTTTTATACCGATGCGATCGCGACCCATGCGAACCGCTTCATCGACGAGTTTGCCGGGCAGCCCTTCTTCCTCTATGTGCCGTTTACCTCGCCGCACTGGCCCTTGCACGCGGTGGCGAGCGATATCGCGAAGTACAAAGGGCGCTACCGCGCGGGTTGGGATGCGTTGCGCGAGGAGCGTCATGCGCGGCAGGTAAAGATGGGCATCGTCGACAAGCGGTGGCCGCTATCGCCGCGCGACTCCACCGTGCCGGTGTGGGCGGACGCGAAAGAAAAGGCGTGGGAAGAGCAGCGCATGGAAGTCTATGCGGCGCAGATCGACCGCATGGATCAGAACGTGGGGCGGATTGTCGCCAAGCTGAAGGAGAAGGGCCTGGAGAAGGACACGCTCATCCTCTTCCTGGCCGATAACGGCGGATGTGCCGAAGAGATTGCGCGGGCGTTGACGCCGAATCCGAGCATTCCGCTGAAGACACGGGATGGGCGCGACGTGCGCCGGGGTAATCTGGCGTCGATCGTGCCGGGCGGGCCGGATACGTATCAGAGTTACGGCATCGGCTGGGCGAACGCGAGCAACACGCCCTTCCGTACCTATAAACATTGGGTGCACGAGGGTGGGATCGCTTCGCCGTTGATTGCGCGCTGGCCGGAAGGTATCAAGCGGCGGAATGCGTTGACGAATGAGCCGGCGCACCTGATCGACATCATGGCGACCTGCCTGGATGTGGCCGGGGCGCAGTATCCCAAGACGTATGCGGGGAATGCGATTCAGCCGCTGGAAGGGTTGAGTCTGCGACCGGTGTGGGAGAAAGGCAAGCGGGCGGGGCACGCGGAGATCTTCTGGGAGCATGAGGGCAATCGCGCGGTGCGGCAGGGGCGATGGAAACTGGTGGCGAAGCATCAGCAGCCGTGGGAGCTTTACGACTTGCAAGCGGACCGGTCCGAATTGCGCGACTTGGCGGCGTCGCAGCCGGCGAAGGCGGCGGAACTGAAAGCGAAATGGGAAGCGTGGGCCAAGCGCGCCAACGTGGAGCCATGGCCCGTCGCGCGTTAGCGATATATTAGGCGGATGCCTGTTTCTCTCGCTGGTGAGCGAGTTCTCGTTGTGGG
The DNA here is from genome assembly GCA_044226365.1 of Bryobacteraceae bacterium. Taxonomy (GTDB): domain Bacteria; phylum Acidobacteriota; class Terriglobia; order Bryobacterales; family Bryobacteraceae; genus JALHNI01. The sequence continues at coordinate 11,859 of JBGAHE010000017.1, forward strand.
TGCGTCGAGCGGCGTGGGCCGCGCGTCCGCCGTTCTTTTTGCCCAAGCCGGAGCGAAGGTGTTTGTCAGCGCCCGCCGGGCGGATCGTTTGGAAGAATTGGCCCAGCAGTATGGCATGGGCACGTACGCGGCGGACGCCAGTATCGCCGAAGAGGCACAGGCCATGGTGGACGCGGCCAAGGCCCACCTCGGCGGCATCGACATTCTGGTGCATTCGACGGGCACCAACACGAAGGACCGTTATCTGCAGCGGTTAAACGTAGAGATCTGGAACCACATGATCAGCGTGAACCTGAACGCCGCCTACTACGTGACGCAGGCCGTGCTGCCGGCGATGCGCGAGGCGAAGAAGGGTCATTTGATTTATGTGTCGTCGGTCTCGGGGAAGTATCCCGACGTCTCCGGCGCGTCGTATCAGGCGGCGAAGCGCGGGCTGGTAGGCTTTACGCACGCGGTGCGCGTGGAGGAGAAGGAGAACCAGATCCGGACGTGCGTGGTGTGTCCGGGGCTGATCGACACCGAGTTGATGGAGAAGCGCCCGGTGAAGCCGCCGGCTGAGCAACTAGCGCGCGCGCTGAAGGCCGAGGACGTGGCGGAGATCATCTTCGACATTGCCAAGCTGCCGGCGCACGTGACGATCCCCGAGATCGACATTGTGCCGACGACGATCTAGGCCAAGCGAAAACAAGAACGCCCGGCGAGCCGAAAGGCCGCCGGGCATTTTTCTTTTCCGAGACGGGGACTAGGAGAAGCTGCGGACACCCGCGGCTTCGTCGTCGTGGACTTCGAAGACGGTGTAGAGCTTGGTGATCTGCAAGAGATCCTTGACGCGCTTATTCAGGTTCAACAGCTTCATGGAACCGCCGGCGTTCTGCACGGTGGTAAAGCCGGAAACCAGTTCGCCGATGCCCGAGCTGTCGATGTAGGAGACTTCGCCCAGATTCACCAGCAACTTCTTGTTGCCCTTCGTCACCAGGTCGCGAATCAGGTCGCGGAACGTACTGGCGCCATCGCCCAGGGTGATGCGCCCTTCGGCGTCCACCACAGTCACGTCACCCACCTGGCGGTTGGTCAGTTTCACACTCATCGATAACTTCCTCCCTTACGAATCAACTCCGCTATTCTAATACGGCGGCGACGCTCAGGCGGGGCGATTCTTGACCAGCCGCAAGCGGCTGCCGCCTTCCGCGCGGCGCTCCACCGTGAACTCATCCATAAACGCTCGCACGATCAACAAGCCGCGGCCTGAAGGCCGCAACAAATTTTCTTCGGCCAGCGGGTCCGGCAACGAAGCCAGATCAAGGCCGCTGCCCTGATCGTCAATGACGATGATGAGCGCTTCGGGGCTCACTTCGACATTCAGACTGACTTTCTTTTCCGCGCTGTAGTGATTCCCATGGACGACGGCGTTGACCATCGCTTCGCGCAAGGCAATGCCAATTTCATGGACGGCGTCTTCATCGAAGCCGGCCTCTTTTGCCAAGGCAGTGACGTGGCCTTCAGCCCAATCGACGCTGTCGAGCGTGGAGGCAAGTTGCCAAGTCTGCGCGCGGGCTTCCATGGGTCGAAAAATCGAACGCGAACCGTTAGCTTACGGTTTTGCGGCCCCCTAAGTCAACCCGGTACGGAGGGGGGCGGCCCAGTCCGGACGGCCATTTCGCTCGGCCTGCCGCGCGGCGGACTCCCAATCGTAGGGAAGAGCGATCTGTTCGGCGTGCCACACACCGTCCTGGTCGGACAGGATGGCGTAGCGGGCATGCGGTGTGCCGGCGGCCATCGCATGGGGATACGGGAGGTCGGCGGTATAGCCGGGCAGGCCCACACTGCCGGGATTGACGACGAGCCGGCCATCGGCCAAGCGCAGGTGGCCGGGCACGTGGGTGTGCGCGCAGAGAATCAACGAGGCGGAAACGGTAGCCCGGGCCGTGACGGCTTCGGGCGGCGCGAGTTCCACGCGGCCTGGATGGACGTCGTGCAGGAAGTAGATCAGGTCGCTATCGGGGGTGCCGTGGCAGAGGAAGACGTCGGGCAGGAACCAATGGCTGGCGGGCAAGGAGGCGAGCCAGGTGCGATGAACGGCGGTGAGGTGCTCGGTGGCGTACTGATCTGAGGGGCCCATCACGGCGCGCGAGAGCGTGAGGAGTTGGCGCTCGTGATTGCCGCGGATGGTGGTGAAGTTGAGCGGTTCGAGGCGATCGGCGGTTTCGGCGGGCCAAAGGGGACCGGAGACCAGATCGCCGAGGTTGACGACGGTGTTGATGCCGCGACCGCTCATGTCCGCCAGCACGGCTTCGAGGGCCGGCAGGTTGCCGTGGACGTCGGCGATCGCGGCAAAGGTCATGTCCTATTCTAAGGCGCGAGCGTGAAGTTGACGTCGATCGCGGTGAGCACTTCGACCGGGTTGCCGTTCAGCAGCGTGGTCTGGTAAGTCCACTCGCGGACAGCTTGCATGGCGGCATCCACCAGTAGCGGATGGCCGCTTTCGGCGAACAGACCCTGCACCCGGCCGTCCTTGCCGAGCAGGGCGGCGAAGCGCACGGTTCCCTGCACTCGTGCCTGCCGGGCGAGAGGTGGATACACCGGCGTCACCTTATGCACCAGCTTGGCCGACTGAACGTTGCCACCGACGCGGATGCGCGGACCATCGCCTTTGGGGAAGCTGGGGCTGACGTCCGAGATGGTGAGCGTGGTTTGGCCGTCGGTACTGGTGTGGAAAGAAGTGCCGAGGTTTGGCGCTACGGCGCGCACCATTTCCGAGATCTGGGCGGTGGTGCCCGGGGGGAGCGGTTGGCCTTGCAGCGAAGCCAAACGGGCGCGCAGAGTTTCCGAGACCGCGGGCGGCGCATCCTGGATGTTGATGGCGGCGAGCGTGGGCGGTTGGTTGGCCGGGCCGAGGTTCAGCGCGGGGTTGGTGCCAAGGGTGAAGTTGATGTCGAGGCGGGCGACGGACTGAGGCGCGCCGGACTTGAACTGCCATTGCAGCACCGATTCCAGGGCGGCGCGGCGGAGTTCCTGCGGACCGGAAAGCACACGAGCATCAGCCACCGAACCGTCTTCGGCGAGCGTGGCTTCCACCACGACGGTGCCTTCGATCTTCTTCTGCTTGGCGGCGAGGGGATAGATGGGGGCCTTGCGCAGGACCACTTCGGGCCCGGAAGAGGCAGCTTCGAACTGCGGCGCCGCCTGTAGGGGGAAGGTGGTGACGGAGAGCCAAGCCGTGGTGACAGCCAAGGCGGTGGTGAGGGAGTAAGTAGCCAAGAGGCGAGTGCGAGACATGTGGACCTCAGTGAGTAAGTTGTGAATGCGGACCGATAGATCGTGGCGGCGGATGAATTGCGGAGCGAGCGGCGGCGGCGTGTGGGCGGAGAGCGTCAACAAGGCATGGACGTAGGGTTGCGGGGAGGAGGCCAATTCGACCACGGCGCGGTCGACCGCCTGCTCCCGCAAAAGACGAATCCGCGCGATGAGGAACCAAATAGCGGGATGAAACCAGAGGACGGCGGTGACGAGTTCTTCAAGCAAGGCGAACAGCCAGTCGCCGCGGCGCAGGTGCAGAAGCTCGTGCGTGACCACGGCGATCTGAGCCTCCGCGGACAGGTTCTGCACGCTGGACGGTAACAGAACCAAGGGGCGCCAGAGGCCGAAGGCGACGGGCCCGGGAACCGCGGGCGATTCAGCGATTTCGGCGTGCGAGCCGGTGAGGCGGCGCGCTTCGTCGATCGCGGCCAGGGTGAGCGGTTTGGCGGTCGCGCGATACTGGCGCAACCGCCAAAGCCCGAGGGCGAGCCAAGCAAACCGCAGGGCGATGCCGGCGAGCAGAAGGACGAGAGCGTAGTCCTGCCAGTTCCAGGGCACGGGACCGGACGGGGCTAGGGGTCCTTCGATCCGCGCCGTCGCTAAGGGCATGGGCCGCAGATGAATAACGGGATGTTCCCAAGTCTGGAGAACGGGCAGCAACACCGAGGCGAGCAGCAACAATTGCAGGTAGACGACGTGCGAACGCGGTTCGCGCAGCCGGAAGATCAGCGGCAGGGCGATGCCCGTGGCGATGAGGGCTGCCAGTTGCCAGCTGTAGTTGACGAGATTCAGCAGAAGGAGGTCGTTGGTCACTTCCGCCTCCGCTTGAGCAACTCGGCGATTTCGTCGAGCTCCTTGGCGGAGAGCTTTTCGCTTTCCACGAGATTGAGCAGCAGCGGCTTGGCGGAGCCGTTGAAGACGCGCTCGACGAAGTCGCTCACCATGTGCGTGACGACCTGCTGTTTGGGTTGCGCGGCGCGATAGACGTGAGCCTTTTCACCCTCTTCGCGGCTGACGTAGCCCTTCTCCTGCAGGATGCCCATCATCGTCATGACGGTGGTATAGGCGATCTTGCGGTGTTCAAGCAGCGACTCGTAGACATCGCGCACCGTGACGGACTCGCGCTGCCAGACGATCTTCATCAGCTCGAGTTCCTGCTCGGTAAGAACAGACTTGCGGACTCTCATACTAAGAAATTAGTATGAGAGTTTTAGAATGTCAACGGGAATTTATTGGCGCTGGCCTTTGACGGTGCCCTTCACGCCGTCGGTGGCGGTGAAGGTGCCTTCGAGGCGGTCGCCTTTCACCTCGGCCTTGACGGTATAGGTGACGCCGTCGCCGCCGACTTCGAAGGAGACTTTGTCGCCATCGACGACGACCGAGTTCACCTGGATCTTGTCTTCGTTGACGACGATGGTGCCGTTCCAGGCGCCCCAGTCTTCGCGAAGTTCGAGCACGGCGTCCGTCTTCATGCCGTTGGAACCTTCGGAATGGATCTTCCATTTGCCGGCGACTTCGGCGAACAGGGAGAGGGTCAGGAGAAAGAGGAGCAGCACGGCCTTCATAACGTTCATGCTCGCACGGCGCAAAGCAAAAGGGCCGCCCGCGGGCAGCCCCTTGCTTCTGAAGTCGGGTTGAGGTTACTGCTTGATGATCGTGCCGTCGCGCTTGCGGACTTCGCCCCAACCGCCATTGAGGCGCTTGCGCTCGCCCTGCTCGCCATAGCCGAACGGATACTTCTTGGCGGCGGCTTCGTTGACTTCGATGCCCCAGCCGGGAGCTTCGTTGGCGTAAGCGTAGCCGTCTTTCATGGTGGGCACGCCGGAGAAGACTTCGAGGGTGCGCTCCTGGAAGCCGCTCCATTCCTGCACGCCGAAGTTGTAGCAGGCGAGGTCGAGCGCGATGTTGGCGGCGTGGCCCATGGGGCTGACGTCGCCGGGTCCGTGCCACGCGGTGCGGACGTTGTAGGCTTCGCACATGGCGGCCATCTTGCGGCAGGGAGTCAGACCGCCCAACTGGCTGACGTGGACACGGATGTAGTCGATCAGGCGGTCATGCACGAGGGGGAACCATTCCTGCGGCGAGTTGAAGAGCTCGCCCATGGCGATGGGCGTGGTGCAGGCTTGCCGGATGTGCTTGTAGTAAGCGTTGTCTTCGGGCGAAAGAGGATCTTCGAGGAAGAAGAGGCGGAACTGCTCGAGGTCCTTGGCCAACTGGATGGCCTGGGTGGGCGTGATGCGTTCGTGGGTATCGTGCAGCAGCTCGACTTCGTCGCCCAGCCCTTTGCGCGCGGCTTCGAAGACCTTGGGCGCGCGGCGGCAGTAGTCGTTCGGGTTGAAGACGGGCGCCTTGTGCAGCGCGGGCACCTGTCCACCCTTGGTGTCGGCCATCAACTGGTTGTAGTTGGCGCCCTGGCGGGAGCCGTAGGCCGCCTGACCCGGGATGCCGAACTGGATGCGGACGTGGCGGAAGCCCTGGTCCATGAACTTCTTCGCGCTGTCGATGATTTCGGAGAACTCGGTGCCGCCAGCGTGGCCATAGCAATCGGCCGCTTCACGGCATTTGCCGCCCAGCAACTGGTAGACCGGCATGCCGGCCTGGCGGCCCTTGATGTCCCACAGGGCCTGATCGACGCCGGAGATGGCGTTGTTCAGGACGCCGGAGTTGCGCCAGTAGGAGGAGTTGTAGCACATCTGCCACGTGTCGTCGATGCGATCGGCGGGCTTGCCGACCAGCAGCGGCTTCAGATACTTCTCCACCGCCACCACCACCAGATCCGCCCGCTGGGTGTAGGTGCCGCAACCCCAGCCATACAGGCCGTCCTGGTCGGTGACGACTTTCACCGCCACCAGGCGCAGACCCTGCGGTGCCGTGGCGACCACTTGAATGTCCTTGATGATGGGCGAAGGCGTAGCGCGGGTGGCTTTGTCCACACGCTGCTGCGCCGCCGCGGGAAGGGCTGGCACCGCGGCCAGCATTTTCATGAGCGATCGGCGGTTCATGGGCGATTCCTTTACAACCTACTTCTTAGGACTTGCGTCGAGCATCCGTTTCAAATGATCGATCTCGGATTGTATCTTACGTCCGCGGGCAGTGAGGAGGAGGGTGTAAAGGCAAAGGATGGTCCACGCGGCGGCGAGGCCATAAAACATGTATTCAAAATTGCGTTGATCCATGGAGTTCTCCTAGGCGATGGCGTGGGTTTGGCGGCGTAAGGCTTCCACGGCGCGTTGGTTGTCTTCGAGCTTCATGCGGACGGCGACCAGAACGAGGGCGAGCAGGAGGAAGGCGCCGAGGTTGTGATAGAGCATGGCCTGCATGGCCGGGTCGATGGTGCTGGCGTCACCGGTGCGAATGGTGAGCACGGGGCCGGGGTGCTGGGTACGATACCAGACGTTGGCTTTGTAAGTGAAGTAGACCGCGGCGAACGAAAAGATGGACAGCACGGCGGAATTCTTCGCGCGCTCCGACGGATCCTTGATGCCTTCGCGGAGCATCAGGTAGGCGAGATAGATGAGCCAGGTGATGAGCGCGGAGGTCAGGCGCGCGTCCCAGGTCCACCAGATGCCCCATTGCTGGCGGCCCCAGATCATCCCCGTTACCAGGTTGATGGCAGCGAGCGCGAGTCCCACTTCGGTGGCTGAGACGGCGAAGACGTCATACTTCCACTTTTTGGTTTTGAGGTAAATGCCGCTCGAGATTGCGGCGCCGAGGAAGCACGCGACGGCGGCGAAGTACGGCGGCAGATGGAAGAAGAAGATGCGGTACACCGCACCCTGCATGGCTTCATCCGGTAACTGCAGCAGGATGATGTAGAGGTTGCGTACGAAATAGAGCGCGGCCAGGATGCCGGCTCCGTAGATGATTTTGTCACGCATAGTTATCGAACCTATCCCACCAGGACGGTCTCCACCAGCACGGCGGCCAGGGAGGTGAAGATGATATCAAAGGCCACTAAAACCCGAAGCCAGATGGCGTGTTCGGCATCAACCGGTTGGCCGGCCACCAGCAGCGTGGTGAGTTGCATGGCGGCCATCAACGCCGGAATCAGCATCGGATAGATGAGCATGGGTAGCATCAGCTCACGCAACTGCATGTTGACCGTGAGGGCGCCGAACATCGTGCCGAGCGCGGCCATGGCCCAAGTAGCGAGCGCGGCCACTCCCAGCAGCGCCGGGAACTGCTGCATCCAGGAGAGGTTGTACAGAATGCCGAACACCGGAAAGCAAACCGCCTCGATGATGGCGATCAGCGCGAAGTTGGCGATCGCTTTGCCGATGAAAAGCGCCGAGCCGGGAATCGGAGAGGCGAGCAAAGCATCGAGGCAATCGTTGGGCAATTCGCGGGCAAAGCCGCGATTCAGAATGAGCGTGCCGGAGAAGGCGAAGACCATCCACAGCAGTCCGCCGGACATCTGCTCGAGGACCTCGGAATCGGGGTCCACCACAAAGCTGAACAGCAGCAGAATGACGATGGCGAACGAGAGCGAAGCGTTGAGCGCTTCCTTGGTGCGCAATTCACTGCGCAGATCCTTGGCGGCGACCGCGACGATCTGGCGGAGATACGTCATGCCGCTTCTCCGTAGTGCTGATACACCCAACCAGGGTTGGCTAGCATTTCGTCGGTGCGCGGGCCGTGGAAGGCCATTTGGCCGCGGTTCAACAGGAGGACGTGCGAGGCCAGTTCGAGGGCTTCGCGTAACTGATGGGTGGAGAGCACGACGGTGGCGCCGCCACGCAGGGCTTCGCGCAGCAGGCCCTGCAGCAGATGAATGGCGCGATCGTCGAGCGAGGTGAACGGTTCGTCGAGAATCAGGAAGCGCGGCTGATGGATGAAGGCGCGGGCGATGGCGAGGCGCTGCCGCATGCCGCGCGAGAATTCGCGAGCCAGGCCGCGGCGGACGCGGGCGAGGTCCGTGCGTTCGAGCCACTGGTCGACAGCCTGATGCGGCTGGGCGAGGCCGTAGAGCCGGGCGAACGTGAGCAGGTTTTCTTCCGCCGAAAGCTCGTCGTAAACGCCGATGCCGTGGCCGATGATGCCGATCCGCGAGCGGATGGCGGTGTGGCGCGGGTTGCCGTCCAGGATTTTCACTTCGCCTTCGGAGGCTTGGGACAGGCCAGCCAGGATGCGAAGAAGCGTCGTTTTGCCTGCGCCGTTCCGGCCCAGCAACGCGACACAACTGCCTTCCGGAAATTCGAAGCTAACCTTCCGGAGGGCGGCGAACTCACCGTAATATTTCCAAAGTGATTGGGCGCCCAGCGCCGTCATTTGGCGCCCTTGCGCGCGCCTGCCGGCGATTGACGGTAGAGCAGATAGAAGGCGGCCGCCAGGATGGCGACGGTGAGACCCACGATGAACTCGATGCGGTCGTAGATCTTGGGGAAGATCGTATCGATGGGCGGACCTTGCTCCTCTTCTTCCGAAGTGGGCGCGGTATTGGCCAAGGTGCCGGCGCCTTCGATGTTGATCGTCAGCGGGCCGTTCTTGGCGGTGAAGACCGAAGCCATGGTGCGCGGTTCGTTGGTGAGGAAGGTGAGCGCGTCGCTTTTGAGCGTGACGCCGCGGGGGGCGATGACGCGCGTTTGTCCCTGGTGGAGGATGCGCGTGTTGAGGTCGCCGGGCGGGGCAAAGGGCGCAGTCCAGGCAATGTCGAAGCGGGTTTCGCCGGGCTTTAAGGCGAAGTCCACGGAATAGACGTTCGCTTCGCCGGTGGGGCGAATGGGCCGCTTAATGGGCATGCCGCGCGAGCCACTGGAGGCGTCGACAGTGGCTTTGCCTTGCGCCATGGGAGGCAGGAAGAAGCGCAGCGAGCCGCCTTCAGGGTCCGAGAGCGTCGTGTTGGTGGGATTCTCGTAGATGATCGTTTCGCGCACGCGGAGTTCGCCGGGAACGGGTTCGATCAGGATCATGTGCTGGCTGGCGGCGGCGCCGGCCACTTTCTTGGCGGCGGAAAATACCGGCACTTCGATGCCCGTGGTGGGCGCGCCCGGTTCAATCAGCTTGTTGTAGTTGACGCCTTCGAAGTTGGTCTGCAGCAGGGCCATCCCTTCGGAAGCGCCGTTGATGCTGAACTTGCCGGAGCCATCCGTGGTGGTGCTGCCCATCGACTTCATGCCTTGGGCGCCGGGCGCCACCAGACTCACCGTGGCGCCGGCTACCGGCTGCCCCGTGGTCTTGTTGACGACGGTGCCGTCGATGGCCTGCAGCGTGAGTGCGGCTAAGAGGAACAAAACGGTGCGCTTCATGCCATCGCCTTTCCGCACTCGCCGCAGAACTTGAGCGGTTCTTTGAAGCGGGCCTGGCAATGCGGGCAGACGTACAGAGCGCCCTGCTCTTTCTTCTTGCGGGGTGGCGCGGTGGTGGCCACCGTCTTCCCTTCGGCGGCCAGGCGTTGCTTGATCTCGTCGACTTCGGCCAGGACGGCGCCGAGTTCTTTCTGCACGGCGAGCTTGGAGCTTTGGTAATCCTGGTCCGAGAGCTTGCCCAGCCGGTATTCGAACTGCAGGTCGCGCAGATTTTCGTAGATGCGGGCTTTGCGTTCGTCGAGATGACGGAAAGGGTTCTCCGGGGCAGGCTCCGGAAGATCGGTTTCGCGCACGCCCATGGTGAACAGGACGACTCCTGCGACCAGGAGGATCGAGAGGACAACGACGGTCATTTAATCGAAGTTCGCCATTTCCTTGTCGAGTTGCGCGCGGATACGTTCAGCGGAGCCGTCCGGTAGCTCGTTGACGAGGACGGGGCGGCGCGAACGCTTGATCCACCAGGCAATCGCGCCCAGTCCGAGCAGAATCGCAATCGGCGGCATCAGCCAGCTCATGGCGTTGAAGCCTTCGGCGGGCGGAACGGCAAAAGCTTTCAGACCTTCGCGCTTGGCGAAGAAACCGGCCACCTGATCGTCGTTCATGCCGGCCTTCTGCAGCTCGGAGATCTTCTCGCGAGCCGGTCCGGCATAGTGGCAGCCGAGCATCTGGCAGGTGCCGACGGTGTTCTTGCAGGCGCCGCAAAGACAGGCAAGCTTATCGCCGGCCCGGCGCACGTCAGGCGTAAGGAAAGCCGTCGGACTCTGCGCGATGCAGAGTCCGGCGACGAACAAAATCGCGAGGCTAGTTTTCCACTGGCTGAGGCTGACGCGCAATGCCCACCACCTCCATCTTGGGATATTGCATCTTCACCTTGCTCGGAACGAGGCAGATCAGCGTGCCGATCAGCAGCACCCAATAGCCCACCCAGATCCAGGAGACCAGGGGGAAGACGTAGCTCTGCAGAATGACTTTGGAGTCGTTGGTGAGGCCGGCGAAGTTGAGGTAGAGGTCCTCGTTGAGCCGGCGGCGGATGGCGACGTTCGAAGTCTGCGAACCGCTGACCGCGTATTTGCGCAGCTCAGGCTGCAGCGTGCCGAGCAACTCTCCGCCGGAGCGAATCTCGACGACGGCGTGATTCCAGACGTAGTTTTCGTTCTCGCCACCCTTGAGGTCGGCGACCTTGAGGTCGTAGCGGCCGAGCTTGAAGGTGGAGCCCACGGTGGCCTCCACCGTGCGGTCGAGGTTGAAGGCCGCGCCGGTGAAGCCGATGAACATGATCACGATGCCCATGTGGACGATGTAGCCGCCGTAGCGGCGCGTGTTGCGGTGCGTGAGTTCGACGGCGGCGCCGATGAAGCTGAGCTGGTCCTTCGCCGCAATCGACTTGGTGCCTTTCCAGAATTCGGAGGCGATGGTGGCGGTGACGAAGAAGCACAAGCCGAACGAAATGACGGCGTAGATGTGGTGAATGCCGAGCGCGGCGAGCACGGCCATGAAGATCGCACTGCCGACGGTGGGCATCAGGAAGGCGCGCTTCAGGGCGTCCACTGAACTACGGCGCCAGGCGATCAGCGGGCCCACGCCTGTCAGGAACAGCAGAAACAAGCCGATCGGAATGTTGACGCGGTTGAAGTAGGGCGCGTCCACCGTGATCTTTTCGCCGGTGACGGCTTCGGAGATTACCGGGAACAGCGTACCCCAGAGGATCGCAAAGCAACTCGCGAGCAGGATCAGGTTGTTGAACAGGAAACTGGATTCCCGCGAGACGACGCTTTCGAGCTGCGTTTCGCTCTTCAGGTATGGCAGGCGATTCAGGATCAGCCAGGTGGTGCCACCGATGCCGAGCGCGAGGAAGACGACAAAGTAATTGCCCAGCGAGGACTGCGCGAAGGCGTGCACGGAACTCACCACACCCGAGCGGGTGAGGAAGGTACCCAGGATGCAGAGGAAGAACGTGGCCGCCACCAGCACCATGTTCCAGACCTTCATCATGCCCTTCTTCTCCTGCATCATTACCGAGTGCAGGAAGGCCGTGGAGGTAATCCAAGGAAGCAGCGAAGCGTTCTCCACCGGATCCCAGCCCCAGTAGCCGCCCCATCCCAGCACGGCATAAGCCCAGCCGGCGCCCAGCAAAATGCCGGTGGATTGGAACGCCCAGGTGACCAGAGCCCAGCGGCGCGTGGTGTGAATCCAGCCATCGCCCGGCTGTTTGGTGATCAGCGAGCCCATCGCGAAAGCGAAGGGGACGATGAAGCCGACGTAGCCGAGATAGAGGAAAGGCGGATGGATCACCATCGTCCAGTACTGCAGCAGCGGATCCAGACCGCGGCCATCGTCCATAGGGGTGGCGGCGCGGCCGATCGCGAGGATCTTGAAGGGGTGTTCGACGAACGTGACCAGGAGGAGGAAGAACACCAGCGTGGTCATCAACACGGCCGTGATCCACGGCATCATCGTGCGGTATTGATGCTTCTTGCGGGTGGTGAAGACGACGACGGCCGTGTACGTGGAAAGGATGAAGCTCCAGAAGAGCAGCGAGCCCTCCTGGCCGCCCCACCAGGCGGTGAACTTGTAGACGGTGGCCATCGCCTTGTTGGAATGGGCCCAGACGTACTGCAGGCGGAAGTCGTCGGTCATCAGGGCGTAAATGAGCAGGCCGGAGGCGGCCACAACCAGGGCCCAGACGCTATAGACGGCGCGCTGGGCGCTCACCAGGAGAAAGGGCTTTTGTTTCCAAGCGCCTACGACCGAGGCCAGGACGGAGTAGACGCCCAGGCAGAAGGCGAGGATCAGGCACAGCCCGCCGATATTTTCCATGAGTAGGTTCCTTTAGCTGGTGGCCGGCTTGGCGTAGCTGTTGGTGTTGCCGGGCTTGGCGCCAGGCTTCGCTTCATACTTCGACGCGCACTTGGCCTGAATCCGGTTGGCCTGAAAGACGCCGTCGGAGCCCATCTTGCCGTCAGCGAGGCACTGGGCGCCGATGCGGAACGTATCGGGCAGCGGATCCTTGCCGTTATAGACCACGTTGAGCGTGAGATTCTTCCCGTTTTCCTTTTGGATCATGCGGAACTTGACGCTTTGTCCATTGCGCTCAATACTTTCCACGTCGCCACCCACGCGCAAACGCTTCACCTGCGCGTCGTTGCCCATGGCGTTCATCTCTTCGATGGTCTTGTAGTAGGTCTTGGTCTCGCTGACGCCGTCCATGGCGAGCCAACCCAGCGTGGAGACGATGATCAGGATCAGAATGCCGAACTTTGCGTAGGGATGCATGGGAACTCTCCGCTTTCGCCTTTAGTATAACGCCCGGTTAGACGCGGGTCAGGTCGATTTTCTTCCCGCTCCAGGCCAGATAATAGAAAAGAATGCCTACGATCCTGCTGCTTGTCGCTTCAAACACTTTCATGACCTTCGCCTGGTACGGCCACCTCAAGTTTAAGAGCGCGCCCTTGTGGCAAGCGATTCTGGCCAGTTGGGGAATCGCCTTTTTCGAATACTGCCTGATGGTGCCGGCAAACCGGCTGGGGAGCGAAGGGTCGATGAGCGGCTATCAGCTCAAGATTCTCCAGGAGGCCATCACCATCGGTGTTTTCCTTGTGTTTGCTTATCTTTACCTGGGTGAAGCCCCCACTTGGCGCACGGCCGGCGCCTTCGGCATGATTGTCGGCGCCGCCGCGTTGGCCTTCAGCGGACGTTAAGGTCGTGATACGATCCAGGCGCTTATGTTGACGCGTCTGGTTCTTTTCGGTTTCCCCCTGGTGTTGGCTCTCGGGCAGGCTCCGGCCCCTCCGGGAGGCGCCCGCCCGGGAGGCATGGGCATTTATCCGGCTTACGAGCCAGACGACAATGCCGGGTTCGTTTCGTTGTTCGACGGCAAAACGCTCGAGGGGTGGGACGGCGATAAGACGTTCTGGCGGGCGGAGAACGGCGAGATTATTGGCGAGTCCACTGCGGAGAAGGTCGTCAAGACGAACAGCTTCCTCATCTGGCGGGGCGGCAAGGTGAAGGACTTCGAGCTGAAGGTGGAGTTCAAGCTCAGCAACACCAACAGCGGCATTCAGTACCGCAGTATCGAACTGCCGGAGGTCGGCAAGTGGGTGCTGAAGGGCTATCAGGCCGATCTGGACATTGGCAACGGCTTCACCGGCAACCTACACGAGGAGCGCGGCCGCAAGCCGGGCCACGTGGTGCTGGCGCAGCGCGGCATGCTCACCCGCATCACGGACGGCCCGAAGTATAAAGTGCTCGGGTCGCTGGGCGATCCGAAGCTGTTACGCGGCGTAGTGAATGTGATGGGCTGGAATCAGTACCACATCATCGCCCGCGGACCCGTGATGCTCCAGATTCTGAACGGCCAGGTGATCGCCGCCACCATCGACGAGGACGCGAAAAACTTCGTGCCCGAGGGGCTGCTGGGCTTCCAGATGCACGTCGGCCCGCCGTTCAAGGTGGAGTATCGGAACATTCTGCTGCGCCAGCTTTAGCGCCTCCCCAGGGCTGTCGAATGATGCTGCGTAATGGCGTCCGAAATGGGAATTTTTCAAAAATTTCGGAGAAAGTTGGCCTCGGAAAAGCACTTATATTTGACGCCTCATGATGCCTTGGCAAAATACCTCCCCCCCGCCATGTGAGATTCCGCCGGGTTTTACCATCGTCTTGGCCGAAGTGGAGGACCTGGAATCGATCTGCCGGTTGGACTGGGCTGCCTTGCAGCACTATCGCCAGCGCGACTTTGTTGCCGCCGCTATCGAAGCCGAATGCTGCTGGGTGGCATTTTTCGACGAAATCACCGTGGGCTACGGCATTTTCAACTACCAGTTCCAGGGTTATGGCGTCGTTCACCGCCTCTACGTTGGGCCAGAGTTCCGGCGGCGAGGGATTGGCCGCGCGTTGCTGGAACATTTCTGCGAGGCATGTTCGTCGCCGCGGCTCTACATCACCGTGCCGCAGCAGGAACTGGCGCTGCTCGAACTGGTTCGTGTGAAAGGCTTTATGCTCTCGGGTGCCATGCAGGAACTTGGCAACACGGGCCCCGCGCTGATTTACGTCAAGGACCTGGGGACACCGACGCCTTCGCCGCCCACGCGGGGTTTGCATTAAAGAACTGCCGGGCGTTGGCGATGCGGACGCCGCGCCAGAAGTCGGGCCAGACGGCGGGGAAATCGCGCAGGTTGCCAGTGAGGAGCCAATCGGCCTGGGCGGCGACGGCGCATTCGAGGAGCCGGTTGTCGTCGGGGTCACGGGCTTCGTCGACCGCCGCTCCGGCCCTCACCAGCTCCGCCGAGCGCGTGATCGCGTCGAGCAACTCGGCGAAGCAGGCGCGCCGGGCGGCAAACTTCGGCCTCTCCCCCACCTCGCGATACTCTTCGAGCAGAATTTCGGTGGCACATAGCGTCACCTGACGTTCCACGCCGAGCCGCACCAGTGCCGCCTCCAACCCGCCGGGCGACCAGCAGGCCGAGATCAGAATGTTGGTGTCCAGCACGAGCCGCATCTGACCTGGAGTGTGTCACATTCAAGGTGGCATCATTCAGAAGGGAGCGGACTTGAAGGACGAACTCGGCGACCGGATCAAAACCCATTACGAAGACGTGTTCCGCGTCCGGCTGCCGCGCCGCACCCATGCCGTCATCCGCCTTGACGGCCGCCGTTTCCACACCTTTACGCGTCGGCTGGAGCGTCCTTATGACCGCCGCCTCGCCGATGCCCTGGATGCCGCGGCCCTGGCCCTGGCTGCCGAGATGTCAGGTTGCCGCTTTGCCTATGGCCAGAGTGATGAATATTCGTTCCTGCTCACCGACTATTCGAGCGAGCACGAGAAGATGTGGTTCGACGGCAACGTGCAGAAGATCGTCTCCGTGGCCGCCAGTATCTTTACCGCGCACTTCGTCCGCGCCTTCGACGCCGTCGCTGCTTTTGACGCTCGGGTGATGGTGATTCCGCAGCGTGCCGACGTCGAGCAATACTTCATTTGGCGTCAGTTGGACGCTTCGGCGAATAGCTTGAACATGTTGGCTTCGGCTCACTATAGTCATGCGGAGTTGGCGGGAAAGTCCACGGCGGAGAAGCACGACCTGCTGCATGCCAAAGGCGTCAACTGGGCGAAGGCGGAAACCAGCTTCAAGCGAGGGCGCATGATCGTGCCGGCGGAGCCGACGGGCTGGCGCGTGGACCTCGAGCCACCGGTGTTCACCCGCGAGCGCGCCTATCTCGGCGGCCTGATTCCGGAAGGACGTTAGCATGCGACGTTGGATCGGTTGGCTGCGACCTTCGGACTTTATCTGGCTGCTCATCTTCGGCGCCATGCATCAGTTGGGCCCGGACATCAACATCGCCGAAGCGCAGATGACGGTGGTGATGTTTCTCTTCCAGGTGGTGAGCACGCGCCTGCCGTTCCTGCTCTCGCCGCGCGGCATCTACGTCACCGTCGGGGTAAAGCTGTTCCTGGCCTACTTGCTGATCGGCGTGACGGGCGGCATCACGTCCAGCTACTACCCGATCCTCTTTTGGCCCATCATCTCCGCGGCCACCACCTTAAGTTTGGCCGGCGCGGTGACCTGCACGCTGCTGAGCATTGCCGGTTATCTTTCGCAGTTGCTGATTGTGGACTGGAGCCGCTGGACCCTCGTCGACTATGCCATCGCGGAACTCAGCCTGCGCGCCACCTTCCTGTGCATGGTGGGCTACCTGACCTACGAACTGGCCCAGCACAATCGGCAGGAGGCCAGGAATTATCAGGCTGTCGCAGAGCAATTGGCGCATGCCAACGTCAATCTTCAGAAAGCTGAAGAAGCCATGCGCCGCACCGAGCGGCTCGCGGCGCTGGGCCAATTGACCGCCGGCCTCGCGCATGAGATCCGCAACCCGATCGGCACCATCAAGAACTCGGCGGAACTGCTTTCCAAGCGTTTGCCGCCGGACGACGAGTTGTCTAAAGAACTCTCCGGCTTCATTCAAAGCGAAGTGGACCGCACCAATTCGCTGATCACGCGCTTTCTGCAGTTCGCGAGGCCTTTCCATCTGCAGCGCGCGCCTCACGACATCGCCCAGGTGCTGGATCGAGCCATTGGCCACGCCGAGCGGCAGTTCCCCTCCTTCCCCATCACCTTTGTGCGCAACTATGCGCCCAACGTCCCGCCGGCGCAGATCGATCAGGAACTGATTGAGCAGGTGTTTATCAACCTGCTGGTGAATGCCGCACAGGCGTCGCCGCCCGGTAGTGTGGTGACGGTGAAGACGCGCGCCGACGAGAACCTGCTCGAAGTGGCTGTGATCGACCGCGGCGCGGGCATCGATCCCGCGATCCGCGCCTCGATCTTCAATCCGTTCTTCACCACCAAGAAAGACGGCGTGGGCCTGGGGCTCGCCATTGTGGCCAAGATCGTGGATGAACACGGAGGCCGCATTGTGGTGGAGAGCGAGCCCGGGCAGGGCAGCGTCTTCCGCGTGCAGTTGCCGCTTGCCGCCGCCTAGGCGCGTCTAAGCCTTCAGCCGGTAAACGCGGTGCGCGTTCTCCCAGGTAAGCTTCTTGAACGCCGCCGGCGAAACGGTGTTCTTCAGCAGGGTCAGCGTTTCGCGCGCCACGCACTTGCCGGCCAGACGGCTCGCATTCGGATTGCCCCCTTGCGAGATGCCGCCGCCGCGGCCGTCGTTGCAGGCGCAGTCGCTGCCGAAGATCAGCTTATTGCCGTGCCGCTTCAGGAAGCCGGGAGTGAACTCAGGATCGCGCGAGAGAGCGTTGTTGCCGGAGTTGGCGGCGAGGTCGCCATACAGATTCGGATAGTCGCTCAGGAGCTTGTCGGTGACGCCGCCCGGTTTGATCTTGCCTTTCGGGTAGTCGACTTCGTTGGCGTAGTCGGCGCTGATGTTGGCCCAGAAGGCGTCGGCATGGCCGATGAAGGTCGTCTTGGGATAGGACTTCAGCATAGCGGCGAAGTTCTTGAAGCCCGTTGCAAAGACGCCTTCCGTCGGCGTGTGCGGCACTTCCTGGAAGTGCACCAGAATGGGCACGTTCAAGTCCGCGGCGAGCGCATACATGCGGCGCAACTCGGGACCATCGGCGGCCACATGGAACTTCAGTTCACCAAAGCCGATCGCGCCGGCCTTCACCGCGGCGGTCAGCTGCGCTTCCGCTTCCGGCTTCGTGATGTCCGCGGAGGCGAACCAGCCGAGTGCGCGGCCCGGATACTGCTGCCGGACGGTCTGCATCATTTCGGCGGAGTTGGCCCGCGCCAGCGCCATGAAGTTTGAAACGCCGCAGCCATCCAGGTGCGCGATGTTCGCCTCCGGCGTGCGGCGCAGGTGATGATGGCAATCGACGATCGGATTGCCCCAAATCGGTGCGTCCTGGGCGGCAGTGACTGAGCGAAGTGTGGGCCAAGCGGCAAGGGCTTGAGTAAATTGACGGCGATTCAACATGGTTTCTCCGGTGGAACGATTCACTACCAGGTCAGAGAGCCGCTGGGCGGCGGCCAAAGGCCCATCAACTGGCGCAGCGTGATGATCTGGCCGAGGTGATGAGCGTTGTGCAGGGCCACATGGGTAAGCGCCTCGCGAACGGTGTACTGAGCGAGAGGCGGAAACTCAATGGGCGGGTCGATGGGGCGATCGGCATCGGGCTGTTCGCCGAGTTGCACCGCCAGTTCCAGCCCGGCGAGAAAATGATCGCGTAGCTCTTCCCAAGGTCCGGGAGGCGGCCAGCCGGAAGCGGCGGAGCTGGCCATCGCCTCGGGTTGCCCGTGGCAACGCGCCAGAAACCAACTTTGCCAAAAGTTCAGATGCGCCACAATCTCGGCGATGGAATGCGGCGCGTTCTCCCAATGGCGGCGCGCATCCTCTGCCGTCAGGGCTTCCAGCGCCACGGCCGGCGCCGCATGCGCAAACGGCTCTAAAAGCATCTCCCGAGGACTCATGGCCTGAATGTATCATCTGTGGACCATCGTTCGGTGATACGCTAGCCGCCGTGAATCGACGTCGTTTCCTCGCTCAACCCGCGGCGGCTGCTCCGTTCCTGCAAGCGGCGCAAACCGGCTCGCGCCCCAACCTCAAGATCACCGACATCCAGGTGTTTCCCACCAACGTGGCGAACCGCAATCTGATCTTCGTCAAGGTGCTCACCGATCAAGGCATCCACGGCATCGGCGAAGCCTACTCCTGCGGCCCCGATGAAGCCACGCTCAAGGTAATTGCCGACTTCAAGAGTTGGCTGGTGGGGCAGGACCCGCGCAACATCCAATATCTCTGGGACCTGATGTACAACTTCAGCCGCTTCCCCGGCGGCAGCGTGGTCAACGCGGCCATCAGCGGCATTGAGCACGCGCTATGGGACATCTCCGGCAAAGCCGCCGGCTTGCCGGTCTACATGCTGCTGGGCGGCAAGGTGCGCGATCGGATCCGCCTGTATCAGAGCGCCGGTGGCGGCGAGCCCTCGCAAGTGGCGGAATCGGCCAAGCGGCTGGTGGAGAAGTACGGCTACACAGCCGTGAAGATGTCGCCGCACATGAGCGGCACCAACGCGCGTCCCGTGAACTACGTCACGCGGATGGCCGGTCAGCGGGTGCGCGCTGTGCGCGAGGCGCTCGGCCCGGACATCGACATCGGTGTCGATATTCATGCGAAGTTCTTCGAAGTCACGCGTGCGATCCGCATGGCCCGCGAGATCGAGCCGTACAACCCGATGTGGCTGGAAGAGCCAATTCGGCCCGAGAATGTCGACGCCATGCACAAGCTCTCCGAGCACGTAGAGATTCCGCTCGCGAGCGGTGAGTGCAACTACACGCGCCATGAGTTCCGTCCGATCCTGAATGCGCAATGCCTGGACTTCGTCCAACCAGACATCTGCGTCTGCGGTGGCTTGCTCGAGATGAAGAAGATCGCGGCCATGGCCGAAGCCGCCTACGTCCGCGTGGCCCCGCACAATCCGATGGGGCCGGTGGCGACGGCCGTCAACGTCCACTTCGCCGCCTCCACGCCCAACTTCTTTATCCTCGAATACCACCCCGACGACGAATCGCCGCGCAAGGACATTCTGCAGGAACCACTGGCTGCCAAGGGCGGCTACATTCCGCTGCCCACCAAGCCCGGCCTGGGCATCGAACTGAACGAAGAGTTCCTGCGGCGCAATCCGCCGAAGCCCTGGCGTCGCGGCTTCGAGTTCCGGGCCGATGGCTCGGTGGGCTTTATCTAGAGCCCCCGAACCTCAGCGTCTCGAGGGAGCCCGGATGCACTGGGCGAACGCCTTCGTCCGGCGTTCGGGCGACCGTCTCGCGATGCTTTTGATATCGTGTCAGGTTGATGCGAATGCTGTTCCTTCTGTTGCCTTGCTGGGCAGCCGCGCAGACCTACACGGTTGATCAGGCCGTAAGCGCCGCGCTCGAGAAATACGGTGGCGTACGCGTTTCGCGGGAAAAAGCTTCCGAAGCGGCCCAGGCGATCCGGTTGGCCCGCACCGCCTATCTGCCCCAAACCGACTTTCTGGCCCAGGCCAATCGGGCCACCCGCAACAACGTCTTTGGCATGATGCTGCCGCAATCCACGCTGCCCAATATCTCCGGACCACCGCTCGCCAACAATTCGATGACCAGCGTCTGGGGCACCGCCGTCGGCCTGCTGGTCAGTTGGGAGCCCTTCGACTTTGGGCGGCGGGCCTCGCAGGTGAACGCCGCCACGGCCCATCAGCGCTATGCGGAAGCTATTTTGACGCGCACTAGGTTCGAAGTTGCGGCCAGCGCCGCCGATGGGTTCCTCACGGTGCTCGCGGCGGAGCAAACCGTCGCCGCGGCCGCCGCATCGGTGAAGCGCGCGCGTTCGCTGGAAGAGATTGTGGCCGCGCAGGTGAACGCCGAATTGCGGCCGGGCGCGGATCATTCGCGTTTGAAGGCTGAAGTGGCCCTGGCGCAGGCGCAACTGGTACAGGCCGAGCAAGCCGTGGCCGTCGCCAAGGCGGCGTTATCGCAGTACGGACTGGAGCCGACTTTCCAGGCCGTCGCCGGAGCCTTGCTCGAAACGCCCCCGGCGGCGGTTCTGGCGCAGGCCGACCTGCGATCTCATCCCGTAGCGCGCGTCCAGGCGGCCGCCGTTGAGGAAGCGCAGGCCCGGCAGAAGATTCTCGACAAGGCTTATTACCCGAAGTTCAACGTGCAGGGCGCCACCTACGCGCGAGGCACGGGGGCGAACCCGGACTTCACGACGGGAGGCGCGGCCGCGGGCCTCGGTCCGAACATCGTGAACTGGGGCGCCGGGCTGACGGTTACCTTCCCGGCAATGTCGCTGCCCGGCCTGCGCCTGCAGCGGGGCATCGAAGCCAGCCAGACGCGCGCCGAACAGATGCGTCAGGAGCAACTGGCGCAGGACCTCGCCGCGCGGCTCGCCCAGGCCAATGCGCAACTCGAAGGGGCTCGCAAACTCGTGGCTCTGCTACCCGCTCAGCGAGAGGCCGCCGCGGCGGGAGAACAGCAAGCCACCGCGCGCTATCGCGCCGGGCTGGGGACGATTGCCGAAGTGGCGGAAGCCCAGCGTCTACTGACGCAGACCGAGATTGACGACCGCCTGGCCAAGCTCGCCGTATGGCGCGCCATGCTTGCGGTGTCCACGGCGCAGGGCGACATCGAGCCATTCTTAAAAGCCGCCGTGGGGAGCCGATAGATGGGACTGGTTCGTTTTTCCTTACGCCATCCCGTTACGGTGCTGGTGGCCGTGCTCTCGGTGCTGCTGGGCGCGTGGCTTGCCTGGCAGCGCATCAAGATCGATATCTTTCCCACCGTGGGTTCGCCCGCCATCTACATCGCCCAACCGTACGGCGGTTTGGACCCCGCGCAGATGGAAGGCTTCGCGACTTACTACTACGAGTACCATCTGCTTTATGTGAGCGGCATTCAGCGCGTGGAGTCGCGGTCGATTCAAGGCGCGGCGCTCATCAAGCTCACCTTCTACCCCGATACGGACATGAACACGGCGATGGCCGAAGTGGTTTCTTATGCGAATCGTTCGCGCTCGTTCATGCCGCCGGGCGCGGTGCCGCCGTTCATTACCCGCTTCGATACCGGCTCCATCGCCATTGGCCAGTTGGTCTTCTCGAGCCCCACCCGTCTGCCGGCCGAAATGCAGGACATCGCCATCAACCGCGTGCGCCCCCTGTTTGCGACTTTGCCGGGCGTCTCCGCGCCGCCGCCCTTCGGCGGCAATCAGCGCACGATCGTCGTCCGGCTCGATCCGGATAAGCTGCGCCAATATCACGTCTCTCCGGAAGAGGCGATTGCCGCGGTCACCAAAGCGAATACGGTGATTCCTTCTGGCGTGGTTCGCACCGGCGACCTGACGCGCATGGCCGTTGCCAATTCGATCATCGGCAGCGACTTCAGCGAGCTCAACAACGCGCCCATTCGCGTCGGCAGCGGGCCCACCATCTACCTGCGCGACATCGGCTCCACGGAGAACGGCACCGACGTCGTCACCGGCTACGCGCACGTCAACGGCAAGCGGACCGTCTATATCCCGATCACCAAGCGCGCGCAGGCTTCAACACTCGATGTGATCGAACGCGTACGCGCTAACCTGCCGACCTTTCGTAAGGCCGTGCCCGACGATGTCGATGTCAGCGTGGAGTTCGATCAGTCGGTCTACGTGCAGGCGGCGCTCAAGAGCCTGACAAGCGAAGGCGTGCTCGGTGCGCTGCTCACGGGCCTGATGGCTTTGCTGTTCCTGCGCGATTGGCGCGGCGCGCTGATCGTCATGGTGACGATCCCCATCTCGCTGCTCTCTGCGCTGATTCTGCTCTACGCCACCGGCCAGACCATCAACATCATGACGCTGGCCGGGCTCGCGCTCGCCGTCGGTGTACTCGTGGACGAAGCCACCGTCGAGATCGAGAACATTCACACGCGGATGGCCCAGGGCGCTACCGGAGCGCGGGCCGTGGTGGAGGCGTGCCAGCGCACGGCCCTGCCGCGCTTGCTCTCGCTGTTGTGTATCCTGGCCGTCTTCCTGCCCAGCTCCTTCATGACCGGTGTAGGCAAGCAACTCTTTGTGCCGTTGTCGCTCGCTGTCGGCTTCGCCATGATCTCGTCGTACGTGCTGTCCTCGTCGCTGGTGCCCATGCTCGCCACGTTGTGGATGCGGCCTGCGCGCCACGAAGGCGAAGGCTGGCTGACGCGGGCGTATCGCCGTTATGCCGAATGGCTGGTGGCGTTGCGCTGGCCGGTTACGGGCGGCTATCTGCTGACGTGCGCCGCACTGCTGTTGATGGTGTTGCCGACGCTGGGCCTCGAGATCTTCCCCATCGCCAATCCGCTGCAGTTCCGCTTGCGCCTGCGCGCCCCCACGGGCACCCGCATCGAGCGGACAGAACTGGTTGCTCTCAAAGCCCTCGACCTGATTCGCGACGAAGCGGGCGACATCGACATCTCCATCGGCTTTATCGGCACGCAGCCCGCGTCCTATCCGGTTTCGACGATCCAGTTGTGGACCGCGGGTCCGCAGGAGGCAGTGCTCACCGTCTCGCTCAAACCCACGGCCAAGCTGCAGGGCGAAGCGCTCAAAGAGCGTTTGCGCGCCCGCTTCGGCCGCGATCTGCCGCAGGTGAAAGTGAGCTTCGAGGCGGGCGACATCATTTCGCAGGTGATGTCGTTCGGTTCGCCCACGCCCATCGAAGTGGCGATCCAGGGCGCGCCGATGCCGGCGATTCGCGCGCACGCCGAGAAGGTGCGCCTGGAGTTGGCCAGGATTGCCGCCCTGCGCGACCTGCAGTACGTGCAAGCCACGGACTATCCGACGGTCGAGATCAACATCGACCGCGACCGGGCCGGCCAGTTCGGCCTCACCATGTCGAACGTAATGAAGTCGGTGCTGGCGGCCACCTCGTCTTCGCGCTTCGTCGAAGCCAACTACTGGCGTGATCCGGTCTCGGGCAATGGCTTCCAGCTGCAGGTGGAGATTCCCCAGCATCGCGTCACCGGCGTGAAGGATCTTGAAGAACTGCCCGTCATGCGCGACGGCCAATCGCGACCCTTGTTGGGCGACATTGCCACCTTCAAGAACGGCACGGCCATGGGCGAACTCACCCGCTATAACTCGCTGCGGGCTCTGTCACTCACCGCGAATCTGCACGGCGTACCGCTGGGTGACGTCGCCCCGGCCATCCGTCAAGCGGTGGCTCGCGCTGGTGAGCCCCCCAAAGGCATCACTGTGAACGTCGCCGGCCAGATTCCGCCGCTCGAGGAAACGCTGGATGGCTTGCGGCTCGGCTTACTGCTGGCCATCGCCGCGATCTTCCTGTTACTGGCGGCGAACTTCCAGAGCTTTCGCTTGTCGCTGGGCATTCTGGCCACTGTGCCCGCCGTGCTTGCGGGCGCGGCGATCGCTCTCCGGCTCACCGGCACCACCCTGAACATCCAGTCCTTCCTTGGCGCGATCATGGCGGTGGGGATCGCCGTGGCGAATTCGATTCTGCTGGTGAGCTTTGCCGAACGCGCGCGCAAGGCCGGTCTGTCGGCGCGAGTCGCGGCCGTGGATGGCGCCACGTCGCGCTTGCGCGCCATCCTGATGACCGCCACCGCCATGATCGCCGGGATGGTGCCGCTCGCGCTGGGCAACGGTGACGGCGGCGCGCAAACGGCGCCACTCGCGCGCGCGGTGATCGGGGGCCTGTTCTTCGCCACGCTGGCCACGCTCTCCGTGCTCCCCGCCTTCTACGCCATCCTGCAAGCTCGCGCTGCCGCGCAATCGGCCTCGCTCGACCCTGACGATCCGGAAAGCCGCTTCTATGAGAATCCTGCTTAGTCTCTGCGCCTGTGTCGCGCTTGCCCAAACCACCGTGGAAACGGTCACGGTAGTCACCAAGCCCGTGGACCGCGTACGCAAATTGCCCGGTGAACTGGCGCCCTATCAGTCCGTCGACATCGCCGCGCGTGTGCCCGGCTACCTGGAAGAGATCCGCGTCGACGTCGGCTCGCTCGTGAAGAAAGGCGACCTGCTGGCTCGTCTCAGCGCGCCAGAAATGGATGCCGACTTGGCCCAAGCTCGTGCCAAACAGGGCGCCTCCGAAGCGGTGCGCGCTGAAGCCGAAGCCAAGCTCCTGGCCGCCCAAGCCACCTACGAACGATTGAAGAGCGCGTCGGCCACTCCGGGTGCGATCGCCGGCAATGAGCTTGTCCTCGCCGAGAAGGCTGTCGAAGCCGCTCGCGGCGCCGCGCGTGCCGCCGATCGGGCGATCGACGCGGGGAAGAGCGGCGTGAAGGCGCTCGAAGACCTACGCGCGTATCTCGAAATCAAAGCGCCGTTTGACGGCGTTATCACGGACCGTTACCTGCACCCCGGCGCCCTGGCTGGACCTTCCACCGGCCCGTTGGTCAAGCTGCAGCAGGTCAGCCGGCTGCGGCTGATCGCGGCTGTGCCCGAAGGCGACCTGGGCAGCCTGTCGCGTGGCGCGCGCGTCACGTTCACCTTGCCCGCGTTTCCCGGCGAGACGTTCACCGGCGTGGTGGCGCGGCTGCCACGAGTAGTGGACCCCAAAACCCGCACGATGCCCGTGGAACTGGACGTTGTCAATTCCGGTGGCCGGCTGGCGCCTGGCATGTACCCCGAACTTCAATGGCCGGTCCGCCAGGGGCGTACCGCGCTGCTGGTGCCCGCTACCGCGATCGCCACCACCACCGAACGCTCCTTCGTCATCCGGCTGGACGCGGGGAAGGCACGTTATGTGGACGTCAAGCGCGGCGTCGCCAGCGGCGATCTGGTCGAGGTGCAGGGGGCGCTCGCGCCCGGCGATGTCCTGGTGAAGCGTGCTACAGACGAACTGCGTGAAGGCACCGTTTTGCGGGGAAAATAGCGCGGAATTGGCTCCCCGATTTTACGGGATCTTAATCGTTTCCTCCCTGTATCTCCAGCGCGCCAAATGATATGATCTGGCCACTTTGGGGTCGTGCATTCTGACGAGTGCCAGGCCTCTTTTGCGAATGGAGAGACCATGACGTCGCGCATTATCAACGCAGCCACGCTTCTTTTCTGTGCCTGGACCTTGCTGGCCCAGGTGAATACGTCCACCCTGGCGGGCCTCGTCAAGGACGAGTCCGGCTCCGCCGTCCCGAATGCCAAAGTTACCGCTACGATGCTTTCCACCGGGCAGCAACGTGCCGTGAGCACGAATGAGGCGGGCGAGTTCGTCGTGCCACAGTTGGCCCCCGGCGAGTATCGGCTGAACATCACCGCCCCGGGCTTTCAGACTTCCGTCGTCGACAACATCACGCTCAACATCGCCGGCCGCGAAATCATCAATGTCGCGCTCAAAGTCGGCCAGGTGAATGATCAGGTCACCGTGGAAGCCAGTTCCGCCCCACTGCTAGAGCAGGAGACCGCCTCGCTCGGCCAGGTGATCACGCGGAAAGCGATCGCGGACCTGCCCTTGAACGGCCGCAACTACATCACGCTCGGCGCCCTTTCTCCCGGCGTGATCCCGCAGTTGCCTACCGGCACCGGCCCTTCCAGCTTCATCGCCTCCACCACTTCGCGTTCGGACCGCAGCCTTCTGGTCGGCGGCCAGCGCGAAAGTTCCACCAGCTATCTCTTCGATGGCGTGGAAATGCGCAACCCGCGTATCGGCGATAGCTCCATCACGCCTTCGCTCGATGTGGTGCAGGAATTCAAGATCCAGCGCAACTTCTTCCAGGCCGAGTTCGGCAATTCGCCCGGCATCATCAACGTCGCCAGCCGCGCCGGCGAGAATCGCTATCACGGCTCCGTCTTCCACTTCCTGCGCAACGACAAGATGGACGCCCGCAACTTCTTCTCCCCCGGCGTGGAGCCCTTCAAACGTAACCAGTTCGGCGCCGCCGGCGGCGGCTTCATCAAGAAGAACAAGATCTTCTTCTTCGGCAACTTCGAGAGCTTCAAACAGCGCCTGGGCGTCATTCAGCGCGGCATCTATCCCACCCAGACCCAGTTGGGCGGTAACTTTGACGGCATCGCCACCATCAGCGATCCGCTCACTTTCAACGCCACCACGGTTTCGCGGCAGCCTTTCCCCGGCAATCAGATTCCCGCCAGCCGCATCAACGCCGTTTCCAAGAACTTCTTCCCTACATCCCCGTCACCAACAATCCCACTGTGAACGGCGCAAACCTCGTCGGCACGCCCGTCCAGAAGCTCGATGATGACCAATTCAACTTGCGCGGCGACTGGCTGATTAACGAGAAGCACAGCCTCTTCGGTCGCTATAGCCAGCAGAAAGCCCCGCTCTCCCCAGCCGCGCTGCCCCCGCTGGCCGGCTCCCTGGTGGATACCAAAGGCGTCTCCGGCGTGGTGCAAGTCACCTCCAGCCTCACGCCCACGGTGGTGAATGTCGCTCGAGTCTCTTACGCTTACATGACGCTCTTCGGGCGCCAGGTTACCGTCAACGAGAACCTCGCGCAGAAGATCGGCATCACCGGCGTCTCCACCGCCCAACTGAATTGGGGCGTGCCCGGCATCGCTTGGCAGGGCTACAGCGGCATTGGCAGCAATGGCCTCACCCAGGGCAACGTCCTCCACAACTATCAGTTCACGGACAATCTCACGTGGATCAAGGGCGGCCACACCATCAAGACCGGCTACGACATCCGCCAGACGCGCTTCCTGCTGGATAGCGACAACGGTCCGCGTGGCAGCTTCACCTTCAATGCCAGCTATACCGCGACGCTGAACCCCGCTACCGGCAATCCCGTCGCCGGCACCGGCAACGGCGTAGCGGACTTCCTTCTCGGCTTCCCCACCAACATGAGCGGCGCCGTGGGCACTTCAGCCACGCACTTCCGCTTCATGACGCACAACATCTTCATTCAGGACGACTGGAAGATCACCCGCGAGTTCACGCTGAACTATGGCCTGCGCTATGAGAACGTCGGCCCGCCCGCGCCGATCAAGCAGGAACTCGACCACGTCTACGGCTGGGACTGGAATGCCGGCAAGCAGCTCTTCCCGTCGCTCGGCCAGATCCGTCCTTCCATCATCAAGCGCGATAACAAGGGCTTCGCTCCGCGGCTGGGATTTGCCTACAACCCGGCCTGGGCCAACACCTGGACCATCCGCGCCGGCGCCGGTGTCTACTTCGACCAGACGCAGATGAACGAAACGCAGTTCATCACCAACGGCCCGCCGATCTTCACGCAGCAGAACATCAACCAGACGGGCCGCGGCCTTTCGGACTATCAGTTCGGCGTGAATACGCTGCCCGTCGTCGTGGTGCCTCCCGTTGACGCGAACTATCAGACGCCCATCGGCACCAACCTCTTCGTGCAGGAGATCGACGGCCGCAAGCCGCGCGTCTACATGTGGACGATGTCGGTCCAGAAATCTCTCGGTAAGAACTGGCTGCTGGAAGCGGCTTATGTCGGCTCCAGTGGCCGCCGCCTCTCGAAGCGCTATAACGGCTATGCGAACGTCACCCCCGGCGTGCTCTACGACGTCACCCCCGGTGTGGCCACGCGCTATCCGCGGCTGGGCCAAATGCTCTATTCGTCGCAATCGGGTAAGTCCAACTTCAACGGCTTCAACCTGAAAGTCGAGCGCCGCTTCAGCAATGGCTTCCAGGTGCTGATGGCGCACACCTGGGCCCACTCCATCGATACGGACTCCGCTGGCTCCTTCGGCTCGCCGAACCTGAACCCGGCCAACTTCCAGCTCGACAAAGGCAATTCGGACTTCGACATTCGCCACCGCTGGGTCACCAGCATCGTCTACGAACTGCCGTTTGGCAAAGGCAAGCCGATGCTGAGCGGAGCCAATGGCTTCGCCAACGCCATCGTCGGCGGCTGGCAGGTGAATGCCATCACCTCCTGGCAGACCGGCGTCCACCGCAGCGTGACGTCCACAAACCTCACGGGCCTTTCCTACGTCACCCAGCGGGCCGACGCCACGGGTCTACAGCCGATTTCGGCCTTCAACGGCATCTCGCCGCAGGAAGGCTTCGGAGACAACAACAAAGGCCTCTACTGGTTCAATCCCACGGCCTTCACCGCCACTCTGCCGCTCAAGTTCGGCACCTCCGGCCGTGACATCATCGAAGCCCCGGCTTGGTGGAACACCGATCTTTCCGCCTTCAAGAACTTCACCATCAAAGAAGGCATGACGCTTCAGTTCCGCGCCGAAGCGTTCAACGCCTTCAACAACGTGAAGTTCTTCCCGCCCGACATGAGCGTAGTGAGCCCGAACTTCGCTCGCCTCACGAGTGCGGACCGTCCGCGCGTAATGCAGTTGGCCCTCCGCTTTACGTTCTGACCCCGGTGGGGCTGCCTGTCCGCGCGATGGGCAGCCCCGGTTTGAATCCAACCTTTCGCCTCTCTCGTAGTGAGTCGTGTGGGCAGGCCTGTAGCACAATAGGGATGTTCGTATGCACATTCCCGACGGTTATCTGAGCCCCTCGACGTGCGCGGTCGCCTACGCTTCGGCGGCCCCGTTCTGGTACGTGGCTCTGCAGAAGGTAAAGCGGCAATTGCATACGCGCTTCGTCCCCCTCATCTCGGTGTTCTCCGCCTTTTCCTTCGTCATCATGATGTTCAACCTGCCGTTGCCCGGCGGCACCACCGGCCACGCCACCGGCGTCGGCTTGGCGTCCGTGGTGCTGGGGCCTTGGGCCGGCATGCTCGCCATCTCGGTAGCTCTGGTGATTCAGGCCATCTTCTTCGGGGATGGGGGCATTACTGCTATTGGCGCCAATTGCTTCAACATCGCCATCGTGGGCAGCCTGACGGCTTCGCTGGTTTACCGGCTGGTAGCCGGCACGGCGGCGATGGGCTCCACTCGGCGGCTGATGGCTGCGGGGCTGGCGGGTTACTTCGGCATCAACGCCGCTGCGCTGCTCACGGCGATCGAGTTCGGCTTGCAGCCGATGCTGTTCCGCGATGCGGCCGGCACGCCGCTTTACGCACCTTATCCACTGAGTATCGCGGTGCCCGCCATGATGATCGGTCATCTTACCTTCGCCGGCTTTGCCGAGTTCCTGGTCTCCATCGGCGTGGTCTCGTACCTGCAGCGCACGGACCCCATGCTGCTCGCCCGCGAGGCTCCCGAAGCCGCAGGCGGCGCGGACCCTCGCGCCTCGCTGCGCAAGCTCTGGGCTGGCCTGGCGCTGCTCATGATCCTGACTCCGCTGGGCCTGCTGGCGGTCGGCTCGGCTTGGGGCGAATGGGCGCCCGAAGACTTCGCGAACCCGGAAAAGCGTCGCGAGATTGCGGCCGCCTCGCGCGGCCAAGTGCCGGCAACGGTCCCCGTCGGCCTCGAAAAACTCTCCACCGTCTGGACGGCGCCCATTCCCGACTACGCCCCGCCTATCCTCAAAAGCGCGGCCTTCGGCTACATGCTCTCGGCGATGGCCGGCACGGGCCTCATCATTCTCGTTTCGTTAGCAGTCTTCAGGCGTCGCAATGTCTGAAGGACTGCATCACCTCGTCCATCGTCGGAAAGGCTTTCTGGATCGCACGCTGGCCGAACTCTCGCACGTGCTCGAGCGCTCCTTCTCGGCTGAACTGTCTGCCGCGACCGGCGGCTTCCTCCAGCGGACAGACGCCCGCGTGAAGCTGGCCGCCGCGGGTCTTCTGATCGTCACCGCTGCGGCCTCGCGCTCGCTGCCAATGATCGGCGTCCTCTGGCTCGGCGCCGCGGCCACCGCCCTCGCCAGCGGCCTGCATTTTCGCGAACTGCTCCGCCTGTGGACGGGCGTCTTCCTATTCAGCGGCGCCATCGCTATCCCGGCGCTGTTCCTCACGCCCGGCGCGCCGCTAGGCTTTGGCGTCACCGCCACCGGCCTGCGCACCGCCGGCTTTCTGCTGGCGCGTGTTCTCGCCACCAGCACCCTCGGTTGGATGCTCGTCTCCACCACGCCCTGGAGCCGGCTGCTCCGGGCGCTCCGTTCCTGCGGACTGCCGGTTGTGGCTGCCGTTCTCATCGGCATGACGTACCGCTACATCTTTCTTCTCGTGCAAACCGCTATGGACATGCTGGAAGGGCGCCAAAGTCGCATGGCCGGCGTCCTGCCCTCGGACCAGCGCCGCGCCATGGCCATCTCCACCGTTGGCGTCCTGATGAGCAAGGCCTTCGAACTCAGCAGCGATGTCCACCTTGCCATGCAGGCCCGCGGCTATCGCGGTGAAGTGCACGTCCTCGATGAGACGCCCCTGCGCGCATTGGACTGGTTCTCCATCGCCGCGTGCGGCCTCGCTTGCGGAGCGGCGCTACTCGCATGAATCTCTTCGAACTCGACAACGTCAGCTTCGCTTACCGCGGCGTTACCGCGCTGGACCGCATCTCGCTCGCCGTCGCCGCCGGCCAGCGGCTCGCCTTGCTCGGCGCCAACGGCTGCGGCAAATCCACCTTGCTGCGGATTCTCGGCGGACTTTACTTTCCCGACCAGGGCGTGGTTCGCTATCGCGGCGCGCCGCTTACCGAACACGACTTTGAACACGACGCCTTTGCCCAGGCCTTCCGCAAGCGAGTGGGCCTGGTCTTTCAGAACCCCGACGTTCAACTCTTCTGCCCCACCGTCTTCGAAGAAGTTGCCTTCGGACCCCTGCAACTGGGCTGGCCCAAGGACAAGATCCGCTCCACCGTCGCCGAAGCGCTGGACTATTTTCAGATTGCTGATCTGCGCGACCGCGCGCCCTACCGCCTCTCGGGCGGCGAGAAGAAACGCGTCGCCTTGGCCTCCGTCCTGATCATGGATCCTGAAGTGATCCTGCTCGATGAACCGACCGCCGCCCTGGACCCGCGCACCGAGCGGCAGATCGTCGACCTGATGAGAAGCTGGCAATCCCTCGGCAAAACCATTGTCACCGCCACGCACGACCTGAACACATTGGGCGAGATCGCCGACACCTGCGTTGTGATGGACAAAGGGCGCGTCGCCGGAGGCGGCACGCCTGCCGAGGTCGTCGCCGACAGCGCCTTGCTAACGGGCGCCAATCTGGTTTAGCCGCTGCTCGATCTGCCGCATCGCGTTCCTGGCCACTTTCGAGAGATCGATGGCCGGCATCATTCCGAAGCCACGCCCTTGCGATGGCAACGCCTCGCCGCGCGCCGCCACCGGCTTCAAGCGGGCCAGATCACTCGCCTCACCCCAATCCCCCAGCACGCGAATTGCAATCACCTGCGCCGCCACATCGTCCCCCGCCAGATACTGCCTCGCCACCTCGAGCACGCTCGGGTCCGCGTAAGCCGCGGCCCGTGCCAACGCCGTGGCCCCTGCCAGTTGCCCGCCTTGCGCGATCGCGATCAGATAGGGCAGCGCCTGCGGATCCCGCACCTGCGCGATTGCGTCGACGGCATTGGTTGCCACCAGCGCATTCTCGTCTTTGGCGGCGGCCGCCAACTCCGGCAACAAGTTCGGGCTCCGTATCTGGCCCAACTCCCGTAAGGCCGCGATCTTCAGGTCAGCATCCGGCTGGGCCAAGGCGTCCTTGAGTTCGTCCACGGCGCCGGCCTCGCGCAGATGGCGCGCCGCGCAGGCGCGCACTAGGTCGCTCATCATCGCCCGCCGCATGGCCGTGTTCACCTCCGCAGTGCGATCGTCCCGGAGCGCGTAACAGGCGTCGTTGCGCTGGGCCGCGTTCAAACGCTCATCCAGCAACCGAACCATCGGCTCATCGGCCCAAGCCAGAAAGAAGAGATACAGCATCACTTACTCCTTGCCCGTCCACTGCTTCAGCTCTTGCACCTTGGCCCGATGTTGCTTCGCCTCGGCGATCTTCCCCAGGGACTCGGCGATCGCCGCGGCGTGCGCGTGGAACAGGGGCTCCGGCGTGCGCAGCCGCAAGGCCTGCTCCATCGCCTGCCAGGCTTCCTCATCGCGCCGATTCTTGTGCAGCGCCCAGGCCAGCGCGTCGTAAGTGTAGATGTCGCGGCGAAAGTTCAACTCGCCCTGTGCCAGTTCCAAGGCCCGCCGCAACTGCCGGTCATGATCCGCGTAAACGATCGCCAGCCCCCGGTTGGCGGCCTGATTGTTGGCCCGCTCCAGGCGGTCAATGGCCGCCAGCATCTTCTCCTGGGACTTCGCTTCCTCCAGACGTCCAACTGCGCGGTAAGCATCCTCCAACGCCGCCACATACTCCACCATCGGCACCGCATTCTGCGCCAGTTTCAGTTCGGTGATCGCCGCGGGATACTTCGCCTGATCAAGATGCAGCCGCCCGAGTCCGTAGTAGGCCGGATGATACGCCGGGAACACCTTCAATGCCGCGTTATAAGCCTGCTCGGCCAGCGGATAGCGTCCGGTCTTGAAGTAGAGATGGCCGAGGTCCACCAGGCACCAGGCGACGTTCTCCGGCGCCCGGCTGCCGGCTGTGATCGCCCGCTGCATGATCTCGATGGCGCCGGCGGCGTCGCCATGAATGAAGCGATAGTAAGAAGCGCGGTTGTAACTCGCCAAGTCGGGCCGCAGACGCATCATTCGCTCGTAAGCTTCGGCCGCGGGCTCGTACTCGCCCAGTTCCATCAGCGCGTCGCCCAGCGTGCCCCAGTTCCACGGATCGTCGGGCGCGATCTTAATCAGTTGCCGCGACACCTTGGCCACCATGCTGAAATTATGACGTTCCAACTCGATCTGGCTCCGCAACCGGAGCGCCTCGTAGTTGCCGCCATCGGCCTGGATGACGCCTTCCACGATGCCCGCGGCGCGCGTCAGGTAGTCCGGGTTGGCCGTCTCCCGCATCTTCTGGATGTAGGCCGTCGCCAGCAGATTTTGATAATGCGCGTTGTCCTTCTGATGTCCGGCCATGGCCTCATAGGCCTTGATTCGATCGTCTGTCTTCATGCGCGAAATCTGATCGGCAATCGAACGGTCCTTCAACGCCGCCATCAGGCGGTCCGGGTCGGCGTTCTGCGCGAGCAAGTTGAGCAAGGGGAGAAAAGTAAAGAGAAGTCTCATGTTGGTATTCCGAAAAAACAGGCGGCGCCCTTCCGGAGGTGCCGCCTGAAGCAGGTTCTACTGCGGGTTTGTTCCTCGTCCGTTCGTTCCCTGAATGCCGCTGCTCATGTAGCCCGCGTGGGGCGGAGCATGGAACGGAAAGCGGGAAAGATAGGGAAGGTCGTTCGAGTTCACGCCATCCCCCAACTGATTATTGGGCGCGGCGCCAAAGCCGTTCACCAGCACGCCGGCGGCGGCGCGCAAGCCAATGTCCACCACATCGTCACCGATGCGGCGGCCGCCGAACGGCCAGCCCGCGTTATCGCCTCCCAGTGGACCCAGGCGGCTGTAGCCGTTATCCCCCGGCCCCTTGGGCGCAATCGTCAGATCGATTCGCGTAATGTCCGGCACATAGACGCCGAGTAAGTCCGTGCGCGGCGCCGGCGCCGTATTCAGGTTGAACGCGCCCTTTAACACGGCCGACACAAAGATCGGATCGCGGATGAACGGCGCAAACTGCATGTCGTTCACCGGATCGTTCCGGTTCCACCGATCCTTCATGGGCAGCGGGATGAGTAACTCCACCGTCAGCGGATTCCCCACCCGGTCGATCTGCACATACTCGCCGACGTGGATCGGGTCCGCCGGGCTCGGGCGAATCGTCACGAACTGCCGCAACGTCGAGGCCCAGCCGGCGATCTTGGCATTCGGCGCTGACGCGTTGGTCGGCACCGTTCCGTCCACCGTCAGTTGAGAGATCGGGGCTTCCACCGCAATCAGGCTGATGTTGTAGCCTGCGAAGCCATCGGCCGCCGCGGGGTACGCCGCGCCTTGGCCCTGATCTGCCGCTCCCGCCAACACCGGCGCGGGCGTACGGAAGTTCAGAAAGTCGAACGTCGAGCCGCTGTCAAAGTAGAACGCGTCGTCTCGCGGACCCGCGAAGACGCGCATGCCATTCGGCAACTCGAACACCGAGGGCGCTCCCAGCTTCGCCTCGTAGTTCGGCGTCGCCTTGGGGCCCTGATTCGGCGGCGCCACGCTCAGTAAGTGACCGCTCTTGTCCCGGTCATAGGACGTCTGCGTGCCTTTTTTTAGATCCCGCACCACCACTGTATAGGTTTGATACAGCAGAATGCCGGGGCTGTCGATCGAGTCGATCACGCCGAAATACGACAGGAACGTTGGGTTGTCGCGCAGCGTCGTCTTAAAGACGAAGTCGATCTGGATGTCGGGTGCACCATCCAGGCCACGCGAATTGTTTACGTTGAACCGGTACAGGACGCTATCGGAAAACTTATAGTAACTGGGTCCATTGGAAGGGTTCTGAAAGCCCTGCACGCTCATGCTCATCACTACGCGGTCGGAACGGCCGGCCTCGTAACTGCGGAAGAGATAAAAGTCGTTCAGGTTAGCGGTTTGATCTTCGAGTAACAACGGCCCGTTGCGATGGCTGGCGGGAAAGAGTCCCGTCGCCAAGAGCAAAGCCGCCGCGGCCACTCGACACAATCGTTGGATCATGTGTCCACTCCTCGGTTGAATTCATCAGGAGGTCGCCCGGAAGCGCGATCCTCCTGCGGAGTCTACGGAGGCCATAGCCAATTGGATTTAACCGGCGAAAGGAGTTTGAAGAATACCGAGCGATGTCATCGTCATTAGCGCGCCCAACATCATGACGACCGCGGCGGAAAGCACCGGAACAAAGCGCAGAAAGGGATGCCCCGGCGCAGGGTCCGGCAGTAAGTGCTTCGCATAGATCACTAACCCGCCGATCGCCATCAGGACGATGGCGAGCCCGGCACTAAAGGCGACCAGAAGCGCGAGCCCCAAACCCGTATGGCCCACGGCAATCGCGCTCAGCATCAACACCAAAGCTGACGGACACGGCACCAACCCTCCCGAAGCACCCAGCGTTATCAGTCCCCTCATCGTCACTTGGTCCGGCATCACATGCGAATGGGTGTGTCCATCGTGCGTATGTTGGTGCACGAATGTCGTAGGCTCGGAGCGCGAAAGAAAGCTTGGCTGCCCTTGCACGGCTTCTCCCACGGATTCCTCTTCCAGCGTCTCGTGATGATGATGGTCGTGATCGTGGCCATGGCTCAGACTCATCGTCCGCTGATAAAGCAGATACGCCCCAATCGCCAGAATCGAGACGCCGGAGACGGCTCCCAGCCACGGAATCACGCGCTCCGGCACGATTGCTTCCTGGAAGTAGAGCACACCGAGCCCCAAAGCAAACACGCTTACCGTATGCGTGAACGTCACCATCGCCCCCAGGAACAACGCGTGCTTCAACGTCCCGCGGCTGCCCACCAGATATGCCGCTACGATTGTCTTGCCATGCCCCGGTGAAAGCGCGTGCATCGCCCCCAGGCCGAACGCCACGCCCAAGCCCAACAGCATCATGCCGAGCGTCAGGTCACGGTTTTTCAGAAGGCGCGAGAGATAATCGCCACGCACGACGGTCCCCTGCGGTACCGGCGCGGCGAATGACGGTGTCATCACTGGCGTCAACGGCTCGGGCGCCACCGGCGCGGGTGTCGGATCGATCGTGTAAGTCACGGTGGCTTCACTCACCTGCGGCGGGGCCACGGTAAGATCCGCCGGATAGGCCGTCAACGCCTGGCTCAGGTCCCGGCCCGAAACGCTCGATTGCGAGACAGCCACCCCGTTGCCTCGCCGGATCACCACTTCCTTCCAGCCCGCCCGCTCGGCGAAGTTGCCATCGCGATACGAAAGCCGCCCGGACTTAAGCGGCAAGTCTGCTACCGTTTCCACTCGCAGCACCGGCATGCCGCCCGCGCCATCCAGCACCTGCGTCTTCACCTTTCGCAGCACCGGACTCACCGGGCGACCGTCGACGGCCAGCGCGACTTGGCTCAGCCACAGGCGCGCCTCCGCCTCACCTTTCTTCTGCACGAGTGCGGCGGTCGGCGTGTCGATCTTCCACCGCTCGAAGAGTTCGAACGTCGGAATCTCGGCAAAGTCGAGCACGTACGTCAGCGTCGACGTGCCCGGCCGCAGGTCCACGCGCCCGTAATGATTCACGCTGAAGTTCCCCATGGGATGGGCCCATAGAGCTACCGCACCCAGGAACAGAACCAACCGTCGCATTGCTTCAGGAATCACTACGGCGCGCGCCGCCATTCGGATTCGTTAGTTGGCGCTGAACATTTCCACGAGCGCCGAACCCACCGAGCCGCTTGGCGTCTCAACACCCAGCAAAGTCGCGAGCGACGCCGCCAAATCATTCAGCGCCACGGACCGCACGTAGCGGCCCGGCTTGATCCCCGGCCCCATGAAGATCAGCGGAATGTGGCTGTCGTAAGAATATGGCGTACCGTGCGTGGTGCCCGTGCCGCCGGAACGAATCCAGTAGGGCTCCAGCAGAATCTCCAGATCGCCGCTCCGGCGCGCGTTGTAGCTGCGCAGCAGCCGCTGCGTGATCTTGTCGACGGCCACCTCGCCGTTCAATAACTGATGCCGTGTGAAGATGCGCGCTACATGCGGCACTTCGGACATCGCGTCCGCCGCTACGCGTTGCACCTCGCGCGGATCGAGCTTCTTCTCTTTGATCAGTGCCCAGTTGAAATACGGCGAAGAACCCGCCGTCGATTGAATCCACTTACCTTGCCCGAACCG
This sequence comes from Bryobacteraceae bacterium, assembly GCA_044226365.1. Taxonomy (GTDB): domain Bacteria; phylum Acidobacteriota; class Terriglobia; order Bryobacterales; family Bryobacteraceae; genus JALHNI01. The sequence goes on from JBGAHE010000017.1 coordinate 48,966, forward strand.
AGCATCCAGCGCCTTCTCCATCGGCCCGAACAAAGTCGCATTCGCCATCCGGCCGCCGGGCATTTTCTCCTTCGTCAGCACCTCCGGCACCGGCGAAACGCCGTGATCGGCCGTCAGCACCACCACCACATTCGCCATGCCCACCGTCTGATCGAGGAACGTAAAGAACTTCCCGAGCACCGCATCCGTGCGCACCGAAACATCGTGCACCTGCGTCGAATCCGGACCCACATCATGCCCGATGGCGTCGTTCGACGAGAAGCTCACTGTCAGCAGATCCGTTGCCCCCCGCTGCCCCAACTTTTCCTGCTTCACCGCTTCTTCGGCGAACTGCTCCAGCAACTCATTGCCGAACGGCGTGTTGTACACCGCGTTCGAGAGCTTGGGACCCAGCGGCGGCATCTTGTAAGTCCCGTTCGGCTGACCCTTCGCATGCACCCACTCGGCGCCCGCCCACTTGTCGACAATCCGGCGCTGATTGAAGTTCGCTACCCACGCCGGCAGGGCCGGAAAATAATAGGTGCTGCTCACCATGTCGCCCGTCTTGGTGTCGTACCAATACGCCGCATCGGCCATATGCCCGGAAGGCAGAATCGACGAACGATCCTTCAGTGAAAGGCCGATCACCTTGGCCGCGTCGCGCTTGGCTCGCTTCATCTCGTCGCCCAGCGTACTCACCAGCAAGCGATGCGGCGACGCGCCAGTGGTGTCGCTGCCGCCCAATTGACGCGTGCCGTCGTCCGAAACACTGGTGACGCTCTTGCCGGACTCGCGGTCGAACCAGTCGTTGCCCACAATGCCGCTCACGTTCGGCGTCGCGCCGGAGAGCATCGTGGAGTGGCCAATCGCCGTCACCGTCGGGTAATGCTCCAGGTGCGCGTTCACGAAGTTGGCGCCATTGCGCAACAGGCGGTCTAACCCGCCTTTGTACTCGTCGCGAAAGCGCGTCAAATAGTCGTAACGAAACTGGTCAACCGCCACTAGCACCACCAGCTTCGGCGCTTTAGGCTTAGCCGGCTGCTGTGCGGGAAGGATCGAAGCCGCAAGGGCGAGCAAAAGGAGGGCACGGGTCATGTCCTTCGAATTATCGCCCATCGGCCCGAAACTCGGGCGACGGCTGGCTTACGGTTCCGGCGTGATCTTCAAGTTTGCGAAGTGCCCATCGGTCCCGGGACCAATCCACAGCGCCACCGGACCCGCCACGTCCGCCATCCGCAAGTCCTTCACAATCAGGCACGGCTGCGTTGCCCCATGGACGTACAGTTCGGCGCGCGCGCCCTTCACCACGATCTTGTAGCGCGTCAGCACGCCGGGCTCGAGATCCACATAGGATTCGTACACGCCCGGAAACTCCTTACGCAATCGCTCCCATGGCCACTCCGGCTCCGCCACATACTGCGTCGAGTGATTGCGCCTCAGCATGTCGTCCGCCCGGCCATTTGTGGGGCGCAGGTAGATCACCTCATGCCGCCCGCCCTGCAGATGAAACGCAATGCCGACAAAGCCGCGAGCTTCCGTCCCGGCTCGCGCGCCGGGGCGTCCGGCCAACTCCAACTCGATCGTGCCGTTCTTAAAGTCGCTGCCCTTCACGATGGCCAAGCCATCGCCGCCTTCGCCGTTCAGGTGCGTCACCTCGCGGCCCTGATACTTAACCACCTCGGCGGTGACGTTTCTCAATTCGAGCCGCTCCACCGGAATTGCCTGCGCGCAGAATAGCAGCAGCGCGGTCGCGATCATTGCTTCACCAACTCCAGCTTGCCGCGCTGCACTTCCTCGCCGCGTGTCATCGTGGCTTCGCCGGTCAGCTTGCCGTCCTTCACCACCACGTCGAAGCGCATTACGCGCGGCACGTCGCCGCCGGGCGGACGAATCTCGAACGTCACCTTCTCGCCCTCGCGCTCCACTTTCGTCGCCGGCAACTGCTGATCCGGTTGCGGACCCGCCGTAATGGAGAGCTTGGCTCCCTCACCCTTGATCACAATCGTGCCCGGCGCATTCTGCACCCCGTCCGGCGTTTCCACGCGCAACGTGCCGGCGTAAGTGCCAGCGATCTCTTGGGCGAACGCGGTCACCCCCGTGAGCAACAACGCCAGCCAGGTTTTTTTCATAAGAGCTTAAACGCGCGAGGCGGAAAAAGGTTCCTTACTTCTGATACGGTACGCGCCCCGGCGTGTCCACGCCGATGCTCCATAGCGTGCCGCCCGCGGTAATAAACAGCGTCTTCAGGTCGGCCCCGCCGAACGCGCAGTTGGTCACCTCGTCGACGGGCACCGCGACGAAGTCCAGCAGCTTGCCTTCCGGCGACAGGATGTAGATTCCGCCTTTCATTTCGTTTGTTTCATGCGGCGGATGGGTCCGGTTCAGTCCCCCGGCGACGAAAAGTCGTCCGGCGCGGTCCATCTTCACACCATCGGGTCCGCGGCTCTTCTTCCAGTCGTAGATTAATTTCTTCGACGTCGGGTCGATCGTCCCGTTCGGCCGCAGCGCAAATCGCCACAGCATCCGCGACACGTCATTGTTGTTATTGTTGTCGGCGACATACAGATATTGATCGTTCGGCGACACCAGCACGCCGTTCGGCCGGTCCACCTCGTGGGCGATGATCCGCGTCACCTTACCCGGCCCATCGATCCGGTAGACGCCTTCCACCAGCTTGCCCGCGCCGTCGCGCATCTCCATACCCTCGCGCGATCCATAGCGAGGATCGGAGAAATAGATGCGCCCCTGCGAGTCGATCGTCAGGTCGTTCGGCTGGTTAAAGCGATGGCCCTCGTAGCGGTCGGCCAGCACGGTGATCGAACCGTCTTTCTCCGTCCGTGTCACGCGCCGGTTCTTGGCTTCGCACACCACCAGCCGGCCTTCGAAGTCGAACAGGAGCCCGTTGGAGCCCCCCGAGTCTTCGCGAAACACCACCGTCTTGCCGTTGGCTTCGCGGCGATAAATCTTGCCCCCACCGCTATAAAACAAGCTTCCGGACGGGCTCCAGGCCGGCCCTTCACCCGCGCCGCCGGGATCCAGGCGCGTGGCTTTAGCCCCTTTGGCGATCGGCGAGTCCGCCGTCAACAGCGTGATCAGGATGAAGGCAATCATCGTCCTTTCGTGATAGCGTGTTCCATACAGTTTCGCAATCAAATTTGAGGTGTGGATGTGTTGACGTGGAAGATGGCGGCCCTTGCGGCCGTAATGGGAGCCTGCGCCTTTGCTCAGCCTCCCGCGCCTCCGGCCGCTAAGCCGACTCCGGCGGCCAAGCCCCGCCCCGCTGCTTTTCCGGAACGTCCTCCGGCGGACCCCGCCATGGTCGAACGCGGTAAGGCCGTCTTTGGCGTCCACTGTACCTTCTGTCATGGCGCCGACGCCCGTGGCGGCTCCGGCGGCACCAACCTGATCCGCGCCGAAGTCGTCATGAACGATCAGGACGGCGAACTGATCGGGCCGGTCATCCGCAACGGTCGCGAGGGCATGCCCAAGTTCGACCTGACCCAGAATCAGATTCGCGACATCGCCGCCTTCATTCACAGTTTCCGCGTCGGTGGCTATGACGTCTCTCGCATGACGCCTCCTACCATCGTCGTCGGTGACCCGCAGGCCGGCCAGACTTACTTCGCTCAGAAGTGCGCCAACTGTCACTCCGCCACCGGGAATCTCAAGGGCATCGCCTCGCGCATCACGGATGCCAAAGCCCTGCAGCAGACTTGGCTCATGCCCGGCTCCGGACGCTTCGCCGTCGGCAGCAACGTGCCGCCCACTCGCGTCACCGTCACCGCGGGGGGCAAGAAGTACGAAGGCCGCTTGGTCCGCATCGACGACTTTTTCGTCTCACTGGCAGAGCCGGACGGCTACCAGCGCACCTTCACGCGCCATGGCGACGTGCCCAAAGTCGAAATCCAGGATCCGCTCACGGGCCATCGCGACTTACTGGGTACTTACCGCGACAAAGACATCCACGACGTTACGGCATATCTGGTCACGCTGAAGTAAGAGGTGATTATCGACATGAAAAACCTACTCTTTGCGCTTCCTCTGCTCGCCTTCAGCCAGGGCCTCGATCCCGCTCTGCTCACTAAGCCGCTCGCGAACGATTGGCCAACTTACGCGGGTGACTATTCCGGCCAGCGCTACAGCCGCCTCACGCAGATCACGCCGGAGAACGTCAAAAACCTCACACTTGCCTGGACCACGCGCGTTTCCAATGGCCCGGGCCAAGGCCCCGGCGCCGGCCGCTTCGGTGGGGGACCGCCTCTCATCGTCGGCGGCGAAGGCACCGGCGAACTGACCGGCGGCGGTGGCACCAGTATCCGCGCTTCCATCCTGCAGGTGGATGGCATCCTCTACTTCTCCACGCCCGATAACGCCTGGGCCGTCGACGCCCGCGATGGCCGCACGCTCTGGCATTACTACTGGAAAACGCGCGGCGGCACGCACATTGGCAATCGCGGCCTCGGCATGTGGGGCAAGTGGCTCTACATGGAAACGCCGGACGACTATCTCGTCTGCCTCGATTCCGTCACCGGCAAAGAGCGCTGGCACAAACCCATCGCGGACTTCAACCGCCAGTACTTCTCCACGATGGCGCCCATCGTCATCGGCAACCACATCATTGTCGGTACCGGTAACGACCTCGACGCGCCCGGCTACGTGCAAGCCCGTGATCCCGAGACCGGCGATGTTCAATGGACCTTCTACACCGTCCCGCAGAAGAAAGGCGACCCCGGCCTCGAAACCTGGGGCACGCTCGAAGGCGCCCGGCTCGGCGCCGGCAACGTCTGGATCCCCGGCTCCTACGATCCAGAAACCAAGCTCTATATCTTCGGCACCGGCAACCCTTCGCCCTCTTACACCAACCCCAAGAGCCGCGACGGCGATAACCTGTACACTTGCTCCCTGGTCGCCATCCATGTCGACACCGGCAAGATGGCCTGGTATTACCAGATGAATCCGCACGACACTCACGACTGGGATTCGAGCGAACAGCCCATCCTCGTCGACGGCGAGTTCAAAGGCAAGATGCGCAAGATGGCGCTGCACGCCGACCGCAACGGCTACTTCTTCGTCGTCGATCGCCTTACCGGCGAGCATCTACTCACCAGTAAGTTTTCTGACACCGTCAATTGGGTGAAAGAGATCAACGCCAAAGGCCAAACCATCCGCGACGTCGCCAAGGACTCGATCGTGCCCGGCTCTCTCGTCTCCCCGAATAACTACGGTGCCACCAACTGGCCTCCCGCAGCTTACTCGCCCGATACCGGCCTTTTCTATGTCCCCCAAAGCGACACTTACGCGATGTATTACCTCACCGAAACCGACCCGCGCGGTGCCATGGGCTTGGGCGGCAAGGACGAGCAGCAAGTCGCCTCCATGGGGAGCTACCTGACGGCGATCGACTACAAGACCGGTAAGATCGCCTGGCGTCATCGTTATCCCGGCGCCGGTGGCTTCGGCGGCGGCAATGGCGTCCTCACCACGGCCAGCAAGCTTGTCTTCGCTGGTGACGTCGCCGGCAATCTGGTGGCCTATGAAGCCACCAATGGCCGGATCCTCTGGCACACCCGCCTCGGCGGCGTCTCGAACGCTCCGCAGACTTACCTGCTCGATGGTAAGCAGTACTTACTGGTGGCTGCCGGCGATACGCTCTTCTCGTTCTACTTACAGTAAGTGCGAGCTCTGGTCGCTACCTTCGCCCTGCTGATGCTGGTGCCCGTGCCCGGCGTCTCCGCTTTCCGACGCCGGCGCGCCCCCACACATCAGGGCGCTGCCGGCGCGTCGCTGCGCAAGCGCCTCCACATCAACAGCCTCATTACGCAGGAAGGCTCCGCCGAAGTGGAAGCCGGCGGCGCCCTCTCGCTCACCGGCGATCTCGCCGGTACCTTCTCCCTGCCCACCGTCCTGAAGTACACGCCGCCCTCTTCCAGCACCGAGTTCAACGTCAGTTTCGACAGCCTCGTAGATGACCTCGATGCCACGCACTTCAGCGACCGTGTCACGCTCGGCCTCACCCACGAGTTCGCTCCCTGGCACGGCCTGTCGCTCGCGGCCGGCCCGCAGGTCTCGCTCTTCACGCGAGGCGAAAGCGGAGCGCGGATCGGCGCGGTCGCGCTGGCCCGGGCCAGTCTTGCCGGTCAAATCGATGGCGGCCTTACCGCCACTTATAGTCAAGCCACGCATACTTCGGCCACCAACCCTGCTGGCCTACTCGACTTGGGCGGCGGCTTCGGCCGCCAACTCCGTCCCCACATCACCGCCCACGCGAATTACCTCTACGAAAAGGCCACTGGCTACTCACCGCAGCACTCGCTCTACGAAGGCATCGAGTTCCAGTTCACGCCGCACGTGGCCCTCGACCTCTCCGTGCAGCAGGTCGGCGTCGGCAGCGCGGTGCTCGACCACCAATTCGTCGCGGGGCTCACCATCAATTTAGGCCCGCCCACCCATTGGTTGCGGCGCCGTCACGAGAAACTGCCAAAATAAAGGGCTATGGGCTTAAGACCTCTCGCCACGATGTTGGTCTGCGCTGCGCTTTCGGCCTGGGCGGCCGATGGCAAGCGCTTCATCACCGAAACTGACCTCTATCGCTTCGAATGGGTCGCTGATCCCCAGATCTCGCCCGATGGCGCCAGCGTCATCTATACTCGCGTTAACGTCAACGCCAAGCGCGACAACTACGAGACCGCTCTCTGGATGGTCCCCACGCGCGGCGGCGCCCCGCGCCAACTCACCGCCGGCCCGCGCGATAGTGGCGCGCGCTGGTCGCCCGATGGCAAGCTGGTCGCGTTCGTCCGCGCCTCCGATACGGCCAGCCAGATCCATCTGCTCCCCATGCAGGGCGGCGAAGCTCGTCCCCTCACCGACCTTCCCCGCGGCGCGGGCGCCCCCGTCTGGTCCCCCGATGGACGCATGATTCTCTTCTCCTCCGCCAACCTCACTGCCGACTTCGAGAAGAAGAAAGACGAAGAGAAGAGCGACGTCCGCGTCATTACGCGCGCTGTTTATCGCAGCAATGGCGGCGGCTACACGGACCCTGAACGTCCCAGCCATCTCTGGATCGTCGACGTCCCCGCCGTTCCCGGCACGCCTGGCAAGGCCCGCCAGATCACCAGCGGCGAGTTCAGCGAAACCGGCGCCATCTGGTCCAAGGACTCCAGCAAAATCTTCTTCACCTCGAACCGCGTCACCGAGTCTTACTACGACTCACCCGACGCTGACATTTATGTCGTCAGCGCGCAGGGCGGGGAATTCACACCCGTCGCGTCCATCGATGGCCCCATCGGCACGCTCTCGCTCAGCCCGGACGGCACCACCCTCGCCTTCACCGGCGCGCTGAATCGCGGTCCCGGCGTCACCCAGCGTTCTTACAGCCAGACCGACCTCTGGATCACCTCCGCCACCTCTGCCTCCACGCCGAAGAACCTCACCCTCAACTACGACTTCGACATCGCCGGCGGCATCGGGGGCGATCAGGCCCCGCCCCGCGGCGGCGGCTCCGCCTCCCCTTTCTGGAGTGCCGACGGTCGTTCCGTCTTCGTCATCGGCGCCGAAGAAGGCCGCGCCAATCTCAAACGCATCGACATCGGCACCGCGAAGGTCGAGTCCTTCACCACCGGTGACGAATCCATCTCCTCTTACACCGCCACGCCGGATGGCAGGAAGGTGGCGGCCCACATCTCCACGCCGGTCAACATCGGCGATGTCTTCCTCATCGAAGGCTCCACCCGTACCCAACTCACGCGCACCAACGAAAAACTCTATTCCGAAGTACAGCTCACCGCGCCGGAGATGATCTGGTATCAAAGCTTCGACGGCAAGCGGATTCAGGCTTGGGTGCAGCGTCCGCCGAACTACGACCCCGCCAAGAAGTATCCGCTCATCCTGAACATCCACGGCGGTCCGCACGCCGCCTATGGCTACGTCTTCGATCACGAGTTCCAGTGGATGGCGGCCAAGGGCTACATCGTGCTCTACCCCAATCCCCGCGGCAGCACCACTTATGGACAGGACTTCGGCAACGTCATTCAATACCACTACCCCGGCGACGACCATCGCGATCTCATGGCCGGCGTTGACGAGTTACTCAAGCGCGGTTGGGTCGATCCGGAGCGCCTCGGCGTTACCGGTGGCAGCGGTGGCGGCGTGCTCACCAACTGGGCCATCAGCCACACCGATCGCTTCAAGGCCGCAGTCTCCCAACGCTCCATCGCTGATTGGACCGGCTTCTGGTACACCGCCGACTTCAGCCAGTTCACCCCGTCCTGGTTCCGCGGTGCGCCCTGGGAATCCGAAGCCGACTACAAAGAGCGTTCGCCCATCACCCACGTCCGCAACATCAAAACTCCGCTCATGCTGATCGAAGGCGACGCGGATCTGCGCACCCCGCCCGCTGTCGGCGGCGAACAGATGTTCCGCGCCCTGAAGTACCTCAAAAAGCCCGTCGTCATGATTCGCTTCCCCGGCGAGTCGCATGAGCTCTCACGGTCCGGCAAGCCCACGCACCGCGTGGAACGCTTGCAGCACATCGTCGCTTGGTTCGATAAGTATCTGCTCGGCGCCGAGGTGAAGACCTACGACGTGCGCTGAGCGTAGTTCAGTTCGTAGAAGCGGCGGTACTCGCCGGAGCGCACGCGCTCCACCCAGTCGCGATTCTGGCGATACCAGTCCACCGTCAACTGCAGCCCGCGGTCGAAGTCCATCGCCGGCGTCCAGCCGGTTTCGGCTTCCAGCTTTGCGCTTGTCAGTGCATAGCGCCGGTCATGACCCGGCCGGTCCGCCACCGTCTTCATCAGACCTTCTGACGCCCCGGTCGCCTTCAAAATGCGCTTCACCACTTCGAGATTCGGCAGCGAACAATTGCCGCCGATGTTGTAGACTTCTCCCGCCCGGCCCTTCTCCAGCACGGCGCGAATGCCGGCGCAGTGGTCCTCCACAAACAGCCAGTCCCGCACCTGCTGACCGTCGCCATAGATCGGCAAATCACGCCCTTCGAGCGCATTCGAAATCATCAGCGGAATCAGCTTCTCCGGAAACTGAAACGGCCCATAGTTGTTCGAAGCGCGTGTCACCACCACCGGCAGCTTGTAGGTCGTGTGGTAGGAAAGCGCCAACAGATCTGACCCGGCCTTCGACGCCGAATACGGGCTCGACGTCTTCAGCGGATATTGCTCGTCGGCCTCATGTGGCGCCTCGATCGATCCATAAACTTCATCCGTCGAAACATGCACGAAGCGCGCCAGCTTGGCTGCCCGCGCCGCTTCCAGTAGCGTGAACGTTCCGCGCAGATTCGTCTCAAACACCGGCGTCGGCGCGTGAATGCTGCGGTCCACGTGCGATTCAGCCGCAAAGTGCACAATCGCATCCGGCGTCTCGTCCGCCAGAATCTGGTTCACGCAAGCGGCGTCGGCGATGTCGCCTTCCACGAATCGGTAGCGCGGATTCTCGGCGATCGAAGCCAGATTCTCCAGGTTGCCCGCGTAAGTCAGCTTGTCCAGATTGACGATCTGCGTCGATGCGTCGAGCGCGAGTGTCGTCCGCACAAACGCGGAGCCGATGAACCCCGCCCCACCCGTCACCAGCAATTTCATTTGTGCTGCAGTTCCCAGTCGTAATTGAGCCCGGGATCGTTGTAGGCGATGCGCCCTTCGTCCGCGGGATTGTAGTGACGATCGGTGACGTACACCAGCATCGCCGCCTGCTCTCCGATCACCTTGTAGCCATGCGCCACACCCGGCGGAATCAGAATCTGCCAGTGGCGCAATTGCCCCACGTAAAGCGTATTCCGCAAGCCGTACGTCGGCGAATCCGGCCGTAGATCCACCAGCCCCACCTGGAACATACCCTGCACCGGCACCCACAGGTCCGTCTGCAGGCGATGGTAGTGGAATGCCTTGATCGTTCCCGGATAGCTCAGCGCGGAGGACACCTGCGTCGACGTCGTCGGAAAGCCCGCCGCGAGCCCTTCGCCAAGGCGGAACACTTCGAGAAAATAGCCGCGATCGTCCGGAAACAGCGCAAACGGCTGAAGGCGCACGCCGTCGATCAGGTCCGCCGAATCCGGCTTGATGATGACCTTGCCGATCCCCTTCTCATTCCCCATCGACTCCCAGTTCAACAGTCGCATCGGCGCAGCAATGCTCATCGCGCACCGCCGGCCCGCGTCTCGGCCACCAGATTCGTGGCCCGCCGCAGCGAGTCGAACGTGCCGGCGTCCGTCCACCAGCCCGTCAGGTAATTAAAGCTCATCGTGCCTTCGCGGATATAGGCGTTGTTCACGTCGGTGATCTCGAGCTCGCCGCGTCGCGAAGGCTTCAGGTGTCGGCACTTTTCGAACACCGTCGAATCATACATGTAGATGCCGGTCACCGCGAGATTTGTCTTCGGATGCTCCGGCTTCTCCTCGATGCCCACGATCCGGTCGCCCGCCAGTTCCGCCACGCCGAAGCGCGAGGCGTCGTGCACTTCCTTCAGCAGGATCTTCGCGCCCACCTTTTGTTGCTCAAAGTCGCGGACGGCCTGCGCAATCGAACCCTCGATCAGGTTGTCGCCCAGGATCACGCACACCGGCTCGTCTTCGGCGAAATGCTCCGCCAGCGCCAGCGCTTCGGCGATGCCGCCTTCGCCTTCCTGGTAGGCGTAGTTGATCTGCTTGAGCCCGAATTCCTTGCCGTTCGCCAGCAGACGCAGAAAATCGCCCGCATTGCGTCCGCCCGTCACCACCAGCACTTCCAGAATGCCCGCTTCCACCAACGTTTCGATCGGGTAATAGATCATCGGCTTGTCGTAGATCGGAAGCAGATGCTTGTTGGTGATCTTCGTTAGCGGGTAGAGGCGGCTGCCCGTGCCTCCCGCGAGTACCACGCCCTTCATCGGACGTGCCTCGAGCTGTCGGCTTGATTTTGCACGTAACTTCGATGGTATCATGTGCCCCGAATGACGCTTCACTCCTGGAACCAGATCACCCGCGAGCAGATGAACGAGTTCGTCGTGCGCCAGGTGATCCACGGCACGCACATGACGATCTCCCGCCTGGAACTGAAGCCCGGCGCCGTCGTGCAGCGCCACCAGCATCACAACGAGCAGATGACGATCATGATCTCCGGCCGCCTCCGCTTCATCTTCCCGGATAAGACCGTCGAAATCGCCGCCGGCGAAGTGATGGAGATTGCCCCGAACTTGCCGCACCGCGTCGAAGCGCTCGAAGAGTCGCTCGCCATCGATGTCTTTTCGCCCGTCCGTGAGGACTGGCGCCGCGGCGACGACGCCTACCTACGAGGCAATTGACGCAATCAGGTCGAGATCCACGTTGCCTCCCGAGATCACCAGGCCCACGCGCTTGACCCCCGCCGGCAGCTTGCCCGCCAGCGCCGCGGCCACGCACACCGCGCCGCTTGGCTCCACCACGATCTTCAGCCGCTCCATCAGGAGCCGCATCGCCTGCTTGATCTCGTCTTCGCTCACCAGCAGAATGTCGGTCAGCTTTTCCTGCACGATGGGGAACGTCTTGGCGCCCGGCCGTGGCGAGCGCAACCCGTCGGCGATCGTCGTCGAGTTGTCCACCGTCACCCGTTCTTTCGCCCGCAGCGACAAGTACGTATCGTTCGCCAACTCCGGCTCCACGCCGTACACCTTCAACTGCGGGTTGATGTCCTTGGCGATCGTCGCGCAGCCGGCCGCCATGCCGCCGCCGCCGATGCACACCAGCAGCGTATCGAGGTCCGGCACATCTTCCAGCAACTCGAGTGCTAGAGTGCCTTGCCCGGCCATCGTTCGCTCATCGTCGAACGGATGCAGAAACGTCCCGCCCGTCTGCGCCAGAATGTCGCGTGCCAGCGCCTCGCGATCGGTCGTCGACCGGTCGTACTGAATGATCTCCGCGCCCCGGTCACGCGTCGCGATCAGCTTGGCCTGCGGCGCATCGTCCGGCATGATGATCGTCGCGTGAATTCCGAGCGCCTGCGCTGCGATCGCCACTGCTTGCGCATGGTTCCCGGAGGACACCGCCACAATGCCCTTCGCCCGGTCCTCCGGCGGAATCTGCCGCGCGAAGTTCGTCGCGCCGCGGATCTTGAACGACCCCGAAGTCTGAAAGTTCTCCGCTTTGAGGAAACACTGCGCGCCGGCCCGCTGGTCCAGGCTGCGCGACGTCAGCACCGGAGTGCGCTTAACGGCATCCGCAATGCGCGCCGCCGCGTCGCGCACCTCCTGCGCCGAAAGAGCCATTAGTAGCCCGCTTCCTTGTCCACCAGATTGCGCAGCGGCTGTCCGGCCGCATAGCGCGCGAAGTTGTCGAGGAAGATCTTCGTCGAATCATCCAGCCACGTGAATGTGTTGTCGGCCGTATGCGGCGAGATAAAGACGTTGTCCATCTTCCACAGCGGGCTCGTCGGCGCCAGCGGCTCCGTTTCGAACACGTCCAGCGACGCGCCGGCGATCGTGCCGTTCTCCAGCGCCTTCACCAACTCCGCCTCATTGATCGCCGACCCACGGCCCACGTTCAAAACGATGGCGGACTTCTTCATCGCCGCGAACTCCTTCGCGCCCATCATCCCCACCGTGCCCGACGTATGCGGCAGCGCCAGCGCGACGTAATCGCAAACCGCCAGCATCTCGTGCAGTTGATCCGGCCCATACGACTTCTCGATCACCGTATCGCCCGCCGATTGCTCTGGGTTCCGGCGCAACGCGTGCACCTTCAAACCCATGCCCTGTCCCCGCTTGGCGACTTCCTTACCGATATCGCCGTAGCCGATGATTCCCAGCGTCTGCCCGTAGATTTCGCACGAATCGAACTTTTCCCAGTGCGCCGCCGCTTCCTGACGCAGCAGCCGCCGCACGTTCTTCGCCTGGAACAGAATGCCCAAAATACAGAACTCCGCCAGCGACTTCGAATACGCGCCCCGCGCGTTCGTCAGCGGAATGCCGCTCGCCTTGAACTCGGGCGTCAGCAGTTTATCGATGCCCACCCACAGCGAGTGAGCCCATTTCAAATTTGGCGTCGCCTTCAGCAAAGCCGGCCACAGATTGGCATCCGTCGTCGTGTGAAAAATCACATCGGCGGTCGGCGCCAGGCTGGCAAACGCTTCCATCGTCTCCCCGACGGCGATGTTGGTTTCCGGCGGCAATTGCTCCAGCAAACGAAGGTGGCGGGCGGTGGGGTTGCCCAATACGAGAACGGTATGTGCGGCCATGAGCTTCCAGGATATATCCTGAAAGCGTGGACTTGCGTTGTACGTGTGGCGCCTACCCTCCCGAAGACGCGCGCTTCTGCCATAAGTGCGGCAGACCCCTTCTTGAGGAATCTCCAGCCGACAGCGAGGCGCTGACCCCGCCGCCGCTGCCCGTCGCGGCAGACCCTCCCGAGTCCGTGGTCGAGATCAGCTTTCAAAACGCCCTCGCCGTGCGCGTCAGCCTGATCGCCGCCGGCCTCGCCGTGCTGTTGTTGGGCCTCGCCGTCGCCGTCAGCAATCCCCTTCTGCAGATCCTCGCTTGCGTCATGCTCGCCATGGGCTCCGGCTTCTTCGCCGTCTACCTCTACCGCCTGCGCAGCGGCAAGCCCGTCTCCGTTCTGAGCGGCGCTCGCCTGGGCTGGATCACTGGCGTCTTTAGTTTTGTCATTCTCCTGGTGCTCATCACCATCACCTTCCTCGCCATGAGCGACGCCGGCTTCCGCGCCGCCATGCAGCAGGAGCTCGATAAAGCAGGCAAGCCGGGCGACCTCCAATTGCTGGAACGCCCGGCTGAACTTCTGCTCTCTTTCGCTGCCAACTTCGTCACGCTCGCCATGATGACCAGCGTCGGCGGCGCCATGGGCGCCAAGCTCCTCGGTCACGACGAACCAGGCTCTTAGGCTGCCGGATCGTACAGCCGTTGCGAGAACGTCAGCGACTCGCCGCCCGTCGCCAGCGCGATCCTCACATTGCTCCCCGGCCGGATTCGCCCCGCCAGAATGAAGCTCGCCAGCGGCTGCAGCAACTGCCGGTGAATCGTCCGCTTCAACTCGCGCGCGCCGAACTGCGCACTCACGCCCCGCTCCAGCAGATACGCCCGGGCCTCGGGCCGCACGTCCAGCGTGAACGAACGCAGCCCCAGCCGGTGCCGGATGTGGTCGTCGAGCTTCGCCAGTTGCAGATCGAGAATCTGCTCCATCGCCGCTTTCGACAGCGGCTCGTACGTCACCGTCGAATCCAGCCGGTTGATGAACTCCGGCGAGAAATTCCGCCGCACCGCCTGATCGCCGATCGCCGCCAGTTTGCGCGAGCGATCCTCATCGCCGATCCCGTCGCGCTGGAAGCCAAAGCCGGACCCCAGTTCCTTCATCATCGCTGCCGCGCCCAGATTGCTCGTCATAAAGATGATCGAGTTCTCGAACGTCACGCTCGTGTTGTCGCCCAGCCGCAGCAGCCCCTTGTCCAGCACGCCCAGCAGCAGCCGGTTCAATGACGGCGCCGCTTTCTCCACTTCGTCGAAAAGCACAATCGAAAGCGGCGAAGCTTCGCTCGCCACCGAACTCAGCCGGAACTGCGTCAGCAGCGGCTGCGTTTCGCGATGTCCCAGATATCCGGGCGGCGCGCCAATCAGCTTGGCCACCTCGTGATCCATCTGGTATTCGCCGCAATCGATCTTCAGCACTGCCTTTTCGCTCCCGTGCAGCGCTTCCGCCAGCGCCTCCACGGTGCGGGTCTTGCCCGTGCCGGACGGCCCCAGCAGGAGGAACACGCCCGCCGGCCGCCCTTCCGGCGAAAGCCCCGCCTGGAACATCGTCACGTACGGGACGATAGCGTCGATCGCCGCCTGCTGCCCAATCAACCGCTGACGCAGTTCGTGCGCCAAATCACGGTCGGTGGGGGGCGGAATCGTCGGGTTCCGGCGGCGGGAGTTGATGGATGTGGTCTTCAAACGCAAGGTCCTCCTTCTCGACCAACAGTATAGAAAGAGGTCTCCTAAAAACCGGGTCCCCAAGGCCCGCTTTCGGCCTGAATTCGCAGATTTTTTTTGAACGCTAAGTCGCTAAGAATGAGAGGATTGCGTCGGCAATCCGCGGGCTGGCCTGCCCATCTCCGTAAGGGTTGTGAACGAAACTTCGCTTCACGTATTCCGTCGGGCTGTCCAGCAGTCGGGACCCCTGCCGGAAGATCCGTTTTTCGTCCGTTCCCACCAACTGCACCGTCCCGGCGTCGATCGCCTCGGGCCGCTCCGTCTTGTCGCGCAACACCAGAATCGGCTTGCCCAGCGACGGACCCTCCTCCTGCACCCCGCCCGAATCCGTAATCACGAAATAGCAGCGGCGCAGCAGGTCCACAAACGACACATAGTCCAGCGGCTCGATCAATTGAATATTCGGCTGATCCGCCAACTGCTCCTTCACCACGGCTTGCACTGCCGGGTTCGGATGCACGGGCAGAATCATGTGCACATCATCGCGCGCGGCGATCTTCCGCAGCGCCCGGCACACCTTCAACTGACCGTCGCCAAAGCTCTCCCGCCGGTGCATCGTCACCAGGACGATCCGCCGGCCCGGGGGCGGCTCGAATGCTTGCGCCGGAATCAATTCCCCGCTCACGATCTGGTCGCGGACAAACAACAGCGCGTCGATGCCCGTATTCCCCGTCACATGAATGTACTTCTCGAGTACGCCTTCGGCCAGCAGATGGCCGCGCGCCCGGTCGGTGGCCGCAAAGTGCAGCGCCGAAAGCCGCGTCGTCACCACGCGGTTCATCTCTTCCGGAAACGGCTGCCAAAGATCGAAAGTCCGCAGCCCGGCCTCCACGTGCGCCACCGGAATCTGTTGATAGAACGCGGCCAGCGCGCCGCAGAAGGTCGAAGTGGTATCGCCTTGCACCACCACCAGATCGGGCTGAAAGTCTTTGAGAACGGGCTCGAGCCCCGCCAGAATCCGCGCCGTCGACGCCGCCAACGTCTGCCCCGCCTGCATCGAATCCAGATCCACCTCCGGCTCCACCTCGAAGATGGCCAGCACGGAGTCGAGCATCTGCCGGTGCTGCGCGGTCACACACACGCGCACCTCGAACTGCTCCGGGCGCGATTGCAACTCGCGCACAACCGGGGAGAGCTTAATGGCCTCAGGACGGGTGCCGAAGAGAATCAGCACTCGCTTGGGGCGGTTGATTTCGTTGGACACTGGCGGCGGGTACTACTTGTGGCGGTAAGTGATGCGGCCCTTGGTGAGGTCGTAGGGCGAGAGTTCCATGGTGACGCGGTCACCGGCCAGAACCCGGATGCGGTTACGGCGCAACTTGCCGGCGAGGTGGGCGAGAACAGTGCGTTCCTGATCCAATTGGACGCTGAATAATCCGCTGGGGAACTTCTCCACCACGGTGCCGGTCACTTCAATGCAATCTTCTTTACTCATTGCCCTCCTAGGCAAAACCGTCAGTCGGTAGAGTGTTACCGCCACTCGCCCACCTGACATTATCAAATTAATCGACCAATATTTTCAGGATAACCGATTGTCGCGATTTGGGTAAGGTGCCCAAGGCGGTAAACTGCAAAGGGTACCTGGCGATTGTGGCGCAATTAAGCAGTGTGAAGGACCGCGGCATCCTGATTACCGGAGCCGGCCGCGGCATTGGCAAACGGTTAGCTATCGGGCTCGCTCAAATGGGTGCCCGCGTGGGTCTGTTATCCCGCAGCAAGGGCGAACTCGATCTCGCCGCTCTCGAAATCGAACACGCCGGCGGCACTTCGCTCCGCATTCGCGCCGACGTTCGCGACTATGATCAGGTCGTCACCGCCGTCGAACGCATGCGCGCCCACTTCGGCGAACTTGAAGCCGTCATTTGCGCCGCTGGCATCCAAGGCCCCATCGGACCTCTGCACGAACTCGACCCTAAGCTCTGGGCCGAAACCGTCGACACCAATCTCCTCGGCATCATGCACTGCTGCCGCGCCGCTCTCCCGTCGATGATCGCCGCCCGCCGCGGCAAACTCCTCCTTCTCGCCGGCGGCGGCTCCACCAAGCCGCGCCCCAACTTCACCGCTTACTCGGCCGCCAAAGCCGGTGTCGTCCGCTTCGCCGAAAGCCTCTCCTACGAAGTGGACCGCCACAACGTCCAGGTCAACTGCATGGCTCCCGGCTCCGCTTACACCAACATGACCGACGAGATCCTCGCCGCCGGCGATCGCGCCGGTGAGCGCGAACAGGACGACGCCCGCCAGGTTCGCCAAAACGGCGGCGTCTCCCCGGACAAACAGATTCACCTCGCCGCCTTCCTCGTCTCCGAAAGTTCCAACCACCTCTCCGGCAAGCTCATCCACGTCAACGACGATTGGAAGCGCTTTGAAAAAGAAGGCCTCAGCCCCGAAGCCTATACCCTCCGCCGGATTCAGAAATGAAGATCGCCGCCGTCGACGTGGTCCGCTACGCCGCAGGCGACTCTCACTCCGCCGCTGACCAGGTCGGCGTCGAAGAACCCCTTGAGATCCGCCTCGGCTATCTCCGCGACGGCACCCGCCTCTATCGCAACGTCGTCGTCACCATGCGCACGCCCGGCGACGATGCTGACCTCGCCGCTGGCTTCCTGTACACCGAAGGCATCCTCACCGCCGCCTCGCAGATCGAGTCCATCGAGCCTTGGGACGGCCTCCCCAACATCCTCCGCGTCCACCTCGCCCCGGGCGTCGAAGTGGACTGGAAGCGCCTGGAGCGCCTCACCTACGCGGCTTCCAGTTGTGGCCTCTGCGGCAAAGCCTCCATCGAAATGGTCGCCGCTCGCCTGCCGGACCATCCCCCGGCCGACATCGCCTTCGCCGCGCCGCTCCTCCTCGAACTTCCCGCCCGCCTCGCCGCCCATCAGCAAGCCTTCGCCGCTACCGGTTCGCTCCATGCCGCCGCTCTCTTTGATGACACGGGCCAACTCCTGTCCTCTTTCGAAGACGTCGGACGTCACAACGCCGTCGACAAGCTGATTGGCTCCGCCTGGCGCGCCGGCCAGCCCCTCGCCCGCTCCCTGATGCTGGTTAGCGGCCGCGCGGGTTTCGAGCTCGTTCAAAAAGCAGCCATGGCCGGCATTCCCGTCATGGCCGCCGTCGGCGCCCCCTCCAGCCTCGCGGTCGAACTGGCGGACTCCGCCGGCCTCACCCTCATCGGTTTCCTCCGCGATCGCCGCTTCAACATCTACACCTCCCCGCACCGGATTCGTCCGTAGCGCTATCCTAGAGGTTTTGGGAGGCTCCTGTTGAGTATTGGTAACGCGATCAGCGCATTCTTTGGCATTCTGTTCAAGAATCAGATTCCCGACGATGTCGCTGCCGCTCTGGGCTGGGTGCGCCGCGAAAACAAGCCGAAGCCGGCTGCGGCGGAAAAACCCAAAGAAACCGTGGGGCCCGTCGATGGCTCCCTGCAAATCCTCGGCCTGCTGCAGCGCGACGCGCGTCTGGTCGACTTCCTGATGGAAAACATCGCCCCCTACACCGACGAACAGATCGGCGCCGCCGTTCGTGGCGTCCACGAACAAAGCCGGCAAACCCTCGAACGCTATTTCCAGTTCACCCCCGTCATCGACGGCGTGGAAGGCACTTACGCCAAGGTCACCACCAAGGACCCGGCCGCCGTCAAACTTCTGGGCAACGTCCCCGCCGATGGCAAGGCCGCCGGCGGCACCCTCCGCCATCGTGGCTGGCGCGTCGTGAAAACCGACCTGCCGCCGATCTTCCCCCACCAGAAGACCGACATCCTCGCCCCCGCTGAAATCGAAGTCGCCTAAACCTAAACAATGAAGCCAGTACTGGGCATTGACCTCGGCACCACCAACTGCGCCCTCGCGCGCGGCCCCGTCCCCCTCGACGCCGGGACTATCGAAACGGGGACCATCGAGCTCCAGCCCATTCCCCAATTGGTCAACCCTGGCGAGGTCCAATCGCCCGACCTCCTGCCCTCCTTTGTCTTTCTGCCCGGCCCGGCGGACTTCCCCGCCGGCTCCACCGCGCTCCCCTGGGACGACAACCCGCCTTACGTCGTCGGCACGCTCGCCCGCAAACGCGGCGGCGAAAATGCCGGCCGCCTCGTCGCCTCCGCCAAAAGCTGGCTCTCGCACTCCGGCGTCGACCGTAACTCGCCCCTCCTGCCTTCCGCCGCCCCCGAAGGCGTGCCCCGTATCTCGCCCGTTGAAGCTTCGCGCGCCTACCTCGCCCATCTCAAAGATTCGAGCGACCTCGACTTCGCCGCCCACCAGCTTCTGGTCACCGTCCCGGCCTCCTTCGACGCCGTCGCCCGCGACCTCACCCTCAAAGCCGCCACCCAGGCCGGCTACCAGGACGTCATCCTTCTCGAAGAGCCCCAGGCCGCCTTCTACGCCTGGCTCGAACGCCATGCCGACTGGCGCGAACGCATCGGCCCCAAAGACCGTATCCTCGTCATCGACGTCGGCGGCGGCACCACCGACTTCACCCTCATCGCCGTCCACGACCAGCAAGGCGCCCTCGGCCTCGAACGTCTCGCCGTTGGCGAGCACATTCTCCTGGGCGGCGACAACATGGACCTCGCCCTCGCCCGCTTTGTCGAACAGCGCCTCCCCAAGCTCGATCCCGTCCAGTTCCAGTCGCTCTGGCAGCAATGCCGCGCCGCCAAGGAAGTCCTCCTCGCCAACGATGGTCCCAACGAGCACCCGCTCACCCTCCTCGGCCGCGGCTCGTCGCTGATCGGCGGCACCATCAAAGGCCAACTCACGCGCGCTGAAGTCCGTGAACTGCTGCTCAATGGCTTCTTCCCGCAAGTCTCGTCCTCGGAAATGCCCGAACGCGCCAAGCGCTCTGGCCTCCAGGCGCTCGGCCTGCCGTACACGGCCGATGCCGCCATCACGCGTCACTTGGCCCAGTTCCTGCGCTCGGTGAAGCCCGGCGTGCTCACCGCGCCCACGCACGTCCTGTTTAATGGCGGCGTCTTCCGCGCCGGGGCCTTGCGCGAACGCGTCCTCGCCGTGCTCAACCAGTGGCTCGCCGCTGAAGGCGCTCCCCCGGCTAAGGCTCTCGATGGCGAAGACCTCATGCACGCCGTCGCTCGCGGCGCCGCCTACTACGGCGTCATGCGCCAAACGCCCGGTGGCATCCGCATCCGTGGCGGTGTCCCGCGCACCTACTACATCGGCATCGAAGAGTCGCTGCCCGCCGTCCCCTTCATGAAGCCGCCGCTCAAGGCGCTCACCGTCGTCCCCTTCGGCATGGAGGAAGGCACCACGCACCGCTTCGCCGACCGTGAGTTTGGCCTTGTCGTCGGCGAGCCCGCCGAGTTCCGCTTCTTCGTCTCCACCACCCGCCGTCAGGACGACGCCGGCGAACTCCTCGAACGCGTCACCGACGAACTCGAGGAACTGCCCGCCATGGAAGTCGCTCTCCCGGCCAACGCGGGCGATTCCGGCGTCATCGCCGCCACACTCGAGTCCACCGTCACCGAAACCGGCTTGTTACAACTCTGGATCGTCGCCCGCGACGGTCGCCGCTGGAAACTCGAATTCAACGTTCGCGAGAAGGCCACCTAGTCCGAAAGTACTGAAACACCCGTCGAGAAGTACCGCAATCTAGGTACTTTAAATTGCCAAATTAGTCCTGTTTTGTGGTTAGGCCTTGCTTCGCCTCCCCAAAAGCGTGTACATAGAGGGTAGTTACACTTCCCCCGTGCTAACGCTCAAATACACCTTTGAAGCGTCGGTTCATGAAATGAGCCGGTTGCTGTCCGAGGAGGGTTATCCCTCTCGGATTGCCTGGGTCCAGCCCGGACACGTCGTCTACTATCGGCGACGCCTCTTCGTGCACGTGCCCAACACCATGATCACGGCCATGGTGGCGCGCTCCTATTTCCGCGCCGGCTTCGACCAGGGCTTGGGGCTTACCGTCGATGCCATCTGCCGCCTTGGCGACACCACCTTCTGCTCCGTCTTCGTTCCGGAAAATCCGGCTCAAGCCCGCCGCCTGGGTCTCGACAAAGACGAAGTCCGCATGTCCGTCCTCATTGATCCCGTCCCCGCCCAGCGCATCACCAACCCGCTGCTCTGGGCGCTGCTCCGCTGGCTCGGCCGCCGGAACACGCCCGTCGTCGCCAAGCTCTTCCGCGATATCTAGCTGCGCGCCATCGTATACGCCAGCGTTAGCCACGCCACAATAAATGCCACTCCGCCGAAGGGCGTCACCGCGCCCAGCGTCCGCACGCCCGTCACCGCCAGCAGATACAACGACCCTGAAAACAGCACCATCCCCACCACCAGCAGCCACTTCACCATCGTCAGATCGCGCGGGATCAGCGACACTGCCAGCAACCCCAAGGCATGTACGAAATGGTAGAAGACGGCCTTCTCATACACCCCCATCGAATACGCGTCCAGCCGGTCCCGCAGCGCATGCGCGCCAAAGGCGCCGATCATCACGGCCAGCGCCAGGAATCCGGCGGCGATTGAGGTCCACATATCGTTATCGTAGAGTCTGTGACCCCGTCAGAACAAGAACTGCGTGTTCAACTCGCCGCTGCCTACCGCATCATTGACCACCTCGGTTGGAGCGAACTCATCTGGACCCACACCACCGTCCGCGTGCCCGGGCCCGAGCATCACTTCCTGATCAACCCCTACGGCTACCGCTTCGATGAAGTCACCGCCTCCAACCTCGTCAAGGTTGATCTCGACGGCAACATCATCGGCGACCAGACCCAGGAAGTGAACCCTGCCGGCTTCGTCATCCACAGCGCCATTCATATGGCCCGCCACGACATTCGCTGCATCATGCACACCCACACCGTCGCCGGCATGGCCGTCGCCGCGCTCGAATGTGGACTCCTCCCCGTCAGTATGTATGCCCTCGGCTACGACGACGCCGTCGCCTATCACGACTTCGAAGGCCCCAGCCTCGACTACGAAGAGCGTGAACGCCTCGCCTCTGACCTCGGCGACCGTCACGTCATGATCATGCGCAACCACGGTCTGCTCACCTGCGGCGACACGATCGCCCAGGCCTTCGTCCGCATGTATCGTCTCGAGCGCGCCTGCCAGGTGCAACTCGCCGCCCAAGCCACCGGCTCCCCTCTCGTCGTGCCGCCCGATCACATTCGCCGGGTCAGCCGCGAACGCAGCGACGTCTTCCTGGAAGCCGAAGGCGACCGCGGCTACAGCCGCAACCCCAACCCCGAGTTCACCGCTCTCATGCGCCTCATGGATCGCAAAGATCCCTCCTATCGCCATTAGCGCCCCGCCCCCCCAAAAAAAACTGGCCCGCCGCCAAGCATCCCGGAGCGACGGGGATGCTGGCTGGCGGGCCAAGCCGCGCACATGACAGCCGCGACTAATTCTCGCCGTTGATGGACGTACTTTCGGAGTTGGGCGTCGCATCGCCCCACACCACGTTCGTCCCCCACACGACACTAAAACCGGCCAGCGTGTTGCTTCCCCAAACCACGCTGGAGCCCCAAACCACGCTCGTGCTGTTCACCAGCACCGTCGTTCCCCACACCACACTCGTGCCCCAAACCACGCTCGATCCCCACACCACACTCGACCCGCTCACGCCGTTCGATGAGTCATTGAAGATCTCCACCTTGCCGTTCGAACTCACCTTCGCCCGCGGCGACTTCGCCGTCTGCGTCTTTGTGATGTTCTCCGTGCTGTTCAGCGCCGCCATGATGTCCAGGTAGCCGGCGCCCACCGTGAACAAATCGCCGTACGCCGTGTAAGTAATATTCGTTGCCGGATCTTTCCAGCTCGTCTGCGTCGGCAGGTTCTTGCTCGCCGTCCGCATCAGCCGCGCCTTCACCTGATCGGGCGTCAGCGTCGGATCCTTGTCGATCAGCAGCACCGCCGCGCCCGCCACCATCGGCGCCGCCATGCTCGTGCCGCTCAGCGAGAAGTACGCGTTAAACGGAATCTTCTTCTTCAAATCGCCCGCCAGCGTATTCTGCGGATAGATCGATTGCAGGTAAGATCCCAACGGCTTCGACGCCAGCACATTCGCGCCCGGCGCGATCAGGTCCGGCTTCACATACTGGTCGATCAGCGTCGGTCCCTTCGACGAAAACGTCAGCAACAGGTCATCGCCCTTGCCCGGCGTCTTGCGATCGTTGATCGCGCCCACCGTAATCACAAACGGATCGTTCCCCGGCGAAGTGATCGTGCTGTAGCCATTCGTCTTCATCGAGTTGTCGCGGCCGTTGTTGCCCGCCGCCACCACCACCACGATGCCCGCCTTCCACGCCCGCTCCACCGCCTGGCACAGCGGATCCTTCGTATAGGTCTCCTTCACCAACCGCCCCGCCGAAATGTTCATCACGCGGATGTTGTACTTCGTCTTCAACTCAATCGCCCGGTTGATCGCCGCAATCAGCGAACTGTCCTTGCCCTTGCCCCGCGTATCGAGCGCCCGCAGACTGATGATGTTCGCGCCCGGCGCAATCCCCGGTGCCTGCTCCTGACTCTTCCCGGACCGCTCCGCCACGCAACCATTGCCCGCAATGATTCCCGCCACATGCGTCCCATGCCCATAGCTGCCCGGATTCTCGTTCCACGTCACGAAGTCTTCCGCATACACCACCCGATTGCGCGCGCTCAGACAATTGTCCGTACTCATGTCCTCGTTCTCGTCATTCACGCCCGAGTCGATGATCGCTACGCCAATGCCGCGTCCGTCATAGCCGGCTTTGAACGCCTGCGCCGCTCCCACCGTGGCGCTCGAATAGTCGATTTGCCCACTCGCCGAAACTTCACGGTCCGGGCTCACGTACGCCACGGCCGGATCCGAGGCCAGGTCCTGGGCCCCCTGCCGCGTCATCCGCGCATGCACCATCTCCCCCAATAGGCCCTTGATTCGTGCGCCGCGCCGAGTCGCTTTCTCGAGATTCTTTGCGGATGGTTCGCGGTACTGCACGATGACGTCGATCTCATCGTCTGCCGCGGGTTCGGTCTCTTTGGTGGTGGTTGTATCGCGAAAACGAGCCAGATCGGACGCGCGCCCTTGGTCAGGCCTCAACGATCCCCATGTTGCCGAATCCTCACGCAAGGGCTGTTGCCCCAGCAGTAACATTGCCGTCAGACTCAAACAGAGAACAGGCTTCATCGTCTCGCGCATCATGCCTACGGGGATGCACTTACCTTGCCATTGCTAACTGCTTGATTTATTTGAGTTGTCACCTGCCGAGGGTGACAAGGTGTCCACCTTAGACAGGACATTCTGTCCGCGCGGGCCTTACTTGACGGGCTTAACCTCTACCTGCTTGTAGATCTCTTTGGCCTGCTCCAGATTCGCCAACTGCAGCCCCGGCAACCGTGCCGAAGCCGACCCCGCCGCCACGCCCCACCGCATCGCTTCCCAGAATTCCTTCTTCTTCTTCCGCGCCCACACGAACGCCGCGGCCAGCGCATCGCCCGCCCCAATCGGACTCAGCGCATCGATCCTCGGCGCAATGGCTTCCCACACCCGCACGCCGCTCTCGGTCCTCTGCGCGCCCATCGCGCCCCGGCTGCCCAGCGACAGCACCACGCTCTGCGCCCCCATATCGACAATCCGCTCCACCGCGTCAATGAAGTTGCTCCGCGTCAGTAGCGCCCGGTTCAGCAACCGCTCCGCCTCCTGCTGATTCGGACTCACCACCGTCGGCTCGGCTTCGAGCCCCAACTCCAGCGCCTGATTATCCGTATCGAGCAGCGTCTGCACGCCTTGCTGTTGCGCCAGCTTGATCAGCCGCTGATAAAAGTCCGCCGGGACGCCCGGGGGCGTACTGCCGCAGATCATCAGCCAATCTGCCTTCGGCAGCCGGCTCAGCACCGTCTGCTCCGCCTTGTCGAGTTCCTCTTGCGACATCGGCGCACCCAACTCGTTCAACTTCACGGACAAGCCGTTTTTGTCCGTAATGGTCAAGTTATTGCGAATCGAATGGCGAATCGGCACAAAGTGCACCGGAAAACTGTAGTTTCCCAACAGTTCCTTGAACCGCGGACCATTCTCTCCCCCCGCCGTCGCAATGGCGATGGTCTTTCCTCCGAACGCATGGATGACGCTCGAAGAAATAATGCCGCGGCCCCCGGCCGCTTCACTCGTTTCGAGAATATAAGCCCGGTCGTCGAACACCAGACGATCGGCGAGCACATTCCGGTCTATCGCCGGGTTGATGGTAAGCGTGACGATCAAAACGCTATTGTACTAACGTAGGTAATGGCGAGCCATCTCATCTCTTTGCCGGCCGTTCGGCAGCACCCGCTGCTCAAACCTTACGCCGCGCTCGCCGCCGTCTGCTTCTTTTGGGGCACCACGTTCCTCGCCATCCGCGTCGCGCTCGAAAGCTTCTCGCCGCTCCTGTTGCTCGCCACTCGCTTCCTCACCTCCGGCACCATTCTGCTCATCGTCTGTGCCCTCCGCGGCGCTGCTTTCCCCCGCGGCCGCCAACTCGTCATGACCGCCCTCTACGGTCTGCTGCCTCTCGGCGTCTCGAGCGGCGCCCTCTCCTTCGCCCAAACCTGGATCCCCTCGAGCCTCGCCTCGCTTTACATCACCACGTCGCCCCTTTGGCTCGTCGCGCTCGACGCTCTCATTCCCGGCGGCGAACCCCTTCGCAAACGGACCGTCGCCGCCATGATGGTCGGCTTCACTGGCACCGCCCTGCTCGTCTTCCCCAAAAACCTGCAGGAAGGCTTCTCCCTGCCCAACGTCGTCGGCTTCCTAATCCTCCAAGTCGGCAATATTGCCTGGGGCCTCGGCTCCATCCTCTTCCGCCGCCAATCCACCAGCCTCACCACCAATGCGCACCCTTTCGTCAGCGGCGCCGTCCAGCAGTTCTTCTCCGGCGCCGTCACCCTGCTGCTCACCCTGGTGATTCCCCAACCGCCCGTCCACTGGAAGCTGCGCAGCGTCCTCGCCGTGCTCTATCTGGTCACCTTCGGCTCCATCGTTGGCTACAGCGCTTACATCTACGTCCTCGACAAACTACCCGTCTCCATCGTTTCGCTCTACACCTACGTCAACCCCGTCGTCGCCGTCACCCTGGGTTGGCTCTTCTATCGCGAGCCCTTCGGCTACCGCGAACTCACCGCCATGCTGATCATCTTCTTCGGCGTCTACCTGGTGAAGCGCGCTCAGGCCCGGCCCACGCCGCCCACCACCCCGGACTGACAGAACGCCGCAAACTCCGGTGACTTCGCCGGTGCCACCCACTCCCGCCGCGCCTGCCGGTCCCGCACCACATCGTGCTCGTAGAACCGCTTGAATAAGTCGCGAGCTCCTCCGAACCGCGCCACCGCTTCCCGCGCCGCTTCCAGACGGCTCTCCCCGTCCGCCGCCACGCTCGCCACCACCATCGTCCAGAACTTCGTCAGCGTCTCGTGATAGCCCGCATCCTCGGTGTTCTGGCCGCCCACCGCTTCGTTATAACGGCGAATCCGCTCCCGCAGCACCGGCAACGCCGCCTCTACCGTACTCCCGTGCACCACGCACGCCGCCCCCGCCACATGCGCCGCATGCGTCCACTCCGCCTTCGGCAATGACCCGTCGATCCAGCCCTGCAAAAACTCCTCGAGTTTGCTTTCGGATTCCAAATACCAATAAGCCTTCGTTTCCATGGTCAGAAGCTTCCTCCGCCTTCGATCCATAAGTATAGAGTCGAAGGCAAAAGTCTGTCAATCCATTACAATCTAAGGACACCTGCCATGGATACCTTGGATCAGAAAGCCCTCGCCCGTCTCGCCCAGGACGGTCGCGTCACTTGGGCGGACCTCGGCCAGCACCTCGGCCTCTCCGCCCCTTCCGCCGCCGACCGTGTCCGTAAGCTCGAAGAGCGCGGCGTCATCCGCGGCTACACCGCCCTCACCGACCCCGCCGCCATCGGCTACGGCCTGCTCGCCTTCATCTCCGTCACGCTCGCCAACCAGCAGCAGCGCAAACGCTTCCTCGACGCGATTCTTAAGATGCCCGGCGTCCTCGAATGCCACCATGTCGCCGGCGATGACGACTATCTCCTCAAAGTCCGCTGCGCCAACACGCTCGAACTCGACGACCTGCTGAGCAACCAGCTCAAGCAAAAGCTCGGCGTCGCCCGCACCCGCACCGTCATAGCCTTGGCCACCGCCAAGGAAAACATCAACCCACTTGGGTAAGCGCTTCGTCCAACACCCCGACGAAGTGATCCACGTCGCCCTGGCCGATATTCAGCGGCGGCGTACAGCGCAGCACGTTGCCTGAAATTCCGCCCTTGCCCACCAGCACGCCGCGCTCGCGCGCCGCTTCCATCACTGCCGCGGTTTTCGCTGTCGCCGGCGTCTTCGATGTCCGGTCCTCCACCAACTCGATCGCCTGCATCAGGCCCATCCCCCGCACCTCGCCGATCGCCGCGTGCTTCGCCTGCAACTCTTCGAGCTTCGTCCGCAGATAGCCGCCCGTCTCGGTCGCGTTCGCCCGCAGATTCTCCTCGTCAATAAAGTCGATCACGGCCTTGGCCGTGGTCGTCGTCACCGGATTACCGCCAAACGTCGACAGCGTCAACCCGCGCACCGCGTCGGCAATCTCCGGCTTCGCCACCGTCAGCCCGATCGGCGCGCCGTTCCCCAATCCCTTCGCGCTCGTGATGATGTCCGGCTGCACGCCCCATTGCTCAATCCCGAACCACTTGTCGCCTGTGCGCCCCCATCCCGTCTGCACCTCATCGGCGATAAACACGCCGCCGTACTTCCGTACAATCTCTTCGACGATCGGAAAGTACTCCTTCGGCGGCGTAATGTAGCCCGCCACGCCTTGAATCGGCTCCGCGATAAACGCCGCAATGCGTCCGCTCGTCGTCGTCCGGATCACTTCGTCCACATCGTGCGCGCACCGCACCCCGCAACTCGGATACGTCAACCCGAACGGACAGCGATAGCAGTAGGCGTTATGCGCAAACACAAAGCCCGCTGGCGGCATGCCGCCCAACCGCCATGTGCTCAGCCCACTCATCGCCATCCCCATCTGCGACCGTCCGTGATAGGCGTATCGCAGCGCCACCACTTCGCTCGACCCCGTATAGCAACGCGCCGCCAGAATCGCCGTCTCGTTTGCCTCCGTCCCGCTGTTGGTAAAGAAGCTCTTCTTCAGTCCACCCGGCGTGATCTCCGCCACCCGCTTCGCCAGCGCTACCTGCGGCTCATTCACCAGCACCGTCGACACATGCTGCAGCTTCTCGGCCTGCGCCCGCGTGGCCGCATCCACCTTGTCGTTACAATGACCCACCGAGATCGTCACGATCCCGCCGAAAAAGTCCAGATACTGCTTCCCGTCCGCATCCCACACGAACTGGTTCTTCGCATGCGAAATCACCAACGGTGTGGCGAAGTAATGAAACACCGAAGGAAACAGATACTCCTTCTGTGCCAGCAGGATTTCGTCTTTCGTCATTTGGTTCATTCTACGGCCCCTTCGCCGATCCGGTACCATAAAAGTACGCCGTGACCGCTCCCAGCGCACTCCTCGACCTCATCGGCCAAGCCCGGCGTCGGACCCTGGGCGCCCTTCTCTTCGAACACCTCAGCTTTGCCCTCGCCATCGCCTTCGGCGCCTGCATCCTCCTGGTCCTGCTCGGTACCCAGATCTTCAACTGGTATTGGCCCGTCCTGCTTTTCGCGGTCGCCCTCGGCTACGGCTACTACCGCTTCCGCCAGCAGATCCCCTCGGATTACGCCTTGGCGCGCACCCTCGACGAACGCCTCGCCCTGCCGGACACCCTGTCCTCCGCTTATCACTTCACCGAGGGCACCAACGGCCACCCCGAAGCCCGCCAGTGGCTCCGCACGATTGCGGAAGAAGCCGCCCGTGGCGCCGATGCCAAAACCCTGCTCCCCTTCCAGATCAAGCGCGTCACCTACGTCGCCGCCGCCATTCTCGCCGGTTTCGCCGGCCTGATCGCCGTTCGCTACGGCTTCGAGAACCGCCTCGACCTTCAGTCCCCGATGGTCCCTGGCCTTGTCGACCTCTTCGGCTCCGGCAGCACCATCGAAACCGCCCAGTTCCGCAAGAACCCCTACAACCGTCCCCCGGACCCCAATAACCCCCAGCACTCCGACTCGCCCTCCACCCCCGAGGAGCAGAAGGAAGCCGACGCCATCGGCGAAGCCCCCAAAGACGTCCTCAAGACCATCGGCGTCCCCGAAGTCGACAACCAGGGCGCCGAACAGTTCAAAGGCGAAAAGGGCCAGGAGGAATCCGAAGGCCCCGGCGAAAACGAAAAGGGCTCGCCCGGCGAACAGAAGGAAGGCGGTGCGAGTAAAGAGGGCGGCGCCGGCGAAAAGCAGGACGGCAACCAGAAAAACGACCCCAACGGCAGCCAGAAGAGCCAGAACCCCGAAGGCAACAACAGCATGCTCGACAAGATGCGCGATGCCTTCTCCAACCTGATGAACAAGATGAAGTCGCAGCCCAAGGGCGGCGAACAGCAGGCCAAAAACGGAGAAAAGAAGGGTCCCGGCGAAAGCGAAGGCAAACAGGGCGACAAGCAGGGCCAGAAGGGCTCCCAGCAACAAGCCAAGTCCAACGACCAGCAAGGCAATTCGGACCAGGCCTCCGAACAGCAGGGTGAAGGCGAAGGCAAACAGCAAACCGCCCAGGGCAAAGGCTCGAGCGACGGCAACCAGGCGCAGCCCAACCAGGACCCCAAGAGCGGCACCGGCCAGCAGGACGGCCAGAAGGACGTCAAGCTCGCCTCCCAGCTCGAAGCCATGGGCAAGCTCTCGGAGATCATCGGCAAGCGCGCTGAAAAGCAAACCGGCGAAGTGATGGTCGAGGTCAACTCTTCCAAGTCCCAGCAACTCCGCACCGCCTACTCCCAGAAGTCCGGCAACTACACCAATAGCGGCGGCGAAATCCACCGCGACGAAGTCCCGCTCCTCTATCAGGATTACGTCCAGCATTACTTCGAACAAGTCCGCCGCCCCGCTGCGGCTCCGGCTCCCGCCGCCCCCGCTCCCGCCAAACCCAACACCAAATAATTCTTGAAAGGGTCTTCTTGCCCGCGGCATATCCCGGGCATGGAGGTCCGATGAAGACACAACATTACGGACTGGCGGCGATGGCTGCCTTGTTTGGTTTCACCTTGCCCGCGGCGGCCGACGTCGCCCCTGGCTCCCTGCACATTCGCGGCGACGCGAACCAGATTTGCCCCCTCAAGCACACTGACGTCCAAGCCGAAATCAGCGGCTTTCTCGCCCGCGTCACCGTCACCCAGGAGTTTACGAACCCCACCGGCCAGGCGATCGAAGCCGTCTACAAGTTCCCCCTCCCCGGCGACGCCGCCGTGGACGGCATGGAGATGCGCATCGGCTCCCGCACCGTGAAAGGCGCCATCAAGCGCCGCGCCGAAGCCGAAAAGATCTTTGACGACGCGCGCCGCCGCGGTCAAACCGCCGCTCTCCTGAATCAGGAACGGCCCAATATCTTCACCCAGGCCGTCACCAACATCGCCCCCAGCGAAAAGGTGCGCATCGTCATCCAATACGTCGAAACCGTCAAGTACGAAGACGGCCACTACGAGTGGGTCTTCCCCATGGTCGTCGGGCCCCGCTACCTGCCCGGCTCGGTCAACAACCCCCAGGACCTGCTCCCCAACCGCACGCCCAAAGGCACCCGCGCCGGCCACGACATCAACGTCCGCGTCACCGTTGACGCCGGTCTGCCCCTGCGTGAACTCACCTCCGCCACCCACACCGTCGATATCTTGAAAGGCGACCCCAGCCACGCCCTCGTCGCCCTCAAGAACCAGCAGACCATCCCCAACGCGGACTTCATCCTCCGCTACAACGTCGCCGGCGAAAAGCTCGCCGACGCCGTCCTCACTCACCACAACGGCAAGGAAGGCTTCTTCAGCCTCATCCTCCAGCCCCCGGCTCGCGTCCAACCCAACGAAGTCACGCCCAAGGAAATCGTCTTCGTCATCGACACCTCGGGCTCGATGATGGGCTTCCCGCTCGAAAAGATCAAGGAGGTGATGCGCTTCACCTTCGATGGCCTCCATCCGCGGGACCGCTTCAACGTCATCACCTTCAGTGGCGACCAGCACATCCTCTTCCCCGCGCCCGTCGCTGCCACCCCGGACAACATCAGCGCCGCCTGGGAGTTCGTCCGCCATCGCCAGGGCCACGGCGGCACGGAGATGCTGCCCGCCATCCGCACCGCCCTCACCAGCTCAGGCTCGAAGGAGCACGTCCGCGTCGTCTGCTTCATGACCGATGGCGAAGTCGGCAACGACCTCGAGATCCTCGCCGAAATCCAGAAGAACCCGCAATCCCGCGTCTTTGCTTTCGGCATCGGCAGTTCCACCAATCGCTTCCTGCTCGATGGCATGGCCCGCTTCGGCCGCGGCGAAGTGGAATACGTCGGCTTAAGCAGCGAAGCCTCCGCCGCCGCCAAACGCTTCTACGAACGCGTCCGCACGCCCCTGCTCACCGACGTTCGCGTCGACGTCTCCGGCGTCGACATGGAGCTCTACCCCAAGAACATCCCCGACGTCTTCAGCGCCAAACCCGTCATGGTCGTGGGCCGCTACAAGAAGGCCGGGCGCGGCGTCGTCCGCGTTACTGGCCAAGCCGCCGGCAGAAACTGGACCCGTGAAATCGCCGTCGACTTCCCCAGCCAGGAACCCAAGCACGACGCGATCGCCTCCCTCTGGGCGCGTCGTAAAATCGACGACCTCATGAGCCGCGATCTCCGCGGCGTCCAGAACGGCAACCTCGACGAACAAACCAAGGAATGGATCACCGTGCTGGGCCTCAACTACAAGCTCATGACCCAGTACACCTCCTTCGTCGCCGTCGAAGATCGCGTCGTCAACGAAGGCGGTCAGCCTCACCGGATCGAGGTGCCCGTCGAAATGCCCGCTGGCGTCAGCTACGACGGCATTGAAGCGAAGAAGGCCAACTCCGCCGGAATGCTGCGTTTCCGCATGTCCGCCCCGGCGCCCGGCGTCATGCGCGCTGAAGCCGATGTCGCCCGCCAAATGCCCGCTCCGACGGCGCCTCCCCTCAAGGAGAAAGAGGAATCTCGCGAACTCAACAAGCTCGATTCCGCCCTGCAGACCATGGCCCCCGGTCAAACGGTCAAAGTCGAAATCTGGCTCACCACCGCGGACCCCGCCGTTCTCGCCAAGCTCAAACAACTGGGCTTCGTTCTCACCTCGGCCAACGGTCAACGCCTCATCGGCACCCTGCCCACGGCCTCGCTGAATGCCCTCGCCGCTCTCGACGAAGTCCGTTTGGTTAAGCGCGCTCAGTAGGCTTCTCGCCTAAGTGCAGCGCGAGCACGCCAAACGCCAACCGTTCATAGCGGACGTTCACATAGCCGGCCTCGGTCATCCTGGCCGCCAACTCAGGCGCCGCCGGGAACTTGCTCACCGAGGCCGGCAAATACGTGTAAGCGTCCCGCGCCCCGCTGATCCATCCCGCCACCACCGGCAACACCCGCGTGAAGTAGAACTCGTATCCCGCCCGCAGCACCGGATTCGGAATTGTCGAAAACTCCAAAATCGCCAACGTCCCCCCGGGCTTCAGCACCCGCCAAACTTCCCGCAGCCCCGCCTCGTAGTTCGTCAAGTTCCGAAACCCGAACGCCACCGTCACCAGATCGAACGAAGCACTTGCCAGCGGCAGCGACAGCGCATCCGCCTCGAACACCGGTGAGAGCCCTTTGTCGAGCGCCCTCTCCAGCATCGGATGGCAGAAATCCGAACCAATCACCTGCGCCGGCCCGCGCTTTCGCAGCGCCAACCCCAGGTCCCCCGTGCCGCAACACAAGTCCAACACCCGCGCCGCCGGATTCCGCAGAATCGGCTCCAACCGCCGCGCCGTCTTCCAACGCCAATAGACATCCAGATTGAACGACGTCAGCCGGTTCACCGCATCGTAA
>JBGAHE010000018.1:0-79839 GCA_044226365.1 Bryobacteraceae bacterium
CCGCCATCGGCTTCCTCACCGCCATCAATTTCCTGGCCACCGGCTTCGCGCGCCGCATCCTGCTGGTCTGCAGCGACACGCCCACCAAGTTCCTCGCCGACGGCGATCGCAACACCCGCATCCTGATGGGTGACGGCGCCGCCGCCATGGCCCTCGAAACCACGTCCTCCTGCCAGAGCCGCCTGCTCTCCTGGTCCATCGGCAGCGACGGCGAAGGTGCCGCTTACTATTCAGTGCCCGTGGGCGGCTCCGCCTGCCCGCAACCCAATCCCGAGCAGCCCGCCGGCGAACTCGCCCTGGCCGTGAAGATGGAAGGCCGCGCTCTCTTCAAGTTCGCCGTCGCCCAAGGCGCTGAACTCATCGAAAGCCTTTGCGAGAAGGCGTCAGTCGCCATGGACCGCGTTAACTGGGTCCTCATCCACCAGGCGAACCTCCGCATTATCAACGCTCTCCGCGAAAAGGTCGCCATCCCCGCTGACCGCTGGGTAGTCAACGTCGGCGCCGTCGGCAACACCGTCGCCGCGTCCATCCCGCTCGCCCTCGCCGATTGCCTCGATCGGCAGGCCTTCAAAGAAGGCGACATCATTCTCGTCGTCGGATTCGGCGCCGGCCTCACCTGGGCTGGCTTCCTGATGCAGTGGTAATTCCGTGAGCTTCCTCGACAACCTCGAAAACAACCTCAAAGCGCTCGAAAATCAAGCCGAGCGCGACCCCGCCGAAGTCCGCCGCCGGCAGGAAGCCCGGGCCGCCGAACGCGCCGCGGCAGCCGCTGCCGCACCCTTCGTCCAGCAACTGCGCGAAGGCGACTTCTCCCGCAATCTGCTCGAACAGGCCGCCATCATCGGCCACGGTCTGCGGCTCAAAGTTCGCCCCATCTGGCTCGGCAACGTGCTCCGTCTCGAGGCGCGCGACAAGCAAGTGGACCTGCAGCCCTCCGCCTCCGGCATCGAAGCCGTGTTTCGCGAGAACGGCGAAGTCACCGGCAGCGAACCTCTCGACCTCACCCAACCGGCTGAAGCCTTCGTCCGCCGCTGGCTCGGCGTTCCCTAGTTCTTCTGATTCGCCATCGCTTCTGACGTCCTTAGCGCCCGGTTGTAGACCCGCAACTGCGTCACACCGGCCGCCGTCGTCCACTGCGCGTTGCCGTGCACGTTCTTCAGATTCGGATTGTAGCGGCCCCAGCCATACTGACGTTCGTTGCCGCCATCATTCAGTTGCCGGTCTGTCACGAAGCTCACCACCTTGGGCCCGCCGTCGACGATCACCGTGAGTTTGCCTTCCCGTTGAAGCGTCCCCACGTCGGACCGCCAACGGCTTTCCGTCCGCCCGTCGCTCAAGATCACTTCCACCGCCTGATTCGCCGTCGTCATCAGCGCCACGCCACGCCCATCGGGTGTACGACCGTCGAGTAGCACCTGCCCCGGCGCCAAAGACTCCAGCTTCCAACGCAAATCGAGCGTCAGCCCGGCCCGCCGGTCCTGCGTGCCGTAATCGCCGCGCCGCGAACGCTCCAGAAAGTCCGGCAGCACCGGCGCCGCAAAGCGATGGTCGGTCGTCTCCAGCACCAGCCCCTTTCGCGCCACCTCCCGGTTCTCCGCCTGATTCCACAAGCCCGCCAGCAGCGTCGCATCCAGTTCATGCACCCGCGCGATGTCCTTCTGGGTCTCGGTGAGATAGTAGCGGCCACCCTCTTCCACGAGATCCGGATAGCTCATGCGGATGAAGACGTCGTCGTCGTACAGCGCGATCTCCGGCTGCGACCAGCGAATCACTTTGCCCTGCGGCGAATCCGCCTCCACCCCGCCCATCAGCCACACCGGATTCCGCTCTTCGTAGGCGATGGTCCGTCGCTTCGGATGCTCGCGAATGAAACGCCCGCCGTGATTGTGGAACCAATAGAGAAACTTGCCGTTCTCGCACCGCCACGCAAAGTTCGCCGCACGCGGATGCTTGACCAACCGTCCGTCGGCGTAACGCAGATACTCCGGCGTTGACCACGTGCGCCCGCCGTCCCGGCTGTAGCTATGCGCCGGATGCCCGTCGATCGTCCGGTAAACGCAGAAGATCGAGCCGTCCGAAAGCACTGAGAAACTTTGCTCCTCCGCCACCGGACCGCCGCCCGGCGGCGTCCGCAACCCCACCTCGCCCTCCGGCCAGGTCGCCCAACGGATCTTCTCCGGGTCTCGCTCCGTCAAAATGTTATCGCTCCGCAGCAGCACGCCTTCGGACGACGTGAAGAAGCCTTCGCCAAAGCCGCCCACTTTATGCAACGGCACGTAGGCCGCATCGCGCAGCGTGAACGCCTTGCCCACCGTCCAGAAGAACTTGATCTTGCCCTGGTACGGATTCTGCCGGTCAATCGCGAAGTCCCGCTGCGGCACTTCGTAGCGGCGTGCGCTCCACGTCCGTCCATGGTCGTCGCTGTACTTGAAGACGAAATGCCCCAGCGAATCGACGCGGCGATTGAACCCATCCTTGTACGTCGGCTTATCGGCGATCACTTGCCGCAGGTTATCCGTGTTGTGGTTATAGAAGACGTACACGCGTCCACCCGGCACCTTCAGCAGCACGGCATAAGACGCTTCAGGCCCCTTCGACGGCTCTACGTCCACCGCCTCAGACCACGTTTGCCCCTGATCCGTACTCCGCCGCGTCACGACATGCTGCCCGCCCGCGCCCTCCACGCCCGGCCCGGTGGTGATGACGCACAGCCAGGCGCCGTCATCGGTCTTGACGATATAGGGCTGGTCCGAATAGCCTTCGTCGGGAATCAGCCGGCCAGTCGAAATCAGCCGAGGGTCAGTTTGGGCGGCGAGCGTCGCCGCTAGCAACAGGAGCGTGAAGCGCAAAGTGAGTTCTCCTGCGATTCAGCATATGCGAGATGAGGGCGGCGTATACTGGGCACATGGTCGTCGTGGCCGATACCTACTTGCCGCTCACTCTGACGATTCCGGAGATGACCGATCAACGTTTCCGCGAGTTGTGCGAGGAGTACGCGGACTATCAGCTCGAGTACACGGCCGAGGGAGACCTGCTCATCATGCCCCCCACCGACCCCGAAACTGGCGCGCGCAACGCGATTCTCATTGAAGAACTCTCGCGCTGGTCGCGTGCCGATGGCCGCGGTGTCGCTACAGATTCGAGCGCTGGCTTCACCCTCGCGAACTCTGCTCGCCGTGCCCCCGATGCAGCCTGGATCTCCCGCGAGCGGTTTCGTCAAACCCCAGTCTGCCCCCAGTTCGTCATCGAGCTCCTCTCCCCCACTGACCGCCCGAAGAAAGTCCACGAGAAGATGCTCGAATGGGTCGCCAACGGCGTCGAACTCGCTTGGCTCATCGACCCACGCACCCAAGCCGTCTCCATCTATCGCCCCGCCAGCGAGCCCGAAGTCCTCACCGCCCTCACCGAGATTCACGGCGAAGGGCCCGTCGATGGTTTCGTCTTACCGCTGTCCGCGATTTGGGCAATTTAAAAGAAATCAACCTCGCTTCATAAAGTCTCCACATCCCCCCGTCGAATCCCCTCCTTGGCGATCCGTAACATTTTGTTGACGTTTTGCCATTGCAATCGAATTAAATTTTCGTTAGTCTGCGATTCGAGTCCGACGCGGGGAGCCAACGGGATGACCATTCCCGGGCCAGGGACTCGCGTCAACCCGATGCTCAGGAGGCACGACTCATGATCGTTCTACTCTTCGGTCCACCCGGCTGTGGCAAAGGGACTCAATCGCCGCGCATCCAGGAATGGCTCAACATTCCCGTCATCGCCACCGGCGACATGCTCCGTCAGGAGATTCGTTCCCGCACGCGCCTCGGCCGCAGCATTGACTCCGTCCTCGCCTCCGGCGGCTACGTCGGCGACTCGCAGATGAATCGTCTCCTCCTGCGCCGCACCCATCAGGACGATTGCGCCCACGGCTTCCTCATCGACGGCTATCCGCGCACCGTCCCCCAAGCCATCTTCCTCGAACGCCTGCTCGAAAAGCGTGGCTTCCCCGCCCCGCTGGTCATCCATCTGCGCGTCGCCGAGGACATGCTCCTGATGCGCTTAAGCGGACGCCGGCAATGCGGCGAATGCAAACGCGTCCACAACATCTACACGAATCCCCCCCGCCGCGAAGGCCACTGCGATTGCGGCGAACCGCTCGAAGAACGCAATGACGACCGCCCCGAAGTCGTCCGCGCGCGCTTGAAGCTTTACGCCGATCAAACCGGCCCCGTGCTCGACTATTTCCGCGGCCCCAATTGCTTCACCCTCGACGGCATGCGCCATCAGGACGAAGTCTTCGGCGAGATTCAAAGCCTGCTCGATGCGCGCCTCAGCCCGGTCCGCCGGCGCGAACCGGCTCGCGCCGCGCGCGGCTAAGCGCTCCTACGGCTCAATCTCCACCTCGATCGGCTTCGAGCCCGTCACCACCACCGGCCCGCAATCGATCTCCAGTTCCGCCACCACGGACCCGGTCGACGCCGCCGGCGCCGCGTTCGACTTGGCCATCGGCAACGCCACCGACGGCGGCAGATTCGGCATCTCCACCGGTCCCGCCGTGTAGCTCGGGTCCGCGCGCCACACCCGCACATAGACCTTACCGTTCGATCGCTGCCGATTCAGCAGCGCCACCATCTCCGCCGGCGTCTTTCCCGCCAGTGACCCGCCCGCGAACAGATTCTTCAGGTCGAACGCATTCAGCGTCGGAGCATCGGCCACCGTCAGATACAGCGTCCCCGGCTTCGACCCCGCCGGCACCCGGTACGACACCCGCCTCCGCTCCTCGCGCCCGTTCTCCGCCGAAAGCGCCACCGTCAGTTCCAGCGTCTCCCCCGCCGCCACCTTCTTCCTGTCCGTCCACGCATTCTCGATCCGCCATTGCCGCCGCTCTTCGATCACCGTAAAGTCCAGCTCGATTGCCTTCAGCTTCAACCCCGGCACCTGACCCTCGAGAATCGTCGCCAACGGCGTCGACGCCGCCAGGGACGCTACACCCAGCACGCTGAAG
The DNA here is from genome assembly GCA_044226365.1 of Bryobacteraceae bacterium. Classification (GTDB taxonomy): domain Bacteria; phylum Acidobacteriota; class Terriglobia; order Bryobacterales; family Bryobacteraceae; genus JALHNI01. Next base: position 4,994 of record JBGAHE010000018.1, read on the forward strand.
TCGCCCGCATACTGATTCGCCACGCGCACCGGCGGCAGCCCGTCTTCAAACTCGATTCGACCCTTCACACCCACCGTCGTCGACCCGAAGGAGCGCTCCGTCGCATCCAGCACCGAGAACGACGCCATCTGCACCAGCAATGGCGTCAGAAATCGATGCGGCGCCACATTCACCGCGTAGCGATTCTTGCCGTTCACTGAAAGTCGCACCGGCAGCATCCGCGCCGTCCGCCCCAGTTCGCCCGCAATCGCCGTATTGCGATCGCTCGTGATCGCCCCCATCCACTCGCGCGCCGCCGAAATTTTGAACGAAGTATTGAGATTGGGCAACAGCGCCAGCACCTCGGCCCGCGCAAACGGCAGTTCCGTATCGCCCACCGACAGGAAGCGATGGCCGAACGCATAAATCTTCTTGCCCTCGATCCAGGTCACCGTGCCGTCCGCGCCCGCCGTCAGATCGCCCGTCATCAACTGCACCGAAATCATGGACCCCGGCTCCAACTGCTTCGGATCTCCCGACCCCGTTGGCCGCCCGCCGCCTAACGCCTGTCGCGGCGAAAAGCCCCACTCGCGCAACCGCGGCGCAAACTCATCCAGCGTCCGCTGCGTGAAGCCCTGAAACGCCACCGGCGTCCCGATCTCCTCCAACTGCGACTCGCCGAAGCGCACCGCCGCCCGCTGCGGTCCGGACCCCGCTGTCGCGCTCGCCAAAATCTCCGCGATCGGCCGGATGCCCGCAATCGCCTCCTTCGCATACGGAAACGCAAACGCCACCGCGCCCACCAGACGTCCGTTCACCCACACCGGACTCCCGCTCATTCCCTGCATCACGCCCGTCGACGCCAGCGGCCCGCCCGATAGCTTTCCTAAAATGAGGCTTTGCTTCGGCCCCGTGTTCTCCATCACCCCCAGGATCTCCACGTCGAAGTTCGTCACCGCCGTACCGGAAAACACAGTACGCCCCACGCCTTTTTGCCCCGCCCGTAATTCGCTCAGAGCCACGAATCCGGTCTGGCCGGAAGAGTGCATTGCGCCGATAAACAGAAGGAGGATCCGAAGCCGGGTAACCACGGCCTTATTGTAGGCTCTAACCGTCCGTTGCCGTTGACCGTATGACATCGTTTTCACGCTTACCGAATCAGATATGATAGAGAAACCAAATCTGATGACCAGCCCAGTTCAACCGGTCAGCCCATCGGAGGTGGCTGCCCCGGGGTCTCCTCGGCCTAACGGCCGGGATGTGCCTTGGGTCCAGCTAGCCTGGTTCTTCGTCCTCGTCGGGATCTGCTACTTCCCGATGCTGCAAGCTCTAGTCACGCAATGGAGCAATGACGAAGACATGGGACATGGCTTCTTTGTACCCGTCATCGCCGCTTATATTGCTTGGCAGTTTCGCGATCAGCTTCTCGCGGAGCCCCTCCGCCCCAGCTACTGGGGAGTGCCGGTGCTCATCTGGGCCGCTTTTCAATTGACCGTCGGTAACCTGGGCGCCGAACTCTTTCTCCAACGCACCGCCATCATCCTCACCATCGTCGGCTCCATCCTGCTGGTTTGCGGCACCCGCATCCTGCGGATGCTCGCCTTCCCGCTCAGCCTGCTGGTGTTCATGGTGCCGATCCCGGCCGTCATCTACAACCAGATCACCTTCCCGCTGCAGTTGTTTGCCAGTTCCGTCGCCGAAATCGGCCTCAATCTGATTGGCATTCCCGCTCTGCGCGAAGGCAACGTGCTCGAGCTCGCGAACAACAAGCTTTCGGTGATTGAAGCCTGCAGCGGTATCCGCTCGCTCCTTTCGCTCACCTTCCTCTCACTGGTCTACGGTTACTTCTTCGACCGCAAGCCCTGGATGCGTCCCGTGCTCTTGTTGGGGGTGATTCCGATCGCGATCATCGCCAACGCCGCCCGCGTCACCATCACCGGCATCATCTCCGAATACGATAAAGAACTCGCTCAGGGCGTGTATCACAGCCTCGAAGGCTGGGTGATCTTCATGATCGCTTTTGCCCTTCTGGGCGCTCTACACCAAATCGTCAACTGGTTCTATCACTCCATTCAGCGCGCTCGTACGGAGCCGGCGCTCACTTAGGTTCAAGGCCATGAAACTCGACCTCACCAAAGCTGGCAAAATCCTCACGCTGATTCTGGTTGTCCAGGCAGCGACGTTCTACGGCCTCTCGCGTGCCGAGTACGTTCCGCCCAGCCCGCCGCTGGCTGCCCTGTCGAAGAATCTCGGCTCCTGGACGCTGGTCCACGAAGGAGTCGTCGAAAAGGAAGTCCAGGACGTCCTCCGGGCCGACGATACACTCACTCGCGGCTACGCCTCCCCGAACTTCCAGGCCCAAACCGGCCTTTTCATCGCCGCTTTCCGCTCCCAGCGCAACGGCAAGGCGCCCCACTCCCCCAAGAACTGCCTGCCCGGCAGCGGTTGGGTGCAGAATGAACAGGGCTTCAGCAAGATCGACATCCCCGGCCGCGCCGAACCCATCGAAGTGAACCGCTACGTCGTCCAAAAGGGTGACTCGAAGAGTCTCGTCCTCTACTGGTATCAGTCGCGCGATCGCGTCGTCGCCAGCGAATACAGCGCCAAAGGCTATGTGGTGATGGATGCCCTTAAGGACAACCGCACGGACTCCGCCCTGGTCCGCGTGATCGTCCCCGTCATCGACAATAACACCGACAAGGCGATGGCCACCGCCACCGACTTCGTCAAAGCCGCCTACACCTCCATCCGCCGTCAGTTGCCGTCGTAAGCCGTTAAGGCTTCGACGCCGGCGCGGGCGGAGGGATCGGCGCCGCGGCCGGCTTGGCCGGATCCGCCGCCGGCGGACGCCGAAAGCGCGGTAAGCGCGGCACCGGCTTCATGCTCGCCAGTTCCACGTAAAGCTGCTGCACCTTCTCGCGATTCGCCGCGTCCAGCTTCGCCATCCGATGCTTGCCCGCACCCGACAGCGTCACCTCACCCGACGGCGATAAAGCCAACCCGCCCGGCCCTGACATCGCGAACAGATTGGACTCCGCCCTCACCGCCGCCAGCACGGCCGCCGCGGCCGGAAGCGGCGCGTCATACGGCATCGTACCCGCCGCGCGATAGGCATCCACCACCGGGTGCGCCTTGCTCCACGCAAAATCCTTCTCGATCGCCGCCCCTGGAAACACGCCGCCATCAGCGATCACCAAAATCGGCGACGGCCAATCCGCCAGCACCTTCTTGAGCGCCGGCGCGTCGGTTGCATCGGGCGCCATCGCCAGCAGCCGCACCTTGCTTTCGATCCAAGGCTTCGCCCCGGGAAGATCCAGCAGCGCCGCCAGATTCGTCGCCGGGCCAGCCAGCACCACAATCGCATTCTGATCGTGCTGCGCCGTCAAAGCATTCCGCAGCATCGCCCGCGGATCGGCCGTATCGTTCAGGTTTTGAATGCCGTGCGCGTAGGCCGGATTGCCCAACACGGCCTTCATCATCGGCGAATCCTCTACCGGCTTACCCGTCGCCATGCCCACCGGCAAGGTGCGCCCAACCGCGCCAAAGCTGCCGCTCACCGCCCCGGCGTAGAACCGGCCCAGCACCTCGGTGAACGCCGCCGCATGCAGATTGTTCGTCGGCACACTGAGCGCCACCACGCGGCACTCGTTTTTCGCGTCGAGCCCGTAGAGAATCGCGAGCCCCAGGGCCGCATCCAGGCGATAACCCAGCGCCCCGTCGTAGAGCACCCCGACGGACGGTTTCGAGCCAATGAATTGCATGGATTTAGGCGAGGTCGAGACCGTCGAGACGTCCAGTGGCGTCGCCGAAGTGCTCCACCTTGGTCCCCATCCGATCCATCATCGTCAGGAACAGATTCGACATCGGCGTTTCCTTGCGATACACAATCCGCCGGCCGGTCTTCAACCCGCCGCCAATGTGCTTGCCGCCGCGGCCCACAATCATCGTCGGTAGATCTTCGTGCGTGTGCCGGTTACCGTCGGAGAGACCCGCGCCGTAGACGATCATCGAGTTGTCCAGCAGCGAGCCGTCGCCTTCGCGAATCGACTTCATCTTCTCCATCCACGCCGCGAACTGCGTCACATGGTAGGTGTTGATCTGCGCCACCTTCTCCATCATGTCCGGCTCATTCCGGTGATGCGTCAGCGGATGATGCCCGTCGGCGATCCCGATCTCGCGATAGGCGCGCGACGTCCCTTCGCGCGTCACCAGGAACGTCATCACGCGCGTCAGGTCAGCCTGGAAGGCCACCGTCATCATGTCGGTCATGAGCTTGAAGTGCTCGGCAAAATCGGCAGGCACGCCGTACGGCTTCTCCATGCCCGGGTTGATTTGCGCGTTGTCCTTCTCCGCCTTCACCAACTGCCGCTCGATATCACGGATCGACGACAAATACTCATCCAGCTTGCGGCGATCCGTCGGTCCCAGATTCGCCTGCAGCGACTTGGTGTCGCCCGTCACAAAATCCAGAATGCTGCGCCGCTGCTTCGACCGCAGCGCCTTCTGCTCCGGCGTCAAATTCGCGCCATCGCCGAACAGGCGCTCAAACAGCGCCCGCGGATCGAGCACTGGCGGCAAGGGTTGCGCCTCACCGCGCCACGCCAGATTGTTCGTGTATGCGCACGAATAACCCGAGTCGCAATCGCCCGCCTGGCGCGCATCTTCGAGACCCACTTCGAGCGACGGGAAGCGTGTCTGCTTACCGATATCGTTCGCCACGATCTGGTCGCAGGAGATGCCGGCCTTGATGTCCACCATCGTCTTCCGCGGCTGCACGCCCGACAGATACCCGCCGCAGCAGCGCCCATGATCGCCCGCGCCATCCAGCAGCGCGCGGCCGCCGTTGTGCGTCAGGTTGCCCAACAACGTAATGTCCTGCTTGAACGGCTCCATCGGCTTCAGGATGCGCGGCAATTCGCCCAGCGCTCCTTCGTACGTCGGATTCCAGTTCCGCATGTCGATACCGTTCGGCACATACACAAAGGCCATGCGCACCGGTCCGGTGGTCGCCGCGCTCAGCGCCGGCGTCATGGCATCGAGAAACGGCAGCGCCACCGCCGTCCCGGCTCCCCGCAGAAACGTTCTGCGATTCAAAGCTTTACGCGTAATCATCATCGACTTGCGGACTCCGTCTTTGCTTGACTTGGCTTCGGTAACTCACCACGCCGTTCGAGGAACGGCATGCTATGCGTAATCTCCAACACCAGCGTCTCAAACTGGTATCCCGACCCGATCACCTTCCGGTTGATCTCCTCGATGGCCCTACGATCATATCTCTCCAGACCCCGCCCCAGCGCGTAGGTCAGCATCTTCTCCGTCAGGCAGCGCGAAAACTCCGGCGCGCTCTCCTTCAAAATCGTCCGCATCTCCGCCGGCGTCTTGAACGACTTATTGCCCGGCATCGTGCCGCTGGCATCGATATCGAACTTGCCGTCCCGCGTCCGCCACTTGCCTGTCCCGTCGTAGTTCTCGAGGCCAAAGCCCAGCACGTCCATCCGGTTATGGCACGACGCGCACACCGGGCTCGAACGATGCTTCTCGAGTTGCTGCCGCAAGGACCCGGCATTGCCCACCGACGCTTCGTCGAGCGCCGGCACATCCGGCGGGGGCGGCGGAGGCGGCGTCCCCAGAATATTCTGCAACACGTACTTGCCGCGAATCACCGGCGACGTCCGCGTCGGGTAGCTCGAAACAGTGAGCACGCTCGCGTGGCTCAGAATCCCGCCGCGTTCGGGCGTATTCAGCGCCACCTTGCGGAACTCCGGCCCGTCGACGCCCGGCACGCCATAGTGCGCCGCCAGCCGATCGTTCAGAAACGTATAGTTCGCATCCAGGAACTCGGTCAGCGGCCGATTCTCCTTCAGCAGATGCTGGAAGAAAAGCCGCGTCTCCATCTTCATGGCATCGCGCAAGTCCGGCGACCATTCCGGAAACTTGCCCGGATCCGGCTTCACCTGATCCAGATTGCGCGTCTCGAGCCACTGCCCGGCAAAGTTATCGGCCAGCGCCCCGGCCTTCTCGTCCTTCAACATCCGCCGGATCTGCGCATCCATCTGCGGACGCAGTTGCTTGGTCTCCGCTAACCGCAGCAGTTCCTCGTCCGGCATCGAACTCCACAGGAAGTAGGAGAGGCGCGAAGCCAGGTCCAGGTCGCTGATCGGATGCACCACGCCCGGCGCCGGATCGCGCTCAATGCGGAACAGGAAGTGCGGCGACACCAGCATCGCCTGAATCGCCAGTTGCAGGCCCTGCTCGGCCGATTGCCCGTCCGCCTTGGCCAACGTCACAAACCGGTCGAGCGCCGCCACCTCGGTCCGCGTCACCGGCCGGCGATACGCCCGCCGCGCCAGCGCCGTCAGAATCTTCGTCGTGCACCCGGCCACCTTCGGATCGCAGGTCAGCAGTTGCTTGCGGCTCGCCCGCTCGCCCTTCGCCGCAAACGGACCCACAAACGTCATCGAATTCAGAAACTTGTTCTTCTTATCGCTGTAAGCGTCTTTCTCGCTCAGCGGCTTCACGAACTCGTCATCGATAAAGCCCACGCGAAACGTGTGGTCGCCTTCGGGCAACTGCAGCCGCAGTTCCTCGGCGGAATAGGGGTTGAAGTACACCAGGCCCGAAGGCTGCGTCTCCACCATCTTGGTGGTCAGCAGCTTGCCGTCCATCCAGAAGCCCATTTTCACCGGCGCCGACCCCTTTGGCCGTTCGCCCGGCAACCCGATCCGGATCACATACTCGGCTTCCCAATCCACCCGATGCGTCGCCTCGATCGAACTCCGGTTCGGCCGGCGAATCTTCTTATCTTTGGCGTGATACTCGAACTCGAGCGGCTTCTTCGGCAGCGGATCCGCCCCGATCGCCCGCGCCGCAATGCGTTCAGCCGCCGTCAGGTACTTCTCCATCAGAATCGGCGAAATCGTCAGCACATCGCCGATGTTGTCGAAGCCGTGGCCGGAGTCGTCGGAAGGAAAGTCTTTGTCGGCCCGGAAGTCCACGCTCAGCAGGTCGCGAATCGTGTTGGAGTATTCGGCCCGGTTCAACCGCCGCGCCGTCACCCGGCCCGGATCCGGCTTCACCAGCTTGTCCGCCTTAGCGAACTCCGCTTCCACAAAACCGATCAGCCCATGCACTTCGGCCTGCGTCGGCTGCGGCGCGCCCTTGGGCGGCATCTCCCCGGTCCGCATCCGCTGCACGATCCGCTCCCAGTCGTCGCGCTGCACCAGCGACCCGGCTTTCATGTACGGAGTCGCATTGAAGCCCCCCGACGCCAACCGGTCCTGGTGGCAACCCGCACAACGTTTGGCCAACACCGGCTGCACCGCCGTTTCAAACGTCTGGGCGGTCAAACCAGCGGCAAACACGAGGCCAACGGGGAGAAAACGCATTCCTCCCATAATAACGGCGGAAATCTAACCTTTGTTACGGCTCTTTCACCGAAAAACGCTAGTACCGCGCGCGGGAACCGTCCCTATACTTTTGGTGATGGCTGTCGGACGCAGATTAGGCCGCACCAGCGACGCCGAGTTGGAAGACGCCAAAGAGCACCCCACCCCGGCGTTTGTCTATCAATACGCCCGCGAAGTGCTCGACGATCCCGTGCGCACCCAAGCTTGGCTGGAAGCGCCGCTCGGGCTGCTCGGCAACGTCACGCCCCAATCCCTCCTGAATTCCGGCTCCGACGACAACCTCCGCCGTGTTCTCGCCGTGCTCATCCAGCTCGACTACGGCGTTTTTGCCTAGCGAATGCACGTCTTCCGTCTCTTCGGGAAGGCCGGCGGCCCGATCACTCCTATGGCGCCCGGCTCTTCGGTGGCCGCTGGAATCCCGAAGGCGTCAGCGTGCTCTACACGTCCAGCCACCTCTCGCTTGCCTGCCTGGAAACACTCGTCCATGTGTCAGCCCCAAGCCTGCCGCCCATGCTGTTTGCCCGAACCGATGTTGGCCCTGTCGAGGCTTCGCTCGACCCCACCGACACCAGTTGGCTCGCGGCTCGGCCCACACGCGCCGCCTCGGACTACGGTGGCTCGAAGCCAACGACAATCTGGCCATCCGCGTGCCATCGATTCTCATCCCTCACGAGGACAACGTCCTCGTGAATCCGGCGCACCCGAACTATCAAGCGCTGGCCTGGGAAGTCTACCCCTTCGACTGGGACCGCCGCATCCTCGAACTCCTCAATTCGTCGCGTTAGCGACCCGCACCAGCCGCATCGCCCGCTGCGGACTCCCATAGCGCAGCAACAACTCATCCCCCTGCATCAGCAGCCGCTCGCCCTTGAACCGCACCGTCGTAATCGCCGTCCCGTTGATCTCAAACTCGTAGTCCGTCCCCGGCCCCTTCAGCTCATACGGACCCGCCTCCAGCCCATACACCCGAATCGCCATCCGCACCGGACCTGGCTTCACCTCAGGCCCGAACACCGCCATGCCCTCCGACGTCGTCCGCGCCGTCACTTCATTCATCACCACATCAATGTGGGGGATTCCCCGCCCGTCCGAAGTCTTGATCCAGATCCGCGTTCCCGCCTCCGCCCCCTGCGTCACCCGCACCAGCCGAAAAGGCGGCTCGTCCTTCCCGCCGGTCGTCAGCACCACCGCGGCCCCCTCGCGCTTCCAGGTCCCCTGTGCCGAATAATCCGCCGCCCCGTACGCCATCATGTACGAGAAGTGACCATCGGACTGCAGCACCAGCTCGCAGCCCATCTCCCGCTCACCCCGTAACTCATAACGCCCCGCGACATCCGCCGCCAACATCCCGCCGGCGATCGCCAGCGCCAAAATCCAGATCCGCATGTACAGATGCGCGCATTTGCCAGCCGGGGCGGCTCACCCCGAGGCTAAATATTACTTCACCGGTACCGCCGCATCCGGCGACACCCAATACCCCGGCCGCGACCGCAACTGCGCCCCATACCGCCCCGGAACCTGCACCTCCAGCCGGTGATACCCCGGCGACGACAAGTCCGGCACAAAACCCAAGACGTACTGGCTGTGCAACTCCTCGCTCAGCCTTTCGATCGCGTTTTCGAGCCCCTTCTGCCGCGAGAACGGAAACGTCGTGCCGCCCGTCTCGGTCGTCAGAATCTCGGTGGTCTTCCGATCGCCCAGCCGCTTCAACTCGGCCAGCGCCCCTAAAATGTCGCCCCGCCCTTCCAGCGGCACATACGACGGGTCCCCTGGAATCACGCCCGGCGTCGCCGGACCCCGCTTCCGCGGCGAGTTCGCCGGCGACTTCTGAGTGAACCCCGTCTTCAGCGCCGAATACGTCGCCGCATACACCGTCACCCCCGCCTTCTGCGCCGCCAGCAACAAATCGTCCAGCCCGGACTCGCTGCCCCGGTCCCGCGACTCCGAAATCAGCAACAGCACCCGCCGCGCCTTCCGCTGGCTCAGCCGTTCAATCGCCGCCATCGCCGCATCGATCATCCGCGCCGACTTCGGCGCCCCCGGCTCGAGTGCCGCAAACGCCCGCTCGAGCGCCGCCGAATCATGCGTACACTCCGACAGCCAGTTCACCGTCTCGTTGAACGAAACCAGCCCCGCACAGCCCCGCGTCCCGGTCAGCAACGGCTCCACCATCGAACTGATCTTGCGTACCTTCTCGAGCACCGGCCCCGATATGCCCGACGATTGCACCGCAATCACCAGCGCGATCGGCGCCACCCCTGTGCCAATCGTATCCACCAGTGCCTTTTGCGGACGCCCGTTATCGCGCAGCACAAAGTCGCCGGACTCCAAGCCATCCACCGGCCGACCCTTCGCATCGCGCACCGCCACCGGCACCAGCACCAGCCGCGACTGCACGTCGAAATCCGGCCCTTGGGCCAGCAAGCTCAGCGCCAGGAGCGTAATCATTCCTTCACCTGATGCAATTCTCGGGCCGTTAAGTCTGCGCGTGCTGCGACTTCTTCGGCGCCTTGTAGACCACCTTCAACTCCGGCGTCTGCAACACCGCATGATCCTTCACCTTCGACGTCAAACACGCCTCCAGCGCCCCGCTCACGATCAGCGTCCGCTCCACCGGATACGGCGCTTTGCCCGTCACGAACATCTCCTCGATCTTGCTCACCAGGCACGCCGAATAGGTCACGTTCGGCACCGGCGAAAGAAAGAATTGCGTCGACGGGTAGCCGCTCATGCCCTTGACCTTCGCGGCAAAGCAATAATCGCGCACCGCGCCGTCCAGCATCAGCAGGGTCGTCTTCAACCCATCGTTGTGCTCAATGAAATACGCCGCGGGATTCTTCACCAGCTTCGGCAATTCGTTGTTGCCCACCAGATCCTGTGTCCGCCCATCCAGCAGCGTCTTGCCCTGCGGCGTATCGCTGCGCGACAGCGCCGCCGTCAGCAGCTTCTTCGAATACCGGCCGGACTCGCCCGCCGCCCACACCGCGTCCCCCTCGATCAACTGCACCGACTTCACGCCCGTCTCGCCGCCCTTGCGCCGCTCGATCATGCACTGCATTGCTTCCAGCGCGTGATAATCCATCGGATCCGATCCACCCACGCCCACCATCAGCGCATCCTCGATCTCACAGTTCAGCGGCAACTCCAGATCCGGTAGCCGCCACGTCACCGGCAGCGACGACCCCGCCAGCATCGGGAACTTCAGCCGCTTGGACTGGTCCACCATCCACTTCGCCTTCTCAAAACTGTACGAAAGGTGCTTATCGTTGTAGACCGGCACCGCCCGTCCGTCCTTCTCAAACACCTCCACGCACTGCTTGAAGAACTCATACCGCGGATAGAGCACCTGCCCCTTCTCATTGCGCGGATAGTTCCCGTGCTCCCCGATGATCATCACCGCATCCACGGCCAGCTTGTCGCCGCCGCAGCGCAACGCCTCGGCAATCGTGTTGTAAACCGTAAAGCCGAACTCCTTGGCCCGCAAATAGCTCTGGTCCTCGGGCGGCTTCTGATCCGAGTACAGCGAGACGATCTGCACGTCCGGCTTGTGCCATTCGCCCTCGTGGGGATAACCGATCAAAAACCGGTCCGCCATATGCTGGGCGTGCGAGAGGTACTTATACAGTGTGGTGATGACGGCAACACGCTTCGGCATTAGGTTCTCCAGAAGGTCGATTCTTTAGTCGGCTGATACACGATGCCCGAGAGATGCGGCGTCTCCAGCCGCTTCTGTCCGGCGAACAGGCTGTCGACGCCCGCGGCCGTCAGGCCCGTCGTCAGCAGCGTCCGCTCCACCGGATAGGTCGGCTTGCCCGTCAAAAACATCTTCTCGGCGCTGTTCACCAACGGCGAAAAGAAGTTCGCCAGCGACGTCCGCGCCGGCGGCATCGGCAGATACATCTGCGTCGAGAACGGCTTCCGCTGTCCCGTCAGCCGCGCCGCGAAGTTGAAGTCCTCCACCAGCCCGCTGAAGAGAATCATCGTCGACTTCACGCCATCGGTGTGCTCGTACTGATACGCCACCGGATTGCGCACCAGCCGCTTCATATCGTCATCGGTCGGAAAGATGTTGTTGAAGCCTTCGCGCGCCGGCTTGAGCGTATGGCTGCGGCACAGCGCCGCATTCATCAAATCGCGCGACCACACGCCTTCCTTCATCGCCTGCCAGAACCGGTCGCCGCGATACGCCTCGAGCCACTTCACGCCCGTCTCGCCGCCTTTGCGCCGCTCCACCATGCACTGCAGCGTTTCGAGCGCATGGAAGTCATAGCTATCCACCCCGCCGTAGCCCACGCAAACCGCCTCTTCGATCTTCGACCCCAGCGGCATCTCCACCGACGGCGTCCGCCAGGTCACCGGCAAGCTCGACCCCGCCATGAACGGAATCTTCATCCGCTGTGCCGTGTCGTACATCTCACGCGCCCACGCCCAATTCCACGAAAGATGCTTATCGTTGAAGATCGGCGCCACGCGACCGCTGCCCTGATACACCTTCACGATCTCGTTGAAGAACTCATAGCGCGGATACTTCACCTGACCCTTCTCGGTCTTCGGATATTGCCCGTGCTCGCCCACCAGCAGCACGCCATCCACGCCCAGCTTGTTGCCGCCGAGGGTCAAAGCCTCCGCAATCGACGGATACATCTTCACGCCCGGGAAGCGCGCCACCCGGTCCTTCGAGTGGTCCGTCGAACCGATCTGGTCCACGTAGATCGACACCAGGTCCATCGCCGGACGATGATGCTCACCGTTCCAGCCATAGCCTTCCAGCATGCGATCGACGATGTGCTGCGAATGCGAAAACTTGAAGTAGACCGTACAGATGGCCGCGATCTTCGGCCGAGCAGGCTGCGGCGCCGCTAGGGCCAGCGCCGGGCTCGCCATCAACAAATCACGACGGCGGATCGGGAGTGGAGGCGTCATGCCTCATTTTACTGGTGCTGGCGGGGGCACTGGCACCGGCCGCCGGCCCGGCACCCGCGCCAGATTCTGTGCCGCCAATTGATGGCCCTGGTCCGCAGCCTTCTGCCACCACACCGCGGCTTCTTTGTAGTCCTGCTGCGTCCCGCTGCCATTCGCGTACATCATGCCGAGCATGGCCTGCGCCGGCGCATAACCCATCTCCGCGGCTTCCTTCGTCTTCGCAAAAACCATCACCGAATTGCGCACAATCGGGCGCTTGCCCGGCACAATCATCACCGTCTCCCCATAGACCTTCGCCCCCGGCTGCAGACCCTGCCGGGCCAACGCCGCACCTTCACAAAACAGCTTCGCCGCCCCCTCCGCCGGACCCTGCTGGCAAACCTCATAGTCCTGCCGATACCCCATCTGCTTCGCCTTGATCCCCTGCAGCCACGCCGTCCACCCGCCTTCAGGCTCCTTCAATTCCTTGCGCCCCAGATCACCGCGGAAGTCTTTATCGCGAATCGGCGCGAGGACATTCGCCGCCATCGTCCGCGCTTCTTCGTCGCTGTCCTGCAACAAGCCCACGAACGTCTCGAACATCGCCGGATCCTGCCGCACGCCCTTCACCTGATAACGCACCGCAAACGCCAGCGCATCGATCGCGCCCTTGCGATCCAGCGGATCCTTCGGCGCCTTCACGTAATCCATCAGAATCTTCTGCGCCGTCTGCGACCGCCAGTTCGCGTTCATCGCCAGCGTCCGCAGAGTGGCCGCGCGCACCTTGGCGTCCGGATCCACCAGCGTCTTCTCCAGCAGCGACAACGCGCCCTCTTCGCAAATCATCTCCGCGCAAGTCGCCACCGCCGCCACCCGGACCTTCGCAGTCGGCGAGCCCATCAGCTTTCCGAGAATTGCGCTCGCCGCCGTCCCTCCCACCAGCGCAAAGTTCTTGAAGTAGGCCTCCTGCGTCGTCTGTTCCCTCAGTAAAGCCATCTCCTCCGGCGTCGGCGACACGTTCTTGTTCCGATGCCGCAACGCCCAACCCAGGCCGTCGTCATTGCTCGGCGGATGATACGTCCGCGCGCCCAATTCATCGAACTCGCGGAAGATGATGTCGTAGCCCTTCTCGTTCATGCGGCTGTAGGTGTCGCGCACCGTCTGCAGATGCGTCAGCAGATCGCGCATCCCCAGCACCATGTAGTAGCTCGGCGCCAGATCCGGTGGCTGCACGCTGTCCGAAGGAATCTTCCACCAGCCCCAGCTATAGGTCACCGCCGCCGTGATCAGCCCCGCGTTCTGCGTGCCAAACTCGCCCGAGATCTTCGCGCCCTCCCCCTTGCCGTACATATAAATGCGCCGCGGATTCACCGGATACTGCTTCTTCGCCCACTCGATCACCCGCCGGATCGGCTCATGATCCGCATCGCCGAACTTCTGCGCCTGCGGGTGCACGCCAATCAACACGTATTGGTCGCTCAAGCCTTGCCGCCGCAAGGACTCGCGCACCGGATAAATCTCATCGCCCGTCGGCCGGTCATGCTCCGGAAAGCACAGAATCAATCCCACCTGCTGCAACGGATCGCGCGTCCCCGCCGCCGCCAGCCCCGCCGGCGCTTCATGAGCGAAGTCCACGATCGTCTTCGCTGCCCCTTGCGTAAACTCAAGCTTCGCCTCGGTCGCCGCCATCGCGCCGCCCACTATCAGCAATCCCAGCATCAACGTCTTCATCGCGAACTCCCTCTCTTCTTCGGCGGCACAATCAACCGATGCGCCTCATGAATGTGCACGGCTAAATCTTCGTCACTCACCCGGCTCAGCTCAATCCCCACCCAACCCTTCACGCCCACATACGGCGGACGAAAGTAAGTCTGCGGATCGCTCTGGATCAACGTCGCCTGCGCCCCCGGCTCAGCCGGAATCCACACCGCCACATGACCATCCCCATGGTGATTGTTCGCGAACATGCAGAACACGCGCTTCCGCGCAAAAAACGTTGGCTCGCCGTGCGAAAGCTTCTCCATCGTCTCCGGCAGCGCCAGGCAGATCCGGCGCACCCTTCCGACATGTTCCTCGTTCATCACTCCGATGCTATTCTATGACTTGCCTCTGACGCCCATTGTCCTCAGCTAACGCTCCTGCGCCCCGCACGCTCCCCGCGTGCTGCAGTCGACGTGTCCCCTGAGGATCTCCCCAATGACTTTGTTGCATGAAATGGGCTGGAGCGCCCATTGGGATGGCGTATTTGCGCCGTTCGCTTCCACGCATCTTCCCGGCCGCGTTCGCGTGGCCCATCGCGATCTCTTCCTCGTCTTCACCGCTGAAGGCGAACATCTCGTCCCCGCCAGCGGCAAGCTCCGCCAGGACGACCTATGGCCCGTCACCGGCGACTGGGTTCTTCTCTCCCCCGACGCCGAACGTCTCGAAGCCATCTTGCCCCGCCGCACCACGCTCCTGCGCCGCGACCCCGGCCAAGGCATGCGGCCCCAGGTCATCGCCGCCAACGCCGACGTCGCCCTCCTCGTCATGGGCCTCGACCATGACTACAACCTTCGCCGTCTCGAACGCTACCTCTACCTCGCCCACTCGAGCGGCACCCGCCCCGTCATCGTCCTCAACAAAACTGACCTCGCCCCAGAACTCACCGAACAGCTCGCCGCCTGTGAACGCCTCGCTCCTACCATCGCCATCAGCGCTCTCCACGGCATCGGCCTCGCTCAACTCACCGCCCAAGTCGAACCCGGCGAAACCGCCATTCTCTTAGGCTCCTCCGGAGCCGGCAAGTCGACGATCGCTAACCGCCTCCGCGGCTATGACGCTTACCGCACCCAACCCGTGCGCGACCATGACTCGCGCGGACGTCACACCACCACGCACCGCGAACTGATTCCCCTCGAACTCGGCTGGCTCCTGCTGGACTCGCCCGGTCTGCGCGAACTTCAACTCTGGGGCGCCGCCAGCACCCTCGACCACGCCTTCGACGACGTCGCCGCCCTCGCCGCCCAATGCCGCTTTCGTGATTGCCGCCATCAGGGCGAACCCGGCTGCGCCGTCGCCGGCGCCCTCGATCCGGGCCGCTGGCAGAATTACCTCAAGCTCCAGCGCGAACTCGCCTACCTCGAACGCGAGGCCGACCCGCAAGTGCGCCTCGAAGAAAAGCGCCGTTGGAAGTCCATCCATAAAGCCGCCAAGCGGCTCCACCGCGATCGTCAGCGCGAGTGAGCTACAGCGGATTCACCTGCTCCACAAACCGCACACCGCGGTGGCGAGCCACCACCGAATGTTTGCGGAAGTGGACGTCGTCCTTCAGCGGGAAGTCGGTGCGGAAGTGCCCGCCCCGGCTTTCTTCCCGCGCCTTCGCGCACAGCGCCAGAATCCGCAGCACTTCATCGATGCTGCGCGTATCGAAGTCCAGGCGCGACACATTCGCTCGCCGCGAATGCCCCACGTTGCCCAGCGTATCCACCACCGTCTGCAGCCCCGTGCCGTCGCGCACGATGCCGCAGTGTTCCCACGCCATCCGCCGCAATTCCACCTGCGAAATCTCCGGAAAGCGATTCTCCGGCAAGTCGAGCTCCGCCGGGCCGGGACGCGCGCTCAAGCTCGCCATCACCTTGCCCACGCGCTCGCCGAACACCACCCCCTCCAGCAGCGAGTTGCTCGCCAGCCGGTTCGCCCCGTGCACGCCGGTGCACGCCGCCTCACCCGCCGCAAACAACCGCTCCACTGAGGTCTGCCCATTCAAGTCCGTCAGCACTCCGCCCATCGCGTAATGCGCCGCCGGATGCACGGGCGCCTGCTGCCGGCCCAGGTCAATACCGAAGAGCAGACACGTCTCGTAGATCCGCGGAAAGCGCACCCGCACGTGATCGCCACCCAGATGGGTCAGGTCCAGAAACACCTGCCCGCCCGTCGTGCGCATCTCCATCACGATCGCCCGCGCCACCACATCGCGCGGCGCCAGATCGCCCAGCGGATGATACCGCTGCATGAACTGCTCACCCTTCGAATTCCGCAGAATCGCGCCATCGCCCCGCAACGCTTCCGACAGTAGGAACCGCGGCGCGCCCGGCAGGCTCAGCGCCGTCGGGTGAAACTGCACAAACTCGAGATCCGAAATGTCGGCCCCGGCGCGGAACGCCGTCGCCACGCCATCGCCCGTCGCCACGTCCGGATTCGTCGTGTCCGAAAACACGCGCCCCAGCCCGCCCGTCGCCAGCAGCACGCCCCGCGCGTACACCGGAATCGACTCCTGCCCGCGCTGGTCGAACACCACCGCGCCCGCCACCGCCCCGTTGTCGTCCACCAGCAGATCCGTCATCGCCGCAAACCGGCGGAACTCCACATTCGGGAACGTCGCCGCTTTCCAGTACAACGTCCGCGCCAATTCGCGCCCCGTCGAATCGCCCTGCGCATGCAGAATGCGGCTGCGCGAGTGCGCCCCTTCGCGGGCAAACAGCAGGTCCGCCCCGTCGCGGTCGAACCCCGCGCCCCACGCAATCAGTTCCTCGATCGCCGCCGGGCCTTCGGTCACCAGCGTCCGCACCGCGGCCACGTCGCACAGTCCGTCGCCGGCGGCAATCGTGTCCTGCTCGTGCAGTTCCGTCTGGTCGTCCGCCGCCAGCGCGGCCGCAATGCCGCCTTGCGCGTACTCCGACGACGATTCCTTCAACGAATCCTTCGTCAGCACCAGCACCTTACCCAACGGCGCCAACTCAATGGCCGCCCGCAGTCCCGCGACTCCGGCGCCAATAATCAAAAAATCGCAATGCAACGGCATGAAAATTGCAGCTTCTCGGCCCCACGAGCCTAACCTTCCACGGCAAGGTCTCGTCTATTGAGCCACATAAGGAGTGTACCCATGAAGCTTACCCCTAGCACGGCGCTTTTTGCTGTCCCAGTTTTGGCCATGGCAATTCCCGCTTTCGGACAGTTTCAGGAAAACACTGAGGTCACCCTCCGCTGCGAGTCCTTGAATCGCAGCCGCGGGTCGGAGCACTCATGCGAAATCCGGGAGTCGCGCTTACCCGCCACCCAGCGGCTTGAGGTGCTCGCCTCGCCGAACGGGGGAGTCGCCCTGCGGGGTTGGAACCGCTCCGAAATTCTCGTCCGCGCCCGAGTCGATGCCCACGCCCCCACCGAAAGTGAAGCGAAAACCCTCGCCGGTCAGGTCAACATCCACGCCGGCGCCGGCCGCGTCACCGCCACTGGCCCCGATCGCCCGGGCGGCAACAACCGCTGGTGGAGCGTCAGCTACGAAGTCTTCGTCCCCCACCACATCGATCTCCGCGCCACCACCACCAACGGCGGCATCCACATCGAAGACGTCGAAGGCGACATCACCTACTCCACCGTCAACGGCGGCGTGAACCTCGCCCGCCTCGGCGGCAATGTCCGCGGCGAAACCAAGAACGGCGGCGTCAACGTCGTCATGGCCGGTGACCGCTGGCATGGCGTCGGCCTGGACGCGCAAACCACCAACGGTGGCGTCAACCTGCAGCTCCCCATGAACTACTCCGCCAAAATCCTCGCCAGCACCGTCAACGGCGGTCTCCGCACCGAATTCCCCGTCACCCTCTCCGGCGACCTCCACCGCAGCCAGAGCCTCGAGTTCAACATCGGCTCCGGCGGCGCTCCCATCCGCGTCGTCACCCGGAACGGCGGCGTCTCCATCCGCAAACGCGCCATCTAAACAAAAAGGGCGAGCCTCTCGGCCCGCCCTTCCTCGCCGTTCA
This sequence comes from Bryobacteraceae bacterium, assembly GCA_044226365.1. Lineage (GTDB taxonomy): Bacteria > Acidobacteriota > Terriglobia > Bryobacterales > Bryobacteraceae > JALHNI01. The sequence goes on from JBGAHE010000018.1 coordinate 23,016, forward strand.
CCAGTCCCCTAGTAAACCAGCTTCAACCCGAACTGCACGATGCGCGGCAGATTGTTCTGCGCCGCCACAATGCCGAACTGCGCGTTGCCGAACACTTGATTCGGCGGCGAGAAGCGGGCACTGTTGGTCAGGTTGAACACCTCCGCCCGGAACTGCAGATTCAGCTTCTCCAGGATCCGCGTGTTCTTCGTCAACGTCGCATCGATCTGCGCGGTACCGTCGCTGCGCAAGCCGCCCAATGTCCGCGCCGTGTTACCGAACGCGTAGGCCGCGGGAGCCGAGAACTGCGTCGTGTCGAACCAACGCGCCGGCGTCGGGTTGTCCAGCTTCGCGCTCACGCCCGTCCAGTTCGGCCGCTGACCACCACCCTGCGAGAACGTGTTGTTCGTCGCCGCAGTGATCCCGAGCGGACCGCCCGAGAACGCGCTCCAGATCCCGCCCAACTGCCAACCGCCCAACACGCGGCCCGCCACGCCCGACTTCGTCTTGTAGAACGGCAGCTCATACACCGCGTTCGCAATAAACCGGTGCGTCTGGTCCAGCGTCGACGGACTCCATTCCGCCAGCAGGTTGTAGTTGTCCTGAATGCTCGAAGCACCCACCGTCTCACCCGCAAACGGACCCGCGCCATAATCCATCTGCTTCGACCACGTATGCGAGAACAGAATGCTCAACCCGCTCGCATACCGCTTCTCGATCTTCGTCAACAGCGCGTGATACGACGAAGCCGCCCAGCTGCTCTGCTGCGACGTTACTCCGTCAAACTGCGGATACGGCCGCAACAACTGCGCCCGCGTCACCGTCGGCTGCGCCAGCGTGCCCACCGCGATCTGTCCCAGGAACGGATTCGGCACCAGCGTCCGCAGCGCATTCCCCTGGCTTAGATACTCCGGCGAAAGCTGATTCCAGTTCCGGTTCTCCGACAGGTGATAGCCGCGGCTGCCCGCGTAGCCCACTTCCAGCACAAACTTCCCAGGCAACTCGCGCTGCACACTCAAATTCCACTGCGCCGAGCCCGGCGTCACATTGCTGCGATCCGTGAACCCGATCCCCTGCCCCGCCAGCGTCGCCAAACCCAGCGACGAACCCGAAGGCCGGTTGAAACCGTTCGGGTACGGGTCGCTCCACTTCACAATCGGATTCACGCCATCCTGGCTGGTGAGCACCGCCGTCGACGTCTGGAAGCCGCTCGTTCCGAACGGACCCGCGCCGCCGCCAATGCCCGTCCGTGTCGCGTAGAACAGGCCCGCGCCCGTCCGCACCACCGTCTTGCTGTTCAAGCGGTAAGCCAAGCCCAACCGCGGCGCCCAGTTGTTCGTATCGCGATTGACGTTGCCGCGCGGCAAACCGCCCGCGCCCACAAACGTCAACCCGCCCACCGGATTGTAGCCGCCGCCTTTGATCGGCGAAGGCGCCGTAAAGTCGAAGTTCGTCAGTTGATTGAAGCGGTCCGTCAGCGGCGTCTCATACTCCCAGCGCAAGCCCCAGTTCACCGTCAGCTTCGACGTCGCCCGCCACGTATCAGCCAGGAAGAAGCCCGAATACTTGCTGGTCAACGCCAGAGCCGGCGCCGGATTCACCTGCCCCGAGGGAATGCCCAACAGGAACGTCGCCAGGCCCAACCCCGCCACCGCGCTCGACGTATTCGCATTCGGACCCTGCGTCCACTGCGGCGCAAACCCGAACGTCGTCGCCTGGTCTCCCGTCTGCAAATTGTTGAACGCAATCACCCGATACTCGGCACCGAACTTCAGCGTGTGCGACGAAAACGACTTGGTCACCGTCCCCTGCACCGCCTGCGTCGTGTTGCCGAACGAAATCAAGTCCGTCGCCCCGATCAGCCCGCCCACAATCGTGTTGGGCACCGAACCCGCCACGCTATAGCCCGTGATCGTGATCGCCGGAAACGACAGCGGATCCACCATACCCTGCCGCATGTAGGCCGGCAAACCCAGCGACGTAATGTCGAAGTTATCCGAATACGGCCGCCGATTGTTGATCAGCCGCGTCGCCGAATAGCGCAGTGTCGCGAGCAACGTCGGCGTGAACACGTGCGTGTCTTCGGCCACCGTGTTCCACCGCGTAAACACCTGCGGACCCGCCGTCGGCGCAATGTTCTTATACTGCTCGCCATACACCGGCGCCCGATTGAACGGCGTATCGTCATACGAATACCGCGCAAAGAAACGATTCTTGTCCGAGAAGTTGTGATCGCCGCGGAAGCTGTACGAAGTCTTGTCCACGCGGCTGCCGTCGGTGCGCGTATAGTTCACCACGCCCAACGCCGTCACGTTCGCCAGATTCGGCGGCGGCAGAAACTTCATCACGTTGCGCGCCACCGGATCGATCCGGTTCGAAGGAATCACATTGCCCGGAAACGGCGTGCGCGTAAAGTTCGCGCCCGACGTCGTCGACGGATCGTAAATCGTGACCGCCCGGCCATCCGACAACCGCGCCTGGCTGAAGTCGCCCGTCAGCATCCGCGGATCCGGCAGCGTCCCCGTGAACGTAATGCCCTGCACGAACTTCACGATCTCCGTATTGGCGAAGAAGAACGTCTTGTTCTTGCCGTTGTAGACTTTCGGAATCACCACCGGACCGCCGAACGTCCCGCCGAACTGGTTGAAGCGGAAGGGCGCCCGCGCCGTCCCACTGCGATTCGCAAACCAGTCGTTCGCATTCAGCTTGTCGTTGCGGAAAAACTCGTACGCCGTAAAATGCGGCGAGTTCGTCCCGCCCTTCGTCACCACGTTGAACACGCCGCCCGCCGCCCGTCCGTATTCGGCGCTGAAGTTGTTGGTCTCCACCTTGAACTCCTGCACCATGTCCGGGTTCGCGTTGATCACCGGCTGATTCTGCGCCGCCGCCGTGTTCGGCGCGCCGTCCAGCAAAAACTCATTCGCATTCGACCGCATGCCGTTAATCGAATACGACACCGTCGAAATCTGGTCGATCACCAGATTGTTCACGCCCGAACTCGGCCGCACGCCCGGCACCAGCATCGCCAGCGCGTACGTGTTGCGGCCCAACAGCGGCAACTCCGTCACCTGCTTGTTGCTCACCACCTGACCCAGCGTCGCGTTCTCGCTCTCGAGAATCAGCGCCTGGGCCGACACTTCCACCGTCTCGGCCACGGTCCCGACCTTCAGAACCACGTCCAACCGCGCCGCCTGCTGCACAGCCAGTTCCAGGCCCGTCTGCTTCACGGTCACAAAACCGCTTTTCGAAAACTCGATTTCATAAGCCCCCGGCGGAATCGCCGGCAGCGAGTAGTTGCCTTCGGAACTCGTCTCCGTCGAGAAGACGGCCCCCGAGGCAGGGTTACGAACTGACACCTTGGTTTCCGGCACCAACGCGCCCGACGAATCCGTCACCCGACCGGCGAGGGAGGCATTTTGAGCGTACAGGGTGCCCAGAGAAAGAATAAGCAAAACGATGGGAGTAGCGCGACGGGGCATGACTGTTATGTAACATACTTCATCACCCTTGTCGAGATTCTTGATCGGCGTTGGGGGGATTGCGCCGGTCAAACTCCCTCCGTGCCTGCTCCACTGCGGGCCGGCTTTCCGCCCCCCACTTCAGCAATTGCCCCACCGGTTCCAGCAAAGTCCTTCCCATTTCCGTCAACGCATAGTCCACCCGCGGCGGCACCGACGGCGTCACCGTCCGGCTCACCAGCCCGTCCCGCTCCAGCGTCCGCAGCGTCAAAGTCAGCATCCGCTGCGAAATCCCCTCCACCGCCCGCTTCAACTCGTTGAAACGCAACGGACCATTCCCCAAAATCCCCACCACATAAACCGTCCACCGGTCGCCCACCAGATCCAGAATTTCCCGGTAAACACTACATGCGTGCGAGGTATCTCCCTTGTGCCCTGGTGTCATCAATGTGCCTTCTTGCGCCTCGGTACCCACAGTTCCGATAATATACTCAGTTTAGAACGTATTTCTAGTTACGAAAGAGAACCATGAAAGCCTTACTCCGCAACTGGGGCCTCAGCGCCATCCCCATCCTGATGCTCACCCTCAGCGCCTTCACCAAACTCACCGCCCCGCCCGAAGTCGTCAAACAATTCACGGGCACCTTCGGTTATCCCGCCGACACCCTCGTGCCTCTCGGCATCGTCGAACTCCTCTGCATGCTGGTGTACGCCATCCCCCGCACGGCTTTCCTCGGCGCGATCCTGGTCACCGGCTACCTCGGCGGCGCCACCGCCACGCACGTCCGCGTGCACGACAACTTCATCGCCCCCGTCGTCATCGGCGTCCTCGCTTGGGCTGGATTGTATCTGCGCGATTCGCGCCTGCGCGCGCTCGTGCCCTTCGTCAAGTAACTACTTGGCCTTCGCCGAAAAGTACTTCATGAACTTCTGCACCTTGGGCGCCACCACGAACTGACAATAAGGCGCCCCGCCGTTGTTGGCGAAGTACTCCTGATGATAGGCCTCGGCGATGTAGAAGGTCTCTGCCGGCGTGATCTCGGTCACAATCGGCGCGCCGAAGCTCGGCTCGAGCTCAGCGACGGTCGCGCGGGCGACCGCTTCCTGCTCCGGAGAATGCGTATAGATCGCGCTGCGATATTGCGTGCCGACGTCGTTCCCCTGCCGGTTCGGCGTCGTCGGATCATGAATCGAAAAGAAGACTTCGAGCAGTTCGCGATAAGTGATCACCGCCGGGTCGAACGTCACCTGCACCACTTCGGCATGTCCGGTCGTCCCCGAACACACTTCACGGTACGTGGGCTTGTCCACCGACCCGCCCATGTACCCGGACTCCACCGAAGCCACGCCCTTCACGCGGTCAAACACCGCTTCCAGGCACCAGAAACAGCCGCCCCCTAAGGTCGCGACCTCCACTTTCGGTTAACCCTTCTTCTGCGCGGCCGTACCCGTGGGCTTGTACTTATCGATCTCGTTGAAGTACACTTTGCGCTCGTCGTACATCGCCTGATTCGACAGAATCACCGCCGTCGAGTCATGCAGACCCACTTCGAGATCCGCCAACGGACGCTTGCCCGTCTTGCAGCAATCGAAGAAGCTCTCCAGCTCCACGTCCACCGGATTCTTGTCTTCTTCCGGCACCATCACGCCCTTGCCATAAAGCCACATCTTGGCGAACTTCAATTCGCTCTGGATGAACGAGTCCGAAGCCTGCACCTTGTGCTGATCGAGCAGAATCGGCAAACCTTTGCCGCCCTTGCCCGTGCTCACTAGCGAAGCGCCCACCGCGGCCGGCGGCGCATTCTTGCCCGCGGGCGCGGCCGAAGGCAGCGGCGGTTCCTTGAACCACATGCCCAGCGCCGGCTCATCGTCGGTGCCCACCGTGATGTGGATCGTGCCCTGCGTACCCATGATCACTTCGCCGAACTCGGTCCGGCTGCCATCAAACAGCGGTAGATGACGATTCGTCGTCATCGACGTGTAGATCAGCTTCTGGCCCTTCGGATAGCGGTAGATCAGTTGAATGTTGTCGAAGATGTCGCGGCCGTCTTTGATGTAATCGGTGCCGCCCACGCCCACCACATATTCGGGCGCCGAGCCGAACATCCAGTCCGCCACGTCGATCTGGTGCGAAGCCAACTCCGCCGTCAAACCGCCCGAAAATTCGCGATATTTGCGCCAGTTCTGTTCCTTGTCCGTCCGCCCCGGAGGCACCGGCTTATTCCACGGATCCTTCGCGAACGTGTTGCGATGCCACTGCCCGCGGATGTGCGTCACCTGACCGATCATGCCCTTATCGATCATCTGCTTCGCCGTCTGGTAGAACTTCGAGTAGCGCCGCTGCAAACCCGTCTGCAACGTCTGCTTCGGCCGTTCGTTCGCCAGCGCCCGCAGCAGGTGCACTTCCTCGCCCTTAAACACCAGCGACTTCTCGCAGAACACATGCTTGCCCGCTTCGAGCGCCGCCTTGGTCACCGGAAAGTGCATGTATAAAGGCGTCGCAATCAGCACCGCATCCACATTCGATGCCGACAGCATCTCGCGATAGTCTTTGAACTTCTTCGGGTTGGTGCCGATCGTCTCGGCGCCCTTATCCAAATTCGGCTGGTAAACATCGCACACGGCCGTGCAATAGCCGTTATCGATGCCCTTCAGATGCTTTAACAGGTACTGCCCACGGCTGCCGGTTCCGATAAAGCCGTAGTTCAGCTTATCGTTGGCGCCTTTCACCTTCTGAATCCAGGGTGCGCCGGTGATCAGTCCGGCGGCCACCGTCGCACCGGCGGCGGTCGTCTTCACGGCCTCGCGCCGCGTGATCTCGGGCGTTTGCTTATTCGGCATGTTTGTCTCCTGCTACTTGGCCAAGTGAATAGTCTAATGCATTCTTCGGGGGATGGGCACCCCGCGCCGCCCATTCCGCCCCTCCCAGTACCACCATCGATCCCACGAAACTGAACAGCACAATCGACACCGACATATAGAACGCGCTGTACTCGCTCAAGAGCTTCTCGCGCAGGTACGGCCACACCAAAAGGTTCACGTACTTTAGGAACTCAATCAGCAGCCCCACCAGCACCGCCGCCGGAATAATCCTCCGAATCGGCACCGGCCCGTTCGGCAGCAGCCAGTAAATCAGAAACAGGCAAAGGATCAGCGCCGGCACCGCCGCCAGCTTGAAAAACAGCACCGATCCCCAGGCCAGCAAAAACGAATTCGCCGGCAAAAACCGCGAAATCAAATTCACATTCATGCCCGTAAATACCGTCGACATCATCACCAGCGAACCGCAAGCGAAGATCAAGCCTAAGCTGATCAACTGATTGCGAAAGTAACTCCGGTTCGTCCGGATATTGAACGCGCGGTTTAATGCCACCTCTAAGGGCTCAAAAATCCCGTTCGCCGTAAAAAACAGCAGAAACATGGACGTCAACTGCAGCGGCCCGCGAATCTGCAGTAACTGCTGCACGCGAAAGCTGATCGCCTTCCCGACATCGTCCGGAAAGATGTCGCGCACCGCGAAATATAAGGCTTGCTCGGCCGCCGGCAACCCGAACACGTGCCGGCACAGCGACGCCATCACCACCAGAAACGGCATGAACGACAGCAGCACATTCGCCGCGATCGAAAACCCGTAGACGTGCACCTCCGTCTCCATCAGGTAGCGCCCGCTCTGACGGCACGATTGCCACAACCGCTCGCTCGGCCGCGGGCGCATCTCGTTCCAAATTGACCAAACCGGGCTGCTCATGTGTTGGCGACGGTCCCCACCCTTAGAATAATGCTCTTAGTACGCTGAAATCCGTCTGACCACTCTCTAAACTTGCCGCCCATCCGCCGATATCTCCCATGAGGATGAGCGAAACCATCTCCAAGCCCGGCCCGCCTCCTGGTCCCATCAGCGCCCTGTCCGATAAAAAACCGGCGAAAGGACCGTTGCCTACCATCAGCGTTCCGCCTCGCGCCGTTCCCAATCCCAACGCGCCCAATTCCAGTGCGCCCACCCCAATCCCAGCCAACCCGGCTCCACCCACCAACCCTGCCACGATGTCGGCGCGCCCGGCCCCCCAGGCCCCCGCGAAACCCGCCGCGCCCGCTCCGCCTCCCCAAACCACCCCGGCCGCCCGAGCTCCGCTGCCCAAGCCCCCGAATCCAAGCCCCCCGAACCGAAAGCGCCCGAAGCCAAACCCGCCCCGGAAGCCAAATCCGAAGCCGGCGGCGCCAACTGGCTCTCCAACATCCGCAACCTCAGCCTCGGCGCCTCCGGCAGCACCCCCGCCGGCAAGGAAAAGGAAAAAGAGGAAGCCGTCCCGGTCATCGCCCCGGCCGTCCCCGAATCGCTCGAAGCCACCGGCCTCAAAGACACGTTTATCGAGTCGCTGATCCTCAAGATCCTCTACTTCCGCGGCGAAATCACCGGTCGCCAGTTAGCCGGCGCCATCGCCCTCAAGTTCAGCCTCATCGAGCCGATCCTCGACAACCTCAAACGCCTGCAGCTCATCGCCGTCAAAAAGTCGCTCGGCATGGGCAGCGTCTCGGGCACCTTCCACCTCGCCGAAGCCGGCCGTGTCCTCGCCCGCGACCATCTGCTTCAGAATCAGTACGCCGGCCCCGCCCCGGTGCCCATCGAACAGTACACCGCCCAGGTCTACAAGCAGCGCCTGCGCGACAGTTGGCTCACCAAAGAGAACCTGATGGAAGCCTTGAAGGGCCTGGTGCTCACCAAGGACATCATTTCTCAGCTCGGCCCCGCCGTAAACGCGGGCAAAAGCTTCCTGATCTATGGCCAGCCCGGGAACGGCAAAACCTTCCTGGCCGAAGCCCTGTTCAAAATCAGCCGCGAACCGATCTACATCCCCTTCGCCATCGAAGCCCAGGGCCAGATCATCCAGGTCTACGACCCGCTCTATCACAAGCCCCTTCACGCCCATAAAACGGAAGAAGACTCCGTTCTGATGGCCGTCAACGACGAACTCGCTTACGACCCGCGCTGGTTCCACGCCGCCCGGCCCTTCATCATGACCGGCGGCGAACTCAACCTCGCCATGCTCGACCTCAGCTTCAACCAGGGCTCGAAGATCTACGATGCTCCCTTCCAGGTGAAAGCCAATAACGGCATCTATCTGATCGACGACTTCGGACGGCAAAAGGTCTCGCCCGCCGAAGTGCTCAACCGCTGGATCGTGCCCATGGAGCGCAAGCACGATTACCTCTCGTTTGAAACCGGCGGCAAAGTCGCCATCCCCTTCGAGTGCTTCCTCATCTTCTCCACCAACCTCAATCCGGACCAGTTAGGCGACGAAGCCTTCCTCCGCCGGATCCAGTACAAGATGATGATGAAGAGCCCGGCCGAAGACGAATTCAAAGAAATCTTCCGCCGCTTCTGCGCCTCCCAGCAGTTGCCCTTCGAAGAAGAACTTCTTGAAGAGTTCCTCGAACTGCGCTATCGCCGCACCGGCAAAAAGATGCGCCGCTGCCATCCGCGCGATCTCCTCAGCCATGCAATCGACTTCATCCGCTTCGAGCGCCTGCCGTTCGAACTCACCGCCGAAGTGCTCGACCACGCCTTCGAAAGCTGCTTTGTGACCATCGATCACAAGCAGGACTAGCGCACCAAAGCGCTTAAGCCCCACAGCACGCCGCCCACTGTCATCACGGCGAGCGCCCGCCAGATCCAGTCCCGCGACCGCTTCAACGGCGCCGGGCGCGGCCGCCGCCATCCGCAGACGCACAAATCTTGCGCGAGGATCAGCCCGCACCGCGCACAGAACTCATGCGGGATGTACTCTTCCTGTTCCAACATGGCGTCCTCCCGCAGACTTTATCGGCCGGAAAACGCCCGTCCATGATTCACCTCGCCCCGGTGGTTGCCGCCGGCTCGCCGCTGCAGTAGACTTGAGCGCACCAAGGAGTACGCTCAAGTGAAGAATCTCGTGACTCTCGCGGCCCTCGCCGCCTGCTCGCTCGCCGCCCAGGATGTCCTCAGCACCGAGGCCAAACAGGCCTGGAACCGCACCAAAGGCAACCTCATTGCCGCGGTCGAAAAAATGGACGAAGCCAACTACGGCTTCCAACCCACCCCCGAAAGCCAAAGCTTCAAAGTCCTGGTCGCCCACACCGCCGACTCCGCCATGGGCGTCTGCTCCGCCTACAACGGCGCCCGCAAACAACTCGGCGCCGCCTCCAAAACCACCAAAGCCGAACTCGTCGAAGCCTTCAAAACCGCCATGGCCGAATGCGACACCGCCTACGGCTCGCTCACCGACGCCAAAGCCACCGAGATGATCGAAGGCCGCGGCGGACAGCGCTCGCGCCTCGGCACCCTCTACGGCAACACCATCCACCTTGAACACGAATACGCCCAGATGGCCGTACATCTGCGGCTCAAAGGCGTCGTGCCGCCTTCCTCGGACCGTTCCATGCGCAAGTAACTGCCGCCCGGTTAACGCCCCGCCTGGCTGAGCGCGTACACCGCAAACGACGCCAGCCAGTGCTCGCCCCCGTAATTGCCCGTCACGTGCGGCAGCGCGCCGTTCAACAAACGCTGCGCTGCCGCCTCCATCTTCGTCTTCCGCGCCGACCCCGGCAGCACCTTCGCAATCCCCGCCAAGCACCACGCCCGGCTCAGCGATAAACCATCCAGATGCACGATCTGGTAATCGCTCCGATCGGACACCTCCGGCGCCTGCATCACCCGCGCCAGGCCCTCCTCCGTGTAATACCGCCCGAACCACGCCGCAAACTCCGCCGCCGGCAGCACCCGCCGCATCAAATCGGCCACTTCCAGGCTCGGCGAGAGAAAGTCGGTTCCGTCGGGCTCCTGCACGGCCGCCATCGCCGTCGTCCGCTCGTAGTAGTCCCGGCTGCGCGCCACAATCTGCGCCGCGAACGCGTCATGCTTGGCCGCCCGCGCCCAGTCGAGCGCAAACACCAGGCCGAACGCAGTGTTCGGATGCACCCCCGTCCGGTTCGGATACGTCTGCTTCGGCAGATACGCCATCCACCGCTGCACAATCACCTCGGTCAACGGCCGCAACGCCTGCGCCCACCGCCGCCCGTCCGCGTCATCCCAGCTGCGCAGTTCCTCATCGAGCTTCAGCAGCCACGCCCAGCCATACGTCCGCTCGAACGTACTCGCCAGCTTGTACTTCTCGAAGTACGCCACCTCGCCCGCCATCGCCTCGGGCGTAAAGCTCGCCCCCAGCGTGCGCCGGATGTCGGCTTCACGGGCCAAGCCTGGCGTCGTCTTCAACAGCCGCACCAGCATCCAATGCCCGTGCACGCTCGAATGCCAGTCAAAGCAGCCGTAAAACGCCGGATGCAGTTGACGCGGCGTCAGCTTGGCATCGGCCTCGCCTTCGATCGTATGCGCCGTCTTGTTCGGATACTCCTGCGCAATGCAGCGCAAGGGCAGATCGGCCAATCGGCCCGCCACTTCGAGCGTCATCATGTGCGTCAGCAACAGGAGCGTTCCCACGCCTTAGCGTAGCCCAAACCGCCGGGTTTCATTGCTTTCCTCAACATTCCCCCTGCCCGTCCGATAAGCCAAAACATAAGGAGAAGCCATGCCCCTTGATGTATTGATCGTCGACGATTCCGCGGCGATCAGAAAGATTCTGCAGCGGGTTCTGCTGCAAACCGACGTCACGTTCGGAAAGATGCTGGAGGCCGGCGACGGCGTCGAAGCGCTGGAGACCTTGAAAGCCAACAAGGTCGGGCTCATCCTCAGCGACATCAACATGCCCAAAATGGACGGACTGCAGTTCCTCGGCCAAGTCAAGGCCGATCCGGAATGCCGCGACGTGCCGGTTGTCATGATTACCACCGAAGGCTCTCAAGCCAAGGTGATGGAAGCCGTCACGCTCGGGGCGGCCGGCTACATCCGTAAGCCCTTCACCCCGGATCAAATCAAGGAGAAGCTCACCGGGCTCATCTAGCCCCGGGCGGCCACCGACATGGAAAACCAAGAGATTATCCGTTACATTCTCGAATCCACCGAAAGCGTCTTTTCGACGATGTTGGGCCTCGAAATCACGCCCGGTGAGCCGCGCCTCAAACAAGGTGTGGTCGGCCCCAGCCACGGCATGGCGGCGCTGGTCGGCATGGCCGGCGCCTTCGTTGGCACCGGCAGCATCGATTGCTCCGAACGCCTCGCCTGCGTCTTTGCCAGCGCCATGCTCGGCATGGAATACACTACCGTCAACGACGACGTTCTCGACGCGATGGGCGAAGTGGCCAACATGATCGTCGGCAACATCAAGACCAACGTCGAAGCCGTCGTCGGTCCGATGGACCTCAGTATTCCCACCGTGGTTCACGGGGGAGAATTCAGCACCCGCAGTTTAAGGAACAACCAATGGACGGTGGTGCCCTTTTATTGCATGGGTGAGGAGTTTGTCGTGCAAACCATGCTGCTCCCCAGCAACACTCAAACTCAAATGAATCAATCACTTATGGAGGCAGTCGGCTAGTTTTTAGACTACCCCTGAAAGATGCAGGCGGTCTATGCGAAGACCGTAAAAAGTGGCCGATGAGTGTCTTAGTTGGAGCTGATTTTTAGTTCCAGTGAAATCGTCGGTCGGGAGTCAGTCATGCATGATCAGGACGTAGTCCGCGAGTTCCTGGTGGAAAGTCACGAGAACCTTTCCCGCCTCGATCGTGAACTCGTGGAGCTCGAGAAGCACCCGAAAGATGCGGCGCTGCTGGCCAGCATCTTTCGCACCATTCATACGATCAAGGGCACCTGCGGATTCCTCTCGTTCTCGACTCTGGAGAAGGTGACTCATCAGGCGGAAAACCTGCTGAGCCAATTGCGCGACGGCAAACGCGTGCTGTCTCCGGCGCTGGTGTCTTTGATTCTCGAAACGGTCGACGCCACCCGTAAAGTCCTCGCCTCACTCGAAGCGAGCGGCGAAGAAGGCCCCGATGAGTTCGCCGGCCTCATCGAACGCCTCAAGGCGGCCACCCAAAGTCCGTTCGCCGCGCCCGCCCCGCTCCCGGAAGCCCCCGCCGGCCTCGCCCTCTCCGGACCCGCCATCTCCGGACCCTCTATCTCCCCGCTGCCCACCGAACTGCCGCTCGAAAAGGCCGCCGAGGAAGAGACCGCCAAGGCCTCCACCGTCGCCGAAGCCAATGTCCGCGTCGATGTCGGCCTGCTCGACAAGCTCATGGACTTAGTCGGCGAACTCGTGCTCACCCGTAACCAGATTCTGCAGTTCAACTCCGACCGCGACGACGCCGCGCTCAACGCCACCTCGCAGCGCCTCAACCTGATCACCACCGAACTTCAGGAAGGCGTCATGAAGACGCGCATGCAGCCCATCGGCACCGTCTGGAACAAGCTCCCGCGCGTGGTGCGCGACATGGCCCTGCTGCTCGGCAAACAGATTCGCCTGGAGATGGAGGGCGCCGGCACCGAGTTGGACCGCACCATCATCGAGGCCATCAAGGACCCGCTCGTGCACCTGGTCCGCAACGCCTGCGACCACGGCATCGAAGCGCCCGAAATCCGCGTCGCCCAAGGCAAAGCGCCGCAAGGCCGCCTCACCCTGCGCGCCTATCACGAAGGCGGGCAGGTCATCATCGAAATCTCCGACGACGGCGCCGGCATCAACCTCGAACGTGTCCGGCAAAAGGCCGCCGAAAAAGGCCTCCTCCGGCCCGATCAGGTCGAGAAGCTCTCCGACCGCGAAGCCCTCAACCTCATCTTCCGCCCCGGCTTCTCCACCGCCACCCAGATCACCAACCTCTCGGGCCGCGGCGTCGGCATGGATGTCGTCAAGTCGAACATCGAACGCATCGGCGGCGTGGCCGACGTCTTCAGCCGCCCCGGCGAAGGCGCCACCGTCCGCCTCAAGATTCCGCTCACGCTCGCCATCATTCCCGGCCTGGTGATCTCCAGTGGCGGCGAGTGCTTCGTCATCCCGCAGGTCAGCCTGCTGGAGCTGATTCGCCTCGAAGGCGACGCCCCGGAGAAGCAGATCGAGCACGTCCACGGCACACCGGTCTATCGCCGCCGCGGACGCCTGCTGCCGATCGCCTATCTGAACGAGGTCCTGGACCTCGAGCGCGCGGCTCCGTCGGAGGCCGTCAGCATCGTCGTTCTCCAGGCCGAAGACCGTCAGTTTGGACTCGTCGTCGACGGCATCAACGATACGCAGGAAATCGTCGTCAAACCGCTCGGCAAGCAGTTGAAAGGCCTCGCCATCTACGCTGGCGCCACCATCATGGGCGATGGCCGCGTCGCCCTGATTCTGGATGTGCTCGGCATCGGCCAGCGCTCGGGCGTCCTCGCCGAACTCCGCGAGCAGACGCGCGCTGCGGTCGAAACCAAAGCCGTCGAAACGGTCGAACGCGAACCGCTGCTGTTGTTCAGCGCCGGCAGCTTCGGACGCCTGGCGGTGCCGCTCGCCCGCGTCGCCCGCCTCGAAGAGATTTCGCCACAGGTGATCGAACGGGCCGGCGGCAGCCGCGTCGTGCAGTACCGCAACCGCATTCTGCCGCTCGTCTCGCTGCACGAAATCCTCGAGCCCGGCGTTTCCCCGCCCCCGCTCGGCGACCCGCTCCAGGTCATCGTCGTCAAGACCGGTGAAACGGGCGTCGGCCTGATCGTCGATCAGATTCTCGACGTCGCCGAAGAGGTCATCGAGGTCCGCCGGCCCGCGCGCCGCCCCGGCTTACTGGCCTCGGCGGTCGTCGGCAAGCACATCACCGACTTCCTGGACCTCGACCAGATCATCGAGAGCGTCGCTCCCGAGGACCGCGTCCCCCGCGACATGTCACAACTCGCCGAAGCCGTGCTGGCCGGCGTGGGAGAGGAGTAACCGATGGCCCTAGGCAATCAATACGCCACCTTCTTTGTCGCCGACCTGTTCTTCGGCGTCGATGTCCTCCGCGTGCAGGAAGTGCTCCGGTTCCAGCAGATGACGCGCGTCCCGCAGGCGCCCAACGTCATCGAAGGCCTCATCAACCTGCGCGGCCAGATCGTCACCGCCATCGACATGCGCGGCCGGCTCCGCCTGCCGCCCCGCGATGGACAGCAAACGCCCATGAACATGGTCGTGCGCACCGAAGACGGCGCCGTCAGTCTGCTGGTCGACGAGATCGGCGACGTCCTCGATGTCGACGCTTCCGCCTGCGAACGGCCGCCCGTGAATCTCGACCCCTCCGCGCGGCAACTCATCTCCGGGGTCTACAAGCTCAAAGGACGCTTGCTGCTCGTCCTCGATACCGAGCGGGCCGTGGAATTCGCCGCCCCGCCCAGTCGTTAAACAGCCCCTTAAGAGAAAGGCATGACTATGGCCAACCCCACCCCCAAGAGCCGTCGTTCGGCGCCGTCCCCCGTCGCCGTCCTCGACGCCCCCGAGCCGCTGTCGGCTCTCCATGCGGAGATTGCGCGCGTCGCCGCGTCGCTCCGTGAAGGCCGGCTGGAAGAACGTCTCCGGACTTCCGCCCTCGATCCCGACGCCCAGGCGGTCACCGCCGATCTCAATGGCCTCATTGACGACCTGGTCCGCCCGCTGCGCCAAACCACCGGCTACGTTGGCCGCTTGAGCGCGGGCGAAGTGCCGCCCCAACTCCTCGCCGGCTATCCCGGCGACCTCGAAGCGCTCCGCGAAGGCTTGAACTCCTGCGGCGACACGCTCGCCGGCCTCCTCGAGGCCCTGCGCGCGATGACCGACGAACACGCCCGCGGCGACATCGACGTCGTCATTCCCACGGACCGTTTCACCGGCGACTACCGCCTCATCGCCCAGGGCATCAACGATTTGGTCGCCAGCCACATCGCCGTCAAGAAAAAGGCCATGGCCGTAGTCAACGATTTCAGCCAGGGCAACTTCAATACGCCGCTCGAACAACTCCCCGGCAAGAAGGCCTTCATCAACGACACCATTGAGCGCCTCCGCTCGAACGTCCAGACCTTCATCGCCGAAATGAAGAACATGTCGAACGAGCACAACCGCGGCGACATCGACGTCGTCATCCCGGTCGAGAAGTTCGCCGGCGATTACCGCGTGATGGCTCAGGGCGTCAACGAAATGGTCGCCGGCCACATCAACGTCAAGAAAAAGGCGATGGCCTGCGTCGCCGAATTCAGCCAGGGCAACTTCGCCGCCACGCTCGAACAGTTCCCCGGCAAGAAGGCCTTCATCAACGACACCATCGAACGCCTGCGCGCCAATCTTCAGAACTTCATCAACGACATGAAGCACATGTCCGCCGAGCATAACCACGGCGACATCGATGTCACCATCCCGATCGAGAAATTCACCGGGGACTACCGGATCATGGCTCAGGGCGTCAACGACATGGTCGCCGGCCACATCAGCGTGAAGAAAAAGGCGATGGCCTGCATCGCCGAGTTCGGCAAGGGCAACTTCCAGGCGCCGCTCGAACGGTTCCCCGGCAAGAAAGCCTTCATCAACGACACCATCGAGCAGGTGCGCAACAACCTCGAAGCGCTCATCGTCGATGTCGACGGCCTGGTCAAGGCCGCGCTGGTCGGCAACCTCTCCACGCGCGCCGATGCCAGCCGCCATCAGGGCGACTTCCGCAAGATCGTCGAAGGCGTCAACCAAACGCTTGACGCGGTGGTCAAGCCCATCCGCGCGGCTTCGGACACCTTGGGCCGCATCGCCGCGCGCGACCTCACCGCCCGCGTCACCGACGCCCAACAGGGCGACTACGCCCAGTTGAAGGAAGACATCAACCGCATGGCGGTGGACCTGCAAACCAGCATGCGCAACTTCAGCCAGAACGCGCAGGCTCTTTCGGCCGCCTCCGAAGAACTCTCGGCCGTCAGTCAGCAGATGGCCTCCAGCGCCGGCGAAACCGATGCCCAGGCCGGTGTCGTCTCCGCCGCCAGCGACCAGGTCTCAAGCAACGTCACCTCCGTCGCTTCGGCTTCCGAAGAGATGCAGTTCTCCATCCGCGAGATCTCGAAGAACGCCAACGAATCGGCGCGTGTCGCCAAGAACGCCGTCCAGGTCGCGCACACCACCAACGAAACCATGCGCAAGCTCGGTGAGTCGAGCGTCGAGATCGGGAACGTCATCAAGGTGATCACCTCGATCGCCCAACAGACCAACCTGCTCGCCTTAAACGCCACCATCGAAGCCGCCCGAGCTGGCGAAGCCGGCAAGGGCTTCGCCGTGGTCGCCAACGAAGTCAAGGAACTCGCCAAGCAAACCGCCCGCGCCACCGAAGAGATCGGCCAGAAGATCGACGCGATCCAAAGCGACACCAAAGGCGCGGTCAAAGCGATTGAAGAGATCGGCAGCATCATCAACCAGATCAACGACATCTCCAACAGCATCGCCTCGGCCGTCGAAGAGCAAACCGTCACCACCAACGAAATCGGCCGTAGCGTCACCGAAGCGGCCCGCGGCGTGGGCGAAATCGCCAAGAACATTGGCGGCGTCGCGGTGGCAGCCAAGAACACCACGCAAGGCGCCAACGACACGCGCCGGGCCTCCCAGGAACTCAGCCAGATGGCGGCGCAACTCCAGACCGTCATCTCGCAGTTCACCCTCTAACCGAGAAAGGACCATTCGATGGCCAAAGCACTGATCGTCGACGACTCGCGCGCCGTGCGCATGATCCTCGCCAAGACCATGAGGGACCTGGGCTACGAGGTGCGCGAAGCGGGTAACGGCCGCGAGGCTCTCGAAGTCATGGAGACCGAGCAACGCTCGGTCTCCCTCGTCCTCGCCGACTGGAATATGCCCGAGATGAACGGCTTCGAACTGCTCCAGCGCCTGCGCGGCAACCCCGACCTCGCCAACCTGGTCGTCCTCATGGTGACCACCGAAACCGAGATCGACCAGATGGCCGCCGCGCTGGAAGCCGGCGCCAACGAGTACGTCATGAAGCCTTTCAGCCGGGACATCCTGGTCGACAAGCTTCGCCTGGCTGGGATCCCGGTTTGACGCGCCCGCCGATGAAGCTCCGCCCACGGGTGCTGGCCATCGGCGGATCCACCGGGGGCCCCAACGCGTTGGCCGCCGTGCTGCCCGCCCTTCCGGCGGACTTCCCGCTGCCGGTGCTCGTCGTCCAGCACATGCCGCCCCTGTTTACGGGCCTGCTGGCGGAGCGCCTCAATACGTCCTGCCCCTTGCCGGTCACCGAAGCCAAGGATGGCGACGGGATCCAGCCCGGCCGGATCATCATTGCCCGCGGTGGCTATCACCTCTCGGTCGGCGAGGATCGCCGCATCCATCTCGACCAGAACCCGCCGCGTAACTCCTGCCGGCCGGCCGTCGACACGCTCTTCGACTCGGTCGCCGCCGTGTACGGCGGCGCCGTCCTCGCCGTCGTTCTCACCGGCATGGGCGTCGATGGCGTCGCCGGCGCGCAGAAGCTGCATGCGCTCGGGGCCCACATCCTCGTGCAGGATGAAGCCACCAGCGTCGTCTGGGGCATGCCGGGCGCCGTCGCCAAAGCCGGTCTCGCCGACCGCACGCTGCCCCTGGATTCCGTGGCGCCGGAGATCCTGCGCCTCGTCAATCATCACTAAGTCGCCTCTAATTTTGAGCCCGAAGGAATACGGATGCCGACCTCCACCGAAATCCACGCTGAGAATTATCGCTTCCTGCAGGAACACGTCTATTCCGAATCCGGCATCGTGCTCGAACAGGACAAGCACTACCTGTTTGAAAGCCGCCTCGGACCGATCGCCAAAGAAATGGGACTCGGCTCCGTCAACGACCTCTGCGCCCTGGTCCGAGCCACCCGCCCCGCCGACTTGAGCCGCCGCGTCGTCGAGGCCATGACCACCAACGAAACCTACTTCTTCCGCGAGCCCGCCCACTACGACGCCATTAAGAACATCCTTCTTCCCCGCCTGCGCCGGGAACGCGCTGACACCCGCATGCTGCGCTTCTGGTCCGCCGCTTCCTCTACCGGCCAGGAGGCGTATAGCCTCGCCATGCTCCTGCTCGAAAACGGCTTCGAAGACTGGAACGTCCAGATCCTGGGCACCGATTATTCCGCCCCCGTCGTCGAGCGCGCTCGCGCCGGCGTCTATCAGCAGATCGAAGTCAACCGCGGCCTGCCGACACCGATGCTTGTCAAGCACTTCCGGCGCTCCGGCGTCGATTGGCACATCGGAGACCGCGTCCGGCAGATGTGCCGCTTCGAAACCATTGACCTGCGCCGCAGCATGCGCTCGCTCGGTCCCTTCGACCTCGTCTTCTGCCGCAACGTCATGATCTACTTCGACGCCGAAACCAAAAAGAACATCCTGCGCGAACTCCACGGCACGCTCTTCCGCGGCGGCTGGCTGCTCTTAGGCGGCGCCGAAACCGCCTTTGGCGCCGACCAATGGTTCGACCGCCAACCGGTCGGCACCGCGCTCGCTTACGTGGCCCGCTGAGAAAAGGAGAACCTCATGCTCACTGAAGACGCCCTCACCATTCAACGCGGCGAAATCGCTCAGATCGTCGAATCCATCTGGGCCGCCATGCTCGGCCTCGCCGTCTTGCCCTGCGAACTCCCCTGGTCGCCCGGCCCCGATCGGCTGTCGGCCGCCGTCCACCTCACCGGGGAATGGAACGGAGCCGTCCTCATCGAAGGCGATGGCCCTCTGGCCTGCCGTTTGGCTGGCCGTTTCCTCAGCCAACCGGCCTCCCCCGCCGTCGACGATGTCGTGCGCGACGTCCTCGGCGAACTCGCCAATATGATCGGCGGCAACCTCAAGTGCGCCCTCTGCCAGGGCATCCATCTGTCGATGCCCACCGTCATCGACGGCAGCAATTATGGCTTGCGCATTTGCGGCTCCCAGATCCGCGAGACCCTGGCCTTCGTCTGTCCCGACGGCCAGTTCTGGGTGACTACTTTAGAAACTCCAAAGTCGATAGCACCCCCGACGTCTGCTCCGCCGGATTCTCCCGCGCAAAATAGCCGGCCTTGATCCGCCGCTCCTGCGCGCCGCAGGTCAACTCCATCTTCGCCTCGCCCTGGTTGGTGAGGTTCACCGCCGTGGGGTCCTCAATCAGCAGCCGCGTCAGCCCTGCATCGGTCTTTACCGTCAGCACCGCCCGCGGCTCCCGGCACTCGAGATTCACCAGCACGCCCTCGATCGTCGAGAGCCGGGAAGACACCAGCCGCACCGTGTTTCCTTCCTTCACTACCTCGGTCGCCATGTCCTCGAACTCGAAGTCGTGTTCTCGAGTCTGGCCGATGGCATTGGTCCCCGCGCGCGCCGCCGTCATTCCGGACTGCCGGGGGTCCTGCCGCGCATACTCGAGCCACTGCGCGGCCGTCCTCTTCTCTTCCTCGGTCACGGCCAACTGCTGAAACTGCAGCGCCGCCACGCGGCATTCCTCCGCCTTGCTCAGGCGGCACGCCGTTTCGATCACCACCGGAAAGTACCGCTTCGCCTGCCGCCGGTTGATCTTCTTCAACTGCTTCGCTTCGGCATAGGCCTGTGCGTAAACGCCTTCGCTCATCAGTCGCTCCGCCAGACGGATCCGTCCATCCGTATAGTTCGGATATTCGTCCAACAGCTTCCGCAACGCCGCTCCGGCGATTTTCGCGTCACGAGTGATCAGATACGAGTGGTAAGCGAGATTCGGGTTGACCGACCGCCGCGCCATCGCCGTCTGATACGCCTGTAACGCCGGCTCCACCGCCTCATCCTTCCGCGTAATCCAGTGCCCGAAAGCCAGGCTTTCCCAAGCCTCCGGACGCTGCGGCTCTGCCTGAGTCAGCTCCGTCAGTTGCGCCTTCGCCACCTCCCACTTCCGCACCGCCGTCAGCAGATCCGCCCGCGCCACCCCCCACTCATACGCGGTCCCCGCCCGCGGCTCGATCTTGTCGTAGCTCTTGTCCATCCTCTGATCGAACACCCGCGTGCTCATCGCCTTCCGCTCCACGTACCGCCGCAGATCGTCCTCTACCTGCTTCAGACTCTTCCCGTACACCTCCCGGAAAACCTCGTCCGCCGGCTTCCCCGTCGACACCCCCGCCGCCATTTTCCCGAACTGCCCGCTGTATCCATCGCCCAACTGCAGCATATGCGTCAGCGCCCAACTCGTCGCATAGAACGTCCCCGCATGCGCCTTTCGGTTATATTCGGCCGACTCGTGGTTCACCCCGACCACCGTCGCCAAATCCATCCACGCCGCGCGGAGCAGCGTCAGATGCGAGGTTAGAGGTAATCCCACCTGCACCGTGGTCCCCACCGGCCGGATCGTCGAGTACAACTCCGCGATGCCTTCGCTGAGCCAGAGCGGCAGATCCTGATCCGCATGCCGCGCCAGCAGATGCAGATACTCATGCACGGCCACCCGCATCTCATCGCTGGTGCCGGGCCCGATCGCGATCAGGTCGCGCTGCGGCATGGGCACGTAGTAGGCGGCCGCCACCTGGTTGGGCGACACTTCGCGAAAGTCTTTTTCGCCGCCGAAGAGCACCACCCGCGGCTTCATCAACGGCTCCTGCAGCGGCAGCAGTTTGGCCAGGAACGAACGTACCCGCTCGAACTGCCCCAGCACCTGCTGCGCCCGCCCCCGCGGACCATCCGTGATCAGCTCAAAGTGATCGCTCTCATACACCGCGATCTTCTCGCCGGCTTGTGCCGTCCACACCGCCAGCGCCAGCCCCAAGAGATAGCGCACTACGCTCTCAGCTTAGACGATCTCTTCGCGCACCGCGTCCCAGTGCACTGGCCGATCCAGCCGGAAGCTTTCCACCGCCATGCGGCACGCGATCGACGTCCGGTAGCCAATCTCGAACGGACAATTCGGCGTCGCCCCGCTGCGCACGCAGTCGAAAAAGTTGCGCAGATGCGCCTGGGGCGCCGTCCGCGTTTCGCCGGCGATCTCCACGCCGTTCGGCTGATTCACCTTCTGCGGCGTGTAGCGCAACTGCTGCGACTTGTGGATCGTCCCATCGGTCCCCAGCACATACTCCGCCGCGCCGAGCTTGTCATTGCCGAAGCCGCTCGTCCAGGTCACCAGCACGTCTTCCGGATGCTCCATCGCCACTGACATCGTGTCCGGCACTTCACGCCCGTCCTTCCACAAGTACAGGCCGCCGGTCATCGTCACTTTGCGCGGAATCGAAAGCTGCAACGGCTTGTACCAGAACGCGATCTGGTGCCCCATGTTCTCGTAAACGTTGCCGCCCGAATAATCCCAGAACAGCCGCCAGTTCACATAGCGCTGCGCGTCGAACTCGCGCCCGGGCGCCTCACCCAGAAAGCTCTTCCACAGAATGTTCTCCGCCGTCATGTCCGGCAGCACCGGGCGGCTCCACTGCGGCTTGCCGTGCGGCGTATTCCGGTACATCTGCATCACGATCGCCGTGATCTTGCCCATCGGCAACCGCCGCAGCTGGCTCGTCGCATCTTCCATCAGCCCCGACGACAGCGACTGATGCCCGATCTGCACCGTCCGCTTTCCCGCCCGCTGATGCGCCTCGCGCATTCGCTTCGCATGCTCTACGGAAAAGGCCATCGTCTTTTCCTGATACACATGCTTGCCTGCCTCGAGCGAGGCCACAAAGTGTTCGCAATGCAAATGCGGCGGCGTCGCGATCAGCACCGCATCCAGACTCTTATCCTCGAGCAGATAGCGATGATCGAGGTACGTCTTGACGTCTTCTTTCAGCGCCTTGGCTTGCTCCAGCCGTCGCGTATAAACGTCGGCCACGCCCACCAGTTCCACCTGCGGAATCGCCAGCGCCTCGCGCAGCAATTGCTGTCCACGGTCCCCGGCGCCGATCAGGCCGAAGCGCAGACGGTCATTGGCCCCCAGCACCTGCGTGCCGGCGAGTGCCGTGGCCGCCGTCGCGGCCGTGCCCAGAAAGTTACGGCGGGAATCCTGGGGCAATGGGGAGCCTTTCATCTGCCTTCGAGTCTATCCGATTTGGCAGACGTATTTACCGGCTGAACGTTTCGATGAGCCCCTCGATCGCCTTCCGGTTCATTTCGTCGGGTGCCTGCGGCAGCGCCTTCCGCGCATGGTCGAGCGCCTTCACCTTATTTCCCACGCCGCCATAGCCGCGCGCCAGTCCCACGTGAGTCGGCCATATATCGCCAAATCGCCGCGCATTAAATTCGAATACCTCCAAAGCCTCTCGGTTCTTGTTTGCGTTTTGCAGCTGCCTCCCGTACTGATGCACCTCAAAAACCGTGGTGCCTGGCAAGCCAAATGCGCTTTTCATCACCTCGGCCGCTTCCGCCTCCCGCCCTAAGCGATTGAGCACTTGTGACTTCGCACTCAAAGTCGTGAAAGATCGCTGCCCGACAAACGGACCGGAAATCGCGTAGTCCGCCCACTCTAATGCCTCATCGAGGTTGATATTGTTCTGCACGCAGAACTGAATCGCCGCCACCCAGGCCGCCGCTTGAAATCCCACGCCATTTTTCAGCTCTTTTCGCAAACGAGTAAGATACACCTCCTCCGGCTTCGCCACCCGGATTGTCCACCCCGCCGCCAGATCCTCCCACTGCAACTCTGCCGTCGCCTCCGTCGGCTTCCGGTTTACAAATTCGTAAGTCAGATACTCCCGGTACTCGTGCCGCCGCGGCTTCACCTTCACCCGAAGTGCGTCGTCCTTCTCTTCGTAGAAGAAACTGCCCCACGCTCCCGCGTTCTTTGAAAAGATCAGCGTCCACTCCTCCGGCTCCACGATCACGTGCAATCCGTACCGCCCGGCCGCTAGCGGCTGCCCTTCGATCGTCACCGCCTCGGACACCTCGAACACCGTATTCTCGTTCGCTCCCGCCCGCCAAGGTGCCTTCTTCGCCGTCCCGAACCCCAAGTCATTCAGACCATAAGGCACCAACCCGCCCCAGATCTTCCCCCGCCGGTCGACACTCGGCCCGCCGGCCGGCGTCGCCGGACCATGCACCGCCGGCGACGAGTACTCCACCGTCACCTTCACCGGCCCGATGAACTGCGTCACCGCGGCCTTTTGGTTATTGCCCGAAAACGGCAGGGAGAGCCCCGCGTAATACTGCGCACACAACGGCCAAGCGAAAAACCACCAATAAAGGCGAGACATCGGCCCTTGGACGATCCGTCCCCGCAAAACGTCGCAACTTTGGGACCAAACGGACTCCTCCCGTGGCCGCCCGGCCTCACCGCCGGGAGAAAGTGACATAATCACCACGAGGCTTTTTCCATGACCCTGAACCGTCGCTCCTTTCTCGCCGCCACTGCCGCGGCCGGCCTGGCCCCGCACGCCCTTCGCGCCCTCCCCGGCGATTCCGGCCCCATCAAACTCTCCGTCGCCACCTACTCGCTGCGCAGCTTCAAACGTCCCGAAGCGATCAGGATGATTCAGCAGTTGAACATCAAGTACGCCGACGTCAAAGACTTCCACATCGCCATCAAGGACGGCACGCCCGAAGGGTGGAAGGCCGAAGCCAAGGAGTTCCGCGACGCCGGCATCAAGCTCGTCGCCTGCGGCAATGTCGGCATGCAGAAGCCCGAAGATCTGCGCCGCGCCTTTGAATACGCCAAAGCCTGCGGCTTCCCCACCATCGTCTGCGCTCCCACGCACGAGCAATTGCCCGCCATCGAAAAGCTCGTCAAAGAGTTCAACATCAAGATCGCCATCCACAACCACGGCCCCGAAGATAAGCACATGCCCACGCCGAAAAGCGTTCTCGAGGCCGTCGCCAACATGGACGCCCGCATGGGCCTCTGCATGGACATCGGCCACACCGCCCGCACTGGCGCCGACATCGTCGAATGGGCCGCCAAAGCCGGCCCCCGCCTCTACGAAGTCCACATGAAGGACCTCAAGGACCCCGGCAACCCCGACCTCAACACCGCCCGCGGCAGCCAGGTTGCCGTCGGCGAAGGCGTCCTCCCCATCGCCGCTTTCTTCAAGCAACTCGCCAAGCAGAAATACTCCGGCTACTGCTCGCTCGAATACGAAATCAACGCCAAGGACCCGCTCCCCGGCATGCAGAAGTCCTTCGACTTCATGCGCAAAGTCATCACCGACAACAAACTCGGTTAGCCCTTCAAAACGCCGCGAGGGCGCTGTGGAACAATCAGGTCATGCAGATTGGCCGACGCACCGCCCTCACCGCCCTCGCCGGCGCACCCCTCGCCCTTTCCCAATCCAAACCCAACATCCTCTTCGTCCTCTCCGACGACCATAGCGCCCCTTACCTCGGCCTTTATGGCTCCAGTTGGATCCACACCCCCACCCTCGACCAATTCGGCA
The DNA here is from genome assembly GCA_044226365.1 of Bryobacteraceae bacterium. Classification (GTDB taxonomy): domain Bacteria; phylum Acidobacteriota; class Terriglobia; order Bryobacterales; family Bryobacteraceae; genus JALHNI01. The sequence continues at coordinate 47,636 of JBGAHE010000018.1, forward strand.
AAGAAGGTCTCGTCTTTGAACGCGCCTTCACCGCCGCTCCGCAATGCGTCCCCTCGCGCACCGCCCTCATGACCGGCCGTTCGCCGGTCGCCGCCCGCATGGGCCGCTTCAGCGCGCCCCTCCCCGCTGACATTCCCACCTCTCCCGAAGTCCTCCGCGCCCAGGGCTATTACACCGGGGTCTGCGGCCGTTACTTCCACCTCGATGGCGTCGTCAATCCTGCCGGCTCCACCGCCCAGGTCTACGAAAAACACCAGCTCAAGACCTGGAAGAAGCGCATCGACTTCCTCAATATCTCGAACCAGGCGCAAACTCCCGCCCAGTTCAGCCAGTTCCTCGGCCAAGCTCCGCAAGGCAAGCCCTGGTTCTTCTGGATCAACTTCAACGACCCCCACCACCCCTGGGACACCACCGCCGGCTCCATCGACCCCGCCCAAGTCCAAGTCCCCGCCCATCTCCCCGACCTCCCCGGCGTCCGCGCCGACCTCGCCCGCTATGGCAATGAAATCCAACACCTCGACCGCACCTTCGCCGAGCTCATGGACATCCTCAAAAAAGCCGGCCACGAGTCCAACACCCTCGTCATCTTCATGGGCGATAACGGCATGGCCTTCCCCCACGGCAAAGGCTCCCTTTATGACCCCGGCTTGAACGTCCCCCTCATGGCCCGCTGGCCCGGCAAAATCAAGCCCGGCCGCACCAAAACGCTCATCTCCGGCGAAGACCTCGCCGCCACCTTCATGGACATCGGCGGCGGCTCGCTCCCCACCGGCGCCACCGGCCAGAGCTTCTATCCGCTTCTCCTGGGCAAGCCTTACCAGCCCCGCGAATACGTCTTCGCCGCTCGGCTCCACCACGGCAACGCCGCCTTCACCCCGCAAACCAAAGCCAACACCTTCGACCTTTCGCGCTGCGTCCGCAACCAGCGCTATAAGCTCATCTACAACGTCACTCCGGCCATGGAGTACGCCCCCGTCGATAGCGTCCAGGACCCCGGCTGGCAGGAAATGCTCGCCGCGCACCAAGCCGGCAAACTCAAACCCGAACACGACCGCGCCTACTTCGGCCGTCCCCGCCCCGTCCTCGAACTCTACGACCTCGACCGGGACCCTGCCGAACTCCACAACCTCGCCACCCTCGACGAGTTCAAAGACATTCGCCAAACCCTCCTCGCCGCCCTGCAGGAGAAGATGATCGTCGACTCCGACTTCGTCCCCCCCGCCCTCACCGAGGCCAACCCACCCAAGAGGTAGGTCACTTCACCGTTAGGTACTCGGTCACCTTCTGCCTCGTCGTCGGATTGACGAACAGATCGAGCGCCACTGTCTCGCCCGGCGTCACGTCCACCGTCGCCGGCGAGTCCTTCGGCAGCACCAGCGCCTTCCACTTCGGCACTTCCTTGAACAACTTCGTCATCTGCTTCGGCGTCATCGTCAGCTTCCCGAACTTGAAGCGGACCTTCCCGTTCGACAAGCGTTCGAGCGTCAAGTCATAGCCGAAGTATGTCTGGTTATCGAAATTGCAGATATGCCGCTTGATCACCTCGTTCTCGGTCAGCGTCCCGCCGCCATGCTTGGTGATCGACGGCTGCCCGGGCTCGAGCTTGGTCTCGAGTTGCACCGCGATCCCGTGGCTGTTCGACACCCCACTCATCAAGGTCGCGCCGTCGACGGCGCCACTCCACAACAACACCAGCAAAGCTAGTTTCATGGCACGTTCCTCACAATCCTCGGTTGAAATTCACTCACCTGCTCAAAGTCCGAAAGCGTATGCGTCGCCACCGCCGGCCGTGGCCGCCACATCCACCAGCTCGTAAAAAACAGCAGCCCCGCCGCGGCCAACGCCCACGTTCTCCATCGCGCCGTCCGCTTGCCCAGCACGCGCCCGCGCAACGACGCCGGCGCCCGCGGAGCCTCCCATTGCTGCAATGCCGCGCGTAGTTCGTCGTCCGTCATGGCTGCCTCCTCAACGGTTCCAGCATCGTCCGCAGATTCTCGCGCGCCCGATGCAAACGCGCCTTCACCGTCCCCACTTCGGCGTCCACCGCCGTCGCCGCTTCCTGCAGCGACATTCCCTCGTACTCCACCAGAATCACCACTTCGCGCTGCAGCACCGGTAGCGACCGCACCGCCTGCGCCACCCGCTCCACCGCACTTGCATCCGGCGGCGCCGCCGACACCGGCACGTCCTCATCCTCCAGCGCCATCCAGCGGTTCTCACGCCGCCAACGCTTCAAAAGCAGATTCCGCGCCACGCCCAGCAGCCACGCCCGCACACTACCCCGCAACGGATCGAACCGGCCCGGCGATTGGTACAGCGTCAGAAAACAGTCCTGCGCAATGTCTTCCGCCACGGCCGGCGACCCGGACATGCGCCAGGCAAAGCCGTAAACGGCATCCTGATGCGCTTCGAAGATGGACTCAAACTCGGCGTCCTGCACAACGTTTCCTAACGTTGATTACCACGCCGGCTCGAAAAGGATACGGAAGGGAAAAAAGAAACTAGCTGGCCGGCTGCGAGATCTCGCCTACCACACCCTCGGTGAGCCGCAGATAGTCCGCCGGCTTCACGATCAGTTGCAGGCCGCGCATCCCCGCTGACACGGAAATCACCTCGTGCAACTCCACCGTTTCATCCACAAACACGCGATAAGCTTTCTTCGCGCCCGGCACGGTCACCCCGCCGCGAATGTAGCCGGTGAGCTTCTCGAGCTCCTTCAGCGGGGCCATCTCCACCGAACGATGCCCGCTCAGCTTCGCCAGCGCCTTGCGATCCAGCTCATAATTTCCGGGAATTACCGCAAACAGATACTCATCGCCCGCCAGAACCAGCAGCGTCTTGAACACCTGTTCGACGTCGAAACCGATCTTCGCCGCCACCGTCGGCGCCGAAAGATCGTTCTCGTCTACTTCGTAGGAACGCGTCTCGAAGGCGATGCCGGCTGCTTCCAGCAGCCGCATGGCATTGGTCTTGGGCGTGCCGTCGCTTCGCTTCGCCATCGCGCGCGTTTAGTCGTCCTGGCCGACCTTGAGCACCGCCAGGAACGCTTCCTGCGGAATCTCCACGCGGCCCACTCGCTTCATGCGCCGCTTGCCCTCTTTTTGCTTCTCCAGCAGCTTACGCTTACGCGAGATGTCGCCACCGTAGCACTTGGCCAGCACGTTCTTGCTCCGCGCCGAAATCGTCTCTCGCGCAATGATCTTCGCGCCGATCGCCGCCTGCAGCGCCACTTCGAACATCTGTCGGGGAATCAGTTTTCGCAGACTGCCAATCAGCGCCTTACCGCGCTCGTGCGCGTATTCGCGATGGACAATGATAGAAAGCGCGTCAACCGGCTCGCTCGCCACCAGCACATCCAGCTTCACCATCGGCGACGTGCGGAACCCGGCCAACTGGTAATCCAGCGACGCATAACCGCGAGAACAGCTCTTCAACCGGTCGTAGAAGTCGAGCACCACTTCGCACAGCGGCATCTCGTACATCAACAGCACCCGGCCGCCGCCGATGTGCTCGAACTTCTTCTGAATGCCGCGCTTCTCTTCCAGCAGCCCCAGAATGTCGCCGATATACTCTTCGCGCGTGATCACCGTCGCGTCGATAATCGGCTCTTCCACCTTGTCGATCAACGTCGCATCCGGCCACCGCGACGGATTCTCCACCTGGATCACCTCGCCGTTGGTGAGCGTCACTTTGTAGCTCACGCTTGGCGCCGTCGTGATCAGGTCAATGTTGAACTCGCGCTCTAAGCGCTCCTGAATAATCTCCAGGTGCAGCAAGCCCAGGAAGCCGCAGCGAAAGCCGAAGCCCAGCGCAATCGAGCTTTCCGGCTCGAAGTTGAACGCCGAGTCATTCAGCCGCAGCTTCTCGAGCGCGTCGCGCAGAATGTTGTGCTCGTGCGATTCCACCGAATACAAGCCCGCAAACACCATCGGCTTGATTTCCTGGAAGCCCGGCAGCGGCTCGGTCGCCGGATTCGCCGCATCCGTGATCGTGTCGCCGATCTTCGCGTCGGTCACCGTCTTGATGTTGGCGTGGACAAAGCCCGCTTCGCCCGCCGACAGTTCCTGGCAAGGCACCGGCTTGGGCGATTGAAAGCCCAGCCCTTCCACTTCATGCACCGTCCCGTTGGCCATCAGCTTGATCTTCTGGCCCATGCGGATCTTGCCGTCCACGATCCTCATCAGGATGATCACGCCGCGGTAAGGGTCGAACCAGGAGTCAAACACCAGCGCGCGCAAAGGCGCTTCCGGATCGCCCTTGGGCGGCGGAATCTTCTCTACCACCGCCTCCAGGATGTCCTGAATGCCAATGCCGTTCTTCGCGCTCGCCAGCACCGCTTCGGACGCATCGATGCCGATGATTTGCTCGATCTGGTCCTTGATCCGGTCCGGATCCGCCGACGGCAGATCGATCTTATTGATCACCGGCAGCAGTTCCAGGTTGTGATGAATCGCCAGATACGTGTTCGCCAGCGTCTGCGCTTCCACGCCCTGGGACGCGTCCACCACCAGCAGCGCGCCTTCGCACGCCTGCAGGCTGCGCGACACCTCATAGGTGAAGTCCACGTGCCCCGGCGTGTCGATCAGGTTCAACTGATACATCTCGCCGTTCTTGGCCCGGTAATCCAAACGTACCGCGTGCGCCTTGATGGTGATGCCGCGCTCGCGTTCCAAGTCCATGGAATCAAGCACTTGCGCCATCATTTCGCGTTCCGAAAGCGCGTTGGTCGCCTCAAGTAACCGGTCGGCAAGCGTACTCTTACCGTGGTCGATATGGGCAATGATCGAAAAGTTACGGATGTGGGAAGGCTTCATCGAAGAGGAGGCTTACCCAAGTATCCCATGGCGGGATGTGGTGCCGGCGGAAGGACTCGAACCTTCGACCTGCGGCTTATGAGACCGCCGCTCTAACCAGCTGAGCTACGCCGGCAAGGGCGTCAGGAGGCCCCGAGCGGGGCCAGTTCTTAGGTTAGGATTTGGGCGGTGGCGTTGTCAAATGCCACCCCGTGCCAAAATCGGCACATGACCGTTCGCGTGGCCCTCGCTAACCTGCCCTTCCCCGCCTCGCCCGCCGACTCCGTCGAGCAAGCCACCCGCGCCATCCGCGCCGCCGCTGACCAACAGGCTCTGCTCGTCTGTTTCCCTGAGTGCTATGTCCCCGGCTATCGCCTTCCCGGCAAAGCCGTCCCGCCACCCGACGCCGCCTTCCTTGATCAGGCCTTCGCGCAAGTGGCCCAAGCCGCGCGCGAAGCCTCCGTGGGCGTCATCCTTGGCTCCGAACGGGTCACCGAAACAGGCCTCGTGATCACCGCCCTCGTCATCGCGCCCGACGGCACGCCGCTCGGCGTTCAGGACAAAGTCCAACTCGACCCGTCCGAGGAAGCCACCTATACCGCGGGCAACGGCCGCCGCGTCTTCCAAATCGGCCCGCTCACCTTCGGCATCGCCATCTGCCACGAAGGCTGGCGCTATCCTGAAACCGTCCGCTGGGCCGCGCGCCACGGCGCCCAAGTCGTCTTCCATCCGCAGTTCCACGCCGCCGAACCGGGCAGCTACCAACCCACCACCTACGCCGACCCCGCCAACTCCTTTCACGAAAAAGCCGTCCTCTGCCGCGCCGCCGAAAACTCCTGCTATTTCGCCACCGTCAACTACGCCAGCCCCGGCTCGCCCACCACTTCCGCCATCGCCGGACCCGACGGCCAGTTGCTCGCCTACCAGCCCTATGGCCAACCCGGCCTGCTCGTCGCCGACCTCGACCTGACCCTCGCCACCGGCCTCCTCGCCTCGCGTCTCAAATCTTGATACTTCCTTTACACCCCGCCCCCGTCTCTTAGCGCGGCCTTTACACGCTTCTCCTTAACGTGGAGGCATGGATGTTCTCTACCTTGCCTTGGGCGCGGCGCTCTTCCTGATCACCGCGCATTGCATCCGCCTGGCGGGGAGGCGGCCATGAATCCGCTCTACCTCGCCGCCGGCGTCATCGCCTTCCTGCTGTTGATCTATCTGTTCGCAGCCTTGCTGCTGCCGGAGAAATTCTAATGGAGATCGCGCTCTTCCTCATCGTTCTGCTGCTCGCTGTCAAACCCCTGGGGCACTACATGGCCCTCGTGCTCGACGGCGAGCGCACCACACGCGTCGAAACGTTCCTGTACCGCCTGGCCGGCATCAACCCCGCCGCGCCCATGCCCTGGACGCAATACGCCTTGGCCTTCCTGCTGTTTAACGCCTTGGGCACGCTCGCCGTCTACGCCGTCCTGCGGCTGCAGGCGATGCTGCCGCTCAACCCGCAGCACTTCGCGGCCGTTGAGCCGCACACCGCCTTCAACATCGCCATCAGCTTCGCCACCAACACCAACTGGCAGAACTACGGCGGCGAAACCACGCTGAGCTACTTCTCGCAGATGATCGCCCTCACCGTGCAGAACTTCGTCTCTGCCGCTTCCGGACTCGCCGTGCTCGCCGCGCTCGCCCGCAGTCTGGCGCGTCGCAACTCAGACTCCATCGGCAACTTCTGGGCGGACCTCGTCCGCGGCACCCTCTACATCCTCCTGCCCCTCTCGCTCATCCTCGCTCTCGCGCTGGTGGGCCAAGGCGTCATCCAAAACTTCTCTTCCTACGTGCCCGTCGATGGCTCACAGCAAGTGCTGCCCATGGGCCCCGCCGCCTCGCAAGTGGCCATCAAGCAACTGGGCACCAATGGCGGCGGCTTCTTCAACGTCAACTCGGCTCATCCCTTCGAGAACCCCACGCCCTTCTCGAACTTCCTTCAGGTGCTGTCGATCCTTCTGATCCCGGCTGCGCTCTGCTACACCTTCGGCCACATGGTGCGCGACAAGCGGCAGGGCTGGGCGTTGCTCGCGGCCATGCTGCTGATCTTCGTGCCGCTGCTGCTCCTGGACGTGCAGGCCGAGCACGGCAACCTGGAAGGCAAAGAGGTCCGCTTCGGCACCGCCAACTCGGCGCTCTGGGCGGTGGCGACCACGGCGGCGTCAAATGGCTCGGTGAACGCCATGCACGATTCGTTCACGGCCATCGGCGGCTTAATCCCGATGTTCATGATGCAACTCGGCGAAGTCGTCTTCGGTGGCATCGGTTCCGGCCTTTATGGCATGGTGCTCTTCGCGCTGGTGGCAGTCTTCATCGCCGGCCTGATGGTGGGCCGCACGCCCGAATATCTGGGCAAAAAGATCGAAGCCTTCGAGATGAAGATGACGTCGATCGCCATCCTCGTGCCTCCGGTGTGCGTGCTGCTGGGCGCCGCCATCGCCGTCGTCACGCCGATGGGCTTGAGCGGCCTGCAGGATCGCGGCCCGCATGGCTTTAGCGAGATCCTGTACGCCTTCACCTCCATGGGCAACAACAACGGCAGCGCGTTCGCCGGCTATGGCGCCAACAACCCGCTGGTGAACATCACCGGCGGCATCGCCATGTTCCTTTCGCGTTACTGGATCGCGTGGCCGGTGCTGGCCATTGCCGGGTCGCTCGCCAAAAAGAAGATCGTGCCCACGGGCCCGGGCACCTTACCCACTCATACCCCGCTGTTTGTTGGCCTGCTGGTGGGCGCGGTGCTGCTGGTCGGGGCGCTCGCCTTCATTCCGGCGCTCGCCCTCGGCCCGATCGTGGAGGCTTTGCAATGAACCGTCAACTCATCATCCGGACCGCGCTCGTCGAGGCGTTCCGCAAGCTTGACCCTCGTCATCAATTTAAGAACCCCGTGATGTTCGTGGTGCTGGTGGGCAGCGTGCTCACCACCATTCTCGCCATCGTCTCGCCGGCCGAGCGTGGCTTTAACCTCGCCATCAGCGCCTGGCTGTGGTTCACCGTCCTGTTCGGCAACTTCGCCGAAGCCATGGCGGAAGGCCGGGGCAAAGCGCAAGCGGACTCGCTCCGGAAAAGCCGTCGCGACGTCAACGCCAAGAAGCTCGACGAGCCGCGCTACGGCGCCAACCATACGCTGGTGCCCGGCGCCCAGTTGCACAAAGGCGACGTCCTGCTGGTGGAAGCCGGTGAGTTCATCGCCATGGATGGCGAAGTGATCGAAGGCGCCGCGTCCGTGGACGAAAGCGCCATCACCGGTGAAAGCGCCCCCGTCATTCGCGAAAGCGGTGGCGACCGTTCCAGTGTCACCGGCGGCACGCGCGTCCTTTCCGATTGGCTCGTCGTGCGCGTCACCGCCGAAGCCGGCGAGAGCTTCCTCGAACGCATGATCGCCATGGTGGAGGGCGCCAAGCGCCAAAAGACGCCCAACGAGATCGCGCTCAACATTCTGCTCGCCGCGCTCACCATCGTCTTCCTGATGGCCACCGCCACCTTGCTACCGTTCTCGATCTTCGCCGTGAACGAAGCCGGCCACGGCCTGCCAGTCACCGTGCCCGTGCTGGTGGCGCTGCTGGTGTGCCTGATCCCCACCACGATTGGCGCCCTGATATCGGCCATCGGCATCGCCGGCATGGACCGCATGCTGCAAGCCAACGTCCTGGCGATGTCTGGCCGCGCCGTCGAAGCCGCGGGCGACGTCGACGTCCTGCTGCTGGATAAGACGGGCACCATCACGCTCGGCAACCGCCAGGCCACCGCCTTTCTGCCGGCCGAGGGCGTCACCGAGGCGCAACTCGCCGATGCGGCGCAACTGGCTTCACTCGCCGACGAGACGCCCGAAGGCCGCAGCGTCGTCGTGCTGGCCAAAGAGCGCTTCGACATCCGCGAGCGCGATATCCACGCGCTGGGCGCGCACTTCGTTCCCTTCACGGCGCGCACGCGCATGAGCGGCGTCGATCTCGACGGCCGGCAGATCCGCAAAGGCGCCGCCGATGCCATTGCCACCCATGTCGGCGGCACCTTGCCGCAGTCAGTGCGGCAAACCGTCGAAAGCATTGCCCGCCAGGGCGGCACGCCGCTGGCGGTGGCCGACGGGCAGCGCGTCCTGGGCGTGATTCATCTCAAGGACATCGTCAAAGGCGGCATCAAAGAGCGCTTTGCCGAACTGCGCCGCTCCGGCATCAAGACCATCATGGTGACGGGCGACAACCCGCTCACGGCCGCGGCGATCGCGGCCGAAGCCGGCGTCGACGACTATCTGGCGGAAGCGACGCCCGAACGCAAGCTGCAGTTGATCCGCGAGCGCCAAAGCGAAGGACGCCTGGTAGCGATGACCGGCGACGGCACCAACGACGCGCCCGCGCTCGCTCAGGCCGATGTCGCGGTGGCGATGAATACCGGCACCCAGGCCGCCAAAGAGGCCGGCAACATGGTGGACCTGGACTCCAATCCTACGAAGCTGATTGAGATCGTGCAAATCGGTAAGCAGATGCTGATGACGCGCGGCGCGCTCACCACCTTCTCCACGGCCAACGACGTCGCCAAGTATTTCGCGATCATCCCGGCGGCTTTCGCGACAACGTATCCGCAACTGGGGGCGCTCAACGTGATGCACCTCTCGTCGCCGCAAAGCGCCATTCTCTCGGCGGTGATCTTCAACGCCCTGATCATCGTGGCGCTGATTCCGCTCGCGCTGCGCGGCATTCAATACCGGCCGGTATCCGCCGCCGAACTGCTGCGGCGGCACATTCTGATCTACGGCGTGGGCGGCGTGATCCTGCCGTTCATCGGGATCAAAGCGATCGATCTGATCCTGACAGGAGTTGGTCTATGATGCGTGCTTCTCTTTCCTTCCTTCTGACGTTGACGGTGATCACCGGCCTCGTCTATCCGCTGGTGGTGACGGGCCTGGCGCAGGTGCTGTTTCCGCATCAGGCGCAAGGCAGCCTGATTGTGGACGCGGGCAAGGTGAAGGGCTCCGCGTTGATCGGGCGGAACTTCGAAGACCCGAAGTACTTCTGGCCGCGTTTGTCGGCCACGGGGCCCTTCCCCTATAACGCGGCGTCTTCTTCGGGCTCCAACTACGGGCCGCATCATCCGGACCTGAAAAAAGCCATGGACGGGCGGCGTGCCCTGTTGGGCAACGCACCGATCGACCTGCTGACCTCGTCGGGCAGCGGTCTCGATCCGGACATCAGCCCGGAGGCCGCGCAATGGCAAACCGAGCGCGTGGCGAAGGCGCGCCGGTTGCCTCTCGCCGCCGTGCGGAAGTTAGTGGAGCAGCACACGCAAGGCCGCCAGTTCGGCCTGTTCGGTGAGCCGCGCGTGAACGTGCTTCTGCTCAATCGCGCGCTGGACCATTACCCTGTTAACTGATGGACCGGCCGAATCCAGACGAGTTGCTGGCCCGGGTCGCCGCGGCGGACCGGCAGGAGAAGCGCGGCCACTTGAAGGTCTTCTTCGGCGCTTCACCCGGCGTCGGCAAGACGTTTGCCATGCTGGAGGCCGCGCGGCGTCAGCGCGAAGCGGGCGTCGACGTCCTGGTGGGCGTGGTGGAGACGCACCGCCGCGCCGAGACGATGGCCTTGCTCGAAGGCTTCGCCGTGCTGCCGCGCAAGGCCGTGGCGCATCGCGGCGTGACGCTCGAGGAGTTCGACCTCGACGCGGCGCTGGCCCGGCATCCGGAGTTGCTGCTGGTGGACGAGCTCGCGCACACCAACGCGCCCGGCTCCCGCCACGTGAAGCGCTGGCAGGACGTGATGGAACTGGTGGACGCCGGCATCAACGTCTACACCACGCTGAACGTGCAGCATCTGGACAGCCTGAACGACGTGGTGGCGCAGGTAACCGGCGTGACGGTGCGCGAGACGCTGCCCGATTCGGTGCTCGACCAAGCCGATGAGATTGAGCTGATCGACCTGCCGATTGAGGAACTGCTACGGCGCCTGGAAGAAGGCAAGGTCTACATCCCCGATCAGGCCGAGCGGGCGCGGCAGAGCTTCTTCAGACCCGGCAATCTGAACGCGCTGCGCGAGATGGCGCTGCGGCGCACGGCCGATCGGGTGGACGCGCAGCTGCGCCATTACCGGAACGACCACGCGATCGATTCGACGTGGCCGGTGATGGAGCGGCTGCTGGTGTGCATCGGGCCGAGCCCGTTTTCGGCCAAGCTGATCCGCGCGGCAAAGCGCCTGGCGGATCGTTTGCACGCCGAGTGGATGGTGGCGTTTGTAGAGACGCCGGCGTACGCGCAATTGCCCGAGGAGCGGCGCGCGAGTCTGCTGGCGTCGCTGCGGCTGGCCGAGCAACTGGGCGCCAAGACCGTGCGGCTGACCGGGTCTAATGCCGCAGCGGCGCTGCTGCAGTACGCGCGCTCGAAGAACGTCTCGAAGATCGTGATCGGCCGGCAGGCGGCGCCGTTGTGGCGGCGCTTGTGGCGCGGCTCGGTGCTCGATGACCTGATCGAATTGAGCAGCGACATTGAGATCTATGCCATCTCCGGCGAGCCGGGGCCGGTGGAGCGGTTCCGGCCGGCGAAGGCGAAGGCGCCGCATTGGTCCGAGTGGGCGACGGCGACCGCGGCCGTCGCGATCGCGTCGGTGGTGGCGATGATGCTGCGCGGAGCGCTGGCGGCGACCAACCTGGCGATGCTGTTTCTGCTGGCCATTGTGGCGGTGGCGATGCGCTCGTCGCGGCGCGTGGCTTTCTTCACGGCGTTCCTCGCCGTGGCGGCGTTCGACTTCTTCTGCGTCCCGCCTTACTTTACCTTCAGCGTCACCGATTATGAGTACGTGGTGACGTTCGGGGTGATGCTGGCCGTGGGGCTGATCATCAGCGGCCTGACGGTGCGCATTCGCCGGCAGGCAGAGCATGCCGTAGCGCGCGAAGCCGAAACGCAGGCGCTCTACCAATTGACCAAAGACCTGGCCGGCGAGACCCGGCTGTTCGAAGTCGCGCGGCGGGCGGGCCAGATCACCAGCGAGATCTTCGGCGGCGCGGTGGTGATCTTTCTGCCGGAAGACGACGGCAAGATTTCGTTCCGCCGCCGGACGACGGATCATCTGCCGGTGCCGCAGAGCGAGGCCGGCATCGCGCAATGGGTGTTCGACCACGGGCAGAAGGCCGGCAAAGGCGAGGACACTTTGCCCGGCGCGACGGCCGTCTATCTGCCGCTGGGGCGCGTGGGTGTGATGGCCGTGCTTTCGGACCAGGCGCAGACGCCCGAGCGGCTGCATCTGCTCGATGTGTTTGCGCGGCAGACGGCCCTGGCGCTCGAGCGGGCCGCCAACCAGGATGCGGCAGCCCAGATGAAGACCGAGCAGATGCGCAGCTCGCTGCTGAGCGCGGTGTCGCACGATCTGCGGACGCCGTTGGCCTCGATCACCGGGGCGGCGACGAGCTTGCTGGAGCATGGCGAGCAGTTCGATGCGGCCACCAGCCGGGGTCTGGTGGAGAGCATCGCCGAGGAAGCAGCGCGGCTCGAGCGGCTGGTGAACAATCTGCTCGAGATGACGAAGCTCGAGTCCGGGGCGGTGGCAAGGCGGGATTGGCATCCGCTGGAGGAGATTGTGGGCGCGGCGTTGACGCGGTTGGAGCCGGCGCTGGCGGGCCGGGAGGTGAAGACGGATCTGCCGGCCGAGTTGCCGCTGCTATGGGTGGACGATGTGCTGATCGAGCAGGTGCTGATCAACCTGGTGGAGAACGCGGTGAAGTACACGCCGGCGGGGTCGCCGATTGAGGTTGCGGCGAAGCGGGAGGGCGATTGGGTCGAGGTGGAGGTGCGCGACCGGGGGCCGGGCTTGCCGGCGGGCGAGGAGGACCGCATGTTCGAGAAGTTCGTGAGGGGGACGGGCGAAAATGCGCGCGGGGCGGGGCTGGGTTTGGCGATCGTGAAGGCGATTGTGACGGCGCACGGGGGGACGATCGAGGCGCGGCGGCGCGAAGGCGGGGGGGCCGTAATCCATTGGCGGCTGCCGGTGGGAGCCAGGTGACGAAACGAACCCGGGAGTATTTGATTCGAAACGAGTTATGAGTTTTACGGGCTGCGCTAAAGGCACCCGCGGGCGAGGGAGTCCATAATCCATGGTGGCAGGCCGGACCTAATTTTTAGCGGTAAAACGGTGTCGGAGTCATGGCTAAGTGATTGGTGGCGCTGGGGTTGAAGGCAGATTAGAATTGTGGTGAACGGGTGACAAACACGCCGCAAATTCTGGTGGTGGAGGACGATCCGCAGATCCGGCGGTTTCTGCGGGCGTCCTTGGGCGCGGACGAATACCGGGTTTACGAAGCGGAGACGGCGAGGGACGGGGCGGCGCAAGCAGCAGCGCGGCAGCCGGATCTGATGGTGCTGGACCTGGGGTTGCCGGATGAGGACGGGCTGACGGTGATCCGGCAGGTGCGGACCTGGAGCCAGATGCCGATCATCGTGCTTTCGGCGCGCGGGCAGGAGCGGGTGAAGATTGAGGCGCTTGACGCGGGGGCGGATGACTTTGTCGCTAAGCCGTTTGCGGTGGGGGAGTTAACGGCACGCATCCGGGCGGCGCTACGCCGAACGGCGCGGGTGAATGCGACGGGCAGCCGGTTCCGCGTGGGCGAGCTGGACGTGGACCTCGAGGCGCGCGTGGTGCGCGTGGGCGGCGAGGAAGTGCACCTGACGCCGATTGAGTTCAAGATGCTGAGCGTGCTGATTCATCATGCCGGGAGGGTGCTCACGCAGCGGCAATTGCTGGGTGAGGTGTGGGGGCCGAATCATACGGAGCAGGCGCAGTATTTACGGGTGTATATGGCGCAGTTGCGAAGGAAGTTGGAGACGGATCCGGCGCGGCCGAAGTACCTGCTGACGGAACCGGGAGTGGGATATCGGCTGATGGCGGAATGAGTTGCTAGACTTATGGTACCAAAACCTTAGGCAAGAATTAACAAGATAATTCAGGTAATCCTGAGTCCACCGGAGGTCGATATAGGAGCGTATGCACGAACGTCGCACTAAACCTCGCATGCTTTGCGCGGACCTCGTTGAGATCGAATATCAGGATCAGGCGGGCGAAGCACAGCAGATTACGGCGAATCTCGAAGACATTTCGACCCACGGAGTGTGTTTGCAGACCGAAGAGGAAGTGCCGGTGGGGACGCGGCTGGAGATCAAGCACAGCCGGGGCCAATTTTCGGGCGACGTGCGCTATTGCCATTACAGTGAGCCGGTGGGGTACTTCCTGGGCGTGGAGTTTGCGGGTGATTGCCAGTGGACGCGGCGGCAGTTCAAGCCGATGCACATGCTGGATCCGCGGCGGCTGGTGCAACGAAGTCTGGAGCGCGCCAACAAATCTGCCGGCTGATGTGGCAGAGTTGAAGGTTGCCTGAACTCGTTTGGTGGAAATGGCTGCTGGGTGCTTTTTGCGCCTTTAATATCGGTTTAGCGAAGACCGGGATGCCCGGCTTGGGCATTATGGCGGTGCCGTTGTTTGTCCTGACGGTGGGGGACGCGCGGCTTTCGGCGGGCTGGCTGTTGCCGGTGCTGCTGACTGCGGATCTGTTCGCAATCATCTACTATCGCCGTCATGCGGCGGCCAACCGTCTGTTTACGCTCTTGCCGTGGGTGGTGGTGGGTCTGGCGGCGGGCGCCTACGCGCTGAGCTATCCGGAATGGATGCTGCGGATGATGGTGGGGTTGATCCTGATCGGGATGCTGTTGTTGTTCTGGCTGCGGACGCGCCAGACGACGCTGCCGACGGAAAGCTGGTGGCATGCGGGGGTTTACGGCTGGTCAGCGGGGTTTGCGACGATGGTGGCGAACGCGGCGGGTCCGGTGATGAATGTGTACCTGCTGAGCCGGCGGTTGCCGCGTGAGGAATTCGTAGCGACCGGGGCGTGGTTTTTCTTTTGCGTGAATGCGTCGAAGATTCCGGTGTACCAATATCACGGCCTTTTCAGCTGGAAATCGTTGGCTTTCGACGCGGCGCTAGCGCCGGCGACGATTGCGGGGGCGCTGCTGGGGCGGCGGTTGTTACACGCGATTCCGGAGGGGTGGTTTGAGCGGATGGCGTTCGTGTTGGCGCTGCTGGGGACGCTGTTGCTGTTCGTGCCTAAATAGGGGTACAGTCGAGTCAGCATGGCGCGCAGCGTAAACAAAGTCATCTTGATTGGAAATCTCGGCAAGGATGCCGAAACGAAGTTCACCACCGGCGGGACGCCCGTCACGAAGTTCACTTTAGCGACGCAGCGGCGTTGGAAGGATCAGGCGAGCGGCGACTGGAAAGACGAAACCGAGTGGCACAACATCACGCTCTGGAAGAACGAGAACGTGGCGCCGTATCTGACGAAGGGCAAGCAGGTTTACGTGGAGGGCCGTCTGCGGACGAGCTCTTACGAGGATAAAGAAGGCCAGAAGCGCAGCTTTACGGAAGTGGTTTGCGAAGAGTTGATGCTGCTGAATTCGGGCGGCCGCGGCGGGGATGATGGCGGCGAGCGCGCGGGTGGCGGCGCTCCGGTGTCGATGCCGCGCAGTGCGCAGCGGAGCCAGCCGGCGCCGGCGTCGTTCGATCCGGGAATCTCGGATGACGATGTGCCGTTTTAGGGATTGAGTTGTGAAAAAGGCCGGCGCTGAGGCGTCGGCCTTTTTTTTGTTGGTGGGTTTCAGACCAGGGGCTGACTACGGCGCCGTTAGTAGCCTTTCTTTTTGTCGACGACGTTGATGAGGGGCTGGCCGGCGATGAAGCGGCGGATGTTGGCTTGGATGGTGCCGACCATGCGGCCACGGTCGCGGTCGGAACGGCCGGCGATGTGGGGGGTGATGATGACGTTGTCGAACTTCCAGAGGGCGTTGCCTTTGGGGAGAGGTTCGGGGTCCATGACGTCGACGCCGGCGCCAGCGAGTTTGCGCGAATCGAGTTGCTTGATCAGTGAGTTGAGGTCGTAGGTGCCGCCGCGGGAGACGGCGATGAAGTAGGAGTTCTGCTTCATGAGCTCGAACTGCTTGGGGCCGACCATTTTGTGGCTCATGGGGGTGTGGGGCGCGGAGATGAACAGGACGTCGGCTTCCGGCATGACGGAGTCAATCTGATCGGGCTTGACGACGCGGCTGATGAAGGGGGAGAAGGGGATGTCTTCGGGGTCGACGCAGATGACGGTCATGCCGAACGCCCAGGCACGGAGGGAGATCTGGCTACCGATACCGCCACAACCGATGACGACGGCGGTTTTACCGCGAAGTTCGATGCCGGGATAGGGGCGGGGCTGCCAGTTTTCGTCGGTGCGGGCGCGTTCGAATTTCAGGAGGCCGCGCGACAGGCTGAGGAGCATGGCGAGGGCGTGGTCGGCAATTTCGGGGCCTTGCACGATTTGGTTATTGGTGAGAACGATGTCGGAATCGCGGAGGTAGTTACTGCCGGAGAGGTGGAGGACGGTTTCGACACCGGCGCTCATGATCTGCACCCACTTGACGTTTTTACCGAGTTGGAGGAGTTCACCGTTGGGGGCGCCGATGACGGCATCGGCATCGACGATTTCGCGGGCGGCGGTGGCACGGTCCGTGGCGACGACGAGGTTGGCGCCGGGGATGGGGCCGATTTCGTTGACGATCTGGCTGTCCATCACCACGATTTTCTTGGTCTGCGCCAGGAGGGCGAAGCTGGCGAGGAGAGAAACGATTAGGGTTTTGCGCAGCATAGCGCTCGCAATTCTATCGTGGATTGCCGGGGGCCCGGAGGAAATCGTCGGTGGTGGTGGGCGCACCACGGGCTAGCCGGTGGCGATGGCGCGGATGGCGGTGGTGAAGCGGTCGATGTCGTGCATGCTCGCGTAGATGTTCGGGGTGACGCGAATGCAATCGAACTCGTTGGGGAGGACGCGCGTGCGGACGTGGATGCGGTACCTGGTCTCCAGGAGTTCGGTGATTTTGGGGGCGGGGATGCCTTCGATGGAGAGAGCGCCGATGCCACAGGACTGCGTGGGATGGTCCGCGTGGCGGAGGATGATGCGGGGCGTGCCGCGGAGGGCGGATTCCCAGCGCTGGCGGAGATAGCGCAAGCGTTCCTGCTTGCGCTCAGCGCCTAAGCCGCGGTGGAAGGCGAGGGCGTCGGCAATGGCGTTGCGCATGGCGACGGGTTGGGTGCCGACGCTTTCGAACTTGCGGATGTTGTTCGAGAGGGCGGCGGGGACGCCGGTGAGCGGCCAGACGCGTTCGATCAGGGGGCGGCGGACGTAGAGGAAGCCGGTGCCGACGGGGGCGGTGAGCCACTTGTGGAGGCTGGTGGCGTAGAAGTCGCAGTCGAGGTCTTTTTGCTGGAAGACCAAATGGGCGAAGCCGTGAGCGCCATCGATGATCGAGTAGATGCCGCGGCGGCGCGCTTCGCGGCAGAGATCAGCGACGGGGAAGATCTGACCGGTGGTGAAGGTGAGATGGGAGACGAGGATGGCTTTGGTTTTGGGGGTGGCGTGTTGCCAAAAGAGGCGGTTGAGTTCGGCGGCGCTGGGCGGCGGGGTGGGATAGGCGAATTGCTTGAGGACGATGCCTTCGCGGCGGGCGCGCTGCTGGAGGCTGGAGATCATGCTGGGGTAGTCCTGGGTGGTGGTGAGGACTTCGTCGCCGGGTTTGAGGTCAAGGCCGAGGAGGACGGTGTGGAGTCCTTCGGAGGTGTTGCGGGTGAGGGCGAGCTCTTCGGGGTCGCAGCCGAATTCGTGGGCGAGTTCGGTGCGGATGACCTCGGTTTCGGGGAGGAGAAGCTCGTCGACGTAGTGGGAGGGGGAGAGGTTGGTAACGGTCCAGTAGCGTTCCATGGCTTCCTGGACGATTTTGGGGGCGGGGCAAACGGAGCCGTTGTTGAAGTTGAGGAAATTGCGGTCAACCGTAAAGGCGAGCCGGGCCTGCAGCCAGAAGTCCTCGTGGGAGGCGGACTGCGTTGCGGTCTGACCACGGAGCGTTTCGGTAGCCGCGGTAAGGGCGGCGAACAGATAACGGCGTGTCATGGGGTTTATTGTCGGCGATGTGGGGGGGGTGTCATGATCGGGACGATGAAATTACTCGCGCGATGGAGGCTGGTACGCCGACGGCTGAGGAAATGGCTCTTTCTGCCGGCTGGATATGTTCCGACAGAGGACAAGGAAGCGGAGGACGTACTGATCACGGCTTGGGGAATTACCGCCGTGCTGCTCATGCCGCTGGTCGTGATCTCGCTATTCATCACGATCGATCCGGTGGTGACTTGGGCCATTCGGGCCTTTGCCGAGTGGGATGTACTTTATCGTTGCCTCGTGGTAGGAAGCATTCCGTTCACGATGGTTTGGTGGAAGAAGCGGTCGCCAGTCTCGTACGGCGTAGCCGAGATCGTGATCGGCGGTTTGGTGTTGATGTCGGCCGCGGTCGAGATGTCGGCTGAACGGACAACGACTTTCGCCAAGTTTCTGGCCGCGTTCTATGGCACATCCCGGGGGGTACAGAATCTGACAGACGGTTTGGTGAAGAGACGGAAAGAGAGAGCAGCACGACGGATGGCGGCCACCGTCGGAACCGGGGAGGTGAAGACCGCTTGACCTGGAGACCGTCCCCTTGGGCTTTGGTAAGGAAGATTGGTTGGTCTTTGGGGACAGTCCCCAGAGTGGTTATCGCGTTAGGGAGAGAGTGAGTGCGCCGCAGAGACCGATGACGACGATGTGAACGGCGTACGTGCAGGGTGTGCAGAGGGCTTGGGCGTAGGTTTGACGGTGGGCGGGGGTGCGCATGGCGAAGTCAGGGGGGTTGGGGTCGAGGCGGGTTTGGTCGTAGAGGTCGCGGAAGAGGCGTTCCTGGTGGAGGTAGTAAGCATCGAGGAGCCAGAAGACGACAGCCGGAATGAAGGCAACGGCGAACATGTAGCGCTGGGTAGATTGCAGCGTGGCCCAGCCGAGGAGGGCCGAGGTGAGGGCGACCGACCACTTCTTGCACTCGAGCGAGTTGGTGGCCAGGCGGTTGACAACGGCCTGGATTAGTTTGAGGTGCTCAATGCGTTGGGTGTCCATGACGGTGGCGGGCGGAGGTAGAGACCGATGAGTAACGGAGACTCCTGGCGGGTGGCGGCGACGGACCAGCGGAAGAGGAGGATGTCGCTGGCCTGGTCGACGGCGAGACCGAAGGCGCCGGAGATTTGTTCGGGGACCTGCCAGTTGGCGAGAACCTGGCGGTTGCGGTAGAGGCTGAGGAGGCCGCGTTCTTTGCTGATGCCGAGGTCGTGCATGGTGTCGGCGGGGCTGGTGAAGAAGGGGCGCTCGACGGCTTCGACGGTTTCTTTGAGGTCGCCGCGGTGCCGGGACACTTGGGCGATGCGGAAGGAGCCGTTGCGATTGCTGGAGAGGCGGAAGCCGCGGTAGGTTTGGCCCTGGTCGCGGACGTCAGCGAGCAGAGTGATGGTTTGGCCAGAGAAGACGGTGCGGAACTGGGCGATGCCGGTGGCGATGTCGTTTTGGGCGGTGGCCTTCAGGATGGCGGTGTCGATGGGGTGGAGGGCCTGGTCGCGGCGTTCGAAGAGGGATTGGGCGCCGGTGGGGAGGGACCAGCGGGTGAGGGCTTCGGGGTCGGTGGCGGTGATGTATTCGCGGAGGTTGACGTTGGCAAAGCGGGTGAGGGCTTCGGGGTCGGTGGCGGTGATGTATTCGCGGAGGTTGACGTTGGCAAAAGTCCAGTGGCGGGGGAGCGAGATGTCGCGTTTGAGGGTGTTGTAGGCGGCGGATTCACGGGCGTCCCAGACGCCGGCGGGTCCGGCCCAGCCGTAGTGGAGGAAGGGAGAGGCGGCGAGAACCAGGAGGCTGGCCGCCGCGGCGAGAGCGGAGCGGGCGGGTCCTTTGGCGACGAGGGGTTCGGGCTGGTCCGGCTCTTGAGCGATGGGGTGCGGGTCGTCGGGGTGCTCTTCGGGCTTGCGGAATTCGAGATGGGTGCGCTGATGGCCGGTGCGGGCTTCGTAGGCGCGGAACTGGGCTTCGGTCCATTTGCCGGGCGGCGGATGATGCACGGGATGGACGGTGGGGACTTTGGGCGCGGAGACTTCGAGGGAGCGGGTGAGGACGCGGCGGACGGTGGTGGCGAAGGCCGGGTCCGAGGGCTCGATGAGGAGCGGGTTGCGGTAGAGGCCGGTGTAGAGGGGCTCGATGTCGCAGGGTTTGGCTTCGAAAAAGACGATGCGGTCGGGGCCGGGGACGTCGAAGAAGTATTGGAGTTCGGCGCGGCAGACGGGGGACTGGAAGTAGCCGGGCGAGGCGAGGCAGATGAGACGGTCCGAGTGGCGGAGGGCGTGGTTGAGCTGCTGGTGGACGTGACCGGAGCCGCCTTCGTTGTCGAAGAGGTAAGCGGTGCGGTTCATCTCGCGGACGATTTCATAGATGCGCTGGGCTTTGTCGGCGTGGTGGCGGGCGTAGAAGCTGATGAAGAAGTCGCGGCGGTCGGGGAGGGGCGCGGGGGCATCGGCGGAGGTGGTGCCGGTGCGGCGGGCGAGGTCGCCGAGTTGGGTGGTGGGCGAGCAGGCGCAGTCACCCGTGGCGGGGTCGATGGCCTGTCGGCACTGGTTGCAGCGAAACATGTCGGAAACATGTGTTCCATCGGCAGGCGGGGAGTAGACCTTAGGGTGTGAGGTGTACTGGACCGCGAAGAGATACAGTTTGTCCCCGCGGGTGGGGGGAGAGGATCACTGCGGGGGCCTGAGGCGAGGTCGGGGATTCGATGGAGCTAATCGACGGGGGTGAGGCGGAGGATGCCGAGGTTGACGGTGAGTTGGCGGGCGTCGCCGGTGGGTTGCCAGAGGGGCGAGGCGGCGATTTCGATGTCGTAGCGAGGGGCGGCGGGGAGGTCGTGTTCGATGACGAAGAGGCCGGAGCGGTCGAGCTTGGTTTCGCCGAGGGGCTGGCCGTTAGCGCGAAGCTGAATGCGGAAGAGTTGCTCGGGGCGTTCGGGGGCGAAGCCACGGATGCGAAGTCGCTGGGGGCCGCCGCGGACGTTGTCGAGGCGGGCGGTGGCGCGGGCGCCGATCCAGCGGTAGCGGTTGCCGAAGACGCCTTCGACGGGGTGCCAGCCTTCTCCAAGACGGACTTCGTGATTGGGGAGGCTGAAGTCGATGGCGTCGGGGCTGTCGCCGGGGTAGAGCTCTCTTTTGTCGGCGGAGTTGAGGAGGTTGTAGACGCCGCCTTCGTTGGGAGCGGCGTAGGTGCAGGAGCGGCAGGCGAGGGTGTCGGCGGAGTCGCGGTGGAGGTCCGCGCCGCAATCGGGGCAGCGGAGGAGGATTTCGAAGCGGGTGGGGTCGTAGGAGGTGGCGGGCGGCGTGCCGGCTTTGCGGCAGGCGGCGGCGAGGGTGCCGCCGAGGGCGCGGGCGCCACGCCAATCGGAGCCGTGGGGGTCGAGCTGTTTGGCCAGCCGCTTCATGCCGCGTTCGCCCCAGCCGCGTTCGGGGACGCAGATTTCGTACTGCTGGGCGACGAAGTGTTTTTGGACGAGTTCGTGCCAGTGGCGCAAGTTCATGCGGTGGTTCTGGCGGATGCCGAAGCTTTCTTCCTGGTGGGCGCCGATGACGTCGCGGACGACGTAGCCGAGCAGGCCCCACTCGTGGAGCTTGCGCTCCCAGGGCTTCATGGTTTCGACGTAAGGGCAACGATAGAGGCGGAGGCTGAGGGCGCGGCGCATGGGCTCTTCGCCGAAGATGAAGACGCCGCCGGGTTGGAGGACGCGTTTGACTTCGAGGAAGACGGCTTCGATGTCCTGAAACTGGCTGAGCATCTGGTAGGCGAGGACGGCGCGCAGGGAGCCGTCTTTGAAGGGCAGATGCAAGGCATCGCCGGCGACGCGGACCGGGGCCTTGGGCATGTTCCATTGCTCCTGGAGGGCGATGCCGTAGCGGAGCGAATCGGCGGAGATGTCGAGGGCGAAGCCTTCGGCGCCGAAGTCGTTGG
The DNA here is from genome assembly GCA_044226365.1 of Bryobacteraceae bacterium. Classification (GTDB taxonomy): domain Bacteria; phylum Acidobacteriota; class Terriglobia; order Bryobacterales; family Bryobacteraceae; genus JALHNI01. The sequence continues at coordinate 69,358 of JBGAHE010000018.1, forward strand.
CGAGCAGGTAGGAGGTGTGGCCGGCGTTGGAGCCGATTTCGAGGAAGGGCGTGAGAGGCCCGATGAAGTCGAGGTGTTTGCGGAGGATGGCGCCGCGGCGGTCGTTTTCTTCGGCGTAGATGCGGGAGGCGCGTTCGGGTTCGCCGAGGGAAGCGAAGTTATGAAACTCGACCTCGGCGCGCTTGACGGACATCGACTGGGCGGAGGTGTTCATAGCTGTTCCAGCTTCAATTGGCGGAGGTCTTCGAGGAGGATGTCGGGCTGGTGCACGGCGAGGTCAGCGGTGGAGTAATGGCCGGTGGCGACGGCGATGGAGACCATGCCGTTCTCTTTGGCGGCGAGGATGTCGTTGGCGGTGTCGCCAATGAGGTACGTCGGGGTGCTGCGGGTGACCCAGCCGGCGCGGCGGGCTTCGCGAGCGGCGAGCTTGGCGAGTTTGCCGCGGGTGTTGCCCTGGTCGGCGAAGGCGCCGAGGTGGAAGTGGTGGTCGAGGCCGGCTTGACGCATTTTGCGCCAGGCGATGGCGGAGAGGTTGCCGGTGACGAGGCCGAGCGTGGCCTGGCGGCGACCGAGGCGTTGGAGCAGGGGGCGGACGCCGGGGCAGACGCGTTGGCGGAGGTCGGGACAACGGCGGTGGTATAGGCGTTGAGCGCGGGCCATGACGGCGGGCAGAGCCGTGCGGATGGCGCGGGAGGAGCAGCCGGCTTCGCGCATCATCTGGGTGATGATGTCGCCATCGAGCATGCCGTAGACGGGGATGGAAGCGATGCTGACGCGGACGCCGGTTTCGAGGCGGACGGCGTCTTCGAGGGCTTGGCCATGGGCGGGTCCGGCGCGGCGGACGAGGGTGCCGTCGATGTCGAACAGGACGAGAGGAGCGGTCAAGCTTTCATTATCGCAGTCTAGGGTTCGATGAGCAGCTTGCGGGCCGTGGAATTCCCGGCGTTATCGAAGACGCGGAAGGTCAGGGTGTGCTCGCCGGGGGTGAGTGAGGCGAGGACGAGCTTGAAGCTTTCCTGAAGCGAATCGGTGACGCCGTCTTCGGGCTCGAGGAGGTTCCAGGGGCCGGCGTCGACGGAGAACTCGCAGCGGCGGAGTTCGCTGAGCGAGTCCTGGGCGGTGAGGACGTATTCGAGGCGCGAGTTGCCTTTGAGCGTGGTGATGACGGGCGGCGTGTTGTCGATGACGACGGGGTTGCTGACGAGCTCGCCTTCGCGGGCGTGTTCGGGGGCGTTGGCCATCTTGTCGGAGGCGATGACGCGGAACCAGTAGCGGCCGTCGGCGAAGACGTCGGCGTCGAGGGTGAAGGCGAGTTCGCCGGTGTTGTTCTTGAGGGTCTTCCAGCGGGTTTCGCCCTCGCCGCGATAGGTGAGGTGGTAGACGAGGGGGTCGCCGTCGGAGTCTTCGCCTTGCCAGGTGACGATCAACTGGCGGGTGGAGGACTTGAGGACGTTCTGGGTGGGCGTGCCGGTGGATGCGGTGGGCGTGGACTCGCCGGTATCGGTGACGGTGAGGGTGTAAGCGGCGGTGGCGGCCGGGGCGGCGGCAGCGGGCTTGACCGAGGGCTGGCTGGCGATGGTCTGCGCGACGACGGAGATCGTCTTCATGACGGGCGGCGTGTTCTGCGGGACGTAGGAGAGGCGAACGCTCGAGAGGGCATCGGCGAGGGTAACGCGCCATTGGACGTAACGGGCGGAGGGGCTGCGAAGAGGACGGTCGGCCGGGACGGGTTCCCAATCGCTCCAGAGGCGATCGGGGCGGGCGGTGTTGCCGCTGCGGGATTCGAAGCGGCTTTTGGTGTCGCCGGCGATGGCGAGGCGGCCCCAGCGGGCGACGGTGTTGGCGTCGTGGACGGGGGATTCGTATTGGGGGGCGGCGGCGGGGTCCGGGGTGAGGCGGAAGAGCTGGCCGCGGTTGGCGGTGGCCGCGAGGAGGGCGCCTTTGACACTGAAGAGGCGGGTGGTTTCGCCTTGTTCGGTTTCGGCGAGGACGGAGAGGTGGTTGTCGGGCGTGCGTTGGTAAATGCGGCCCTGCAGGTCAGTGGCGAACAGGAGGGCGCCGTCCTGCTCGACGAGGTCGTAGACGTTCTCTTCCTTGCTGGTCCAGAGGGTTTCGACGGTGTTGTCGGGCGAGAGGCGGTAGATGGCAGCCTTCTCGACGCCGGCGTATTCGACGGCGGCGACGACCGTGGAGGTGACGGCCGCGGTGGGCGCCTTTTGCTCTTTGGCTTTGATTTCGAGACCGGCCTGAGCTTCGTCCGTGACGGTGATGCTGATGGGGGCGGCGCTGACGGCGGGCGTGGTGGCGGGGGCGGCCGCGGCGGCACCGGTTTTCTTCGAGAGGGAGCCACCGAGAGCGGCGATGTAGAGCGAGCCATCGGCAGCGGGAGCGAGGGCGCGAATCTCGGGCAGGGACGCATCGTAGAGGGCGAAGGCTTTGTCCTTGGCGGTGATGCGGTAGAGGATGCCGTTGGGTTCGGTGCCGGCGAGGAGGCGTCCTTGCTTATCGAAGGCGAGAGCGGTGACGTGGGTTTGGCCGGTTTCGTAATAGACTTCGCCGCGGCCAGCGGCGGAGATGGCGTGGACGCGGCCCTGGTCACCGGTGGCGGCGTAGAGGCGGCCGTCGGGTCCGAAGGCGAGAGCCCAGACGTATTTGGCTTGGGGGTTGTAGTATTCGGTGGCGCGGCCGTTTTCGAGGCGGTAGATGCGGCCGTCGGGCGAGGTGGCGGCGTAAACGATGCCCTTGGCGTCGACGGTGACGGCGAAGATCATGGGCTGGGGGGCGGTCCAGAGGAGGCGACCTTTGCCGGCGGCGTCGACTTCGAAGAGTTTGCCGCGGGGTCCGGTGCCGAGGTAGAGCTTGCCGTCAGGAGCGGCGGCGACGGACCAGATGGCGGACTCTTCGGGATCGAACCAGAGCTTCATGGCCGGGGCACGTTCGAGGCGGCCGTCCTTGGTGAGGGCCACGCCGGAGAATTTGCCCTTCACAAAGTCCTGGAAGGTGTTCATTTCCCAAGTGGTGGTGCTTGCCGCGTGGGCGACGCCGAGCGAGGCGAGCAGGAAGAAAGTCCGCACGATCACAGGTTCCCACACGGTGGACGGGATTTGCCACGATGGAACAAGCATGAAGAAAGCATGGATCCGATTGACTCCGCTGGTGTTGGTTTCGTTCCTGACGGCGCAGGAGATTCAGATGGCGCGGATGAAGGCGGACCTCGAAGCCCTGACGACCCGGGAGATGAACGGCCGGGTGGCATTGGAACCAGGGGCGCGGCTGGCGGTGGACTACATCGCGAAGGGGTTTCGGGAAGCGGGGCTCGAGCCGTGCTGCCAGGGGAGCTATCTGCAGGAGTTTACGCTGATGGCGCCGCTGGCGGATCCGGCGAAGAGCAGCGTGATGTATGAAGGGACGCGGCTGACGTTTACGGGGTCGTTCAAGGCGGCGGTGGACTTGAAGGCGCCGATGGTGTTTGCGGGCTACGGGATTACGGCGCCCGAATACAAGTACGACGACTACGCGGGGATCGATGCGCGGGGCAAGGTGGTGGTGATGCTGGAGAGGGAGCCGCGCGAGGCGGACCCGAAGGCGAAGTTTTTAGGGACAGGGCTGACCAAGCATATGGCGGCGCGCATCAAGCGGTTGAATGCGCAGGCGCGCGGGGCGGTGGCGGTATTGATGTTGCCGAGTCCGAAGTCGATGGCGGCGCCGAGCATGAGCGAGCGGGCGCCTTTGCGGGGCGGGGCGCCGGCGATGTTCGACGAAGCGATGCGGATTCCGATGCTGACGTTGACGCGCGAAGCGGCGGCGAAGCTGGTGCCGGATTTCGAGAAGCGGCAGGAGCGCATTGACCGGAGGCAGAAGCCTGCATCGGGCGAGTTGAAGGGCGAAGTGGCGATCACGTTGAGGAACAAGGAAGTGCGGACGGGGAAGACGTGGAACGTGGTGGGCGTGCTGCCGGGCGAGAGCCAAGAGGTGGTGTTGCTGACTTCGCACTACGATCACTTGCCGGCGCGGGGGACGCATTACTATCCGGGGGCGAACGATAACGGGTCCGGGACGGTGGGCGTGATGGAACTGGCACGGGCGTGGGCGGCGACGAAGAAGAAGCCGAAGCGGACTCTGGTGTTCATTTCGTTCGGAGCGGAGGAGGAAGGGCTGCTGGGGGCGTACGAGTATGTGGCGCATCCGCTGTTTCCGCTGGGAGAGACGAAGGCGGTGATCAACCTGGACATGGTGGGGCGGGATGAGGCGCACACGCCGCAGACGGAAGGGCGGATCCGGGTGCCGGCGGATACGCGGAAGCATTTGAACCTGCTGGGTGGGGCGTATTTTCCGGAGCTGTTGAAGACGGTGAAGGAGGTGAACCGGCAGGTGGGGCTGGAGTTGGACGAGAAGTTCGACCGCGATTCGACGCAGAACGCGATCTACCGCTGCGATCACTTTCCGTTTCTGGTGGCGGGGGTGCCGGACTTGTGGTTCTTCGGCGGATGGCATCCGGGCTATCACGAGCCGTCGGACACAGTGGAGAAGATCAACTGGACGAAGATGGAGCTGGTGCTGAAGCTGGCGTATCTGACGGCGGAGGCGCTGTAAAGAAAAAACGCGGGCTGGGGGCCCGCGTTTTTTGCTTTGAAGTGAGGTGGCGTTACTTGGCCGGAACGGCGAGGCTCGCGTAGACTTCGCGAGCGGCCGCGGTGCCGGCGCCGGGAGCGGCCGGCGGCACGTAGCCGTTTTCGCGGAGGGCTTCTTCGAAAGCCGAGAGCAGGAACAGGACGTCAGGCTCGGTGGAGAGGACGCCCATCAGGCCGATGCGGAAGATCTTGCCGGCGAGGGGGCCGAAGCCGCCGCCGATTTCGATGCCGTGCTTGGCCATGAGGTACTGACGGACTTTGAGGTCGTCGACGCCGGCGGGGACTTTGACGGTGTTGAGGGTCCAGAGGCGCACGGCCGGGTCAGCCACGTTCATTTCGAGGCCGAGCGCTTCGGCGGCGGCGACGAAGGCGAGGTGGTTGACGCGATGACGCTCGAAGCGCTGTTCGACGCCTTCGGATTCGATGGTGCCGAGAGCTTCGCGCAGGGCGTAGAACATCGAGATGGGCGCGGTGTGGTGATAGCGGTGAGCGCCATCGAAGTATTCGGCGAGGAGCTTGAGGTCGAAGTACCAGGTGGCAGCCTGCGAAGCGCGCGACTTGAGCCAGGTCATGGCGGCGGGCGAAACGGTGATCGGCGAGAGGCCGGGAGGGCAGCTGAGGCCCTTCTGGGAGCAGCTGTAGGCGATGTCGATGCCGGAGTCGTCGAGGTTGATCGGCATGGCGCCGAGGCTGGTAACGCAATCGGCCATAACGAGGGCGCCGACTTCATGGGCCGCCTGGCAGATGGCCTTGGGCGACTGGAAGACACCAGTGGAGGTTTCCGCGTGGACGAAGCCGACGACGTTGGGGCGTTCGCGGAGGATGAACTCGCGGGCTTCGGCGTCGGTGTAGGATTCGCCCCAGGCCTTATCGAAACGAACGACCGTGGCCCCCTGACGCTTGCCCATTTCGGCCATGCGATCGGCGAAGAAGCCGTTGGCGAAGACGACAAACTTGGAGCCGGCTTCGACGAAGTTGGCTACGCAGGTTTCCATGCCACCGGAACCAGTGGCGGAGATGGCCAAGGTGAAGTCGTTGGCCGTACCGTAGAGGCGCTTGAGGATCTCCCGCGCTTCCATGTTGATTTGAAAGAAGTAAGGGTCTAAATGACCCACGATCGGCTTCGCCATGGCTGCGTAGACACGAGGGTCCACTTGCGAAGGGCCAGGGCCGAAGAGGAAGCGTTGGGGGGGATTCAACTGAGAACTCGCCATCTATCCTACTTTAGCGGTTCCGAGGGGGTGGCGCAGAGTCGGCCTGGGGCGATAAGCTTGAGAGAGGAGATTTGAAATGGACGCTGGTATCTTGGTCGCCATTTTCTTTTCGTTGTTTACGTCCGTTGGCTTGTGGGCACTGCAGCCGAAAGCGGACGCGGAGAAGGCGCGGCAGCGCCGTCTGGCCGAGCATCAGATGAATGCGCGGCTGCTGCGAATGAACATCTCCTAGCTCCTCTACCGCAACTCCTCAAAACAGCGCTCTTCCAACGAGGGCAGGATACTGCTCGGCCATGCGGACACTTGCGTTTCCGTGGCCGGGGGAACGACTTGCCGCGACAACACGAAGCGAGGACGGCGCACCAGTAACTAGCCGGGGAGCGGCAGGAGTTCGCTGGCCGCCAGGGGGACGGTGACGGCGAATTCGTGGTCTGTGTTGTGGACGGCGATGCCGCGCTGGAGGATGAGGCGGCAGCGTTCGTCGAGGTTCTGCAGGCCGGTGCCTTCGGAGGTGAAACGGGGTTGCGCGGCGCTTTTGGGATGGCGGAGAGAGATGCTCTCGGGGGTGATGATGAGCTCCAGGCGGAGCGGTGCGGCGGGGGAGAAGTCGTTGTGCTTGATGGCGTTCTCGAGGAGAAGCTGGAGCGACACGGGCGGGATCCAGGCGGAGGGGACGACCGAGGGGAGTTCGAAGACGATGCTGTCTTCAAAGCGGAGGCGCAGCAGGGCGAGGTAGTTCGCAAGGAACATGAGCTCGTGTTCGAGGTGGACGAGTTCGCGGGAACGGCTTTGGAGGATGTAGCGGTAGACGTCGCCGAGGAGGACGGTGAAGCGGGTGGCGCGGTCCGGCGAGGTTTCGATCAGGCCCACGAGCGTGTTGAGGCAGTTGAACATGAAGTGGGGATCGATTTGGGCCTTGAGGGCGGAGAGCTGGGCGAGGGCCCCGGCGTACTCGAGTTGCTGGCGCTGGGCGCGTTCGCGAGCGCGCTGGGTGATGAGGTCCATCGTTTCGTAGATGTGGAAGATGAGGGCGGAGGCGAGGGTGGCGAGGGCGGTGGCGCGCCAGACGGGCGGTCCGAGGGCGCCTTGGCCGGTGAGCGAATACCAGAGGGTGAACAGAAGGATGGAGGTGGGGACGGTGAAGCCGAGGACGGCGGCGACGATCAGGATGAGTCGGCGGCGGGCGTTGACGGTCCAATCGGGGCGGCCGCGGAGCCAGAACCAGATGACGACGTTGCCCTTCCAAAGGAGGAGGGAAACCATCGCGAAGTAGATGACGCCGGCCCAGTAGACGGGTTGATGCCAGTTGAAGTTATCGAGGAGGCCGGCGGTGTAGGCGACGATGAGGCCGAGGGGCGGTCCCAGACTCCAGCGGATGCGCTGATCGCCGAGTTGGGGCTTGCGGTGGGGCACGGCGGGAAGACTCAGATGGTGAAGTCGCCGTCCACGTAGCAGTAGATCTCGGTGCCTTTGGTGACAAGGATGCCTTCGGGGACGTTGCCGGAGGAGAGGCCGTTGGCGTCAATGGGGCGGCGGGCTTCGGCGGGTGCGCCGGCGACGCGCGAGCGGATGCGGATCTGGCGGCCATCGAAGGCGCGGACGGTATCGAGTTGGAGGAGACCGCGGAGGCCTTTGCCAATGAGCTTGCGTCCGGGTTGGATGGCCATCGTGGCCGAGACCGGCGCGCCGGCCGGAATGACAACGCGGCCATTCAACATGACGTTTTCGGAGACGGAGATCTTGACGGGGGAAGCGTCGCGCAGGGCGCGGTTGACGGGCTCATCGAACATGATGCGGACGCGGGTGCCATCGGCGAGGACGCCGGAGGGATGGGCAACGGGGTGCGCGGTGGCAGGTTCGGTTTTGTTCGCCGGGGGCGTGGGCTCGCCGGGCTTGGGCGGAGCGCCGGGGACGATGGGAGTGGCGGTGGCAGGCGCCGTCGCAGCCGGGGTGGAAGAGGAAGCAACGGGCGCGGGAGTGGAAGGCAGGACGGCTTTGGGGTCGCGCATGACGGCGACGACGGCTTCCGACACGCCGGCTTTGCTGAGGCGGATGAGTTCCGAGGTGGAGAGGTCGAACTTAGTTTTCGCGGTGCGGAGCTGCGAGACGATGAAGCGTTCGGGCAGCTTCTCCTTCACCATTTCGATGACGCTTTCGTTGGTGAGGACGTCGGGTAACTGGGGCGGCGGAGGCGGCTGATGCGCGGTGACAGCGGCGTTCTCCTCAGGGTCGTCGGCGTCGGGGTTGGACATGCGCGGCCAGATGAAGATGCCCAGAATGGCGGCGATGACCAGGAAGGCGCCAAGGCCGATCCAGAGGCCGCTGCGGCTGGAGGACGGAGGCGGCGCGGGGGGCGGCGGGATGATGCCGGAGTTGGCGACGGGGTTCTGATCGAGGATGCCGCTATCGTGCGCGGCTTTGATGCGCGCGACTTCGTTGCGGACCTCTTCCATGGAGGTGTAGCGCGCGGCGGGGTCCTTGCGGAGGCAGCGGGTGATGAGGGCCGTGAGATCGGCGGGGATGCTGGCCGGCAGGGCGACGGGTTCGTCGCGCAGGATGGCGGTGAGGGTGGCGAGTTGGGAGCCGCCGGCAAAGGGCGGACGGCCGCTCAGCATTTCGTAAAGGACGCCGCCGTAGGTGAACATATCGGAGCGGGCATCGACGGGTTTGCCTTCGGCCTGTTCGGGCGACATGTAGTTGATGGTGCCGAGCAGGGAGCCTTCGATGGTCTGGGGGCCGAGGGTGCGGGTGATGTCGCTGTTGGGGTCGGCTTCGGGGGCGACGAGTTTGGCGAGGCCGAAGTCGAGGAGCTTGACGCGGCCGGCGGAGGAGATCATGACGTTCGCGGGTTTGAGGTCGCGATGGATGATGTTGGCGGAGTGCGCGGCTTGGAGGGCGTCGGCGATCTGGAGCGCGTAAGAGAGGACTTCGCGAAGGGGCAGACCTTCGGGCGGAATGGATTGGGTGAGAGTTTTGCCGGTGAGGTATTCCATCACCAGACAGTCGCCGCCGGAGTCGGCGAGGAGGTCGTGGACGGTGATGATGTTGGGGTGATTGAGGCCGGAGGCGGCCTGGGCTTCCTGGAGGAAACGGCGGCGGCGATCGGGATCGGCCAGTTTGTCCTGCGGGAGGATCTTGATGGCGACCGGCCGGTTTAGACGGGTGTCGCGCGCGGCATAGACTTCCCCCATGCCGCCTTCACCGATCTTGGCGGTAATTTCGTATTGAGCAATCGACCTTCCGACCCAACTCATCCGGCGATATCGTTCCTATTCAGGTCCCACTTGACGACACGCTCTTCGCGCGCGGATTGATTGAGCATGTGGGCGCACGCGGCGGCGCGGTGGCCGGTTTGCGCATCTTCCCAATGAGGTTGCCGGGTGCGAATGGCTTTGAGCCAGTTCGCGAAGTGGAGCACAGTGGAGTCAACTCCCTCGGCCCGGTAGGTTTCGGCCCCAGGGCGCAACGTGGCGGGCCAGGTGCCGGGCATTTCAGTTTGACGGATTTTGGGGTCGTCGTAGTAGGCTTTTTCGAGAGCGCGGGGCCAGCTTTCGACGATCCAGCGGTTGTCCTCGCGGCCGGCTTCCGCCAGTAACTGGAGGCTGGTGAAGTTGAGGACGAGCGTGCCTTCGGTGCCGAGGAACTGGAAGCTGCCATCGGCGAGCGATTCGTTGTTGAAGGTGGAGCTGAGATTGGCGGCGAAACCTTCGGGGTATTCGAGAAGGCCGTTGATGGTGTCGTAGACTTCGCGGCTCTCTTTCCAGCGGTAGAGTTCGCCCATGGCGACGGCTTTGGAGGGGCCGGCGGAGTTCATGACGAACTGGATGGTGGTGCAGAGGTGGACGAAGAGATCGGTGGCGATACCGCCCGAATAGTCGTTGTAGCAGCGCCAGCGGAAGAAGCGCTCGTTCGAATAGGGGTGGCGCGGGGCGCTGCCGAGGAAGCGATCCCAATCGACGGTTTGCGGCGTGGCATCGGGCGGGATGGGATAGATCCAGGCGCCGGAGGCAGAGTTGCGGTTGTAGGCGGCGCGGATGAGGGTGACTTTGCCAAGCTTGCCGGATTGGACGATCTGACGGGCGCGTTCCTGGAGGATGCCGCTACAGCCCTGGCTGCCGACCTGCAGGATGCGGCCGGACTGTTTGACGGCGGCGACAATCTCCTTGCCTTCGCTCGAGCGGTAGGTGAGGGGCTTTTCGCAGTACACGTCTTTGCCGGCGGCGAGAGCATCGAGGCACATGCGGTGGTGCCAATGGTCCGGGGTGGCGATGATGACGGCGTCGATGTCGCGCCGGGAGAGGATCTCGCGGTAGTCGCGATAGTCCTTGGCGCCGGGTCCCCAATTTTCCTGCGTGCGGGTGACGCGGCCACGGTAGGCGTCGCTGATGGCGGTGATGGCGACGCCGGGATTGGCCATGAGGCCTTCCATCAGTTGTTGCGAGCGGGCGCCGCATCCGATGACGCCCACCTGGATGCGAGAATTGGCCGGAGTTTGGGCAAACGCAGCGGCGCCGGAGCCCAAGACGAAGCCGCGCCTGGAGAAACCCATCGTCCGATTATATGCCGCGTTTTGGGGATACAATCCTAACCATGCTCAGAACCTTATTGATCCTGTTGCCGCTGGCCCTCCTGATCTT
>JBGAHE010000019.1:0-78467 GCA_044226365.1 Bryobacteraceae bacterium
GGGACGGTGGAGTTGGGGATGGATTACGGGCTGCCGGGAAGTAACTCGCGCCCGACGACCGAAGCGGCGGTGCGGTTGTTACATCACGCAGTGGACCAGGGGATCAATCATCTGGATACGGCGCGCGCCTATGGAGAGGCGGAGGCGATTCTGGGGGCGGCGCTGGAGGGTCGGAGGCGCGAGGTAGTGATCACGACCAAGGTGGTGGTGCATCCTGAGTTAGCCGCGCTGACCGAGAGCGTGGAAACGAGTTTGCGGATGTTACGGACCGACTATGTCGACGTGGTGATGTTACACACAGCGCCGAAAGACAAGGTGGCGAATAACGAGGTGGCGCAGCACTTACTGAAGCTGCGGGATGCGGGCAAGTTCAGGTTTCTGGGGGCGAGCGTGTACGGGACGCAGGCGGCGCTGGAGGCGATTGAGGCTGCGGTGTTCGACTGTCTGCAGATTGCGTACAGTCCGCTGGACCGGCGTCCGGAGGCGGAGCTGTTTGCGGTGGCGGAGAAGGCGGACGTGGGGCTGATTGCGCGGTCCGTGCTGTTGAAGGGAGCGCTGAGCGAGCGGTACCAGTCGCTGCCGGAATCGTATGGGGAGTTGAAGGCGGCGGTGGCGCGGCTGGAGGCGCTGGGAATTTCTTTGCCGGAGTTGGGCTACCGGTATGTGATGGGTGAACCGCGATTGGCGAGTGCGCTGGCGGGGACGGCGCATCAGCGTGAGCTCGATGAGCTGTTGCGGTATGCGGAGGCGGGTCCGCTGCCGGAGGATGTGGTGGCGGCGATCCGGCGGGAGCCGATGGTGAGCGAATTGTGGCTGAATCCGGGGCTGTGGCCGTCAGGGTAGGGTGATGCCGCCATCGACCTTGAGGACGCTGCCGGTGATGTAGCTGGCGCGGGGTGAAGCGAGGAAGGCGACGGCGTCGGCAATTTCGGCGGGTTCGGCCAGGCGGCCCCAGGGCAGTTTCGGGCCTTCTTCGCGAATCTGTTCTTCGGTGAAGAAGGCGCGTTCGCCGGGAGTGTCGGTCCAGCCGGGTTCGATGCAGTTGACGCGGATGCGATGGGGCGTGAGTTCGGTGGCCCAGGTGCGCGCCATGTGGTTCACGGCGGCTTTGGCGCCATTGTAGGCGGTGGAGTTGGGGAAGCCGCGGTGGGCGTGGACCGAGCTGATCATGACGATGGCGCCGCCGTCGCCTTGCTGCACCATGCGGCGCGCGGCGACCTGGGTGCAGTGAAAGACGCCCCAGAGGCAGACGGCCCAGACGCGCTCGACGTCGGCGGGATCGGTGTCGAGGAAGGGGGCGCGGATGTTGATGGCGGCGTTGTTGACGAGGGCATCGACGCGGGGGAGGCCGGCGAAGAGGGCCTCGACACTGGCGCGGTCGCTGACGTCGGTGCGGAGGAAGGGGAAGCGCGGGTCGGGGGGCGGGGCGAGGTCCGCGAGGACGACGTCGTAGCCGTCTTCGGAGAGTTTGAGGGCGCTGGCCCAGCCGATGCCACGGGCGCCGCCGGTGACGACGGCTAACTTACTTGCCATGAGGGTCATTTTCGCACTTAGACTGGTAGCCAGATGATGCTTCAGGAATCGGCCCGAGTGTTAGCTGCGAATCGGCGTTTCATCCCGGGAGGAGTGGTGAGCCTGAACCGGGCGACGGAGCCGGAGATCGCGTTTGCGAAGGGGCAGGGCGCCTATATCTGGGATGAGGAGGGGCGCCGGTATATCGACTATCATGCGGCGTTTGCGCCGCACTTTCTGGGGCACAACGATGCGGCGGTGAACGAGGCGGTGGAGCGGGCGCTGCGTGACCAGACGAGCTTGTTCGGGAGCGGTCCGACGCGGGCCGAGGGACGGTTGGCGGAATTGATCTGCACGCACATTCCGTTTGTGGAGTCCGTGCAGATGCTGAACTCGGGGAGCGAGGCGACGTACGCGGCGATGCGACTGGCGCGCGGGGTAACGGGGCGCGAGCACGTGATCGTGATGCAGGGTGGGTATAACGGCTGGCACAACGATGTGGCGTGCAATCTGATGACGCCGCTGGAGGCGTTGGGGCCGCGGGTGAGTCCGGGGGAGTATGCGTTCCGGCCGACCAGCGCCGGGATTCCGGAGGGGCATCAGGCGCTCGTGCACCCCGTGAATTTCAACGATCTGGAGTCGGTGGAGTGGGTGTGCCGGAAGTATCCGGTAGCGTGCCTGATCACGGAGCCGATTGCAGAATATCGGCGTGGTGCAACCGCAGCCGGGCTATCTGGCGGGGTTGCGGAGGCTGGCGGACCAGTATGGGTTCGTGCTGATTTTCGATGAGGTGAAGACAGGCTTTCGGCATGCGCTGGGTAGTTATGCGTCGATCGCGGGCGTGTCGCCGGATCTTGCGGTGTACGGCAAGGCTTTGGCGAACGGATATCCGATGGCGGTGGTGGGCGGGCGGCGTGAGTTGATGGACGTGTTTGCGCATCCGGAGCCGGCGAGGCGAGTATTGCTGGCGGGTACTTACAATGCGCATCCCGTGCCGACGGCCGCGGCGATCGCGACGATCGAGCGGCTGGTGGAGGGGACCATCTATCGGCACGTGGAGGCGTTGGGAGCGCGGATGCAGGCAGGGCTCGAGCGGATCTTCGGCGAGCGGGTGCGGGTGGGGCGGCAGGGATCGGCGTTCTGCCCTTACTTCATGGATCATCTGCCGGTGGATTGGCATGATGTGGCGGCGAATCACGACGCCGGATTCGATCAGCGGTGGCGGGCGGGGCTGATCGAGCGAGGGATTTATCCTTTCCCGCTGGCGATGAAGCAGTGGTCGATTTCCGCGGCGCACACGGAGGCGGATATCGATGAGACGTTGGAGGCGATGTCAGCCGCAGCAATGGTCTGCTGAGACGTTGGCGAGCTTGCGGCTGAGCCGGGTGAGGAGCCAGCCGAGGACGGCGGTACAGATCGTAAGGAAGGCAGCGTTGGAGAGGGCCTGGGCATAGCCGAGCTGGGCGGCATTGATGAAGGGATAGGGGTAGAAGCCATCATAGCGACCGCGCAGCAAGGCGTAACCGAGGTAAGTCAGAGGGTAAGTGAGCCAGAGAAAGGCATAACGACCGGCGAGCGCCGCTTTGGGAGCTTTGAGGAGCCAGTAGGCGAGATAGAGGACGGGGGTGACGTCGTGCAGGAGCAGGTCAGCGAGCTTCTGCGCGCCTTGGGGGTTCCAGGTGTGGCGCAGTAAGAGCGAGTAAGTCAGGCCCACGACGGCGATGTAGAGAGCAAGGCCTGCCTGGACGGGTGGGCGCGAGAAGAATCGGCCGAGGGCGGTGGCGGGGGCCCAGGCCAGGGTGCTGGTGCCGACGGCGAGGAGTAAGTTGGTGAGGATGGTGAAGTAACTGAAGTAGTTCAGGAGGCTGGGGATCAGAACGAATTGAAGGACGAGCCCGGCCCAGGCGGTGAGGGCGATGAGGATGGTCATTCGCCACGCAGTTCGACGATGGTGGCGCCGGCGCCACCTTCATAGCCTTCGGCCTGATAGTGCTTGGCGACGAGGGGATGGCCGCGCAGCAAATCGTGAATCTGGCGCTTCAGGATGCCCATGCCGTGACCGTGGACGATGCGGATGCGCTCCATGGACGCCAGCGAGGACTGGTCCAGAAACTTTTCGACTTCGTCGCAAGCTTCTTCGGCGCGTTTGCCGATGACGTTGATTTCGCGGGCGAGGGGTGCTTCTTCGCGCGAAGTCTGGAAGCTGACGTTGCGGGGCAGCTTGGCTTTTTCGTTGGCTTCGGGAAGGATCTCGAGGACATCGCCGCGGGGAACCTGAAGCTTGAGGAAGCCGGCTTCCACTTCGATGTTGTCGGCGCCAAGCAGACGGCGGATGCGGGCGATTTCGCGGATGCCTTTGAGGCGGACGCGGATGCCTTCGCGGAGTTCGAGCGAGGGCTTGGCGGCGGCGACGGGGCCGAGCTTTTCGATGCGTTCTTTGAACTCGCGTTCGACGCGGGCGGTTTTGACGCGAGCCTTGTTCGCGGCTTGCTTTTCGTCGAGCTCGTCGAGGGTTTGCGCGGCGGTGGCGCGGAAGTCGGCGAGGGCGGCGGCGAAGTCCTGTTCGAGTTTGGCGAACTTGTCGGCTTCGCGTTTGGCGTAGTCGGCGGTGAGTTGTTCTTCGCGGAGGCGTAACTTGGCGCGTTCGCGGGAGAGGGCTTCTTCCTGTTCGCGGGCGTTGGCGACGCGGGCGTGTAACTCGTCGAGGAAGCGGGCGATGTCGCGCTCGGCGGTGCCCATGAGCGAGCGGGCGCGGGCGATCAGATGGGCGGGGATGCCGAGGCGCGAGGCGATATCGAGGCCGGCGGACTTTCCGGGAGCGCCGGTGCGGAGTAAGTAAGTGGGCTCGAGCGTCTCTTCGTTGAAGCCCATGGAGGCGTTGACGACGCCGGAGGTGGTGGAGCCGTAGACTTTGACGGCCATCAGATGGGTGGAGGCGAGGCAGAAGGCGCCGACGGTGCGGAAGTCATCCAGGAGAGCGACGGCGAGGGCGCCGCCTTCCTCGGGGTCCGTGGCGCGACCGAGTTCGTCGAGCAGGACGAGGGAATCGGGCGTGACCTGCTCCTGCATGGCTTTGACGCGAACGACGTGCGAGGAGAAGCTCGAGAGCGATTCGGCGATGGATTGGCTATCGCCGATGTCGGCGAGGATCTGATCGAAGACGGGCAGTTCGGCTTCTTCGGCGGGGACGGGCAGGCCGGATTGGGCCATGAGGGCGAGCAGGCCGATGCACTTCATGGCGACGGTTTTGCCGCCGGTGTTCGGGCCGCTGATGAGCAGCGTGCGGTGATGCGTGTCGAGCGTGAGATTGAGGGGCGTGACCTTCTTGCGCTGCTTTTTGAAGACGTCGACGAGCAGGGGGTGGCGGGCGTTTTTGAGAGCGAGGCGGGGCTGGTCGTCCGCGGAAAGCGTGGGGACGATGCAATCGAAAGAGACGGCGAAGTGAGCTTTGCCGAATAAGAAGTCGAGGTCGCCCAGGGCCATGGAGGCGGCGGCGATCGCGTGGCGTTCTTCGCGGAACTGGAGGGTCATCTCGCGGAGGATGCGGTGGATTTCGCGGAGCTCCTCGTCGTTGAGGCGGACGAGGTCGTTGTTGAGTTCGATGGTTTCGAGAGGTTCGACGAAGACGGTTTGGCCGGAGGCGGAGGAGCCGTGGACGACGCCGGGGATGCGTCCTTTTTGGCTGGGAACGAGGGGGACGACAAAACGGTCGTTGCGGAGGGTGACGAAGTTTTCCTGCAAGACGCCGTCATCGCCGTGAGCTTTGAGGAAGCGATTGAGCGAATCCTGGATGGCTTTTTGTTGGCGGAGACGGTCGCGGCGGATGCGAGCGAGGGTGGGGCTGGCTTCGTCGGTGAGGGTGCCGTCGGGAAGGATCTTGCCGGAGAGGCTGGAGAGGGTGCGGGAGAAGTCGCCGATGGCGGAGGCGTGGTTGGCGAGGCGGGGATACTCGGCGGAGACGTCGAGGATGCCATGGCGGGCGTCGTGGGCACGATCGAGCAAGACGGTGAGGGCGTAGATTTCGGTGGCTTCGAGGAGGGCGCCTTCGATGCGGAGCTTCTGGAGAATGATGGTGGGGTCGGGGAGGTTGGAGAAGCGGAGGGGCGTCTCCGCGTAGCGAACGTAGCGGATGGCTTCTTCGACGTCGTCGAGGGCGGCCTGGAGTTCGGCGCGGTCAGTGGAAGGCGCAAGGGCTTCCAGCCGCTCGCGGCCGAGCGGTGAGTGGATGCTGCGGGCAAGGACGGCGCGCAGGGATTCGTATTCGAGTAGGTCGAGGCTCCAGAGATTCATGGGGTACGCAGAACCCGCTCGATGACGGCGAGCGAGCCAGGGGTCATTTCGAGGGACGCGAGTTCGGCGCGAGGGAACCAACGGACGTCGGCTGCGTCGTCGCCTGCTCTTAGTGTGCCACTCTCGGGGCGGCAAAGGTAATCGAGGATGGTGAAGTGGTATTCGACGCGACCGTCGGAGTCGGTGGTGATGCGTTCGTAAACTTCGGCGAAGCGATCGATGGTGACTTCGAGGCCGGTCTCTTCGCGGACTTCGCGGCGGAGAGCGTCGAGGACGGGTTCGCCGAGTTCGACGAGTCCGCCAGGGAGGGACCAGAAGCCCTGATAGGGCGGTTTGCCGCGGCGGCAGAGGAGGATGCGGTCGCCCTGGACGATGAGGGCACCGACGCCGAGGAAGGGACGGTCCGGGTAACGGCGGGTCACAGTCTTCATTGTCGCCGGGCCGGGATAGACTGAGGGGCGATGCAGCGGAGAGCTTTTTTACTGGGTGCGATGGCGGCGGCGACGGCGCGGGCGGCGATGCCGCCGAACGTGATCATTTTTCTGGCGGATGATTTGGGCTGGCACGACGTGGGATATCACGGGAGCGAGATCCGGACGCCGGTGATCGATCAGTTGGCGAAGGACGGTTTGCGGCTGGAGCGGTGCTACGCGTATCCGGTGTGTTCGCCGACGCGGAGCGCGCTGATGACGGGGCGATCGCCGATGCGGTTGGGGACGGCGTACCACGTGATCCGGCCCTGGCTCGATTTCGGGGTCTCGACGAAAGAACATTTCATGCCGGAGACGTTTCGGGCCGCGGGGTACCAGACGGCGATTCTCGGGAAATGGCACCTGGGGCACTCGCGCAGGGAGTATTGGCCGAATTCGCGGGGGTTCGATTATGCGTACGGTCATGTGAATGGGGAGCTCGACTATTTCACGCACCTGCGGGATGGCGGGCTCGATTGGCACAAGAATGGCGTGGCGCTGAAGGAAGAGGGCTACACGACGGATCTGCTGGGGGCGGCGGGCGAGCGTTGGATCCGGGGGCGAGATAAGACCAAGCCGTTCTTTTTGTACATGCCGTTCAATGCGCCGCATGCGCCGCTGGAGGCGACGCCGGAGTTACTCGCGCCTTATGCCGAGGTGAAGGATCCGAAGCGGCGAACTTACTGTGCGATGGTGGCGGGGATGGACCGGGCGATGGGGCGGGTCCTGAAGACGTTGGAAGACGAGGGGTTGGCGAAGGACACGCTGGTGCTGTTCATGAGCGATAACGGCGGTCCGGTGAACTTTGGGGCGACGAATACGCCGTTGCGCGGAGCGAAGGGAACTTGCTATGAGGGCGGGATCCGGGTGCCGGCAGTGATTCGTTATCCGGGACGGGTGAAGGCGGGGACTGAGTCGCAGCAGTTTATTCACGCGATGGATATGCTGCCGACGCTAGCGGCGGCGGTGGGGATCAAGACGGCGAATCAGTTGCCTTTGGATGGCCTGAATGTGTGGCCGGAGTTGGCGAAGGGGAAGGTGCGCGAGCGGGAGAACGTGGTGTTTGCGATCGAGAATCCGAGCGGGCCGACGCTGGCGCTCTACGACAAAGGGTGGAAACTGATTCGGCCGGCGAAAGGGAAAGACGAGTTATATCGGACTTATGACGATCCGCGGGAAGAGAAGAACTTAGCCGAAACTAACGCGGCGAAGGTGGTGGAGTTAGCGCGGAAGTTGGAGCGGTGGCGGGCGTTGTATCCGGCCGAGGGCGTGCATTTCTCGACCGGACCGGGCAGCTTCAAGTCGCCGGCGGCGTGGGCGGACTTGAACAAGTAAGTTACAGCGAAGGAAGCACGCGGACCGTGAGGCGGGTGCCATTCGGTCCGCGGTAGATGCGCTGGGTGGCCTTCTGGAAGTCGGTGGAGAGGGCCTTGGGGATCTCGAGGAACTTCTGCGGATTGCGGTCGGTGAGCGGGAACCAACTGCTTTGGATCTGAACCATCAACTTATGGCCGCGCCGGAAGGTGTGATAGGCGTCCGGCATCTTGAAGTCGAGGCGGTCCGGTTTACCCGGCTCGAAGGGGACGGGCTTTTCGAAGCTTTGGCGGAACTTGCCGCGGAAGGGTTCGCCGCGGACTAACTGCTGGTAGCCGCCCATCCTGGTGGGGTTCTTATCGATGAGTTCGGGATAGTCGTTGGGGTAAACGTCGATGAGCTTGACGACGAAGTCCGAGTCGGTACCGGTGGTGGAGGCGAGTAAGCTGACTTCGATGGGACCGGCGAGGGTGACGTCTTCTTTGAGGACGTCGGACTCGAAGGTGAGGACGTCAGGGCGTTGGGAGGCGAAGCGCTGGTCCTCGGTCATGTAGCTGTTGAGCATGCCGAGTTGGGTGAAGCCTAAGTAGGGGACGGGCTTCATGGGGTCGCTCAAGTATTCGTCGTAACCGGGGGCAGGTTCGGGCTGCCAGGCGAGCTTGCCGCCGGCACGGAGCCAGAGGCTGCGGGACTCGCCTTCGCGGGGCGGCCAGGCGTCGTGCTTCTGCCAGACGTTGCGGCCGGTTTCAAAGACCCAGGCGCGGGGGAACTTGCCGTCGCCTTTGCCTTTGAGGTGGTACTCGAAGAAGGGAAACTCGATGTGTTCGCGGTAGTAAGCAGAGGTTTTGGAGGCGAAGTGGACGTTGCCGACGCGGTCGCCGTCGCTACGGGACCAGCCGCCGTGGGTCCAGGGGCCCATCACAAGCGTGTTGGAAGAGGGCGGGGAATTGGCTTCCATGAAGGCGTGGGTGCGGAGGGGGCCTTGTAAGTCCTCGGCGTCGAACCAGCCGCCGACGGTGAGGACGGCGGGCTTGATGGCTTTCAGGTGTTGCCAGATGCCGCGGGCTTTCCAGTAGTCGTTGTAAGTAGTGTTTTCGGTGTTCTCGCGCCAGTAAAGACTATCGTTCTTGAAGTACTTTTCGTTGGCGTTGGCGAGCGAGCCCATGCGGAGGTAGAAGTCGTAGCCGTCGGGGGTGCCGAATTGGAAGGGGACGCGGGGAGTGGGCGCGGCGGGGTCGCCTTTGCGTTCGACGAAGCCGTGATAGAAGCCGAAGTTGGCGGCGAGCATGAAAGCGCCGTTGTGATAGGAGTCGTCGCCGAGGAAGTAGTCGGTGACGGGGGCTTGGGGCGAGGCTGCGACCAAGGCGGGGTGGGCGTCGATCATGCCGGCGGAGACGTAAAAACCGGGATAGGAGATGCCCCACATGCCGACTTTGCCGTTGTTGCCTTTGACGTTTTTGACGAGCCAGTCGATGGTGTCGTAGGTGTCGCTGCTTTCGTCGATTTCTTTGCCGGACTTATTGGGGCGATGGGGGCGGACTTCTTCCCACTTACCTTCGGACATGTAGCGGCCGCGGACGTCCTGATAGGCGACGATGTAGCCGGCTTTCTGGAAATGGTCGGAGGGACCGATGGCCGGGCGGTACTGGTCAACGCCGTAGGGCGCGACGCTATAGGGGGTGCGGTTGAGGAGGATGGGGTAGGTTTTGGAGGAGTCCTTGGGGACGTAGACGGCGGTGAAGAGCCTGGCACCGTCGCGCATGGGGATCTCGAATTCGTACTTGGTGTACAGCGAGCGGACCAGGGCGGCGCCGGTGAGGGGCGCTTCCTTGGCAGGCTCCTGTGCGGCGACGGAAAGGCACAGAAGCGAAGTGGCGATGAGAATCCTCATCGCCACAGGGTAACAGGACTTAAGCGTTCGGATAGACCCAGGGGGCGCGGTAGGGGCGTTTCAGGAGTTTTTCCGCGGCTGGATCGCCGACGATGTGGCGGCCATCCCATTCGACGGAGCGTCCGGCGCGCCAACTGACCATGCCGAGGAGACTGGCGGCCGTGGCGCGGTAGCCGATTTCGATGTCGCGCACAGGCTTGCGCTTGGCTCGGATGGACTGCATGAAGTCCGCCCAGAGCTCTTTGATGTTGTGGGCGTCGACGGTGTGCAACTGCGGGTCGACGTGGATGGTGGGCTTCTTTTTGTCGAGAGGGTAGAAGGTCCAGCCATCGCGCCAGCCGAGGTGGAAGGTGCCTTCGGTGCCGTAGAAGTAGGCGCCGATGAGGGCGGGCTCGGTGGGGTTGCCGCCGTAGTGCCGTTGTTCCCAGGTGCAGAGGAAGCTCTCGAACTGGAAGTTGACGGTTTGGGTGTCGGGCGCGTCGGTGTTGTCGTCGCGGACGTAGCGGCCGGCGGTGGAGAAGATCTTTTTGGGGTGGGTTTCTTCGGTCCACCAGAGGATCTGGTCGAGCCAATGGACGCCCCAATCGCCGAGGGTGCCGTTGGCAAAGTCGAGGAACTGGCGGAAACCGCGCGGGTGAATGGCGGGGTTGAAGGGACGCTTGGGCGCGGGGCCGAGCCAGAGGTCCCAATCCATGCCGGGAGGCGGATCGGTGTCGGCAATGCGTTTGGAGTTGACGGCGTTGGCGTGGGCGAAGGTGCGGACGAGGCCGATCTTGCCCACTTTGCCGGACTTGAGAAACTCCATGCCGGTGAGCGAGTGGGGGGAGACGCGGCGATGGAGGCCGACTTGCACGAGACGGTCCGCGTCGCGGGCGGCCTTGACCATGGCGTAGCCTTCGGCGACCGTGTGGCTGATCGGCTTTTCGACGTAGACATGGGCACCGGCTTTCACGGCGTCAATGGTGGGGAGAGCGTGCCAATGGTCCGGGGTGGCGACGATGGCGATGTCGGGCCGCTCTTTGGCGAGCAGTTCGCGATAGTCGCGGTACTCACGAGGCTTGTCAGAGGTGAGCTTGGCGAGTTCGGCCTGGGCGACTTTAATCTGGTTGGGGTCAGGGTCGGCGAGGGCGACGGCGGAGCATTCGCCGGAGGCGAGAGCTTCGCGGAGGATGTTCATGCCCCACCAGCCGGAGCCGATGAGGGCCGTCTTGTACTTGCGGCCCGGCGGCTGCGCGAGGAGCGGGGTGGCGAGGAGGAAGTCGCGGCGTTGCATGGTCGGTTAGGCTCGCAGCTTCTTCATGGTGGCGAGGCAGCGCTCGGCGACTTCGAAGGGCGGCAGGTCCGCGCCTTCCTGTTCGACGAGGATGACTTCGAGACCACCGACTTTTTCGCCGGCGGCCAGGATTTCTTTCCAGGGCGAGGAGCCTTCGCCGAGGAGGACGCGATAGCCCTTCTCCTTGCCCCAATCCTTGGCGTGGATGCTGCGGATGCGGCCTTTGTGTTTCCTGATGAAGGCGACCGGATCCTGGCCGACGCTGACGCAGGTGCCGACGTCGAGCTGGAGGATGAAGTCGGGGCCGGTGTTGGCGGCGAGGACTTCCATGGGCAATTGTCCGTCGACGGGCTGAAATTCGGCCGCGTGGTTGTGGAAGCCGGTGCGCATCTTGTGGGCCTTGAGCTTGGTGCCGACGTCGTTCAAGCGGCCGGCGAGGGCTTTCCAATCGTCGGCGGTGGACATTCTGCCGCCGGCGCTCGATTGGATGAGCATGGTGCTGCCGAGGATCTGGTTATATTCGATGGCTTTGGGGAGGTTCTCGAAGAGCGTCTTGCCACTGTTGTGGGTGCTCATGCACTTGAGGCCTACCGAGTCCATGGTTTTGCGGAGCTCTTTGACTTGGTCGAGGGGGTAATCGATGTAGGGGCCGAAGAATTCGACCACCTGGTAGCCCATCTTGCCAATTTTGGCGACGGTGCCGATGGGGTCAGCCTTGAGTTCGTTGCGCACGGAGTAGAGTTCGATGCCGATGGGGATGTTGCGTCCTTTGGCCAGGAGGGCGGCCGGAAGGGCGGTGGCGAGAAGCGAACGGCGCGTGAGGTTCATGTCGATGCTCATTCTATCTAATGGTTATTTGGACGGGATGGGGCCCATGGGCGGTCCGGGTTCCATGGCGCGTTTCTCGTCGTAGTTGGGGTTTTCGTAGGGGAGTTGGGCTCTGGTTTCGGCGAGCCAAGCGAAGAGCTTGCGGTGCAGGCGCTGGGTACGGGCGGGTTCGCGGGCGGCGAGGTCGTTCTTTTCGCCGAGGTCGTCTTTGAGGTGGTAGAGCTCGGAGCGGGAGTCCTCGAAGAAGTAGATGAGCTTCCAATCGCCTTCGCGGAGGGCGGCGGCGGGGCGGCCGAGTTGGGGACTGTAGTGGGGGTAATACCAGTAGAGGTCCTGGCGATCGAGCTTGCCGCCTTTGAGCAGCGGGACGAGCGAGCGACCGTCGGCGGGCGGCATTTTGGCGCCGGTGAGTTCGGCGATGGTGGCCGGGAAGTCGACGCTGTAGACGGGCGTGTCGCAGCGCGTGCCGGGCCTGGTGAGGGCGGGGTAGCGGATCAGCAGGGGGACGCGAAGGCCGCCTTCGTAGACGTGGCCTTTGCCCGAGCGTAAGGGAAGGTTCGAGGTGACGGGGCGGTTGCGCCACTCGCGGGAGGCGACGCCGCCGTTGTCCGAGGTGAAGACGACGAGGGTGTCATCGGCAAGCTTGAGTTCGTCGAGGGTAGCGAGGATGCGGCCGACGCTCTCGTCCATGCTCTCGATCATGGCGGCGTATTCGGCGTAGTTCTGGGGCTCGGCCAGATTGCTGCGGGCTTCGTATTTGCGGACAAGGTCCGGCTTGCCTTCGATCGGGGTGTGAACGGCGAAATGGGCGAGGTACAGGAAGAAAGGCTTCTCGCGGTGGTCGCGAAGGAAGCTGACGGCGAGGTCGGTGAGACGGTCCGTGAGGTAGTCGCCGTCTTTGCCTTCGAGGGGGATTTTGGGCTTCCACTTGGGGTAGAAGAAGCTGGAGGTGGAGCCGGCGGTGTCGCCGCCTTCGACGACGTCAAAGCCCTGGTTGCCGGGCAGGAAGCCGTCGGGGCCGAGGTGCCATTTGCCGATGCAGGCGGTGCGGTAGCCTTCGTCCTTGAGCGCTTCGGCGATGGTGCGTTCTTCGAGGGGGAGCGCCAGACGCACAGGGGGGGGAAGGACTTTGGAAAAGGGTAGGCGGTGGGCGCCTTGCAGATGCGCGGTGAGGCGCAGGCGGGCGGGCCATTTGCCGGTCATGATGGCGGCGCGCGTGGGTGAGCAGACCGGATGGGCGGCGTAACCGTTGGTGAACTGGAGCGAGTTCTGCGCGAGACGGTCGAGGTGGGGCGTCTGATAGAACTTGCTGCCGTTGTAGCCGGTGTCGGCCCAGCCGTAGTCGTCGATCAGGATGAAGACGATGTTGGGCTTTTTGCGCGGCTGGGCGGCGGCGAACGCCGCGGACGAGAGAAAGGTGCGTCGGGTCATGGGAGTTAGAGGCGCGGGCGCGGCGGCTTCACGACGGTCCAGGCGTTGACGCCCTTGCGCTTGGCAGGGCGGCGGAAGACTTTGTCGCCAGCGGTGACGTAGAGGTAATCGAGGTTCGGGCCGCCGAAGGCAACGTTCGAGAGCGAGCCGGCTTGCGGCTTATTCAAGATGGCGTTGACGCGACCGGCGGGGTCGACGATCTGGACGCCGAGGTTGGAGGAGACGTAGAGGAAACCTTCGGTGTCGGTGGCGAGGCCGTCGGCGGAGGAGCGGTAGGTCTGGTCCTGGAGTTCGAGGCGGGAGAAGGGTTCGCCGTAGACGAGCGAGCCGTCGGCGGCGCGCTGGAAGCTCCAGATCCAACGGTCCCAGGAGTCGGCGACGTTGACCATGCTTTGGTCGGGCGACAGGACGATGCCGTTGGGGAAGCCGAGGCCTTCGTAGACGACGCGCTTGTTGCGCTGGGCGTCGATGAACATGATGCGTTTGTTGTTGGGGTCAGTGTAGTAGATCTCGCCCTTGGCGGTGACGGCGAGGTCGTTGGCGTCGGCGCCGTCGGCGATGAGGGTTTCGGTGCCATCGGGGGCGAAGGCGACGATCTGCTTGGGTTCGCGACGGCAGGCGTAGAGCTTACCGTCGGGACCGAAGTCGAGGCCGGAGACGAAGCCGGGCTTGTCTTTGAAGAGGGTGACCTGGCCATTGACGGCGATCTTCCAGAGTTTGTCGCCGCGGGCGTCGGTGAAGAAGACGTTGCCCTCGCGGTCGACGGCCGGTCCTTCGGTGAAGGTGTGGCCCTGGCTCACCTGTTGCCAGCCTTGGGTGGCGTCGATGTAGGGTTCGACGGGGCGGGTGCCCTTTTTGATCGGTTGGGCGGCGTCGCGCCACAGCCACTTGAGGGCGTCGGGAAGGATGGCGGAGCCGTGGATGCCGTTGTGGGCTTCGTTGCCGACCACCCAGGTATGGTCGTAGCCAGCATAGGCGAGCGACATCTGGATGTCTTCGTTGGCGCGGAACCAGGAGCCGGCGTAGATGCTTTGGTCGTTGCGGCCGTCCTGAAGGAAGATGCGGAGGGGCTTGGGCTCCGTTTTGCGGATGAGCGAACTGAGCGTTTGGGCGCCGCGGAGGTTGGTATAGCTGCCGATGTAGCTGAGGACGCGGCGGAACTGGTCGGGGCGGTTCCAGGCGGCGATGAGGGCGGCGGCGGCGCCGGAGGAGGAGCCGGCGAGGGCGCGGTCGTTGGGGTCTTTGGAGAGGTTGTATTTGGCAGCGACGGCGGGGAGGAGGTCGTCGACGAGGAAGCGGGCGTAACGGTCGGTGCGGTCCTGCGCGTCGGGCGAGGTGGCGGGGAGGACGCCGGGGTTGACGAAGATGCCGATCATGGGCGGGATGGCGCCCTGGTGGATGAGGTTGTCGAGAACGATGTGGGCGCGGAAGCGGCCGTTGTCGGTGATCCAGCCGCCGCCATCCTGAACGATGAGGACGGGGGCGGGGCGGTCCGCTTTGTACTGGGCGGGAACGTAGATCCAGTAGTCGCGGGTGACGCCGGGGTAAACTTTGCCGCCGAGGGAATATTTGGTGAGTTGGCCGACGGGAACGCCCGGATGGCGTTCATGATCGGCGGTGAGCGGGTACTCCTGAGCGCACAGGAGCGAGGCGAGCAAAGGCAAGAGGGCGAGACGCATCTGAAACATCGTATCGCTTTGGCCGATGACGGTCATCGCCGGGAGGGGTGCAACCATCGGGCGGATGGAGCATCAAACGGGTTAGCATCAAGAAAGTGGGACATACGCGCAAAGTGACGCGCTGCCGGGCCCGCGCAATCTACTGAGGAGTTACCCCGAAACATGTTGGGAGTTGGTCAGCCGTTTCCGAAGTTTTCTTTGAAGGCTACCGTTAGCCTTGATAAGGACAAGGCGTTCGAGACGATTTCGCACGAGAATTATCCGGGCAAGTGGAAGGTGTACTTCTTCTGGCCCAAGGACTTTACGTTTGTTTGTCCGACGGAGATCGCGGCGTTTGGCAAGGCCAACGGCGACTTCAACGATCGTGACGCGCAGGTGTTGGGCGGAAGCACGGACTCCGAGTTCGTGCATCTGGCGTGGCGTACGCATCATGACGATCTGCGCAACCTGCCGTTCCCGATGCTCTCGGACATCAAGCACGAACTGTCGAAGGAACTGGGCATCATCGATCCGAACGCGGGCGTGTGCCAGCGGGCGACGTTCATCGTCGATCCGCAGGGCGTGATCCGCTGGGTGTCGGTGAACGATCTGTCGGTGGGCCGCAATGTGGACGAAGTGATCCGCGTGCTGGATGCATTGCAGACCGATGAACTGTGCCCGTGCAATTGGAAGAAGGGTGAAGCGACGCTGAGCTAAGCGCCGTTTTCAAGGAGACGTGGGGCCGGCCGGAGAGGCCGGTCCTTTTTTTGGACTTTTTTATGACTTACGAAGCCTTTTTGGAATCGATTCCTGATTACGCGAAAGATCTGAAGCTGAATCTGACGAGTTTGCTGAAGCAAACCGAGCTGAGCGAGCAGCAGATTTGGGGGACCGTGGTGGCCGCGGCAATGGGCGCGCGGAACACGAAGCTGACCACGATTCTGCATGCGGAAGCGGCGAAGCATGCGTCGCCCGAGACGATGGGCGCGGCGAAGACGGCGGCGGCGATCATGGGCATGAACAACGTGTATTACCGGTTCACGCACATGTTTCCGGACGATACATATTCGTCGATTCCGGCGCGGCTGCGGATGAACGGCATCCGGACGCACGGCGGCGATCCGGTGGACTTTGAGTTGTACTGCACGGCGGTGTCGGCGATCAACAATTGCACGATGTGCGTGACGTCGCACGAGCGCGTGTTGCGCGAGAAGGGTGTGACGAAGGAGACGATTGCGGCGGCGATCCGGCTGGCGTCAGTGATTCACGCGCTGGCGCTGGTTTACGACGCTGAAGCCTAGAGTGGTGGGGCTGAAGGGGGTCGAACCCTTACGTCCTTTCGAACGACAGAACCTAAATCTGTTGCGTCTGCCAATTTCGCCACAGCCCCAAGTTTCGAGTCTAGCAAAGGGGCTGCTATTTGGTGCGCTTTTGGGCGAAGAGCCATTGGGGGAAGGTGGGTTCCGCGTAGGCTTTGTCCCAGGAGTTGTGACCGACACCGGGGTACTCGGTGTACTTGACGGTGACGCCCAGGGCCTGAAGCGCGGCGACCATGTTCCGTGATTCAGTGGGCGGGACGGTGGCGTCCGCACCGCCGTGGAAGAGCCAGAGGGGGAGCTTGGCGACTTTCTGGGCGACGCGTTCGTAAGGGTTGCCTTCGTTGTCGCCCGGTTGGGCAAAGCGCTGGAGACGCTCCGGGACCTTGACGCCGCCGCAGACGATGGCGACGGCGGCCCAGCGTTGGGGCTCGCGGCTGGCCAAGGCCCAAGAGCCGTAGCCGCCCATCGAAAGGCCGGTGAGGTAGGTGCGGTCGGGGTCGCCTTTGAACTCCTTGAGCGACCTATCGAGCGCGGCTAGCGCCATCCTGGACATCTTCGGCGTGGGCCACCAATCGTCGGTGCGGCATTGTGGCATGACGACGATGGCGGGGTAGCGATCGTCGAAGAGGCGAATGGCGTGGCCGAGCCCGACGGCGGATTGTTTGAGACCGTCCTGACCGCGTTCGCCGGCGCCGTGGAGGAACAGCACCACGGGCAGCTTGGCGGACTTGGTGAAGGTGCGCGGCAGGTAGACGACGTAGCGATACTCTTCGCCGTCGACCGTGATCTTGCGATTCAGGAAGCCGGTTTCCACAGCGGCGAAGGCGGACGAAGCCAGCAAGAAGGTGAGCAGGAGGCGCATGCGCCTGTCATTTTGACAGGTATTTGCGCCAGCCGCCGTAGGACGTGATTTCGGTGGCACCTGGTAAGCCGGCAGGTTCGCAAATGAAGCCTTTGACGGTTGCGCCGTCGTCGAGGACGAGGCTGCCGATGCCGAGGGGCGCGGGAATGAGGCCGACGAAGCTGCCAAAGGCCGCGGTGGGCATCGACCAGACTTCGACTTCGATGCCGGGGCCGGCGAAGCCTTCTTCGCGGACGAGGCCGGGCTTGGGGGGCGCGGTGTTCGCGAGGGCGTAAAGGCGATAGTTCGAGGCCGTGCGGCAGGTTTTGAGAAGGCGGGCGCCGCGTTCGGTGAGTTGGCCGTTGAGCGGCTGACCGCTGAGATGAGCGCCGACGACGGCGACCGAGATGCAGCCGGGGGCCGGCGAGACCTTGCGGCCGGCGAGGGCGAGCAGAGCACGGTCGCTAAAGGCGGGTCCGATGAAGGTGACGCCAAAGGGGAGGCCATTGGGGCGGAAGCCGGCGGGGACGGCGAGTGCGGCGAGGTCGAAGAGATTGACGAAGTTGGTGTAGTAGCCCAGGTTTGTATTGAGGCGGATGGGGTCGGCTTCCACGTCGGCGATCTTGTAGATGGTGCCGGTGGTGGGCAGAAACAGGACGTCCATTTTGCGCCACTCGGCTTCGGCGGCACGCTTGAGTTCGTGGAGCTTGTAGAGGGCGCGGTAACTATCGACGGCGGTGTATTTGGTGGCGCCGTTGATGATGCTGCGGACGACCGGGTGCATCTGGTCGCCTTTGAGGTGGATGAACTCTTCTACGGCGGCCAGTCTTTCGGCGACCCAGGGTCCCTGGTAGAGCAGGGCGGCGGCGTCGCGGAAGGGGGCATAGTCGATTTTGACGCGGGTGCCGCCGGAGGCTTCGAGCTTGGCGATGGCGGCGTCGTAGAGCTTTTGGGCTTCGATGTCGCCAAAGAACTGAAGCTGATCCGCACGGGGAACGCCGAAGCGGAAGGCACCAGCGGTGGCCCAGGGCGCGGGGGCGTCGACCATGGGGCGGGCGGACCAATCGGCGGGGTCGTAATGCGCGGCGACGTCGAAGACGCGGGCGGCGAGGTCGAGGTCTTTGGTGAAGATGGAGACGGTGTCGAGACTGCGGCAGGCGGGGACGACGCCGGTCATCGAAAGGACGCCGCGGGTGGGCTTGAGGCCGATTAGGTTGTTGAAGGCGGCGGGGACACGTCCGGAGCCGGCGGTGTCGGTGCCGAGCGCGAAGTCGACTTCGCCGTTGGCGACGGCGACGGCGGAGCCGGAACTGGAGCCGCCGGAGACGTATTCGGGGTGGTAGACGCTGGAGCAGGCGCCGTAGGGGGAGCGGACGCCGACGAGTCCGGTGGCGAACTGGTCGAGGTTGGTTTTGCCGACAGCGACGGCGCCCGCGCCGGTAAGTTGCGCGACGACATGGGCGGAGGCCGAGGGCGTGTAGGCGAAGGCGGGACAGCCGGCCGTGGTGGGCACGCCGGCGTAGTCGATGTTGTCCTTGATGGCGAAGGTGAGGCCCTTGAGGGGGCCGTCCTTGGCGGGCGGCGGGGTGATCTCCGTGATCCAGACCGGCGGCAGCTTCACTTGACCACCGCCAGGATCTGGCCGGGCTGGACGAGGGCGCCAGGGGCGCAGCGGATTTCGATGACTTCGCCGGCGACCGGGGCCATGACGGCGACTTCCATCTTCATCGCTTCGAGGATGATGACGCGATCGCCGAGACCAGCGCGCTGGCCGGGTTCGAGCGCGACATTCCAGACGCTGGCGGCGATGGGCGAGCGGACGGCGGTGCAGCCTTCGGGCAGGGAATCGTCCGAGGGCGGCGGGGCGTCGTCGAGTTCGGGCGGGATGTAGTCACCCCAGCGGTCGCGTTCTTCGCGGAAGGCCTGCTCGCGCATGGCCTGGAAGGCGGCAGCTTCCGGCTCGATGGAGGCGAGGAATTGGCGGTGGGCCGGCAGACTGAAGGTGCCGGATTCGATGCGGGGGGCGAACGAGGGGTCGGCCCGGAGTTCAAGGAGTTCCTGGGCGCTGACCGGATAGAAATGAATGCGGTCGAAGAACTCGAGCAGCCAGGGTTGGGGCTCGCGGTAGGTGTTCCACATCTGCGTGGTGCGGCCGACGAACTGGTAGCCGCCGGGGCCTTCCATGCCATAGACGCACATATAGGCGCCGCCGATGCCGACGGCATTCTCGGGCGTCCAGGTGCGGGCCGGGTTGTACTTGGTGGTGACCAGGCGATGGCGCGGATCGACCGGGGTGGCGACGGGCGCGCCGAGGTAGACGTCGCCCAGGGCGAGGGTGAGCCAACTGGCGTCAAAGACCGTACGGTAGACGTCGTCGACGGAGCCCAGGCCATTGATGCGGCGGATGAACTCGATGTTCCAGGGGCACCAGGGAGCGTCGGCGCGGACGCCTTGCATGTAGCGCTGGATGGCGTCGCGGGTGGAGGGATCGTCCCAGGAGAGCGGCAGGTGCACGGTGCGCGAAGGCATCGTTTCGATGCTGTGAGCCTGGGCGGCTTCGATCATCTCGAAGAGCTCTTCGCGGCGGAGCTTGCCGGTGTCGTAGTGGATTTGCAGCGAACGGATGCCCGGCGTGAGGTCGATGATGCCGGGGTGCCGGAGTTGCTGGCGCAGCGAGTGGGCTTTGAGCGAGAGCTCGAAGTCGAGCTTGTTCGCGCCGAACTCGACGAGCAGGTTGCGGTCGCCGTCGGCGCGGATGACGACGCCGGGCGATTTCTGGAGGACGGCGGGTTCGTCGTTGACGCGGATGAAGCGGATGGTGTCGCCGGCTTTGAGTTGGCCCATCTTCCAGCGTTCGGCAGCGACGATGGTCGCCGGGCAGACGAAGCCGCCGCAACTGGGGCCATCGGGGCCGAGGATGATGGGCATGTCGCCAGTGAAATCGACGGTGCCGACGGCGTAGGCGTTGTCGTGGATGTTGGAGGGATGGAGGCCGGCTTCGCCGCCATCGGTGCGGGCCCACTTGGGCTTGGGGCCGATGAGACGGACGCCGGTGCGGTCCGAGTTGTAGTGGACGCGATAGTCGGTGGCGAAGAAGGTTTCGATGTCGTCGTCGGTGAAGAAGTCCGGCGCGCCATGGGGGCCGTAGGTAACGCCGATTTGCCAATGGTTGGTGTAGGCGGGCGGGTGCGCGCAGGGTTGTGGCTCGAGCGTGTCCTGATCGCTGAAGCGAAGCAGGTCGCCGGTGCGGAGGAAGCGTCCGCCGAATTTGCCGAGGATGAAGGTGGACTTGGAGCCGAGGTAGGGCGGCACGTCGATGCCGCCCCGGACGGCGAGATAGGCGCGGGCGCCGGGGCCGTGGACGGGTCCGAGGCGAAGAATATCGCCGGCCTTGACGTTGATGGGCTTCCAGCGCGGCAGGCCCATGTCAGCGCCGGAGAGGGCGATGACGGCGTCGTGATGGAACTTGAGCGTGGGACCGATGAGCGTGAGTTCGAGCGCGGCGGCGTCGGGCGGATTGCCGACCATCTCGTTGGCGAGACGGAAGGAGAGATCGTCCATGGGGCCGGAGGGCGGGACGCCGACGTGCCAGTAGCCGAGCCGGCCGGGGACGTCCTGCACGGTGGATTGGGTGCCGGGCTCGATGACTTCGATGGCGCGCGGCGTGTACGCGAAGGTCTTCAGGAAGGCGGTGGGGAAGCCACCGGCTTTGAAGGTGTCGCTCGAGACGACCGCGGCGAGGTACTCGAGATTGGTTTCGCTGCCGGCGAGAGTGGTGGCGGCAAGAGCGGTAGAGAGTTTGGCAACGGCTTCTTCGCGTGTCGGGGCGTAGACGATCAGCTTGGCGATGAGCGGGTCGTAGTAGGGGGGAACTTCGGTGCCGGGTTCGGCCCAGGTTTCGACGCGAACGTCCGGGGGCCAATGGACGTGGGTCAGGAGGCCGGGGCTGGGAGCGAATTCCTTGAGCGGGGATTCGGCGTAGATGCGGACTTGCAGGGAAGCGCCGGAGGGCTGGACGGGCCGGATGGGATTTTCGCCGGCGGCGAGGCGAACCATCCATTCGACGAGGTCCACGCCGGTGACCTCTTCGGTGACCCCGTGTTCGACCTGCAGACGAGTGTTCACTTCGAGGAAGTAGAATTCCTCACGGTCGCTATCGTAGATGAACTCGACCGTACCGGCATTGCGGTATTGAACAGCCTGCCCGAGGCGGACGGCGGCAGCGAAGAGGGCCTGGCGGGAGGCATCGGAAAGACCGGGCGCGGGGGTCTCTTCGATGACCTTCTGGTTGCGGCGCTGCGCGGAGCAGTCGCGTTCACCAAGAGCGATGACGTGGCCGTCGCCGTCGCCAAAAATCTGGACTTCGATGTGGCGGGCGCGCTCGACGAAACGTTCGGCGAAAACACCGGAATCCTTGAAGCTGGCACTGCTGAGCCGCTGGACGGCGGCGAAGGCTTCTTCGAGTTCGTCGGCGGTGCGGCAAAGGCGCATGCCAATGCCGCCGCCGCCGGCGGTGGACTTGAGCATGAGCGGGAGCCCGACGGCCAAGGCATCGCGCGCGGAGGTGAGCAGGCCGGTGCCGGGCAGGAGGGGGACACCGTTGGCTTCGGCGAGTTCACGGGCGCGGTGCTTGAGGCCGAAGTCGCGCATCTGTTGCGGCGTGGGTCCGATGAAGGCCAAGCCGGCGCGTTCGCAGGCTTCGGCGAAGTCGGCATTTTCGCTGAGGAAGCCATAGCCGGGATGAATGGCCTGGGCACCGGTGCGGCGGGCGGCGTCGAGGACGGCGTCGACGTCGAGGTAGCCGCGGACGGCGCCGAGCGAGACGGCTTCATCGGCCTGCCGGACGTGCAGCGAATGCTGGTCGGCGTCCGAGTGGACGGCGACGCTGCGAATGCCCAGGCGTCTTAAGGTACGGATGATGCGGCAGGCGATGGCGCCGCGATTCGCAATTAGAACTTTGTTGAACATCTATCCCCAAATCATTAATTTCACAGGGGTTGGATTGTAAGCGTTGCAGGGGTTGTTGAGCTGGGGGCAATTGGAGATGACCACCAGGGTGTCCATTTCCGCTTGCAGCTCAACGTACTTGCCGGGCTCCGAGATGCCGTCCTCGAAGGTGAGTTTGCCTTCAGGGGTGACCGGAACATTCATGAAGAAGTTCACGTTGTGGGACAGATCCCGTTTCTCCAGACCGTGTTGCAGACCGTACTTCAGGAAGGTTTGCCGGCAGGCGTGCATGTAGCGCTTGCCGATGTCGTAGCGGACCATGTTGCTTTCCTGGGAGCAGGCGCCGCCCAGGGTATCGTGGCGGCCGCAGGTGTCGTCGACGATGGTCATCAGGACGTTGCCGGATGCGGAGAGGAGCTTCGAGCCGGTGGTGAGGTAGATGTTGCCCTGGGTGGCGATGGTGTTGACGGCGGAGTAATGGTCGCTGTGGTCGTGGGCGTTGTAGAAGAGCGTATCGACGGCCTGGTTGCCCTCGAGGTCGACGATGCGGAGGTGCTGGCCTTTCTTGACGACTTCGGCCCAGCCGTCGCCGGCGAGGACGGTGACTTCGTAGCTCATGCGCAGTACCTTTCCGTGAGGATGAAGCCGCGGCCATTTTCGGGGCGGGAGACGCGGCAGGGGTCGTCGACGCCGGGGAGGGGAACGCTCTTGACGGTGAGCTTGACGGGCTTCGGAGCGTAGTCGCCGCCGGGTTCGAGCGGGTGGTGATTGGCCGAGAGCAGGATCAGGACGGGCATTTCGGCGCGGAGTTCCACCGAGTCCCCGGCCTGGGAGTTGCCGGGAATGTAGGTCATCTTCCCCGCGAGGTCCACTTGAACTTTGCTGAAGAGGTTGAGGGTGGGGGTGAGGTCGCGCGCGCCGAGCGAGTACTTGGCGAGTTCGAGGATGAGGTGTTCGCGGGAGCCCTGGGTCCACTCGTTGCGGAATTGCTGATAGGACTTTTCACCGTATTTGGCGGCGATGTGGGCAGCGGTGAGCGTGCCGCCGATGGGGTCATGCCAGCCGACCGTGTCGTGAGTCATCGAGCAGAGGATGCGGCCCATGTCCGAATAGAGGACAAAGCCAGCCGTGAGGCGCGCGATGTGCTGGGCCTTCAAGGTGTCCGGCATGTTGTAGCGTTCGCCGGGATCTTTGGGGTTGTAGAAGAGGCAACTGACGTTGGCGCCGCCCTGGAGGTCCGTGAAGCGGATGGCCATGCCGCGGTCAAGAACGTGGGACCACGTCTGACCGCCGCGCAGTTCCTCTTCCCAGAGGATGGTTTCGTTCATAGATCTATGGTTATTGTCCGGTAATCCGGGCGGCGTCAAGCCGCCACACGTTTTGCTGACGGAGATTCGAGAGCCAGACGGCGCCATGAGCAAAGAGGACGGCGTCACCGCCGGGACCGGCGAACTGCTGGGTGACCTTGTCCGTCTTGGCGTCGATGCGGGTGAGCGGGATCTGGAAGACGGTGACCCAGACGGCGCCGCCGCCCGCCGATATTTCGCCGCCGGTGCCGGGAATGCCGACTTGGATGTTGGCGATGGTTTTGCGGGATTTGGGATCGATTTTGGAGACGGTGCCATCGCCCTGGTTGAGGGTCCAGACGTAGCCTTCGCCGACGGTGAGGAAACGCGGCTGGGGGCCGACTTCGATCGTGTCGGTTACCTTGTTCGACTTGGGGTCGATGCGGGTGACGACTTTGCCTTTGCTGTTGGTGACCCAGACGGCGCCTTCGCCGAAGTCGGCGGTATGGGAGCCTTCCGGGACGGGCACCTCGGCGACGACTTTATTGGTCTTGGGGTCGATGCGCGCGACTTTGTCGCCAGCGCCGGTGGGGAGCCAGACGGCGTCCTTCGAGCAGGCGATGCCGCCTTCGGAATTGGCGGGGCCGACGGGGATGGTGGCAATCACCTTGGCGGTTTTGGCGTCCACGCGGGAGACGGTTTTATCGCCGCAGTTGGGGACCCAGAGGCTGCCGAAGCCATAGGCGATGCCGCTGCAGGGGCGCTTGCCGACGGTGACGGTTTCGGTGACGGTGTTAGTTTTGGCGTCGAGCTTGGAGATGGAGTCCTTGGGGCCATTGGAGACCCAGACGGCATTGGGCGAGGACGTGGTCCAGTCCGGGACGCCGGGGACGGAGAAGGTCGCTTCGGGCTTCAGCACGTCCATGGGCTTCTGGACTTCTTTGATGCCGGGCCGCGGCGGACGGGGCGGCCGGCCTTTGGGCGGGGCGCCGGGTGGGGGAGCTTCCTGCGCAAAGGCAGCGAGGCAGACAAGAGCAAGCAGGTGCTTCATATAAGTTGTTCCTTGGCGGGGTCGGCGGCCGGAGCGGCGGCGAGACTCACCGAGACGAAAGCGATGGCGCTGAGCACGGGGGGCAGCAGTGTGTCGAGCCCGGCCAGATGCGCCGGGACGACGAAGTAACAGATCGCGCGGGCGAGCGTGCCGGTGACGATGCTGGCGATGGCGCCGCCCTGGGTGGCGCGCGGCCAGTAGACGCCGAGAAAAAGCGGGATGACGCAGCCGGCGAAGACGATGTCGAAGGCGACGACCAGGAGCAAGCCCGGTTCGGGGCGCAGGTAAGCAATGAGGCCGGCGGCCAGGGCGGTCGGCAGGGCGAGGGCGCGTGAAAGGAAGAGCATTTTGCTGTCGGAGATGGGGGCGGCGGTCCAGCGCTGCCAGACGTTGCGGGCCATCACGACCGCGATGACGAGCATGGCGCCGTTGGCGGTGGACATCGACGCGCCGAGGACGCCGACGAAGACCATGACGGCGATCCAGTAGGGGAGATATTGGCTGGCGAAGGCGGGGAGCACCATGCGCGGGTCGTCGACCTTGCCGACGGCGGCGATGGCGGCGAGTCCGAGGAGGGAAGCGCAGAAGCCGATGATGAGGGTCCACACGCCGGCGTAGTAGCAGCCGCGGCGGGCGGTGGCGGGCGACTTAGCGGAAAAGACGCGTTCCATGAAGTCGAGCGCCATGGCGTTGCCGAAGGCGAGCGAGATGATGTTCGCCCAGTTGGCGAGTCCGCCGCCGGAGATCGTGGTGAGTTGGGTGAGGCTGAGCGTCGCGGCGGGCAGGGAGTGCTGGATGGTGTCCCAGCCGCGGGTCGCGAGGACGTAGACGGCGGCGGCGAGGAAGCCGACGATGGCGACGTGAATCTGGAAGAAGTCGGTCCAGA
The DNA here is from genome assembly GCA_044226365.1 of Bryobacteraceae bacterium. Lineage (GTDB taxonomy): Bacteria > Acidobacteriota > Terriglobia > Bryobacterales > Bryobacteraceae > JALHNI01. The sequence goes on from JBGAHE010000019.1 coordinate 24,998, forward strand.
TGGCGGCGTGAAGGCCGCCGGCGATGGTGTAGAGGAAGATGATGGTGGTGCCGAGGGCGAGGCAGGGTCCGTAGGACCAGCCGGTGACGACGGAGAGGATCCAGCCGACGGCGGAGAGGTTGCCGGCTACCAGGACGATGAAGCAGACGATCGTGAGGAGGCTGGCGAGGGCTTCAGCGGTGCGGCCGTAGCGGCGGTGAAAGAACTCGGGCAGGGTCATCAGATCCATGGCGTTGAGCGGGCCGGCGAGAAAGCGGCCGACGATGAAGAGGCTGATGGCGAGTCCGATGGGGATCGCGGCGCCAGCCCAGAAGCCGGTGGAGAAGGTGAGCGAGGTGTTGCCGAGCGTGGCGTTGCCGTCAATGGCTTGCGCGGCGAGCGCAGTGCCGATGACGAGGAACGGCATGGACTTGCCGGCGACGGTGTACTGTTCGCTCGAGCCGCGAACTTTGGTGTAGGTGTAGAGCCCGATACACAGGGAGATCGCCATAAAGATGGCGACGGGCCAAATCATGTCTGTCAAAGCGGCGCTCCTCAAGGCTGATTTGCCGGGGACAGGGGCAGACCGCAGACAAGGCGGGGGTTAAAACCGGAGTGTAGCGCGGTTCGACGGCGAAGCCCAATCGAAATGTCGGATGCGCTCCATCATGCGTTTCATTTGACAAATGTGGCCAAGCGCCCTTATCTTGGGGCTATTCGAGGGAGTCTCAGTCCGGCTTGCCCTCACGCGCTTCTGCCTAGCGCATTCCTTGACGAAACATCCCACGACGGATACTCGCAGCTGATTTCGCGGCGTTCACTGCCTAAACGCCGCACAAACCAACTAGGAGAATCCCGTCGTGAAGACATTGTTCCGCGCTGGTGTAGCGCTACTTATCGGCCTCTTAACGGCCATCCCCTCATTCAGTCAATCCAGCTCGCTGCAGGGCCTCGTCACCGATGGCCAGGGCGCGGCGATTCCGGAAGTGGTGGTGACGATCGTCAACCAAAGCACTGCGGCGGCGCGCAAAGTGGTCTCGTCGGCGGCCGGCGCATACTCTTTCGTACAGGTTCCCCCCGGAGTGTACAAGCTGGAAGCGCAAAAGCCGGGCTTCCGGACTTTGGCGCAGCAGGTGACGCTGCAAATCGACGTGCCGTCGACGCTGAATCTGGCGCTGGAACTGGGCCAGGTGAGCGAGACGATCAATGTGACCGAGGAAGCGGTGGCCATCAACACGACTAACGCTTCGGTGGGCAACGCGTTCAACGAAGTGCAGGTGCGGCAACTGCCCTTGCAGACGCGCAACGTGGTGGAATTGCTGAGCCTGCAGCCGGGCGTGACGTCGAACGGCGAAGTACTGGGCGCGCGACGCGACCAGAACAACGTGACGTTGGACGGCGTGGACGTCAACGATAACCAGAGCGCGGGCATGACGGCGGCGACCGGCAACGGTTCGCAGGGACTGAATGCGGCGCTGCCGGTGCCGCTCGACTCGGTGCAGGAGTTCCGCGTGACGATCGCGGGGCAGGGTGCGGACCAGGGGCGTTCAGCCGGCGGCCAGGTGTCGCTGGTGACCAAGAGCGGTTCGAACCAGTGGCACGGGTCGTTGTATGAGTTTCATCGTAATAAGGTGACGGCGGCGAACGACTGGTTCTCGAACCGGTCCGGCCTGGCGCGCGAGAACCTGATCCGGAATCAGTACGGGGCTTCGTTCGGCGGCCGCATCATCCGTGACCGCGCGTTCTTCTTCCTGAACTGGGAAGAGCGCAAGGACCGCTCGGCGAGCGCGCAATCGCGTAACGTGCCGACCGATACGTTGAAGGCGGGCATTGTGCAGTTCCGGACGTCGGCGGGTGTGCAGTCGTTGACGCCGGCCGAAGTGCGGGACCTCGATCCGCGCGGCCTGGGCTACAGCGAAGCGATGAAGGGGATCCTCTCGCAGTATCCTTCGCCGAACGATCTGCAGGCGGGTTCGGACCGCGGCTTGAACTTCGGTGTGTTCCGCTTCAATGCGCCGCTGACGCGCAACGACCGCGCGTATGTGGCAAAGACGGACTTCAACCTCGATAGCGCGGGCAAGCACACCTTGATGCTGCGCGGTACGCTCGGCAATAACTCGCGCGACCAGGTGTTGGCGCAGTTCCCGGGCCAGGATGCGGCGGCGAAGAACCTGGATAACTCCAAGGGCTTGGCGGCGCGCTACACGGCGGTGCTGACCTCGAACGTGATCAACGTGTTCAGCTACGGCTTTACGCGGTTGGGCATTGCGCAATCCGGTACGGCGGGCAACTCGCTGACCTTTGATGGTCTGTCGACGCTGCAGAACTTCACGCGTGGCTTTGGCCGCATCATTCCGACGACGAACCTGGTGAACGATACGACCTGGAACAAGGGGACGCATCAGATCCAGGCGGGCGTGAACTTCCGCCTGATTCAGAACGATCGCAACGCTTACACCAACTCGTTTGCGAGTTATTCGTTCGGCCGAAACACGCTGCAGGGTCTAGGCGCCGATATCACCGACGCATTGACGGGCTTCATCCGCCAGCGCTCGGGCAACTCGGCGCTGACGCTGACCGAAACGCAGCCGGCGCAGCGTGCGCTGGGCGATCTCTACGGGTTGATCAACAGCTACAGCGCGACTTACAACTTCGGTGTGGACGGCAAGGCCATTCCTTTCGGCCAGCCGCTGGTGCGCAGCTTCGGGACGAAGGAATACGAGTTCTACGTGCAGGACACGTGGAAGGCGCGCCGCGACCTGACGCTGACTTACGGCATTCGTTACGGCCTGTATCAGGTGCCGTACGAACGGAACGGGGTGCAGGTGGTGCCGACGACCGGTCTGGACGTTTACCTGGCGGAACGCATTGGCGCTTCGAACGCGGGAATTCCGGGTTCGGCGATGCCGAACGCCTCGCTGACCTATAAGTTGGCGGGTCCGGTGAACGGCGGCCAGGGTTGGTACAAGAAGGACACGAATAACTGGGCGCCCCGCTTCTCGTTCGCCTATGCGCCGGTGAGCGACAACTTACTGGGCAAAGTGTTCGGCAAGGGCAGTGTGATTCGCGGCGGCGCGGCGGTGCTGTATGACCGCTTCGGCAGCGACATGGTCCTGAATTTCGACTCGTCCGGTTCGCCCGGTTTGGCGAGCCCGGTGACGCAGCCTTCGAACACCAACTTCACGACTTCGGCCCGCTATCCGAATCTGCCGGCTCTGCCGGCTGCTCCGGCGGCGGTGTTCCCCTATACGCCGGCGACGATCGTCGGTGGCTTCGGGGCTTACTCGGGCGTGTTTCCGAACTTAGTGGCCCCTTACTCTTACCTGCTGAATCTGACTTACTCGCGGCCGGTGGCGGCGAAGATGGTGGTGGAAGTGGGTTATGTGGGCCGTCTGGCGCACAAGTCGCTGACGAAGACGGACGTGTTCCAGCCGTTAACGCAGTTCAAGGATCCGAAGTCCGGCCAGACCTGGGCACAGGCGGCGGGCGTGTTGCGCGACGCTTTCGAGCGGGGCGTGACGCCGGCGCAGGTGCGGGCGAATCCGAGCATCCTGCCGACGGTGCCTTTCGTCGAGAACATCTTCGGCAAGGCCGCCAATCGCACCTTCCCGGGAAGCGCGACGGCGAATTACTTCTTCACGACTTACGGCACCTACGCCGGTAGCGATTTGGACGCGCTCAACGACATGGACCGCGAGCGGGTGAATGGCCAGTGCATCTCGGTGTATGGCTGCAACACTTTCTTCGCGAACCAGAACGCGGGTAACATCGCCTGGACCAATGCGGGGAACTCGTCGTTCCACGGCGGTCAGTTGACGGTGCGCCGTCCGGTGACCAGCGGTTGGGGCTTCGACTTCAACTACACGCTGTCGCATTCGATCGACCTGACGTCGACGGCCGAATCGGCCGCGGGCGCCGGGACGACGGGCGTGCTGCAGGATACGTTCAATCCGAAGAGCTTCCGCGGCTCGTCGGACTTCGACATCCGGCACAACATTACGGCCAACGGCGTGGTGGAACTGCCCTTCGGCAAAGGCAAGTGGCTGATGGGCAGTGCTCCGTCGTGGCTCGACCAAGTGGTGGGCGGCTGGCAGGTGTCCACGTTGTGGCGCTTCCGCAGCGGCTTGCCGACGACGATCGCCAATGGCGGTATCTATCCGACGAACTACCTGACCTCGGCGATTGCGGTGATCCGTCCGGGCGCTACAATGCCGGAGAACGGCAATGGCTTCAACCAGAACGGCAATCCGGCGATCTTCCGCTCGACGACGGCTCTTTCGAGCTTCATGGGGCAGTATCCGGGGACGTCGGGCACGCGAGCCATTCTGCGGTTGGCGGGTATGTCGAACTTCGATATGTCGCTCGGCAAGTTCTTCAAGCTGCCGTGGGAAGGTCACCGAGTGCAGTTGCGCGCCGAGGCGTTCAACGCGTTCAACAACGTGAACTTCACCAACGCGAGCTTGAGCCTGGCGACGCCGTCGACCTTCGGTCAATTCACCGATGTGATGCCGGCTCGTGTGATGCAGTTCGCTTTGCGCTACGAATTCTAAATGGACATGCGTAGCCTACTTCTCATTCTGTCGGTTGCGGGGGCCCTGGCGGCTCCCGCGGTCGATCAACCGAAGAAAGCCAAGGAACCGAAGGCTCCGCCGGTGCCCAAATATGGGGTGAAGGCGCCGGGGGTGCAGATTCCGATGGCCAGCTTGAAGTCAGAAGCGGAGGTGTCCCTGGAGGGCACCCCCGATTTCCTGCTTTTTACGGATGCGGTGTTGGTGGCCAACGGCGCGCAGAGCACGGTGCAGCGCATTGACGCCAAGACGAACAAGGCGACCGACCCCTGGAAGGGCTTTGACCAGCCGTGCGGGGGCCTGGTGTCCGCTTTTGGGAGTGTGTGGGTGCCGAACTGCGCGAAGCCTTTGCTTTCGCGGGTGGAGGCCAAGAGCGGCAAGGTGACGGCGACGGTGGACGTGGCGACGGCGAAGGTCCCCGCGGCGATCGCGGCGACCTCTGACAGCATCTGGCTCTTGTCGGACGAGCGGACGACATTGTCGCGCATCGATCCGGGGACGAACGCCGTGGTGGCCGAAGTTCGCGTGGAGCCGGGCTGCACAGCGATGGCCTTCGCCGAGAACGCGTTGTGGTTGGCGTGTCCCTCGCTCGGTAAGGTGATTCGCATCGACCCGAAAACGAATCTGGCGACCAAACGGATTGAAGTGGCGGCCAAGCCGATCGCGATTGCGGCCGGCGAGGGCTCCATCTGGGTGCTTTGCCAGGCCGATGGCAAGGTGGCGCGGATCGATCCGAAGACGGACAAGGTAACGACGACGATCGAACTCGGCATTCCGAATGCCGAGGGCTCGATTGCGTTTGGCGAAGGCTCCGTGTGGGTGTCGACGGCGGGCTTTCCGATCTCGCGGATTCACCCGGGAACGGACAAAGTCGTGCAGCAGTTTACTGGGGAAGGTGGCGGCTGGCTGCAGGTTGGTTTGAAATCGGTGTGGCTCTCGGAGAAGAAATCCGGGAAGGTGATGCGCTTCGATCCGAAGCGGATTGCGGCTACGCTGGCTGATTGAGTACCCATTGACGGGTGCGTTATCCTATTGCTGAACGGCAACGTGCGCCGCGGATCCGCGTGGTTCCAGCAGCAATGGCGAGCGATCTCCCTCCTCTCGCTTGTGAATTTGATCTGTTCTCCAAAGGATCTTATGCGTTGCGGTTCGATTGTTTCTCTCTCGCTCCTTTCCGCCTGCACGGGCGCGATGCTGCTGGCGCAGCCTGCGAACTCTCCAGAGTTCTTCGAGACCAAGATTCGACCAATTCTGGCGAATAACTGCTATAGCTGCCACACCCAGACAGCCATGGGCGGCTTACGGCTGGATGGGCCGGAAGGGTTGAAGAAGTCCGGCAAGCGGGGGCCGCTGCTGACGCCGGGCGACCCGGAGAAGAGCGCGCTGATCCTGGCGGTGCGGCAAACCGACCCGACCTTCAAGATGCCCATGGGCACGAAGCTGAAGGAGACGGAGATTGCCGATTTGACGGCGTGGGTGAAGGCGGGTGCGCCGTGGCCGAAGTCGGCGACAGTGGTGACGCAGAAGTCTGACGGGAAGTATGTGATCCGTCCGGAGGCGCGTGCGTTCTGGTCGTTTCAGCCGTTGAAGGAACTGCAGGCGCCCGCGACGAAGGATCCGAAGTGGGCGAGAACGACGATCGATAAGTTCGTGCTGGCGCGGCTGGAGAAAGAGGGTCTGAAGCCCGTGAAGACGGCTTCCCGGCGGGACCTGATTCGCCGGGCGTCGCTCGATTTGACGGGCCTTCCGCCGACGTTCGAAGAGATTGCGGCGTTTGAGAAGGATCCGAGCCCGGATGCCTTTGCGAAGGTGGTAGACCGGTTGCTTGCGTCGCCACACTATGGCGAACGCTGGGGCCGCGTGTGGCTCGATGTGGCGCGGTTCGGCGAAGATGACTATCGCAGCCTGGATCCGATGCGCCGGGGCTACAACCCGTATCCGAATGCGCATGCCTATCGTGATTGGGTGATTCAGGCATTCCAGGACGATCTGCCGTACGACCAGTTTGTGAAGGCGCAGATTGCGGGTGACTTACTCGACGCGAAGACGCGGCACAAGACCCTGCCGGCAACTGGGTTCCTGGGTTTAGGTCCCTGGTATTACGACAACGGTTCCACTGAGGTGACGCGGGCGGACGAGCGGCATGATCGTGTGGATGCCGTGACGCGGGGCTTCCTGGGCCTCACGGTGGCGTGCGCGCGATGCCACGACCATAAGTACGATCCGATTCCGGCCAAGGACTATTACGCGCTGGCCGGCGTTTTCGCGAATACGGTTTACGAGGAGTACCCGCTGGTGCCGAAGTCCGTGCGGGCGGAGTTCCAGAAGATCGAGGACCAGATCGATCAGAAGCAGAAGCTGATCGGCGAGATGCAGAATAACCTGAGTAGCCAGCTTTCGCAATCGCTGGTATTTCAGACGGCGAACTATTTGCAGGGCGTGTGGGAAGTGGCGGGTCCGCAGAAAAAGGAGTTTCCGACCGTGGTGGAGGCTCGGAAGCTGGACTTTGAGTTACTCGACCGGTGGGTGAAGTACATGGAGAAGCCTACCGACAAGTACAAGAACAAAGAAGCCTGGCAGGCCATGATGAAAAAGGGCGGTACGGCCGCGGAGGCGAAGCGGCTGGCTGAGAAATTCCAGGAAGAGATCGTGGCCGTGATGTTGACGCGCAACGAGCTTGCCGACGAGAACAAGGTGATTGCGGCGAAGGCGATGGACGGCACCAAGCCGAAGAAGCGCACCAATAAGCCGAGTAACTTCGTGACGAACGAAGACTTCTGCCCGGGCTGCAACTTACGGCTGAAGCAGATGTCCGAAGCCGATACCAGCTTCTACACCGAAGTGTTCCAGCGCATGCTGGGTGAGGCGGAAGATCCGAACGCGATGATGGCGATGGGTAATCGTTTCGGCAAGCCGGGCGTGCTGATGTTCCGCGGCTGGGGGCTGGAATCGCGCGTCGGTTCAGAGTCGCAGGCGCAACTGGCGGCGATTCGTAAGGACATCGAAGATTCGCGCAAGAAGTTGGAGCCGGGGTTCCCGTATCTGCACGGGGTGAAGGATGCCGAGCAGCCGAAGAATCTTCCCTTCAACTTCCGGGGCGATCCGTTCAATCTGGGTGAAGAAGTGCCGCGGCACTTCCTGTCCGTGCTTTCGAAGGATGAACCGGCGCCTTTTGCGAAGGGCAGCGGCCGGCTGGAACTGGCGGAGGCGATCCTGCAGCAGCCGATCGCGATGCGAGTGATCGTGAACCGCATCTGGAAGGGACACTTCGGGACAGGTATTGTCGACTCGCCGAGTAACTTCGGGATGACGGGTGAGCGGCCAACGAATCCTGAGTTACTGGAGTATCTGGCTTACACGTTCTCGAAGAATGGACTCTCGATCAAGAAGTTGCATCGCGAGATCATGCTGAGTTCGGTGTATCAGCTTTCCACCGAGACTGATCCGGTGGCTTTTGCGAAGGATTCGGGCAACCGCCTGTACTGGCGCGCGGACCGGAAGCGGATGGATGCGGAGCAGGTACGGGATGCGGTCCTTTCGGTGGCGGGTGACTTGGACCGGGCGATCGGCGGGCCTTCGGCCGACTTGACTCCCTCGTTCAAGCGCCGGACCGTGTATGGCAAGGTGAGTCGTTACAAGCTGGATGAGTATCTGCAGTTGTTTGACTTCCCGAGCCCGAATTTAAGCGCGGAAAAGCGCTTTGTGACGACGGTGCCGCTGCAGCGTTTGTTCCTGATGAACAGCGACTTTATGCAGGTGGAGGCTGAGGAGTTGGCGAAGCGCGTGGCGAACGAGCCGACTAGCCGGGCGCGGATTCGGAAACTGCATCAGATGGCGTACGGGCGTGACGCGACGGAAGAAGAGGTCGCGTTGGGGCTGGAGTACGTGAAGGCGGAGCCGATGCTCGAGTACGAGGAAGGGAAGAAGAAGGCGCCGCCTGAAGGTGGCCCGGGCATGCGGCGTGGACGCGGCGGTCCGGGTGGAGGCCCGGGTGGCCAGGCGCCCGGTCAGGCGGAAGGCGCGAAGCCCGAGATGCCGGAGGTTGCCGAAGCCGGTGCGGCGCCGCCGGAAGGCGGCATGGGCATGGGGATGATGGGGGGGATGGGCGGACCGGGTGGCCGGCGCCCGGGCGGGCCTGCGGCGGCGGAAGTGAAGTACGAGCCGACCGTATGGGGCCGGTACGCGAAAGTGCTGCTCAGCTCGAGCGAGTTCCTGTTCATCAATTAAGGAAACAGATATGTCGTCGCATCACAAATCGACTCCCACTACTCGCCGCGAGGCGCTTCGCCGGGTTGGCAACGGCTTTGGCATGGCGGCTTTCGCCAGCATGTTGGGCAACTCCATTGCCCGGGCCGGCGGACTGGCTGGACCCGACGGAGCTACCGGCGCCATCAAGCTGGATCATCCGCAGCGGGTGAAGCGCGTCATTTTCCTTTTCATGAACGGCGGCCTTTCGACGATCGATAGCTTCGATCCGAAGCCGATGCTGGATAAGTACGATGGCAAGCCGTTACCGGGAGCGCAGATCAAGACGGAGCGCGGCACCGGCGAGTTGATGCGCTCGCCGTTTACGTTCAAGAAGCACGGGAAGAGCGGCATCGAGATCAGCGAACTGTGGCCTAACGTGGGGGAAGTCGCCGACGACATTTGCTTCATTCGCTCTGTCTATACCGAGATTCCGAACCATGAGCCTTCGTGCCTGATGATGAACACGGGCGCGAACCAGGCCGGCCGGCCGTCGCTGGGTGCGTGGATCACCTACGGGCTGGGGACGGAGAATCAGAACCTGCCGGGTTTTGTGGTGCTGTGTCCGGATGTGCCGACCACGGTGGGTCCGCCGCTGTGGAGCAATGGATTCCTGCCGGCGATCAATCAGGGCACTTACATCTCGAGCAAGGTGCAGGCGCCGCCGGAAGGCGACGCGCCGATGGAAGCCGCCGAGAAGCCCAAGATGCCGGAGAAGGCGAAGGATGCCAAGGACTCCAAGGACGCCGAGAAGCCGAAGGAGATGGCGTCGAAAGATGATAAAGCCGGCAAGGACGACAAAGCCGGCAAGGACGACAAAGACAAGAAGGTGGTGGTTGAGAAGTCGTTCGACCCCAAGAAGCTGATCAGCTACGTCAACAATCCGAAGTTTGAGTTGACCGAGCAGCGGCGTGAACTGGACCTGTTGCAGAAGATCGAGAAGATCAAGAGCAAGCGGGAAGGCGACGATCCGCAAGTGGAAGCGGTGCTGAAGTCGATGGAAGTGGCCTATCGGATGCAGACCGAAGCGCCCGCCGTGTTCGACATTCGCAAGGAAACCGAAGCGACGCAGAAGCTCTATGGGCCCGGAAGCACGGCGCGCGCCTGTTTAACCGGCGTGCGGTTACTGGAGAAGGGCGTCCGGATGGTGCAGGTCTACTATGCGAAGGGCGATCCTTGGGACGCCCACGGCGACATCATGGCTCACAAGGTGAATGCGAAGAACTCGGACCAGCCGTTTGCGGCGGTGATCAAGGACCTGAAGTCGCGCGGCCTGTGGAACGACACGCTCGTGGTTTGCGGGTCAGAGTTCGGCCGGACGCCGGTGCGCGAAGTCGGGGGGGGCGGTGGCGCGATCAAGAAGGGCCGCGACCACAATCCGTTCGGCTTTACGATGTGGCTGGCGGGCGGCGCGATCAAGGGCGGCACGACGTATGGGGCTACCGATGACTTCGGCTTTAAGGCGATTGAGAAGCCGGTGCACGTCCACGATATTCACGCCACGATCCTGCACCTGATGGGCATCGACCATACGAAGCTCACCTATCGCTACTCCGGCCGCGACTTCCGGTTGACGGACGTGAGCGGCAACGTGCTGCACGACGTGATTGCCTAAGGCGCTAGCGCGGCCGGCTCGCCGCTTGCGAGAATAGAGAGATGGCCAACACCATCCAGCAGGCCGTGGACTGCGCGGAAGCGGCGCATCGACGCGCGCAGTTGCTGGTGGATGTTTCAAAGGCGGCCAACGCTCACCTCGACCTCAACCACGTGCTCGATGCCCTGGCGCGGTCGCTGGCGCCGGTGGTGGAGTTCAATACGATTGCGGCCGATTTGGTGGACGGACCGCGGCTGAAGCTGCATTCTCTTTTCCTCAAGAATTTTCCGCGCGTAGCGGGTGAGTCGCTCACTTCGTACGTGGCGAGGTATCTGGGGGTGTCGACGGAGGAGGCGGGCCGCAAGTTGGCGGGGATGCCATTCGAAGAGACGCGCCTGAGCACACTGCCGCGCGAATCCGGGCCGTACGTCCGGGTGGATCTGCAGCAGGGCGAGCGCTACGTAGAGGAGCAGATGTTCGCCGGCTACGGCGTGCGCAGCTACATCTGCCTGCCCATGTGGGAGCGCGAGCGATTGTTGGGGGCGCTCTACTTCAATCTGCACGAACAGCGGCAATTCAACGAGCAGGAAGTTCAACTGATCGCCGACGCGGGCGAGATCATGACGATCGCCGTGATCAACGCACTGGCGTACGAAGAGATCAAGTCGCTGAAGGAACGGCTCGAGGAAGAGAACCTGCTGCTGCAGGACGAGATCGTGCAGCGCTCGATGTACGAGGAGATCGTGGGCTCGTCGTCGTCGCTGCTGGCGGTACTGAAGTCGATTGACCGGGTGGCGCCGACGGATTCCACCGTGTTGATCACGGGCGAGACGGGGACAGGCAAGGAACTGTTGGCGCGCGCCATTCATCGGAGATCGCCGCGAGCGTCGCGCGCGCTGGTGAAGGTGAATTGTGCGGCGCTGCCGGCGGAACTGATCGCGAGTGAGCTGTTCGGCCATGAGAAGGGCGCGTTCACCGGGGCGTTGCAGCAACGGATCGGCCGGTTTGAGACCGCCGACGGCGGCACGATTTTTTTGGACGAAATCGGTGAGTTGGCGCCGGACATGCAAGTGGCGCTATTGCGCGTCCTGCAGGAGAAAGAGTTTGAGCGCGTCGGCGGCAACGTCACGCGACGGACGGACGTGAGGGTGATTGCGGCCACCAATCGAGATCTGGCGCGCGAGGTAGCGGCTGGCCGCTTCCGCAGCGACCTTTATTACCGGCTCAATGTGTTTCCGCTGCATGCGCCGCCCTTGCGGGACCGGCGCGATGACATCTCCGTCCTGGTGGAGTACTTCGTGACGCGCTTTGCGCAGCGTATGGGCCGGCGGATTGTGCGGATCGATCGTGGGAATCTGGAGTGCCTGCAGCGATACAGCTGGCCGGGGAATATTCGCGAGTTGCAGAACGTCATCGAGAGGGCGGTGATCTTGAGCGACGGCGAAGTGCTGCGGCTGGATGCGAGCTCCTTTCCGGCGGACGCGCCGTGCGGTGGCTCTAACGTGCCGGCGCCGCCGCCGATGACGTTGGTCAACGGACATGCGCCGGACGCGAGGCAGGAAATCGAGCGCGTGTTGCGAGAGACGCGAGGGCGCATCTCGGGAGCGCGCGGGGCTGCGCAACGGCTGGGTGTCCCGGCTTCGACGCTCGAGTCACGGATTCGCGCGCTGGGCATTAACAAGCATCAATTCAAGAGTGGCGCTTAGATTGCATTGATCGGAGCAGGAAATGCTCAAGATCACGACTCTTGAAGAGACGCCCGAGCAACTAAGCCTCGGGCTGATCGGCGATCTAGGCGCGGCGGAACTGCCCGCGCTTGAAACGGCCCTGGAAACGGCCTTGGGCGCCAACAAACGCATCGTGTTGAATATGCACGACGTTAAGTTGGTGGACCGCGTGGCCATGAAACAACTCTGCCAATGGAAACAAGCCGGGCTGGTGGTGGCTCACTGCCCCAACTATGTCTCTTCCTGGATTCGGCAGGACTCTGGTATCGAATAGAATCTCGCGATTTCGCGAACGCTCGATCGTTCGCGAATTCACGATGTCGCGAAAGCGAGAGAAACACAAACTTACTCCGTATGAAACTGCAACTGACCCTCCTCGTGACCCTTGTTTTGATTCTTGTTGGCTGTCAGACGAAGGCCTCCGGCCCGCCGGCGGGGGCGATGCCCCCGTCGGCGGTCTCGTTCGTTACGGTAGTGCCCGAAAACGTTCCCATCTATCACGACTACGCAGCGCAATCCTTTGCGCGTGATCTGGTGGAAGTGAGAGGGCGTGTGGATGGCTATGTGGAGAAGCGCTTATTCCAGGTTGGCTCCGATGTAGTGGCGGGCCAGCCGCTCTATATCCTGGACTTGCGTCCCTATACGGCGGAGGTTGATAAGGCGCGGGGTGAACTCGGTCAAAGCCAGGCGAATGAGGAGTTCGCGAAGCGGCAGGTGTTGTTACTGCAAGCGGAAGCTGACCTGACGCAGGCGAGAGCGAACTTAGTCAAGGCCCAACAAGATGTACGCCGCTTTGAGCCATTAGTGAAGGAACAGGCCGCGTCGCAACAGGATCTGGACAATGCGATGGCCGCTTTGCAAGTGAACGAGGCCAATGTAAAGGCCAAGCAGGCCAATGTGGAGCAGATACGGCTCACGACGAAGGCTCAGCAAGAGACATCGCGAGCGCAGGTGGCTTCGAGCGAGGCGACGCTGCGTTCGGCACAACTGAATTTGGAATACGCGACGATCCGCGCACCGATTAGCGGGCGGATTGGCGACAGCCTGGTGCAAATCGGTGGACTGGTGACGAAGACCTCACAACAGCCGCTCACGACGATTGTGCCGCTCGATACGATCTGGGTGCGGTTTCAGATGAGCGAGAGCGAGTATCTGGGGTACTTGAAACGGCAGGAGTCGCCGCAGACGATGAAGATTCCGCTGGAGTTAGTGCTGGCGGATAACTCCGTGCACCCGTTCCCTGGACAGATTCAAAACACGGTGAACACCGTCGATCCGAAGACGGGCACTCTGGAAATGCAGGCAACGTTCCCCAATCCGAGGCGCAGCATTTTGCCAGGTCAGTTTGGACGGATCCGGATGCGGGTGGAAGATCGCGAGAATGCGATCCTGGTGCCGCAGCGTGCGGTGCAGGAGTTGCAGGGCATGCAGTCGGTATTGGAAGTGGGGCCGGGAAACAAGGTTGTGGTGCGGAGCATTGTTACCGGCGAGCGCGTGGGTGATCGCACGGTGGTCTTGCAGGGACTGAAGGAAGGGGAGCGAGTGATTGTGGAAGGCGTGCAGAAGGCGCGTCCGGGGTCCGTGGTGGCGCCCGAACCCTATAAGCCGGCGCCGACGGGGAAGGGCAAGTAAGAAATGTCACGCTTCTTTATTGACCGGCCCGTCTTCGCGATTGTGATCGCGATTGTCATTACCATTCTGGGCGGCGTGGCAATTCCGAATCTGCCGGTGGCCACTTATCCCGAGGTGGTGCCTCCGGTGGTGCAGATCGTTGCGACATACCGCGGCGGCAATGCGCAAGATCTCGAGAAAACGGTCGCTCAGCCGATTGAGCAACAACTTACCGGCTTGGACGGTATGTTGTATTACTTTTCGCGTAGCTCGAACGACGGCGTTTTAACGATCGACGTGACCTACGAGTTGGGCACGAACATCGATCTGGCGACGGTGAAGACGCAGAATAAAGTGAACCTGGCTTTGCCGTCACTACCGCCGGAAGTGCAGCGCGTCGGGGTGACGGTGAAAAAGGTTTCGTCAGCGTTCCTGATGGCCATTGCCGTCACGGCCACGGACAACCGCTATGACTCGCTGTTTCTGAGTAACTACGCCACGATCAACATGCTGGACAAGATCGGCACGATCCCGGGCGTGGGTGATACGCGCCTGGCGGCCGTGCAGGACTACGGCATGCGGATTTGGATCAATCCGGACAAGATGGCGAAGCTGGGGCTTACCGCTACTGACGTCAGCCGGGCGGTGCAGGCGCAGAATCGGCAGAATCCGGCAGGTTCGATTGGCCAATCACCCTCGCCGCGCGGCACGGACTTCCAGTATCCGGTCACTGCGAGCGGGCGTTTGCTGGATGCGCAGCAGTTCGGAGACATTATCCTCCGAGCGCAGCCAGACGGCTCGTTCCTGCGCTTGCGCGACGTGGCGCGGGTGGAGCTCGGAGCACAGGACTATAAGTCGTTCAGTGCGTTGAGCGGCCGGCCGGCGGCGATTATCATCGCCTATCTGGCGCCCGGAGCGAACGCGGTAGATACGGCGAATCGCGTGCGGGCGTTTCTTGCTGAGGCTGAGAGAAATTTCCCGGCGGGGATTACTCACACGGTGAGTTATGACGCCACGAAGTTCGTGCGGGCGGCGATCGCCGACGTGGTGACGACGCTGTTTGAGGCAATTCTGCTGGTGATCATCGTGGTTTATGTCTTCCTGCAGAGTTGGCGCGCCACGTTAATTCCATTGCTCACCGTGCCAGTGGCTGTGGTTGGCACCTTCGCCCTCTTCCCGATCCTCGGCTTCACGATCAACATGACGAGCATGTTCGGTCTGGTGCTGGCGATCGGCATCGTGGTAGACGACGCGATCGTGGTGGTGGAGGCAGTGCAACACAACATCGATCACGGGATGTCGACTCGAGACGCGACCATCAAGGCCATGCAGGAGGTTTCCGGGCCGGTGGTGGCGATCGCGTTCATTCTTAGTGCCGTGTTCATTCCCGTGGCGTTCCTGGGTGGCATTAGCGGCCAGATCTACCGGCAATTTGCTTTGACGATCGCGGTATCAGTGCTCATCTCGGCGTTCAGCGCTCTGACACTGAGTCCCGCGCTGTCGGCGATGTTACTGCGCCCGGGGTCCGCGTCGAACGGGCCGTTGAGCGGGTTTTTCAAGCAGTTCAACCGGGCGTTCGATTGGACGACGAACAAGTATCTGGCGGGCGTTCGTGTGGTGACGCGGCGGACGCTGCTCGCCGCGGTGGCGCTGGGCGTCTTGTACTTCGGCGCGGGAACGCTCTTCAGGATCCTGCCCGGCGGCTTCCTGCCGGATGAGGACCAAGGCGTGATCTTCGTGGCGGTGCGACTGCCGGATGGTGCGTCGCTGGACCGAACGAAGGTAGTAGTGGACAAGATTCAAAGCGCCGTACGCAAGATTCCGGGCGTGGAGAATACGACCGTGTTCGGCGGCCTGGACCTCACCACGCAAACGAATAACTCGAACGTGGCGACGATCATCCTGACGTTGACTCCGTGGGAAGAGCGCAAGTCGCCGGACCTCCAATTTGCGTCGATTCTCGGGAAGGTGAACGGGACGATCTTTCCGATGAAGGAAGCATTCTCTTTCGGCTTCGGCTTGCCGCCGATTCTCGGTTTGGGTACGGCGGGCGGCTTCGAGTTCATGCTGGAGGATCGAGCCGGCGGCGACGTCGCGCAACTGGCGGAGGCGGCGGACGCGGTGCTGGCGGGGGCGCAGTCCGAACCGGCGTTGGGGAATATCGCGAATACGTTCCGTGTGTCGGTGCCCGGCTATCGCGTGGAGTTGAACAACGACAAGACGCAAGCACTGGGCATCCCGCCCACTGATGTCTACGACTCTCTGCAAACATTCCTCGGCGGCCTTTACATCAACGACTTCAATCGCTTCGGACGTACGTGGCGCGTGGTGATGCAGGCGGAGCCTGACTTCCGCGATCGCGCCGAGAACGTGAATCGCTTCTACGTTCGTTCGGCGACGAACGAGATGGTGCCGTTGAGCACGCTGGTACAGATGAACGGTACCACGTCGCCGGAAGTGATCTATCGCTACAACCGCTATCGCGTGGCAAAGTTGATCGGCGCCACGGCGCCGGGCTTCACGTCGGGGCAGGCCGTGGCGGCGATGGAGCGGTTGGCGAACGAGCGGCTGCCGCAGGGCTTCGGTTACGAATGGACCGGCACGGTGTTCCAGCAGAAGTTATCGGAAGGCAAGGAAGTCTACATCTTCGGCTTCGCGGCGATTCTGGTCTTCCTGTTCCTGGCGGCGCAGTACGAAAGCTGGATGATTCCGTTTGCCGTGATCCTGGCGGTGCCGTTGGGCATTTTCGGCGCTCTGGTGGGGATTCTGACGCGGTCCTATGCTTATGACGTCTACACGCAGATTGGTATTGTGACGCTGATTGGCTTGGCATCGAAGAACGCGATTCTGATCGTGGAGTTTGCCAAGTTGAGGCGGGAAGAAGGGATGACGCCCTGTGAGGCGGCGCTGGAGGCGGCGAAGTTGCGGCTGCGCCCCATCATCATGACGTCGTTCGCGTTCATCCTCGGTGTGCTGCCGTTGGTGTATGCCACTGGCGCCGGCGCGTCGTCGCGGCGGGCATTGGGTACGACGGTGTTGGGCGGTATGTTGGCGGCGACGTTACTCGCCATCTTCTTCGTGCCGATGCTCTATGTCATCACGGAGAACTGGGCGACCAAGTGGCGGAAGCCCGCCGCGGACCTGGGTCCGCAAGAAGTAGGTGTGGCATGAGATTTCTAGCGAGTGGGTTGTTTCTGTTGTTAGCGGGTTGCGCGATGGGGCCGAATTACCAGGCCCCGAAGATTGCAGCTCCCACGCAGTACCGCGGCGACAATGGTCCGGCGGACGCGGAGTCCCTGGCCGATCGTAAGTGGGCGACGGTATTTAGCGACGAAGTGCTGACGGAGTTAGTGAATACCGCGCTGAAGCAGAACTATGATCTGCGGATCGCCGCGGAGCGCGTGTTGCAAGCGCGCGCCCAACTGGGCGTGACGCATGCGGCGCAGTTTCCGAATCTGAACGGTAGCGCATCGTTCAATGCGAATAAGATCTCCCAGATCGGGCAGAATCGCTTCCTGCCGCGAGGTACGAACATCGACGTAGCGTATAGCCAGATCGGCTTGGCGCTCAGTTGGGAATTGGACATCTGGGGACGGATCCGGCGGCTGAATGAAGCAGCTCGGGCGCAGTTCCTGGGAACTGAAGAGGCGCGTCGTGGGGTGATCGCATCGCTGGTGGCCGACGTTACCGACAGCTACTTTACGCTGCGGGAGCTCGACCTGGAACTCGAGATCGCGCAGAAGACGCGTGGGATTGCGGAGAACGGCTTGCGGCTCACTCAGGTCCGTCTGGATCGCGGCGTTTCTACCGGACTCGATGTGCAGCAAGCGCAGCAATTGCTCCACACGGCCACAGCCCAGATTGCGGCCAGTGAGCGCGCGATTGCCCAACAGGAGAACGCGTTAAGTGTCCTCCTGGGACAGAATCCGGGGGCGATCCGTCGAGGCAAACCGCTGCCCGCGCTGGTGGCGCCGGATCGCGTACCACCCGGCTTGCCTTCGCAACTGCTGACTCGGCGCCCGGACATTCGCCAAGCCGAGCAGACGCTGATTGCCGCGAATGCGCGCATTGGCGCAGCGCGGGCGGAGTTTTTCCCGCAGATCTCCCTGACGGGCTTTCTGGGCGGGCAGAGCCGTCCGCTGCACGAAATCTTTACGGCCCCCGCGCGTCAGTTCAGCATTGCTCCTTCGGCCGTGGCGCCGATCTTCAACGCGGGCCGGATCCGGTCCAATGTGAAGTACTCCGAAGCCGTACAGCGTGAGATGCTGGCGGCTTACGAGAAGACGATTCAAACGGCCCTGCGCGAAGTGGCGGACTCGTTGGTGGGCTATCGCAAGACGACTGAGCAACGCGAGGAACAGTCGTTGCTGGTGAAGGCTCTGAACGAAAGTAGCCGGCTTTCCAAGTTGCGTTACGAGGGTGGCTTGGATAACTACTTACAGGTGCTCGACGCGCAGCGTAACCAATTTCAGGGTGAGCTGGTTCTGGCACGCTTGCAGCGGGAGGAGCTACTCTCGGTTGTGCAGTTATACCGGGCTTTGGGCGGTGGCTGGCAGTAAGTCGCAGCTTGTTCCGAGGTCGCCACAATTAGCCCGCCTATCTGGGGAGTCTTGGGATCCTGTCCGACGGTAGAATGTACGCTTCGCGAGTGGCGGTCATCAGCGGTCCCGTCATCACCGGTCCCAAGGAAGCGATCGCTACTCGCCGGGGGCTAACGCCTCCCGGATCTGGGCGGCGAGGACAAGGCACGGATTCCGTCAATGCCGAGTCCAACTGTTGGAAGCAGGCGAGCCGATGCCCAGAGTTTAGGAAAGAGGGGGAGCGTTAGGAATCTCTTTTGATGTCGATTGAGGGCGCAAGAGATACAGCACCAACAAGGCGACGAAGGCGCCGGCCACCGAGTCCACCAGGTAATGGTAACGGCCGTAGATCGTAGCCACGAAGATGCCGGCGGAGACGATCGTGAGGGAGCCCCAAGCCCAACGGCGTTGCGGCATCAGACGGTATACACCGACGGTTGAGGCAATGGCACTGGATACATGGCCGCTCGGAAAGACGCTCGTGTGGATGCCGTAGCCGCCGCAAATGTACCAATTGATCTGCCGGAAGATGGTTTGAAACTGCGGCACCAGATCGTCGGCAAACACGGTGCGCGGCGGTTCAGACGGGAAATAGGGGAACAAGCCGTAAGTCAGCAGGCACGTGGCCAGCAGGGGGAAAGAGAGCACCTCAATGCGTTCGCGAGCGTAGATGGTGCCCAGGGCAATGGCGGCGGGGACCATCAGGTAGACGAGCAGGTAGCAAAGCTCGAGGAAGCCGGGAACGAGCGGGCCGAACGCTTCGAGGGCCGCTTTCGCGCCCCATTGACCCAGCACCAGCCGGTCCCATTGCACCCAGGCGCTCTCGAGCCGGATGTCGGTATGAGGTTGGGCGAGCCATCCCATTTCTTTGTAGGCGAGCAAAATCAGGGGAGCGGGCAGCCAGTCTCTCAGGCTTTCCGGGCCGCGGCCGGTACTCAGAAAGATGAACAGCGCGCCTAGCAGCAAATTGACGCACCACACTCGGAGACGGACTTCGCCGGCGAGCGGCAGTACCGCCGCCAGCACGCTGACGTAAGCGAAATAAAGCGAGGCGGTCCGCTCGGAATTGCGCAGCCGGCTCCAGACGCCAGCCGCATCGGTGGTCCTGATCGCGGCGTACATTCCTTTGGTTAGATGGCGCCAGGACGGAAAAATGTTTCAGCTGAATTACTGGGTGAAGGCTTCGCGCAAGCGGACCGCGCGCGCGGCGGTGGGGTTGGTGAAGGTGAGAGCCAGAATTCCGCCCACGTCGGTGTAGGCCTCGGCGAGTTCCTCGTCCTCCACCTCGATGTCGAAGCGGGCGTTGGGCTTAAGACCCACCAGGAAGTAGTAAAGCTTGTGGGCGGAGGCGCGTTCGCCCGGCTCGAGGTCTTCCTTTTCCGGCTCCACCATGAATTTCATCGGGCTTTGGGCGGAGAACAGCGAGACCCCGCCCACCTGAATGGGTGCCGTATTTCCCTTCATGACCAGGCGCTTGCGTTTGCCTTCTTCAAAGAACTGGATCTGGCCGTCGTAGTAGCAGAAGTAGGAGGCGTCGTCGTCCCAGGAGGAGCGGACGAAGAGGCGGCCGGAGCGCTTGTCGTGATAAAGGTTCGGCAGGTGGTGGAAGGAGAGGCCCGGTTGGTAGGGGTTGGCCCAGAGGAACTCGTAGACGATGCCGTAGGCGCCGCGCATCAGAAACTGATCCTGGAGCACCCAGCCCTGGATGAACTGATTCTCGAGGAGATTGCCGTCGTAGGCGACCATGGCGAGTTCAGCGGCGCGGGAGAGGGCGGCCTGGGCGAGGTCCGGCTCGCCGTCACTGGTGAAGAACGGCACGCGGAAGTCGTTCTCGGGCGAGGGAAAGGGCGACGGGTAGTAGCTAAGGATCTGGAAGAGAGGCAGCTCCTTGAAGTAGGTGCCGGCGTCGTCGCGGAGGTCGAGGTTCAGGTTGTCGCGGAGGACGTGGAGGAGTTCGAAGAGGGCGTAGGTCTCGGGGCGGGGCACCGAGCCGCCCTGGTTGAGCTTCGGTGCGATGGTGCCGCGCCACCATTTCTCGACCAATTCCTGAAGGGCCTTGGCGGTCGGCTGGCCGGGCTGGTCAGTGAGGGCGATGGCGGCGAGGGCGCGGTCGCGGGCGGCGGTCACCGAGGTCAGGGGGGCGGTGAGGGCCGGTTGGAGTTTCGCCACCAGCGCGGGGGTGACGCCACACCAATCGGCGACCAGGGCCGCTTGACGGAGGTCCAGAGCGGGGAGGGCGGCTTGCGCGCGCTGACAGGGTTCAGCGTTCTGCGTCACCTGGGAATAGAGCGCCAGGGAGAAGCCGGGCTCCGGCATGGTCGCCTTGCCGGCCATGAGTGTGTCAAATTGTTGCCAGCGGATGGATTGACGCTCTTTTTCGCGGCGGAGGAGACGGAGGCGCTTGGCGTTGAGGAAGATTCGAGGCGACTCGGTATAGACCTTATAGTCCTCTTCGGCAGCAGTACTAAGGGTGGGCACGGCTGCCAAGAGGATTAGCCCAAATGCCCAATTCCGGTGCTGCATCGATTCCAGTGTGTCACATGGACACAGCTTTGTAGAACCCTGCCGCAGGCGAAGGGGTTACCGGGGAAGGGAAGGCACTTGTTTTCTTTGGCTTGACCTAGTGACAAATGTGGCATCCGTTTTGCTATGATGATGAGCGAATTGATGAAGTCACTCTAAAACCTGCCCTCTGTTGCAGCAGGCATTGTAGTGATCAGAGCGGACTCCATGACAGCGTGCTTGCGGGAGTTGGGTGAATGAAATTTCTCTTAACCGCTCGAAATCACTAATTGCAAGTTGCAACAGAGGGGATTTTTTTCCCTGAAGACAGGGATGAGGCTGCCAATTCAAGGTTTTACGCTGGTACAGAGGTAAAGAAGTACTAGCAGCCGGGCAGAGCCCGGCGCAACGAACTCTCCGGGTTCCGGTTCAAGTCAGATCGTCAAGACGGCAGTGGGGACTCATAGGACGCGGGCCTCACTGGATGAAAGCTGCGGTGAAGATCGTAGTGCTTGGCGCGCTTTACGCCGGAATCTGAACGCCCAATCTCTTCGGGGCGGACCGCATCGGAGTGGGTAAACATCTACACAGGGCCCGCTCCGATGCGGCACTTTCTTTCCAAGTCGGAAAGTCGATTCTAGAATAGTACAACATTTTACAACCGTTGTGCTGAGTTATTTTGCCCCACCTCCTGTGTCAAGTCGACACGCCTCCCCACTCTCCCGGGTCCACATCGGCCACCGATTCCGAAAACGTCCACACGTGATGGCCCAGGTCTTCCGCACTGTATTGCCTTTCCCCGAAGGGGTAGGTGGCGGGCACGCCCGCGACCGGGATCCCCGCCTCGAGGGTGCGCTGATAATGGGCATCGACGTCGGCGACCCGTACCATGACGGCGCTTCGCCCGGTGCCCTGGGCGACCACGACGGCGCCGGTCCCGGCGTTCAGCTGCGCGCGGTGGTTCCCGATGCGCAGTCGGACGGTGAAGCCGAAGACGCGGCACAGCCAGTCCACGGCCGCGTTGACGTCAGGATAAGCGAGTACCGGGATGACGCCCGAATCGGGCATCGAACGATTCTTGAGCATGAGGCTCCTCCCGCCGGTTTAAGATAACAGCATTCGTGACGTCCACCAGTGACTCGCTGATTTTGCGGAGCTATCCCTTTGGCGAGGCCGACCTTATCGTTTCCTACTTCACCCGCGACCTGGGTAAACTGCGCGGGGTGGCGAAGCGCGTGCGCAAGCCGAAGTCGCCTTATGGGGCGGCGCTCGAGCGCATGTCTCTCTCCCGAGTGAGCTACACGAAGCGCGAAAATCGGGATCTGACGTCCATCGTCAGCGCCGAGGTGATCTCCTCGCCGTTTGACCTCGCCTCCAGCTACGACGTGGCCCTGGTGCTGGATTACATCGCCGAAGTCGGCGAGCACCTGCTTCAGCCCGAGGAACTGAACGAGCGCTACTTCCGGCTCCTGCTGGCGATGCTTGATCACCTGCGGACGGCGGGCGAAGGGGCGGTCTGGTCCACCGTCATCTATTACTCGCTGTGGGCGGTGCGGCTTTCGGGGTTCCTGCCCGAACTGCGGATCCTGCCGGAATCGGCGGCGATTGCCGAGGAGATGCTCGCCACGCCGATCGCGAAGCTGGCGCCCCGGGAGTGGCGCAAAGACACGGGGCGCGACCTGCGGCGGCTGCTGGTGCGCGAGATCGAGCAGCAGGTGGAAAGGCGCTTGTTCACGGCGCCTATGCTCGAAAGCCTTCCGTAGTTCGCCATCGGCTGGCAGCGCGCCGTAATTTCGATAAACTGCGTGCATGGCAGACCCGAAACCCTACGGCTTTAACACGCGAGCCCTCCACCACGGTTACACCGTCGACCCCACCACCAAAGCGCGGGCGGTGCCGATCTATCAAACGACCTCTTTCACCTTCGAAAACACCGAGGACGCCGCGCAATTGTTTGCGCTACAGAAGTTCGGCAACATCTACACGCGCATCATGAACCCCACCACCGCCGTGCTCGAGGAGCGCGTCGCGTCGCTCGAAGGGGGCGTGGCGGCTTTGGCGGTTTCTTCGGGTCAGGCGGCGCAGATGCTCGCCATCACGTCGCTGTGCCAGGCCGGCGATGAGGTTGTGGCGTCCTCCACGCTCTACGGCGGCACCTACACCCAATTCGACGTCACCTTTCGCCGCATGGGCATCAACGTCACCTTCGTCGAGCCGGACGATCCGGAGAACTTCCGCAAGGCGATCACGCCCAAGACGAAGTGTATCTACGGCGAGACGATTTCGAATCCGCGCGGCAACGTGCTCGACATCGCCAAGGTGGCGGCCATTGCGCACGAGAATAAGATTCCGCTCATCATCGACAACACGTTCGCCACGCCGTACCTGTGCCGGCCGATCGAACATGGCGCCGACATCGTGGTGCACTCGCTCACCAAGTTCATCGGCGGCCACGGCACGTCGATCGGCGGCATCATCGTCGATGGCGGCAAGTTCGACTGGAAGTCCGGCAACTTCCCGCTGCTGAACGATCCCTCGCCCGCCTATCACGGCCTGAAGTTTTCCGAAGCCTTAGGGCCGATCGCGTACATCATCAAGATGCGCGTGGAAGGTCTGCGTGACCTGGGCCCCGCGCTCTCGCCCTTTAATTCGTTTCTCTTTTTGCAGGGCATCGAGACCCTGGGCATGCGCATGGACCGTCATGTGGCGAATGCGCTCACGGTGGCCAAGTACCTCGAGTCGCATCCGGCCGTCGATTGGGTGGCCTATCCGACGTTGCCGGGCAATCAGTACCACGCGATGGCGCAGAAGTACATGCCCAAGGGTGCCGGTGCGGTGTTCAGCTTCGGCATCAAGGGCGGTCTGGAAGCCGGACGGAAGTTCATCGATTCTCTCCAGTTGTTCTCGCATCTGGCCAACGTGGGCGACGCGCGCAGCCTGGTAATCTATCCGGCGTTGACGACGCACCAGCAGTTGCCGGAAGCGGATCAGATCAAGGCCGGCGTGCGCCCGGAAATGATTCGGCTCTCGGTGGGGCTCGAGGATCTCGAGGACATCATCGCCGATCTGGATCAGGCGCTGAAGTCGTAAGCCGTTTAGGAGACGGGCAGGGGGAGCAACTCCTCCTGCTCCTCCAGCATGCGCACGAACTCGCGGGCCGCCGGCGAGGTCTTGCGGCGGCGTGGAGTCAGGATGCCGAGGGGACGGCGAAGGCTGGGGGGACCGAGCGGGATGGCGACCAGGCGACCCTGTTGAATGTCGGTCTCGAGAATGGGGCGGGGCAGAATACTGATCGCGTGGCCCAGCGCCAATGCTTCCTTGATCAACGCAATGTTGTCGAATTCCAAGGCGACGCGAACGTCGACCAACTGGGCGGCGAGGTAATCGTCAATCGCCCGGCGGATGGGAAGTTCGGGGTCGAAGGCCACGAAATCCAGGCCGTTCATCTCAAATGGCACCACCTCCCGGCGGCGGGCTAAGGGGTGACGGGGGCTGGCCGCCACCACCATTTCCTCCTCGCGCCACGGTGTGGCATCGATCTCGGGACCGGATTCCGGATAGCTCACTAAGCCGACGTCGGCCTGGTCCGCCTCGAGCGCCGCGTAAATCCGGGACGGCGGGTGGTAGGCAATCGTCATGCGGGCGCCAGGGCAGCGCTCGGCAAATTCCGTTTCCAAGCGCCCCATTTCACTCAGACCAACAGAATAGATGGACGCCACGCGGACCAGACCCTCGGTCCGCTGTTTCAGCTGGCTGAGCTCCCCGTCAAAATCGGCTTTGCGGCGCAGCATGTCGCGAGCGAAAGCTAAAAAGAGGTCGCCGGCTTGGGTGAGCCCCAGGGGACGCGTGCTGCGATCCACTAGCGGCGTTCCGATAAGTCGTTCGATTTCTTGGATTTGCTGGCTTGCGGCCGACTGGCTCACTCCGTTTTCTTTGGCCGCTTTGGAGAAGCTGCGGCAAAGGGCGAGATCGCGAAACAACTGCAACTGGGAGAGTGTCACGGGTCACCCGGATTATGGCATTAGATCTTCTAATAATGCAAGGTTCAAAATATTGGAAATTGTGATATGTCTCTGCTATACTTTTCCAAATCCCGACGCCGCAGTGAAGGAGTGTAACGCCATGTCGAGTTCCCAGCCCCCGTCCCCTTACCAGGACTCGCCGTACCACCAGGGTAACGGCCTGCCTGAGCCCCAAGGGCTTTATCACCCCTCCCAGGAACGCGACGCTTGCGGCCTTGGCTTTGTGGCCAACATCCGCGGCGAAGCCTCACACGACATCATTACCAAGGGCATTCAGGTTCTCGTCAATCTCACCCATCGTGGCGCTTCCGGCAGCGACCCGGACACCGGCGACGGCGCCGGCATCCTGATTCAGATTCCGCACAAGTTCTTCGCCAAGGAAGCCAAACGGCTGGGCTTCTCGTTGCCGGGGCCCGGGGCCTACGGCGTGGGAATGGTCTTCTTCCCGGTGAATCGACAGCAGCGGCTGATCGTCGAGGGGATCATGGAACGCACGATCCGCGACGAAGGGTTGGAACTACTCGGCTGGCGCGACACGCCGATCGACTCCGACGCCATCGGCCGTCTGGCGCGCGACTCGCAGCCCTATATCCAACAGGTGTTCATCGGCCGTCCGGACGACATGGACGAAGATGCCTTCGAGCGGCGCCTGTACGCCGTGCGGAAGCGTTGCGAAAACGAAGTTCGGGCTTCGGACATCCGCGACAAGACGTTCTTTGCGGTGCCTTCGCTCTCCTGCCGCACGATCGTCTACAAAGGCTTGTTGCTTGCACCGCAGATCGCGAACTTCTATAAGGAACTGTCCGATCCGGACGCGGTGAGTGCGCTTTGCCTAGTGCATCAGCGCTTTTCCACCAATACGTTCCCCACCTGGCAACTGGCACACCCGTTCCACTACCTCTGCCACAACGGCGAGATCAATACCATCAAGGGCAATCAGAACTGGATGACGGCGCGTCAGGCGACGCTCGCCGCCGAAGGCTTCGGCCGCGAACTGAAGGATCTGTTCCCGATCATCACGCCCGGCGGTTCGGATTCCTGCGGGCTGGACAACGCCGTGGAGTTGTTGACGTTGGCCGGCCGCGAGTTGCCGCACGTGATGGCCATGCTGGTTCCCGAGGCTTGGGACAGCGACTCGACGATGGACAAAGAAAAGCGCGCGTTTTACGAGTACCACGCGTCGCTGATGGAACCGTGGGACGGCCCGGCGGCGGTGGCCTTCACCGATGGCCGCGTGGTGGGCGCGACGCTCGACCGCAATGGTCTGCGTCCGGCGCGTTATCTGGTGACGCATGACGGTTTGCTGATCATGGCGTCCGAGGCTGGCGTGCTGCCGGTGAAGCCGGAAGAGATTGCCCTGCGCGGACGTCTGCAGCCCGGCAAGATGCTGTTGGTGGACCTGGCGCAAAAGCGCATCATTCCGGACGAAGAGTTGAAGGCGCATCTCTCGGGCCGGCGTCCGTACGCCAAGTGGCTCGAGGAGAATCAGCTTTCACTGAATCAACTGCCCGCGCCCAGCCGCGTGCACACCACCGACCATCAGACGATTCTCGAGCGGCAGCGCGCTTTCGGTTATACCGAGGAAGATCTGCGCTTGCTCATGCTGCCCATGGCGAGCGGTGGCGAAGAGCCGATCGGCAGCATGGGTACCGATACGCCGCTGGCTTGTCTTTCCGACCGTCCGCAGCCGCTCTTCAACTACTTCAAGCAACTGTTCGCGCAAGTCACCAATCCGCCCATCGACCCGATTCGCGAAGAGTTGGTGATGTCGCTGATCTCCTACGTGGGGCAGGAGCGCAACATCCTCGAAGAGACGCCGCAGCATTGCCACACGCTGCGCCTGGATCATCCGATCCTGACGAACTTCGATCTCGAACGTCTGCGGCGCGTATCCTGGGGCGACTTCCTGGCCACCACTTTGCCCACGCTGTTCCGGGTGGATGGCGGCGAAGCCGAACTGAAGCGGGCGATCGAAGGTCTATGCCGGCGTGCGTCGCTAGCCATCCAAAACGGCTACTCCGTGCTGATTCTGTCGGACCGCGGCGTGGACTTCGAGTCCGCCCCCATTCCGTCGCTGCTGGCGCTTACGGCCGTGCACAACCATCTCGTGCGTGAGGGGACGCGCTCGAAGGTCGCCCTGGTGGTGGAATCCGGCGAGCCGCGCGAAGTGATGCACTATTGCCTGTTGATCGGCTATGGCGCGAGCGCCGTGAATCCTTACCTGGCGATCGAAACGCTCGAAGATATGGCCGTGCGCGGCCAGTTACCCGAAGGCGTGACGTTCGAGAAGGCGCTGGCGAATTACAAGAAGTCAATTCGCAAAGGCCTGCTGAAGGTCTTCTCGAAGATGGGCATTTCCACGCTGCAAAGCTATCGCGGCGCGCAGATCTTTGAAGCGATCGGCCTGGATCGCGAGATGGTGGACCGTTACTTTACGGGCACGTCATCGCGGCTGAGCGGCATTGGCCTCGACGTGTTGGCGCGTGAAGCGAAGATGAAGCACGACTATGCGTTCTTCACGCCGCTCACCGACAACGAAACCGAGCTCGACGTGGGCGGCAACTATCAATACCGGATTCGCGGTGAGTATCACATGCAGAATCCGCAGACGGTTTCGAAGCTCCAGCACTCGGTGCGGCAGAACAGTTACAGCACTTACCAGGAGTTCGCGAATCTGGTGGACCACCAGAACGAGCAGCTTTGCACCCTGCGTGGTCTATTCCAGTTCAAGCCCGGTAAAGCCTTGCCGATCGAAGAGGTGGAGCCGGCGAAGAATATCGTGCGCCGGTTTGCCACCGGGGCCATGAGCTTCGGCTCAATCTCGAAGGAAGCCCACGAGACCATGGCGATTGCCATGAACCGCATCGGCGGGCGTTCGAATACGGGCGAGGGCGGGGAAGACGAAGAGCGCTACAACCTATTGCCGAACGGCGACTCGCGGCGCAGTTCGATCAAGCAGGTGGCGTCCGGCCGCTTCGGCGTGACGACGCACTACTTAGTCAATGCCGACGAATTGCAGATCAAGGTGGCGCAAGGAGCGAAACCCGGTGAAGGCGGCCAGTTACCTGGCCACAAGGTGGACGAGACCATCGCGCGCGTGCGTTATGCCACGCCCGGCGTGGGCCTGATCTCGCCGCCGCCGCATCACGATATTTATTCGATTGAGGATCTGGCGCAGCTCATCTACGACTTGAAGAACGTCAACCCGGCCTCGCGGATCTCCGTGAAGCTGGTGTCCGAAGTCGGCGTGGGGACGGTGGCCGCGGGCGTGGCGAAAGCGCACGCGGATGTCATTCTGATTTCGGGCGATTCGGGTGGCACCGGTGCTTCGCCGCTCACCTCGCTCAAGCACGCGGGTACGCCGTGGGAAATGGGCTTGGCGGAGACGCAGCAGGTGCTGGTGATGAACGACCTGCGCAGCCGCGTGATTCTTCAGGCCGATGGCAAGATGCAAACCGGGCGCGACGTGGCCATTGCGGCGCTCTTGGGCGCCGAGGAGTTCGGCTTCTCCACGATGCCCTTGATTGCCGCCGGCTGCATCATGATGCGCAAGTGCCATCTGAATACTTGCCCGGTGGGAATCGCGACGCAGGATCCACGTTTGCGCGCCAAGTTCGACGGCACGCCGGAACACGTGATCAACTACTTCTTCTTCGTGGCGGAGCACGTGCGCGAGATTATGGCGCAACTCGGCTTCCGCACCATGGACGAGATGATCGGTCGCGTGGACCGTCTGGAGATGCGCTCCGGCATCGACCACTGGAAGGCCAAGGGGCTCGACCTGAGTTCACTCCTCTACAACCCGCCCGTGCCTTCGCGCGTGGCGCGGCGCTGCACGATCAAGCAGGATCATGGCCTGGATCAGGCGCTCGACTACAAACTGATCGACTACGCTGCCGACGCCCTCGAATCACAGACGCCGGTCGAGTTTCGGCTGCCGATTCGCAACGTTCACCGTACGGTAGGCGCGATGCTCTCGGGCGAGATTGCTCGGCGGCACGGCAGCGCGGGCTTGCCGCCGGATTGTATCAAGATCAACTTCACGGGCTCGGCCGGACAAAGCTTCGGCGCGTTTCTCGCCAAGGGCGTGACGCTGCTGCTGGAAGGCGAAGCCAACGACTATGTTGGCAAGGGCCTTTCCGGCGGCAAGATTGTCGTGTCGACGCCGAAGGTAGCGAGCTTCAAGTCCGAAGAGAATATTCTGATTGGCAACGTCGCCCTGTATGGCGCGACCAGCGGCGAGGCCTTCTTCAATGGCCGCGCCGGTGAGCGCTTCTGCGTGCGTAACTCCGGTGCCACGGCGGTGGTGGAAGGCGTGGGCGACCACGGCTGCGAGTACATGACCAAGGGCCTCGCGATCATTCTCGGCGAAACGGGCCGTAACTTCGCCGCGGGTATGTCCGGCGGCCTGGCTTATGTCCTCGACGAATCGGGCGAGTTTGCCCGCTCGCGTTGTAACCGGGCGATGGTCGACCTCGATCCGCTGGAAGATCCGGCCGACATTCAGGCCGTGAAGAACCTGGTGGAACGCCACGTCCAACTGACCAATAGCCCGCGGGGCAAGTATGTACTGGCGAACTGGGGTGACTTACTCAGTAAGTTCGTCAAGGTATTCCCGCACGAGTATAAACGCGTGTTGGGTGTCGCGAAATCAAAGAGCGTAGCGGCGAATCCGCCGGCGAAGCAGGAAAAGATGGCGGAGGTGGCCCGTGGGTAAGGTAACCGGATTCCTCGAGTATCAGCGTGAGTCTCCCGCGCGGCGTCCGGTGACGGAACGCGTGAACGATTGGTTCGACATCTACCATCCGATGCCGTCGGAGAAGGTGCGGACGCAGGCGGCCCGTTGCATGGATTGTGGCGTGCCGTTCTGTCATACCGGCTGTCCGGTCAATAACCTGATCCCGGACTGGAACGATCTCGTGTTCAGCGATCGTTGGCGCGATGCCATTCGCACGCTCCATGCGACGAATAACTTCCCGGAATTTACGGGAAGGATTTGTCCGGCACCCTGCGAAGCGGCGTGCGTGCTCGGCATCAATGAGCCGGCCGTCGCCATCAAGTCCGTGGAGAACGCGATCATCGAGCGGGCGTGGTCCGAAGGCTGGGTGAAGCCGGAGCGGCCGGAGAAGCGTACCGGCAAACGCGTGGCGATCATCGGCTCGGGTCCGGCGGGGTTGGCCGCCGCTCAGCAGTTGAACCGGGCCGGCCATCACGTGACGGTGTTCGAGAAGCAGAACCGCATTGGCGGCTTGCTGCGCTACGGGATCCCGGACTTCAAACTCGAAAAGCACGTGGTGGACCGCCGCATTGACCAACTGGTCGCCGAGGGCATCGAGTTTGTTCTGAATGCCTGGATCGGGAAGACGCACACGATCGAGCAACTGCGGAAGGAATATCAGGCCGTTCTTCTGGCCGTGGGGGCCGAGGCTCCGCGCGATGTGGAGATTCCTGGGCGCCAACTCAGCGGCGTGCACTGGGCGATGGACTACCTCACCCAGCAAAACAAGATCCTGGCGGGCGAGTCCGTTCCCGAGAGCGAGCGGATCACGGCCGAGGGCAAGCACGTGGTGATTCTGGGGGGCGGCGACACGGGGGCTGATTGCCTGGGGACCGCGCACCGCCAGAAGTGCAAGAGCGTCACCATGCTCCAGCACAATCAACGTCCGCCCGAGACGCGGCATGAGTCCACCCCTTGGCCGGAATGGCCCTTCCAGTTGCGGGTTGAAGGCGCGCACGAAGAAGGTGGCTTGCGCGAGTTCGCCGTGCAGACGCGAGCGTTTCTGGGCAATGCCGATGGCTGCGTAAACAAGCTCGAGTGCGTGCGCGTGGGCCCGAAGCCACGCTTTGAGCCGGTCCCCGGCTCCGAACTGACGCTCGATGCGGACCTGGTGCTCATTGCGATCGGCTACACGGGCGCCGTGCGTTCCGGCCTCATTGAGCAACTGAAGGTGCAGACCACACCGAAGGGCCTGGTCGCCACCGATGCCACCTACCAGAGCAGCATCCCTGGTGTTTACGCCGCGGGCGACGCGCGCGTCGGGGCGACGTTGGTGGTGACGGCGATCGCCGAAGGCCGCAAGGCCGCTCACTTCATTGACAAAGCCCTCATGGGCTCCACCAAGCTTCCGACCTAGTTCCGCTGGATGACGCCGTAGTAACGGGCCATCCAATAGGGCAGCAGGAAGTCGATGCCGGCGGACTCAATAAACCCGTCGCCGGCCGCGTACAGCTGAAACGGGCTGCGTTGCCACAAGAAGTCCGTGGCCACCCGCCGGTTCACCGGCAGTGCCTGACAGGCGCGGTTGTCGCCGCAGGCGGGGAACTCCCCGCGCCGGTCGACGGAGAAGTCCCTCCGCGGACGTTCGAGCCATTGCCGTAGGAATAGGACGGTGCGGGCGTCGCGCGCCGTCTGCGGACCATTGATGCCGCGGTCCACCAGGTCAAAAAACGCATTGCCATGATCGTCCGTGGTGCGTCGGAAGATGTCGTACGCTGCTTCGTAGGAACGGCTCACCCACCAGTTCTCGCCACTGGTCATCAGGCTCCAGAAGGTGATGGCGGCGAGGTTGAACTTGAAATACGACGTGTGACTGTCCATCGCGTCATAGGCGATTGGCGGGATCACCGCGGGGGCCGAGGCGTTGGACATTAGTTTGTACTGCGTCTCAAAGCGGTTGGGATTGAGGCGGCGGCCGAGCTTGAGCATCGCCAACTGCTGATCCGGGCGCGTGAGGAAGGTCGTGGAGATGTCGCCGTTCGGCATCTTCACCAGCCAGCTATGGCTCAGCAGATCGCTCAGCAGGCGGGTGGTCAGCCAGCTCGTTTTGTCGCGGACGTCCTGCACGTCCACCAGGTTCCACGCGGCGGTGAGGCCGAAGAATACACCCATGTACTGATCGCGCGACGTGTTGCCGATCCACAGCCACTGCTCGCCGTAGACGTTGCCGGTGAAGACGCCGTGGCGTCCTTCTTCTTCGACGATGCGTGGCGTGTGCGGCGAGTTGGCGGGCAAGGCGCAGCGCGCCAGCACGTCCGTGCCGGTGACGTCGATCAGGCGGCGGATCCCTTCGATGGCGAAGTTGACGCCTTCGAGCGCTTCCGGTGAACGGGTGACGGCATAACGGAAGCTTTGCGCGGCGAGGTAGTGGCCGGTCCAAATCGCCGAGTCGCCGCAGCGGGTGTAGTGCGAGATCGCGTCGCTGTCGGGCGCTTCGAAGATCGGGTCCAGGATCGTTCCGTGCGGCGCATGGCGCGCACGCAGAGTGCCATCGATGGCCAGCGCCGTGGCATCGTCGAGGGAGGGCTGCGCCGACAGAGAAATCGCGAGCGCGGCCAAGAAAGCAAGCTTCAGCAAACGTACCTCCGAGGGGGACGCGGGGGCTGACTCCTTGATTTTATCGCTTCAGATTCCCGAAGACTTCCTGCAGCAAAGATGTTACACGTGCTGCCGGATTCGTCCGTATCTTCTTCTCTTCTTCGCCTAAGGTATAGAAGAGGCCCTGCAAGGCTTTCGACACCACATACTGATCCAGATCGAACGCTTCCATCTTCATGAAGGGGATCATCTTCAAGCGTCCGATGAACTCCTGATAGCGCCGCGTGACGCCGACTTCGGACATCGCTTGCTGAATCACCGGCCTAAAGCTTTCGGTGAGCTTCACCGTCGTTTTGCCTTGAAAATAATCAGTTGCCGCGGTGTCCGAACCGGCGAGGATCTGGCGCGCATCATTGAAAGTGATCTCCTTGATGGCCCCCACGAAGATGTCCTTGGCGAAGGGAGCAGCAGCCTCGGCGGCGCGGTTCATCGAAAGAATGAACTGGTCGATCACCGGCGAAAGACCCGCTAACCGCATCGCCTTTTCGGCATTCTTGAACTGGGGCGGCAGGAGGATCCGCACCAGTTCGTTCCGGAAGTAGCCGTCCGGTTGGCCCAGAAACTTGACGGCGTTCGCGATGCCCACGCTCAGAGCTTCCTTCAGCCCCAACACCGTGCGGTCCGGCTTCAACCAACCCTTAAAGATTTTGTCGAGCTGCGGAGCAAGAGCCACAAACAGGCGTCGAGTGGGCATGCTTTCATCTTATGCTTGCGGCCCATGTTAAACTCGGGTCCGATCCTATGAAACCAGCCCTGGAGCAAGTTTCGAAGCTGCAAAATCTCGATATGCGGATCCTGGAACTGAAGCGGGAAGTCGCTCAGTTGCCGAAGCAGATCGCCGAAATCGAGAAGCAGCTCGAAGCACATACAAAGAAACTTGACGCCGAGAAGGCGGTACTGGCGGCCAACCAGCGCGAGCGGAAGCAGAAGGAACTGGACATTCAAACGGCGCAGCAAAAGATCTCGAAGCTCAAGGATCAAATGCTGCAGGCGAAGAACAATGAGCAGTACCGCGCGTTTCAGCACGAGATAGATTACGCCCAAAACGAAATCAGTGAGAGCGAGACGCGCATCCTGCAACTGATGGAAGAGAGCGAGCCGCTCGAAAAGAACGTGAAGGCGGCGGAAGTGGCGCTGGGGGCCGAGCGCAAGCACGTCGACGAACAGAAGCAGAAGGCCAAGGCGCAGACTACCTCGGACGAGAAAGAGATCGCCGAGCGCGCCGCCGAGCTTCGCACCTTGCTTGGCGTGATGCCGCCTAACTTGAAACAGGCCTGCGAGAGGATCCGCAAAAAACACAACTCACCGCAAGTGATGGCCGAGGTGGTGGACGGCCGTTGCACTGCCTGCCGCATCGCGCTACGGGCGCAGTACTTCCAGGATCTGAAGGTGAAGGACGACGTTCTCTACTGCGAATCCTGCGGGCGGATCCTCTACTACAACCCGCCCGTCCAAGTTGAAATGTCCTAACGCGCTGTCCCGTAGATCTTCAAGCTGGCGGCCTTCACGATGCCCTTCGCGCTGTTGGCGACGCTGTCCGTCAGGCGCAACTCCCACGTGCCGCTGCTCGCTTCGCCCCAGTGGCGAACGCTGGTGAAGGTGTACGACGTGAAGTCCTGTGTGTCGTCATTCGGACGCCGGGTGGCGATGCTCTTCATTCCCGAAGGCGAATTGAGCTCGAAGCTTAGGTCGCCGCGCAACGGGTGCGTCACGGTGACGGTGAACTCGACGTGCTCTACCCGCAGATTGGAGTCCGGAAGTACCCAGCGGATCGGCTCGCTCATACCTTCATCAGGAATGGCCAGATCCAGAGTTTGCTGAGCGGAGATGTCGGTGAGTGCCGGAAGACTCTTCCAGCCGTCGGCCGCCTCCAGCGCCTTAGCCACATTCAGCACGCCGGCGCCAAAGGAATGGCTGAAGGCGAAGCCGCCGCCATTGGTGGCGAACGGGTCGCCGCCCTTAAGTCCCGTGCGCCGCGCCGTGGTGAGCAGAATCTCTTTTACGTCGCGGTAGTGCAGACGCGGATTGCGCTCGAGCAGCAAGGCCACAGCTCCCGACACTTGCGGTGCCGCGGCCGAGGTGCCGTTGAATGAGTCCGTGTAGTTGATCGGCGCCTCGCTCGCGCCCGGCTCCTTGAGCAGCGCGTTGGCTTCGGCCCCGGAGCGATTCGTCGTCCAGATGACGTCTGGCGGAAAGTACTCGCCGCCGTAGGCAGAGATGGCGACGTTCATGCCCTCTTCGCTGTAGGACGACGGCTCGCCGGCGCGATTGATCGCCGCGACCGCGATCGCGAAACGTGAACTGGCATACGCGTCGTAGCTCGAGTTATCGCCCTTCTTGCGACCGTTGCCCGCCGACACCACCACCACTGTGCCCAGGCCGTCGCGGTTCTCACTCGTCGCCTTCGCCAGCCCCGCCATGGCCAGCGGACCCTGCCGTCCACCGTCAACGCCGTCATCGCCCGGGCCCCAACTGTTGCTCGACACATGCACCGTCGTGCCGGCCGGTTGCCAGGCAAAAGCCTGACCTTCCATCTCGTCGGTCACCGGGCCGGCAATCAGGCGCAGGCCCATCAACCGCGCCTCGGGCGCGATGCCGGCCAGCCCTTCGCCGTTGAAGCCCCGCGCCGCCACAATGCCCGCGCACGCCGTGCCGTGATGATCCTCAATGAGTGAGGGCGTTGGGTCGCCGGCGGGTCCATCGTTGAAGTTGTGATGGTAGCCGGAGTCGAGCGGATAAGCGTTGTCCTTCAGGTCAACGTGCGAAATCTCCAGCCCGTCATCCACCACGGTGATGTTCGTCCCCTTGCCGGTGACGTAGTCCCAAGCCGAACCCAGATTCAGACTGTCAGCGCCCAAGTGCCACTGTTTCGGGAAGAGCGGGTCGTTCACCTCGCGCTGGCGTGTGGGGGACATAGCCTGCTTGCGGAATCGTTCCCGAGCCACTAGCAGGCTCACCTCCCAACCTTGCGCGGCCATCCATTCCGCCGCGCGCTGGGCTTGTTTGGCATCCAGGTAAGTCTCGATGGACCAGCCCGCAAGGGTCGCCGGCTCAACGGTGAGCGGGACGAACGGCCGCTTCTCGCGGCGGTCCTGGTGGCGCACCAGCAGCTTGGACGTGTACCAGCGTTCCGCAATGCGAAGACGCTCGGCGCGATCCTCGGGCGACATGGCTTCGAGCCGTGCCGGAGTGGGGAGTGCGGCGGGGTCATGAAACAGCAGCCGCTGCTGGCCGAGCACCGAAAGAAGCAGGAGGGAGTGAAGCATGAAGGCCCAGAATAAGCCGGTCCGGCTTGCACTTACTCAAGCAATAGCGAGTTAATGCGCGAGTTACTTTACCTACTCCGTTAGGCTAACGAATGGCCATGGTGACGCCGGGCTGCGAGTCCACGCCGCCGATCGTCACCACGACGGGAACGTTCGCCCCCGTGGGCGCGTTGGCCGGCACCGTGACGTTCAGTTGCAGGAGTCCGGGCACCGAGCCCACGGGCGACACCGCCCCCACCACGCTCGCGGCTTGGCCGCCAATCGTCACGGTGGGCGCCGCCGTCGGCGTCACCGCCGGCGTGGCCGGGATCAGAGTATCGGCCGCCGACGAAGTGGTGGCGCCGATGCCCGTGGCATACAAGACAATCGTCTGCCCGCGGACGGCGGCATTGGCGCTGCCGTTCATCGTGTAATCGCTCGTGGCCGCGTTGTAATTCAGAATGGCGCCCTGCCCGCGACCGGACGCGTCCACCGTGAAGAGCCCCGGATTGGTGGCGGCCAAGCTGATGGTCACCGGTTGGCTCGCGAGCCCGGAGTAACTCACCACGACATCGGCGGTCGTACCCGTTACCGAGTAAGGCACGATGGCGCTCACTTGGCTCGCGCTCGTATAGAGGATCGGCGCGGATGTCCCGTTGATGGTAACCGACGTATTCGGTGTCGAGACGGGCAAGCTGGCCGGGATCTGCGGCGCGGGAACGCTGGGGTCGAAGAGGGTGAGCGTCGATGGTCCCAGTCCGAGACCGAAGATGGTGATGATCTCGCCCGGCGAAGTGGTGCCTTGAAGAAAGCTTCCGGAGTTGACGACAGCCGTCACCTGCGGTTGTGACCCGTAGATCAGGAACTGTCCTTCGTTGGAAACACCGCCGCCGGGCGTCGGCGTCGTCACCGTCATGCGGAGGATGCCGGGGTTCTGCAGGAAGGCGGAGGGAATGGTCGCCAGCATCGCCGTATCGCTTACCAGGACGGCCGCCAGATTGCCCGTGGTGCCGATCGAAGTCGGTGTGCCGGAGTAGGCACCGGTCGTGGCGCTAAGGGCCAGGCCCGGCGGAAGTCCAGTCGCGGAGAATGTGATCGGGCTACTCGATCCCACCGTGCTGACGGTGAGCCCCGAGGCGTACGCCGTGCCGACGGTCCCCGAGGGTAGCAAGGCTGACGGACCCACAATGCGCAGCGCCGTCGGCGCCGTCGACGGCAGCACCGTGAGCTTCATGGGCATCTGCGCCCGGGCGGAGAAGGGCAGCGCCGAGTCCGCCACCTCCAACGTGAAATAGTAACTGCCCGCTGCAGAAGTAACTCCCGACAATTGATTGCCCGAGATACTCAGGCCGGGCGGTAGCGTGCCAATCGCGTTCCAGGTGTAAGGTGGCGTACCGCCGGCAGCCGCCAACGTGAGGGCGGTGTAGGCGTTGCCCATGATCCCGCGCGGCAATGGAGAACCCATGGCGACACGCAAGCCCGTTGCGCCGGTGGCGTACACCGGAATATAGAAAGTCTCGGTGCTGGTGTTCGTGCCGTCAGTCGCGGTAACGACCGTGGCCGAGGTGAAGCCCGAGACGGCGGCGACCGAGGTCGAAAAGAAGTTCGCGCCGGAAAGAGTCACCACGCTCGCCGGCGACTGCTGTCCCAATCCTCCCGGCCAAGTGGCCGAAATCCTCGGCGCCGCCGCCTGCACCGTCAGCGTCACCGCTAAAGTCAGCAGCGGGTTGGCCGCGGCCTTCGACTCGATCTTGATCGACGCGGTATAGACCTTGGGCGCGAGTCCTGTGGGATCGGCCGTGGCGCTGATCGTGTTCAGCAAGCCGGCCAGCGTGATGTTGCCCGTGGGATTCACCTTCAGCCACGTTCCTCCCGTCACCGATACCGTGGCGCCCGTCGCCCCGCCGGTGCTCGAAAGGATGAAGTTCGTGGTCAGAGCGACGTTGCCCGCGACCGGTTCGCCCGTGATGTACGAAAAAGAAAGCGAGGCGGGAGAGACAGCCAGCGTCGGCGGGGGCGGGGAAACCAGCAGCGTCACATTCACCGTCGCCGTGGGCGCGGGGCTGCCGGTAGTGCCTGTTAGCGTTACCGTCGCCGTGTAAGTTCCCGCCGCCAGACCAGTCGGATTCACTTGCGCGCTAATCGATTGCGGCGCGCGGCCCGTGGACGCCGAAAGCAGGAGCCACGCGCCGCTATACGGTGCCGGTCCGGTGGTCGCCACCGTAAACGCGACGCCCGCCGGAGTGCTCTTCACCGCGATGGACTGGGCCGCCGGCAACTTCGCGGCATTGATCGTATGACTAAACGTAAGAGTGGCGTTGTTGACGGAAAGCTGAGGCGCCGTCTGCCCCCAGGCGAGCATCGTCAAACAAACGGAAAACGCGAACCGACGAAAAAGAAACATAGAACAGCCTGGTCGTAGATCGGCCTGCTGCGGCGTCTCAGTACCGGGCGGATTCACTACACCCGCGCGAGGAGCGGGGCATAGTTAAATGGGACGATGACTCGGCGTCTCTTCATTTCTCTGGCGGCGGCCGCCGCAACGGCGCAACCTCGTCGGACGGTTGGATTCGATGCGTATTCGATCCGCGCCTTTCGCTGGAAAGCGCTTGAGCTGGTGGACTACGCGGCGCGCATTGGTGCGGGGACCTTACAGCTCTCGAGTCTCGGCGACTTTGAAAGTCTGGAGCCGGCGTATCTCGAAAAAGTCAAGCAGACGGCCGCGGCGAAGGGCGTGGAACTGGATGGCGGCATCGGGTCGATCTGCCCCCTGGCCGGTGGCTGGCGAGCCGCCGACGGCGATCCCGCGGCCTACCTCACCAAGGGCCTGCGCGTGGCGAAGGCGCTCGGCGCCAGCGCCATGCGTTGCTATCTCGGCAACATCGCGGACCGTCGCAAGCATCTCGCCGAGCCTTTAATGGACGCGGCGCTCCCCGGCTTGCGCGCCGTACGGGGCCTGGCACAGGACCTGGGCGTCAAAATCGCGATCGAAAATCACGGTGACCTCACGGCTCGCGAAACGCGCCAATTGATCGAGGCTGCCGGCCAGGAACATGTCGGCGTATGTCTCGATATCGGCAATCCGATGTGGGTCCTGGAAGATCCGCTGCTGACGGTGGAGGTGCTGGCTCCCTACATCGCTTCGACGCACCTTCGTGATTCGGCCCTATTCGCGCATCCGCGGGGAGCGGCGTTCCAATGGCTCGCCCTGGGCGACGGCACGATGCCGGTGAAAGCGATGTTCCAGAAGATTCGCGAGGCCGCGCCGCGGGCTCCCCTGCATCTTGAGATCATCACCGGGCGCCCACCGCAAGTCTTGCCCTATTTCGAGGCAGACCATTGGAAGATGTTCGCCAAGACCCCGGCGGCGGACTTCGCCCGCTTCGTCACGCTGGTGAAGAATGGCCGGCCCTATGAAGGCGGCATGATCATCGCCGACATTCCCGGTGGTCCGGCGGCGCCGAAAGAGTATCAGGACGCCTTACGGCTGCAGCAGCGCCTGGATCTCGAACGCAGTCTGGCCTTCGCGAAAACGTTGGGCTAGCCGGGGCCCGCGCCTGATGCGAGACAATGGGCGCCAGCATGGAACCGATTCCCCGCGAGATCGCCAGCATCACTCGACCAGTGCCGGAGTTGCTGCACTACTACTTTCTGAAGGCGCTGGCCTCCACGCTCGGCTTTCCCATTACGATGCCGATCCTCTACTTCCGCTATCACACGATGCGCTATGCGTTCACCGACGAAGGCATTTCGATGAGTTGGGGCATCCTGTTCCGCCATCAGATCATGCTGAATTACTCCCGCATTCAAGACATCCACGTACGCTCGAATGCGATTGAACGGTGGCTGGGCTTGGCGCAAATCGAGATTCAGACGGCCAGCGGCGCCAGCGCCGAGATGACGCTGGAAGGGCTCACCGATCCTGCGGCCATGCGCAATTTCCTTTATTCACGCATGCGCGGCGCCGCCGATCACAAGAAACAGCGCACCACCGAAAGCGATCATCTCACCCAGGTGCTGGAGGAAGTTGCCGCGGAGCTCAAGGCCATTCGGCTCACGTTGGAGGGCCGCAAGAGTGCTTGAATTTGGCTTGCTCCATTGGCTGAAGGTGCCTCCAGAACCCCAAGCGCCGGAAGGCTCGCCCGACTCGATCCGGGTGTTTCGCGCGGGCAAGAATTACTATCGCTGGCGGGTACTGATTTGGGGATTCACGCATCTGGCGGTGGTCGCCGGCATCGTGACGGCGATCATCGCTTTCAACCTGTCCTTGCGTAAGGCGCCGCCCAGAGGGCAAACCATCGCCCTGGTCATCGAGACGCTCGTCGTCTTCGCGATGAGCCTGTGGCTGCCGTTCACTTTTTTTCTGCAGCGCCTCGATTACCGCATGCGCTGGTACATCGTTACGGACCGCAGTTTGCGCATCAGGAGCGGCGTGTGGTCCGTCGCGGAGCAGACCATGACCTTTGCCAACATTCAGGATTTGGCCGTCACCGCCGGTCCTCTACAAGGGTTACTTGGCCTGGCAGACGTCGAAGTGCGCAGCGCCGGCGGCGGCAAAGTGCGTTCGAAGGATGGCGGCATGATGCCGAGCCATGTCGCGCGCTTCGAAGGGGTCGACAACGCCCAGGAACTGCGCGACCTGATTCTCGCTCGCCTGCGCCATTATCGCGACACCGGCCTGGGCGATCCCGACGCCGCCGCGCACGCGCCGCACTCGCCGCAGATGGCGGCCGAGATGGTGCTGGCGGAAGCTCGCGCGCTCCGCGTCAGCTTGAAGTAATCTCGTTACTCCGTGAACAGCAATTGGCCGAAGCGGTCCGGATTGTGCGGATTCGGCCGGGTGAGCCCGGAATCAGACCATTGCGACAAACGGCGGTTCGGCTCGGTGCCATCCCAGCGATTCAGATTCGCGATCCAGCGATCGCCGGGCTTCGGGACGGGCTGCTCCGTTAGATCGGAAAACGAGCGCCACGGGATAGCCACCTCCAGGTTCCAGCCTTTATCCTCGTCACCGGTGATGTTAAGGGTGCCTCGCACGGACACTGCGAGTTGCACGCCCCGTAAGTCATAGTTCTTCAGCAGCCGCGTGGGAAAGGCGTAGAAGTAGTCGTAGAGCGTGGCGTGCGCGTTCATCTCGAGCCCGAGATAGAAGTTCTTTGTGCCGGGTGGCGCGATAAAGATCTCCACGGCATCGTCTTTGTAGGTGGGGTCGTCGGGCAGCGTATGGACGGCCACGATGTCGCTGTCATCGCACTCGTAGGCGACGTAGAGATAATCGCTATCCCAAGCGAGCCTCGCCGTGGTGCGCTGCTTCTTGCCGGTCTGATCGGCCCAGGGAAAAACGAAGGTAACGGGCTTCGCGGTCTGCCAGATGGCGTCGTCCAACTGGCCGTTGATGCGCGGCGCGGTCTTCGCGCGCGGCACTTCGTACGTCGGGATGGGCGGCAGGTCCGGGCGCAGCTGCTGGGCGAGGAAGAGAATGGTGAGCAAGTTCATGAGCGGATCCTTCTAGCGGCCGAGCCAACCGCCATCGACGGAATAGATGCTGCCGTGAACATAGTCGGCGGCAGGTGAGGCGAGGAAGACGGTGACCCCCGCCAGGTCCTGGGGCGAACCCCAGCGGCCGGCGGGAATGCGCGCCAGAATAGCACTGGAACGGTCCGGATCGGCGCGCAACGCCGCCGTGTTGTCCGTCTCGATATAGCCCGGGGCGATGCCATTCACGTTGACGCCGCGCGCGGCCCACTCATTCGCGAACGCCTTCACCAGCGTGCCGATCGCGCCTTTGCTGGCGGCGTAACCCGGCACCGTGATGCCGCCCTGGAACGAGAGCACGGAAGCGACGAAGATCACTTTGCCGGACCCCCGCTCCACCATACGGCGTCCCAGTTCGCGCGTCAGCAGAAACGGCGCCGTCAGGTTCACCCCGAGCACTTCGTCCCAATACTCGTCGCGATGCTGGGCCACCGGCTCGCGCCGGATCAAGCCAGCGTTATTGACCAGAATATCGATCGGCGGCAAGCGGTCGATCAGGCGGTAGAGCGCCGCGCGATCACCCAGGTCGCAGGCTTCGTCCGGAGGCGTCGCCTCGCGGCTCACGCCGATCACCTCGGCGCCGGCTTCGCGCAAGGCTTGCGCCATGCCCCAGCCGATGCCGCGGCTGGCGCCGGTCACCAGAGCTCGTTTGCCGTTGAGGCGGAACGAATCGAGGACGCCCATTTAGGCCTGGCAGTCGATCAGAATCTTCATAACGTCGCCGCCCGTGGCCATCTGGTCCAGACCGCTGCGCAACTGATCGAGCGGCAGAACATTGGTGATCAGCTCCGTCCCGGGGAAGGCGTTGGTGGCCACCAACTGGATTGCTTCGGCGAAGTCCTCGCGCTGATAGACACGCGCGCCGAGCAGGCGCAGTTCGCGGGCAAAGATCTTGTAGATGTCCACCGGTGCCGGCTTGGCAAACACGCCGACAATGACAATCCGTCCGCGGACCTTCGCGGCCTTGGTCATCATCTCCGCCCCGGCGGCCACGCCCGTCACTTCGAACACCACGTCCGCGCCGGCTCCCCCGGTCTCCTCCAGGACGCGCTCCACCCAGCCGGGTTGACGCGGATCGACGACTTCGAGCCCCATCCGGCGCAGCATGGCGATGCGGAACGGGTTGATCTCGGTCACCAGCACGCGCGCGCCCTTGTGCTTCGCCACCAGGGCGATCAGCGCGCCGATTGGACCGCCGCCCAGCACCACGGCGTACTCGCCCGCCTGCAACTCACCCACGCGGATATCGTGGCACGCCACCGCCACTGGCTCGATCAGCGCCGCCTGCTTCATGTCCATGTCCTTGGGCAGCGGGAACACCAGGTTGGCCGGCACCGTCCACAGCGATTGCATCGCCCCCGGCGCTTCAATGCCAATCACCTTCAACTGATGGCAAACGTGATAGTTCCCCGCCAGGCAGGCCGGGCAGCCCCCGCAGGACATGATGGGCATCACCACCACGGGGTCGCCGACGGCGAATCCGCCCACGTCCGGTCCCAGGGCCGCCACCGTGCCGGATCCTTCATGCCCGATCACCTCGGGCAGGCGGATCCGGTGATCGAGGTCACCCAGATAAACGTGGAGGTCTGTCCCGCAGATCCCACAATGCGAGACGCGGACCTGAAGTTGGCCGGGGCCGGGCGGGACCGGCACGCAGGGACGAATGTCGATCTGGCGCGAGCCGCCGTAATAAGCTGCTTTCATCGCCAATAGTCTATCGAACGGACGACAGGATCGGGATGGCGATCCATGTATGATGGGAGTTAACATACGATACTGCCTGTCTGCGCACGGGCGACGCTAGCAGTCGGACGCCGTCGAGCCCCGCAGCGCATAGATCACAAGGACTCTGCATGATTTTCCCCTCCACGCATGAAATGGCCCTCTTATTGGGTCTACTCGCCTTGTTGTGTGGCGCCCTCTGGACCGCCACTTACAAGATGAGCGGCAATTGGCGCTTTGAGCTCTACTATTTCGATTTCGCCTTCGGTGCCGTGGTGGCTTCCCTGGTTGCGGGACTTACGTTCGGGTCGATGGGTACCGACCTCAGTTTCTGGGACAACATCTCGCTAACTGCCGGCCGCCGCGCCATTGCCATCGCCTTTGCTGCCGGCTGTATCTTCAATCTGGCGAATCTGCTGATTCTCGCGGGCTCCTCGATTGGCGGCGTCGCATTGGCGTTCCCTTCGAGCTTCGCCGTCGCGTTGTTGGTGGAGTCGCTCTGGTCTCTGGTGCAGCAACGCTCGTTCAATTTCGTTTTCCTGGGCATCGGCTGGGCCCTGCTGGCGATCGTCATCTTACTCTGCATCGCCGCCGCGAAACGAGTGGCGGCGCCTGCGCCGCTAGAGTTAACCGCTACCTCTGAACCGGTGCCCGCCGCCGACCCGGGTGGCCCGAAGTACTATCGGCGTCGTCGCGAGGAGAAACAGGACGACGGCCAGGTGGTTACCTGGAAGGCGATTATGTTCGCCGTGATTGGCGGCGTCCTGCTGGGATTCGTCCCGGGAGTCGGGGCGATGGCGCAAGTGCCGGACATTGGGTTAGGCGCTTACGGCTTCGCTTTCATCTTCACGATGGGCATTTTCGTGTCGACCTTCATCTTCAACCTCTACTTCATGAATCTGCCCGTGCAGGGTCCCGCCGTCCAGTTCTTCCGCTACTTCCAGGGGAGCATCAAGGTGCATTTGCTGGGGATGGTGGGCGGCATGCTCTTCGCCATCGGCGCCCTGGCCGCGGTGCTCATGGTCTCGGCGCCCCCGAAGGAATTGCCGGGCGAGCTCGCCCAGTACCTCTTCACGCGCGGAGCGCCTCTGTTGATTGCCGCGCTCGGGCTCTCCGTCTGGAAAGAGCTGATCTCTTCGCCCACGGCGCGTGGCATGACGGGCATCGCCGCCGCCGTCTATCTCGCGGCCGTGGCGCTCATCGGGTCCGCTCCAAAAGTCTAATCAACGGGCGGGCCGAAGCCCGCCCCTCGAGTTATTCGGCCTTCTTGGCCGTGACATCCATGCTGCGTTCGCCGAACGAGACCTGCAGCTTCATCTCGCTGCCGGTGACTTTGCCCTTGTACTGCTGGCGAATCTCGTTGCCGTTGAAGTTCCTCACCACGACCCAGGAAACATCATCTCCAGCAACCTTGCCTTCGGTGATCTCGGCATCGCCGCGCATGCCCGAGACGGTGCCGGTCAGCTTGTCGCCGTCCGCTTTGAGATTCATCACCATTTCGCGCGTGTCGCCGTTGGGGGTTTGCATCTTCGCGACCCACTTGCCCGATAGGTCGGCCGCAAAGGACGCGACGGCAAGGGTCGCCAAGCTGATCAGCAGGCGAAGTTTCATTTGTCTATCTCCTTATGGGTGTGGTCAAACACCCGTGTTCTCCAGGACGGCTTCCATCCTACGAGGGTTACCAGCATAACTCTCTGTAGATGTGTAAAGAAATGGCTTGAGGTGTGCCATCGTGGAGAGATGAAACAGTACTGGGTTGGAGTGCTGCTGGTTTCGACGGCTTGGGCGGAGATCGACGCCCGAGTTGAGCATGGCTTCGCCGACTCCGGCGGGGTCAAGATTCACTACGCGGCGCTGGGACCGAAGGCTGGCCCCGTGGTCGTAAT
This sequence comes from Bryobacteraceae bacterium, assembly GCA_044226365.1. Lineage (GTDB taxonomy): Bacteria > Acidobacteriota > Terriglobia > Bryobacterales > Bryobacteraceae > JALHNI01. Next base: position 69,589 of record JBGAHE010000019.1, read on the forward strand.
GGTCCACGGCTTCCCCGACTTCTGGTACACCTGGCGCGCCCAGATGGAAGCCCTCTCCGGCGCTGGCTTTCGCGCCGTCGCGATGGACCTAAGCGGCTACAATCTGAGCGGCCAGCCGGCCGACCCCGCCGCCTACGACATGCGTCTCCTGGTCGGCGACGTCGTCGCCGTGATCCGCGCGCAAGGCTCCTCGCCGGCCATCCTGATGGCGCACGACTGGGGTGGCGCCATCGCCTGGCAGGTGGCCTTCAACGTGCCCCAGGTCGTCTCGAAGCTCATCATCGTCAACCTGCCGCATCCTCGTGGCCTGTCGCGCGAACTGGCCAACAACCCCGAGCAACAGAAGGCCAGCGAATACGCACGGCGCTTTCAGCAACCGGACTCGCACGAGAAACTGACGCCTGAGGCCCTTGCCCGCTGGGTGCGCGATCCCGAAGCCCGCAAGAAGTACGTTGAAGCCTTCTCCCGCTCGAGCTTGGACGGGATGATGAACTACTACCGCCGCAACTATCCGCGTGAGCCCTATCGCGAAGTTGCCGGTCCGCTCGTAAAGCCCCAATGCCCGGTGCTGCAGATCCACGGCTTGAAGGACACCGCGCTGTTGCCCGGCGCTCTGGCCGGCACGTGGGATTGGGTGGACGATTGGACGCTGGTAACGATCCCGGAAGCCAGCCACTTCGCGCAGCAGGATGCCCCCGACAAGGTGAATCGGGCCGTGCTCAGTTGGCTGAAGCGATAGCGGGCCTAGAACCGCAGCAGACGCGAACCTTCCTGCACCAGGTCTTCTACCTGCGGCAGGATGGCGTCTTCGAGCGACGGATGATAGGCGACCCAGGTGTCCTTGGCGGCCACCCGGCCCACCGGCGCGTCCAGGTCCGTGAAGAGTTCGTCGGCAATGCGGGCGGCAATCTCCGCGCCGAAGCCCCAGCTCTTGGTATCTTCGTGAGCCACCAGCACCCGGCTCGTTTTGCGGACGGATTCGGCGATCGCCGTCCAGTCATAGGGTGAAAGCGACCGCAGGTCGATCACCTCCACCGTGCGCCCGGGGAACTCGGCTTCCAGCCGCTGCGCGGCCTGCAGGCTCTTCTGCACCAGCGCTCCGTAGGTGAGAATCGTCAGTGAGTCGCCGGCCTTCATCAGCCGCGCCTTGCCAAACGGAATCGTATAGTCGGGCCCGGGATGGGGCGCTCGGTTATACGGCTCGCGATAGAGCTTCTTATGCTCGAGGAACAACACCGGGTCGTCGCAGCGAATCGCCGTGCGGAGCAGCCCGCAGGCATCGAGCGAATTGGACGGCATCACCACCCGCAGACCCGGAATGTGCGTAAAGATGCTCTCGCCGTTCTGGCTGTGATACACGGCGCCGCCGGTCAGGTAGCCACCTGTCGCCACGCGGATCACCACCGGGCAGCTGAAGCCGCCGTAGGACCGCCAGCGGATCGTGGCGAGTTCGTCGCGAATCTGCATCATGGCGGGCCAGATGTAGTCGAAGAACTGAATCTCGGTAATGGGCTTCAGACCACGCGTCGCCAGGCCAATCGCCCGGCCCATGATTCCCGCTTCCGCCAGTGTCGTGTTGAAGCAGCGATCGCTGCCAAACACGCGCTGCAAGCCGAGCGTCGCCTTGAACACGCCGCCTTTGCCCTTCACCGTCGAAAGATTCTCTTCGCGGCTGCAATCGGCGACGTCTTCGCCAAAAACCAGCACCCGCGAATCACGGCGCATTTCCTCGTGCAGCGTCAGGTTGATCTCGTCGACCATGGTCCGCGGTTCGCCCGAGAACACAGGTTCCGCTTCGAACTGCGCGCCGGTGGGGTCCACCGTTTCCGAATACAGATGACGCAGGATCGTGTCGGTCGCCGGCGGCGGCTCAGCCTGAGCCCGGCGGCTGGTCTCGTCGAATTCCTGAAACAGCTTCGCGCTTAGCCGATCCAGCTCTTCCCGCGTCGCCAGACCTTCGCTCACCAGATAGTCCGCCATGCGCGGCAGCGGATCGCGGGCGGACTCGTCGGCGCGCTCCTCGGCACTCTTGTAGAGCCGATCGTCGTCCGAAAGCGAATGCGAGTAAGGCCGCGTCACCGTCGCGTGGACCAGCGCCGGACCATTGCCCTGGCGCACCCACGCCGCGGCGGTGCTCATCGCCTCGTAGCTCGCCACGAAGTCGCAACCGTCCACTTCCAGCAGCAGCAGATTCGGGAAGCTCTCCAGCAGCTTGCTGATCTTGCCGCCGGGCGTTTGCCGTTCCACGGGCACCGAAATTGCCCAGCCGTTGTCTTCCACCAGGTAAAGCACGGGCAGCTTGTCGAGCGTCGCGATGTTGATCGATTCCCAGAACTCGCCTTCGCTCGTCGCGCCGTCGCCGGTGCACACCAGCGTCACTTCATCCGTGCCGGCCAATTTCGACGCATGGGCGCAGCCGATCGCCTGCAGGAACTGCGTGCCGGTGGGCGACGAGCCGGTGACGATGTGCTTCGCCGGATCGGACCAGTGCGAGGGCATCTGACGTCCGCCGGAGGCCGTGTCGCGCGCCGCGCCCACGCCTTGCAGAAACATCTCCTCCGCCGTCACGCCCAGCGCCAGGCACAGAGCGCGATCCCGGTAGTAGGGGTAAAACCAATCATGGCCAGCCTGCAGCGCCATGCCCGCGGCCGTTTGCGCCGCTTCGTGACCCGCCGCGCTCACCTGGAAATAGATCTTGTTCTGCCGCTTCATCAGAATCTCGCGATCATCGATCAAGCGAGAGCTCAGCATGTGGCGGTAGGCGGTGAGCAGTTGTTCGGAGGTGAGCGTCGAAGCCCGGAGGTCCGCCTCCGTTTCGACACCCGCCATGGGGGCGTTCTTCGCAGATGCGGATCCGCGCTTGGTGCGGGTGAGAGCTGGCTGGGCCGCAATCGAGGATGAACGCATAGGACGGGCTCTCCAGTTATCTTAGCTTAGGGCCGGCGAAGCAAGCCATCGCCACGGCATTTTTGCATGTAAAGATGCGAAGCTTTCCGAGGCCGTCCGGTCTTCTGATAGAGTCTCAAATAGGTATACGAATGGCTACTGTGTCCGGCGCGGGTTTAGAAGGCATCATTGCCGCAGATTCTGAGATTTGTTATATCGATGGCGATGAGGGCGTCCTAGCCTATTACGGCTACTCGATCAATACGTTGGCGGAGAACGCCACGTTCGAAGAAGTGATTTTCCTCCTTTGGCATGGTCGCTTGCCGAAGGCCGAAGAACTGGCTGAACTGAAGAAGCAGTTGGTGGCGCATCGCGAACTCCCTGAAGGCGTCGCCGCTTTCCTGGCGACGGTGCCCCAAGGCAAACCGATGCACGTGCTCCGCACAGCCGTGTCGATGCTCGGCATCAGCGATCCCCAAGCCGACGAAATGACGCCCGAAGCCAATCTGCTGAAGGCGACCAAGCTCATGGCCAAAACGGCCACCATCGTCACGAGCTTCAACCGTCTGCGCAAGGGCGAGCCGGTGATCGCCAGCGATCCGTCCCTTGGCTTTGCCGCGAATTTCCTTTACACCTTGACCGGCAATCGTCCCGATGCGGTGATGGAAAAGGCGTTCGACATTGCCTTGACCCTCCACGCCGACCACGAATTGAACGCGTCCACCTTTGCGAGCCGCGTGACCGCCGCTACGCTCTCCGACATCTACTCCGCTGCCACCGCCGGCATCTGCGCCCTCAAAGGACCGCTCCACGGCGGTGCCAACGAAGATGTGATCAAGTACCTGCTCGCCACCGGCACCAAAGAAAAGGCGCTCGAGTGGGTGAAGGATCGCCTCGCGAATAAACAAAAGGTCGCCGGGTTCGGCCATCGCGTCTACAAGACCATCGACCCCCGCGCGATTCACTTGGCTCGCCTGTCCAAAGAGATCGGCGAACGCACCGGTCATGTGGACCTCTACGAGACCTCCACCGCCATCGCCGATTACATCAAAAACGCGAAGAATCTGAACGCCAACGTCGATTTCTTCTCGGCTTCCACCTACTATTCGCTCGGCATTCCGGCCGACCTCTTCACGCCGATCTTCGCCGTCAGCCGCATGTCGGGCTGGACCGCCCATACGCTGGAGCAGTACCGGAACAACCGCCTGATCCGTCCGCGCGCCGACTACAAGGGCAAGGAAGTCGGCCAGCCCTGGATCCCCATCGAGCAGCGTTAGCGGCCTGACGGTTATCCTGTAGGTTCATGCACGACCTCGGATACTTCCGTTCCCATCTTGATGCGGTTCTCGACCGGCTCGCGACGCGCGGGTTCTCGATGGACCGCGACCTGTTTCGCGATCTCGACACGCGCCGCCGTGCCGCTGTGACGGAGACCGAAACTCTGCGCGCCAAACTGAACGCCGAGAGCCAGGAAATCGGCAAGCTCAAGAAGGCTGGCGGCGATACCACCCTGCTCCAGGAAAACGTTCGCGCCGCCAAGGAACGCATTGCCTTGCTTGAGGAAACCGTCAAGACGCTGGACGACGAGTTCCGCGGCATCCTGCAGGGCATTCCGAATGTGCCGCATGAATCCGTGCCGTTAGGCAAGGACGAACACGACAACGTCGAGGTGCGGCGCGAAGGCATCATCCCCACCTTCAGCTTCCCGGCGCAACCGCATTGGGACTTGGGCCCCGCTTTGGGCATTCTCGATCTCGAACGGGCTACCAAAGTCACCGGTGCGCGTTTCGCCGTCTACTGGGGGCTCGGCGCCCGGCTTGAACGCGCGCTGGTCAGCTTTATGCTCGACGTCCACACCCGCGAGCACGGCTACACCGAGGTGCTGCCCCCGTTCCTGGTGAACTCCGCCAGCCTCTTCGGCACCGGACAGCTGCCCAAGTTCGCCGGCGACTTGTTCAAGTGCGAAAACACCGACTTCTGGCTCGCCCCGACGGCCGAAGTGCCCGTCACCAATCTCTATCGCGACGAGACGCTCGACGGCGATCTGCTGCCCGTGAAGCTCTGCGCCTACACGCCCTGCTTCCGCAGCGAAGCCGGCAGCCACGGCCGCGACGTCCGCGGCATCATCCGCCAGCACCAGTTTCAGAAGGTGGAACTGGTGAAGTTCGCCCGGCCGGAGCAGAGCCAGGCCGAACTCGACGCGCTCACCAACGACGCGGAGAACATTCTGCGCAAACTCGGCCTGCCCTTTCGCACGGTCGTGCTGTGCACCGGCGATATGGGCTTCTCCTCCACCAAGACCTTCGACATCGAAGTCTGGCTGCCTGGACAGAATGCCTACAAGGAAATCTCCTCTTGCTCGAGCTTCGACGCCTTCCAGGCTCGCCGCGCGGGTATTCGCATGCGCGCCGGCAAGAAGAACGAGTTCCTGCACACCCTCAACGGCAGCGGCTTGGCCGTCGGCCGCACCTGGGTGGCGATCATCGAGAACTATCAGCAGGCCGACGGCACCGTTGTTGTGCCGGAGGTCCTCCGGCCCTATCTGCAGGCCGAGGTGATCACCAAGCGCGGCGACCTCGCCTAGCGCTGCCTAATGAATCAGGCCATTGCGCAGCGCGAAGCGGACCACATCGCCCGCGCTGTGCAGATTCAGTTTTTCCATGATGCGGCCCCGGTGCGACTCCACGGTGTAGACGCTCAGCGTCAGAATCGTGGCGATCTCCTTGTTTGTCTTGCCCTCGGCGATCAACTGCAGCACTTCGCGCTCGCGTGAGGTGAGCAGGTCGATCGGATTCGAGACGTGCTTGCGATAGTCGTCGAGCACCGCATCGGCCACCGCCGGGCTCAGGTAGCCTTCGCCCTGGGCAATTGCGCGGACTGCCCCGATCAGCGCGTCATCATCGGCATCTTTCACCAGATAGCCGCGCGCGCCGGCTCGCAGGATCTCGCGAACATAGACGGCGTCGCGATGCATGCTCAACGCCAGAACGCGCGTCCGCGGGCAAAGCTCCGAGATGCGCCGCGTGCCTTCGATGCCGCTCAACTCGGGCATCGAAACATCCATCACCACGATGTCCGGCTGCAGCGACTGGGCGAGTTCCACCGCCTCCCGACCGTTCATCGCCTCGCCGATCACCTCCATGTCCGGCTGCGATGCGAGAATCATGCGAAACCCCCGCCGCACCACCGCATGGTCGTCAGCTAATAAGATGCGGATGGTTGTTCGCGTCGTGTTTGCCATGATCTTGCTCACTCGCTTTCTGCACGGGCGCTTCCACCCGCAAACGCAGGCCGCCGTTCTCTCGATTTTCCGTGGTCAGTTCGCCGCCGATCCGGCGGGCGCGAGCGCGCATGCCCACCATGCCAATGCTGCTCGACGCCTGGTTCATCCGCGGGCCCTCAGGGATGCCGCGCCCGTTGTCCTCAATCGTCAGCACCACGCGTAGACCGGCAATGTTGAAGGAGAGCCACGCTTTCTGCGCCTGGGAATGGCGCGCGATGTTGGTCAGCGCCTCCTGGGCGATACGGAACAGATGCGTCTCCAACTCGTCGCTCAAGCGGAACGTGCTCTGCGACTGGTACACCACCTCGATTCCCGTCCGCTGGGTGAATCGCGCGGCGAGCCAGCGGAGGCCCGCATCCAGGCCGAAGTCGTCGAGAATCACGGGCCGCAGCAACTGCGAGAGCTCGCGCACCCCTTCCAGCACCTCGTCCAGCACCTGAACGCATTCCGCCCGCCGCGCCTCGTACTCGTTGACGTCGAGCCGCTTCATCATGCTCTTCAATCCCGTCAGCGACTGCCCGAGTTCGTCGTGCATTTCGTGCGAGAACCGCCGGGCCACCACTTCCTGATCCTGCAGCATGTTCCACGACACGCGATCCAGCTCCAGCGTTTGCCAGGCCAGCTTCTCGAATGCCCGCTTCGTGGTCCACACTGTCAGGCCCGCGCAGCCCAGCGCCAACAGGAGACAAATGCCCAGCAATTCCTCGAGCTCGTCCAGCAATTCCTGGCTCTGCGACTCAATCCGTGATTCGAGCTCCGCACCCCGGCCGGAACTGACAAAGTGTCCCCGTACCAGTTCTTGTGCATTCGTATGAATCGATTTCGAACCCTGATACCCGACAAACGCCGCCGCCACCACCAGCATGACGACGAGCGTGAAGCCAAGCGTGAGAATGCGGATCAGATTGCGTGGGGACATGAATCGCGGACCAGAACTAGATCCAGTTTAGCGGTCAGGCTGCCAGGCGCGAGGTGAGGATCCACCGCAGCACCCCATGCGGCACGGGTCCGAAGCCGTCGAAGTCGATGCGCACTAGCATCCCTTTGCGGTAATCGAGGCGCAGGGCGGGGCATTGCAGCAGGTAGGCGGCCAGTTGGCTGCACAGCGGCTCGTGGCTCGCCAGCAGGACGCTGTCTTCGGCGCGGTGGAGGCGCAATTCGTCCCACACCTCATCGGGACGGCCCATAGGCACCAGCACATCGGTCAGCAGCGTCGTCCGTTTGCCTGGCAGAATCTCATCGGCGATTGCGGCGGTCTGCTTGGCGCGCAGAAAGGGGCTGGAAAGAATCAGGCTGGGGCTCACCCCGGCCGCCGCCGCGCGCTTCAACGTCTGACGAAGCCGCTTCTCGCCCTCGGGGACCAGGGCGCGCAGATGGTCGGGTTGATTGGGTTGGCCGCCTTCAGCGATGCCGTGGCGGAGCAGATAGAGTTCCATGCAGTTTGCCTCCGCATTCTGGCATACTCAGGGGTTGCCGCTGACACCGTGGTCAACAATGCTGATGGCCCAGGGGCTGGCGATGGCCGCCGCCGTCGCTATCCTGTTTTCCATCGCCGCGGCGCAGATCCTCGAAGGCGCCGCGTTGCTGATGGCCCTGGCCGCCCGCCCCGCTTGGCGCTGGCCCTATCGCTGGCCGACGGCCGCCTTCTTCATCGGCACGGTGATCGCCCTCGCTCTCTCCCCGGACCCGGCGGGCGGCTGGCCGCAACTCAAGAAGTTCTACGTCTACCTGATGCTGCCCCTCCTCGCGACGCTGCTCGCCGGCGTCGCCGACGTTCGGAAGCTGGGGATGGCCCTGCTCGGCGCTGGACTTCTCAGCGCTGTCTGGAGCTTCGTCCAGTTCGGCAAGCGCTGGTTCGAGGCGGAGGCCTTAGGCGTCAACTTTTACCGCCACTACGTCGCGCAGCGCACTACCGGCTTCATGAGCCACTGGCAAACCTTCGGTGGCCAGATGATGATGCTCTTGTTGGTGGCGCTCGCGTGGGTGCTGCTGGGGCCGGAGCGCCATCGCAAGTGGGCGCTGGGCGCCCTCGGTACCATCGGCGTCGCCCTGCTCTTGAACGAAACCCGAGGGAACTGGATTGGTGCCGCCGTCGGCATCGTCTATCTGGTGGCCCGGGTAAGGCCCCGGCTCATCTGGACGCTGCCGGTGCTCTTCGGCGCTTTGATGCTGGTGCCCCCCATCCGCGACCGGGCCGTCTCCATCGTCGTGCCGCACGGCGAAGTGGACTCAAACCAGCATCGCTGGGTCACCTGGCGCACCGGCCTCGAGATGGTCCGCGCACACCCCTGGTTCGGCATCGGTCCCGATTTGGTGAAGACCCAATTCGACCGTTACGTCCCCGCCGACATCCGCCGGCCGCTGCCGGAAGGCAACTACGGCCATTTGCACAACAACTATCTGCAGTACGCCGCCGACCGGGGTATCCCCACCGCGCTCTGCTTCTGTTGGCTGCTGTGGGCGATGGTCCATGGCTGGTGGAGCGCCGCCGCATCCGCCACCGGCGAGCGCCGCGCCATTCTCGAAGCGGGCATCGCCGTCTGGCTGGCCGTCGTGGTCAGCGGCTTCTTCGAGTGGAACCTCTCGAACACGGAGATCCTCCATCTGTTCATGGTGATCTCCGCCGGAGCCGCGGTTAGCCTTCGAAAGCCCGGATGAGCTGTTCCACTCGCCGCAGCATTTGATCGGCGTCCTGCCCCTGGATGTGATC